>NZ_JCANTA010000068.1:0-1075 GCF_059570575.1 Streptomyces sp. CNX435 | reverse complement strand
GGCCCGCCAGGCGGCGCGCGCCTTCCATGGTGTGGCAGTCGGAGAGGATGTCCCACCACATCGCGCGCGGGGCATGGGCGATGCCCTGCGGGTCGCTGTTCGAGCCCCCGGCGTCCGCGGTGATCAGCAGGCGGCTGGCCTGCGGGTAGTCGTGCCGGCCACGCTCGTGCCACCAGCGGCGGATCGAGGAGGCGGCAAACACGGCAGTGTTGTGGTCAGTGCCGACGTTGACCCAGCCGGAGTTCGCCGTCATGTCGTAGATTCCGTACGGGATCACCGCGTCCACGTGCGGCCCGGCGAAGAAGCTGTGATCCTCGACCGCGAGCGGCTGCTTGCCCGGCCGCCACTCCCGCCCGGACATGGGCAGCAGCCCGATCTGTTCCTTCTTCTTGGCATCCACACTGATCACCGGCTCGCCTGCGGCCTGGTGGTCCTTGACCTGCTCGTTGATGTGACGGAACTGCGCGTCCCGGTCGGGGTGTTGCTCACCTTCAAGGATCTTGGCGGTGCCCTGCAGGCTGAACCCGTTCTCCTTCAGCAGGCGGCCAACCGTGGGTGCGGTCACCCGGTGCCCTTGACGGGACAATTCGGCCGCCAGATGCCGTAGCGACTTCGTCGTCCACCGCAGCGGCGACATCGGGTCCCCGCGCTCGTCCGGCTCGACCAGCGCCATCAGCGCCGGGACCAGCTGAGGGTCGAGGGCATCGGCCCGCTTCCGGCCGCCGCCCAAGCGTCGTACCCGCCCCTCGGGCAGCGGCTCGGCCGCCGCGAGTTCGGCGATGCCCTTGCGGACCGTGGTCTCGCTGACCTGGGCAGTCCGGGCCGCCCAGCGGACGCCGCCATGCCCGAGGAGCCGGGCCTCGGTCGCCACAGCCAGCCTTCGCTGCCTCTCGTTCAGATGCGGGAGAAGCGCCTCGAAGCGCTGCACCAGCTGGCCCCTGACCGCCTCGGATACGCCCATGCCCCGCAAACGATCTACCAGTTGAGAAGCAACACGTTGTTTCTTGACAGCTTCGGTGGACGATGCAGGTCTGCACAACGGTGCGGGGCCAGACGGTCTCCACCGCATCGGGCA
>NZ_JCANTA010000067.1:0-1156 GCF_059570575.1 Streptomyces sp. CNX435 | reverse complement strand
CCTGGAGCCCTCGGCCGCCGCGCTGCGATGCCGGCGTCCTGTCGCCCGGCGTGCCGGCCCGGACCAGGTCGCGGTTGCCGCTGTGTTCTCCGCCCGTGCTGAAGTAGTAGCAGCTACGCGAAAAGGCGCCCTGGACGTAGCGGACGGGCTGATGCCAGGCCCTGTACGGCTGGATCGCGCCATCGAACCGGGTCATGTCGCTGTCCGCCCAGCGGGCCACCCGGCCGACGCTGGTCGTCCGGAACTCGCTGGTCAGGAAGACAGGGTTCCGTCCGGGCGCGCGTTCCAGAGACATGGAGTCATAGCGGGTGCCGGCCCTCTGATTGTTCCACCGGCCGATCTCGGGCAGCAGGTAGTGGTAGCCGCGCCCGCAGTACTCGCCGTGGTGACGCCCGGTCGCGCAGTCGGGGCTGACGTTCCCCTTCCGGTTGTGCGCCAGCCGCAGGAGGTTGTCGGTGTCGAAGACACGCACGCCGCTTCTGGGACCGGCGACGAAGAGGTGGTGCCGGTACCAGACGATGCCTCCCGCGTGGGTGTTCACCTCGCTGTAATCGGTGCCGGCGCTGTTCGGACGCACGAGCAGTACGTGGATGTATTTGTTCGTGGTGCGGTCGAGGAAGCTCAGCCGGGTGCCCGTCCCGTCATGTCCCGCCGGGCCCGAGTGCCAGGAGAAGACGATGGCCTTGTGCCCGTCCACCGTGCCGGCTCCGGGCCGCGCGTCCTCCGTCCCGCTCACCCCCTGCGGGGTCCACCGCCTGTTGGCGGTGTCCCGGTCATTCAGGCAATAGTAGGCAAGCGCGTGCGCTCCGATCAGAGCACTGTCGTGGGCCGTGGCCTTGCTGCGGCAATGGCTATCGCCCTCCGTTTCAGCCTGGCGGTTGGCCGTGTTCAGCATGGATCCCACCGAGATCCGGGTGCCGCGCGGGTTCACGGTCCTCCTCAACTGCCGGGCCTGCGTGCGCCGGTCACCGCCCCACCGGAGGGAGAAGGCGTCGGGGTCGGCGGCGGTCATGGGCTGGAGCGGCGGATGGGGGGCGGTGGTGACCGGGATGGCAGGCACGGCTGCGGTGAGCAGGCCGAACACCGTCAGGAAGAGCGCTGCGCCGGGGTCACGCCCACGCGTGGAAAATCTCATGACCTCTCCGGTGGCAGTGGA
>NZ_JCANTA010000066.1:0-1482 GCF_059570575.1 Streptomyces sp. CNX435 | reverse complement strand
CCGAGTAGCACGGGGCCCGAGAAATCCTGTGTGAATCTGGCGGGACCACCCGTTAAGCCTAAATATTCCCTGGTGACCGATAGCGGATAGTACCGTGAGGGAATGGTGAAAAGTACCGCGGGAGCGGAGTGAAAGAGTACCTGAAACCGTGTGCCTACAAGCCGTGGGAGCGTCGCCGTTGTTTCTTTTGGAAGCTTCGGTCGTGACTGCGTGCCTTTTGAAGAATGAGCCTGCGAGTTAGCGGTGTGTAGCGAGGTTAACCCGTGTGGGGTAGCCGTAGCGAAAGCGAGTCCTAGCTGGGCGTTTGAGTTGCACGCTCTAGACCCGAAGCGGGGTGATCTAGCCATGGGCAGGGTGAAGCGGCTGTAAGAGGTCGTGGAGGCCCGAACCCACCAGGGTTGAAAACCTGGGGGATGACCTGTGGTTAGGGGTGAAAGGCCAATCAAACTCCGTGATAGCTGGTTCTCCCCGAAATGCATTTAGGTGCAGCGTCGTGTGTTGCTTGCCGGAGGTAGAGCTACTGGATAGGCGATGGGCCTTATCGGGTTACTGACCTTAGCCAAACTCCGAATGCCGGTAAGTTGAGCGCGGCAGTGAGACTGCGGGGGATAAGCTCCGTGGTCGAGAGGGAAACAGCCCAGAGCATCGACTAAGGCCCCTAAGCGTATGCTAAGTGGGAAAGGATGTGGAGTCGCAGAGACAACCAGGAGGTTGGCTTAGAAGCAGCCATCCTTGAAAGAGTGCGTAATAGCTCACTGGTCAAGTGATTCTGCGCCGACAATGTAGCGGGGCTCAAGCGTACCGCCGAAGTCGTGTCAGCAGCACAAGAGCCTTAACGGGTGTGTTGTTGGGTAGGGGAGCGTCGTGTGCCGGGTGAAGCCGCACTGGAAGGTAGTGGTGGACGGTTCGCGAGTGAGAATGCAGGCATGAGTAGCGATACACACGTGGGAAACGTGTGCGCCGATTGACTAAGGGTTCCTGGGTCAAGTTGATCTGCCCAGGGTAAGTCGGGGCCTAAGGCGAGGCCGACAGGCGTAGTCGATGGATAACCGGTTGATATTCCGGTACCCGCTGTGGAGCGCCAAACATTGAATCAGGTGATGCTAAGCCCGTGAAGCCCCCTGTTGTGTCCTTCGGGATGTGGTGGGTGTGGTGGAGCCGGTGATCCGAGCTTGTAGTAGGTGAGTGATGGGGTGACGCAGGAAGGTAGTCCAGCCCGGGCGGTGGTTGTCCCGGGGTAAGGGTGTGGCCCGAGGGGTAGGTAAATCCGTCTCTCATGTGGGTGAGACCTGATGCCGAGCCGATTGTGGTGAAGTGGATGATCCTATGCTGTCGAGAAAAGCCTCTAGCGATGTTTCATGGCGGCCCGTACCCGAAACCGACTCAGGTGGTCAGGTAGAGTATACCGAGGCGTTCGGGTGAACTATGGTTAAGGAACTCGGCAAAATGCCCCCGTAACTTCGGGAGAAGGGGGGCCGCTTC
>NZ_JCANTA010000065.1:0-2235 GCF_059570575.1 Streptomyces sp. CNX435 | reverse complement strand
ACCCCGACGAGGACGTCGGCCGGGGATTCGGCCGGGGAATCGGCCGGGGAATCGGCCGGGGATCCGGTGGGGGGTTCGGCCGCCGGGGGAAGCAGAGCCAGTCCGACGACGAGTACCGGGCGCCCGGGCTGCTCAAGCGGCCCGCGTTCGTGGGGGCGGCGGGTGTCGCGGTGGCGGCCGTCATCCTCATACCGCTGATAGTGCTGGGCAGTTCGGGAGGCGGCGACCCGCTGAACCAGTCCGCCGGGGCCACCCGGGAGCCGAACGGGAGGCCGACGACGCAGCTCAACCCCGGGGTGCCCGATCCCACGTTCCCCAGCACATCGCCTTCGGGCTCCTCGCCTTCCCCGTCGGACTCGGAGTCCGACGCGAAGAAGCCGAAGCCGAAGGAGACAAAGGACTCCCCGAAGACGGATGAGCCGGAGGAACCGGAGGAGACGGAGGACTCGGATGAGCCGCTGAGTGCGAAGCCGCCGACGGGCCCGAGTACCGGGGCGGATCCCCGCGTCCCCAAGGACGAGATCGTGATCAGGAACAAGAAGTACGACCTGTGCCTGGACCTTCCCGGCACCGGCAAGAGCTCACCGGGTACCGGCACCCGGGACGCCGGCTGCAAGCCGTCGGGCGACGACAACCAGCAGTGGGTCCTGGACCTGGTCGACAAGGGGGCCGGCACCCGCGGGGCCGACCTGTACGTGATCCGCAACGTCAAGTCCGGCCTCTGCTTGGACGTGCCCGACCGGGGCCCGGGCCAGGTGGGTGTGGTGATGGACGTCTACGACTGCCGCGAGAGCGCCGAGGACAACCAGCGCTGGTGGCTCCACCGACGCTCGAACGGCACCTACTGGATCCGCAACCAGAAAAGCGGAGACATGTGCCTCGACGTAGCCAGGACGAGCAAGGAGGAACCACACGCCAAGGTCACCCTCTACGGATGCAGCGACCTCGACGACCACAAGTGGAACTTCATCACCATCTGAGTTCCTTCATCCTGGCCGCTGATCGGGGCGCGGGGGCGCGTGCCCGCAACACCTGAGGCTCCCGACCCCGGCCACGCTCGTCGGCCGGGGAGTCCCCATCTCATCCCGAAGAAGGTCATCATGAGTACTCAGAACCAGAGGGTCGCCGTCATCACCGGCGCTTCGCAGGGCATCGGCGCCGGCCTCGTCGACGCTTATCAAAAGCTCGGCTACGCCGTCGTCGCCACCTCGCGCACGATCGCCCCCTCCAGCGACGCGGGGGTCCTGACCGTCCAGGGTGACATCGCCGATCCCGGCACGGCCGAACGCGTCATCGTCGCCGGCGTCAAGCGGTTCGGACGTGTCGACACTCTGATCAACAACGCGGGCGTCTTCGTCGCCAAGCCCTTCACCGACTACACCCGGGACGACTACGCCGCGGTGACCGGTGTGAATCTGGCCGGCTTCTTCCGCATCACCCAGCTGGTCATCGAGCAGATGCTCGACCAGGGCGGCGGCCACATCGTCAACGTCACCACCAGCCTGGTCGACCACGCCAACTCCCACGTCCCCTCCGTCCTCACCTCGCTGACCAAGGGCGGCCTGCAGTCGGCCACCAAGTCCCTCGCCGTCGAGTACGCCACCCGCGGCATCCGCACCAACGCCGTCTCCCTGGGCACGATCAAGACCCCCATGCACCCCGAGGAGACCCACGAGGCCCTCGCCACCCTGCATCCGGTCGGCCGGATGGGCGAACGGAGCGACGTCGCCGACGCGGTGATCTACCTGGAGAACGCGCCGTTCGTCACCGGCGAGATCCTCCACGTCGACGGCGGCATGAGCGCCGGCCACTGACCCGCGGGCCACGGGCCCGGTCTGGTACGAGAGTGGGAGGGCGGTCTCGTACCCGACCGGCCCGCGTCCAGGTTCCGCTCTCGCGGTGGAGCGCGAAACCGTCAGTGTGCCGCCCGGCGGCGGCCTCGCTCAGGGCTGCTGGGTCCGTGACCGTTGGCACCGTGTGCCGGTTGGCGCTCGGCATCGGGGGGATTCCCGTTCGCGCCGTTCGCGGGGGGCAGGGTGTCGCGGGCTGTTTCGGCGGTGGGCGCGTTCATCTCCTCCGTGTCGTCAATGTGAGCCTGTTCCCGGAGGCGGCGCATGAACTCGCGCGGGTCGGGCTCCATCGGGTTCATCGGTGGTCCCTTGACCGCATTTCTTACGCAAGGTCGAAGTCCAGCACGGTGACGGAGTGCGCCGGGAAGGTGTAGCGGCCTTCGGG
>NZ_JCANTA010000064.1:0-3669 GCF_059570575.1 Streptomyces sp. CNX435 | reverse complement strand
GCTGCGACGGCCCGTTCGGCGCCGTCAGCCCGTTGCTCGCACCGTCCTGGTTCACCGCCGAACCGCGTACGACCGCCAGCACCCGATGCCCGTTCCGCCGCGCGGCAGACAACCGCTCGACCACCAGCACCCCGACACCCTCAGCCCACCCCGTACCATCCGCCCCCGCCGCAAACGACCTGCACCGGCCATCCACCGACAACCCACGCTGCCGACTGAACTCCACAAACGTCCCCGGACTCGCCATCACCGTGACCCCACCCGCCAACGCCAGGTCACACTCCCCCGTCCGCAACGACTGCGCCGCCAAATGCAACGCCACCAACGACGACGAACACGCCGTATCCACCGTCACCGCCGGCCCCTCAAGACCGAAGCTGTACGACACCCGACCCGACGCCACGCTGCCGGTGTTGCCGGTGCCCACGTAGCCCGCCACCTCGTCCGGCAGCTCCGGGAGCCACGTGGCGTAGTCGTGGTACATCAGTCCCGTGAACACGCCCGTGCGGCTGCCGCGCAGCGCCACCGGGTCGACCCCCGCCCGCTCGAACGCCTCCCAGCTCGTCTCCAGCAGCAACCGCTGCTGCGGATCCATCGCCAGCGCCTCACGCGGCCCGATCCCGAAGAAGTCCGCGTCGAAGCCGCCCGCGTCGTGCAGGAATCCGCCGTGCCGCGCGTAGCTGGTGCCGGGGTGGTCGGGGTCGGGGTGGAAGAGGGTGTGCAGGCTCCAGCCGCGGTTGGTGGGGAAGCCGCTGATCGCGTCCCGGCCGGTGGCGACGAGCTGCCACAGCTCCTCCGGGGAGGTGACGCCGCCCGGGTAGCGGCACGCCATGCCCACGATGACCACCGGATCGTCCGCGACGTCGACGTCGACGTCGACGTCGACGGCGGCGGCGGGCGGCAGTGCGGTGGGCGCGGACTCGGCGCGGTCGTCGGCGAGTTCGGTGCCCAGGTAGTCAGCGAGTGCCAGCGGGTCCGGATAGTCGAAGATGAGGGTGGCGGGCAGGCGCCGGCCGACAGTGTCGGCGAGGCGGTTGCGCAACTGCACGGCGGTCAGCGAGTCGAAGCCGAGGTCCTTGAAGCCGCGGGTCGGCTCGATCGGGGTGGTGCGGGGGTGGCCGAGCACGGTGGCCACCTCGCCCGCCACGACGTCGAGCAGGGCCGCTTTCCGTTCCTTCGTCCCGAGTCCGGCGAGCCGCCGGGTGAGCGGCACGCCCGGGGCGTCGCCCGACGACCGCCCGGCGCGGCGCGGGGCGGTCGCGGCGGGGACGAGGGCGCGCAGCGGCGGGGGCAGCGTCGCGTCGGCGGCGCGGGCGCGGAGTGCGGCGGGCTCGAATCGTACGGCGGCGAGACTGGGCGCCGCGTCGCGGGTCACGGCGTCGAAGAGGGCGAGGGCCTGCCGCGTCTCCAACCGCAGCAGGCCGTGCCGCGCCATCCGCGCGAGGTCCTGCTCGGTCAGGTGACCGGTGATGCCGCTCGTCTCCGCCCACAGACCCCAGCCGATGGCGTGGGTACGGGGCCGGTGGTGGGCCAGCGCGTCGAGGAAGGCGTTGGCGGCGGCGTAGTTCGCCTGGCCGGGGGTGCCCAGCGTGGCGGTGGTGGAGGAGAAGAGCACGAACGCGACGTCGGGGAGGTGCGCGGTGGCCCGGTGGAGGTTGAGGGTCGCGTCGACCTTGGGGGCGAGGACGGCGCGCAGGCGTTCCGGCGTGAGGGTGGTGACCGGTGCGTCGTCGAGGACCCCGGCGGTGTGGACGACGGCGCGAAGCGGGTGGTGGGGGTCGATGGCGTCGATCAGCGCGCGGGTGGCGTCGGGCTCGGTGAGGTCGCAGGCGGTGACGGTGACGGTGGCGCCGAGAGCGGCGAGGTCGTCCCGGAGGCGGGCGGCGTGGGGGGCCCGGTCGCCCTGGCGGGAGACGAGGTGGAGGTGGCGGGCGCCGTGGTGGGTGGTCAGGTGCCGGGCGATCAGGCCGGCCAGGGTGCCGGTGCCCGTGATGAGGACGGTGCCGTCGGGGTCGGCGGCCCAGGCGGCGGGAGAGTGGTCGGACTCGGACTCGGGGTCGGGGAGGTGGCGGGTCAGGCGGGGGGCGGAGAGGCGTCCGTCCCGTAGCGCCACCTGCGGTTCGCCGGCTGACAGTGCTGCCGCGGTGAGATCGGGAGTGGGAGCCGAAGCCGCGTCCAGGTCCAGCAGTACGAACCGGCCCGGGTGCTCCGACTCCGCCACCCGTACGAGCGCCTGAACCGGCGCCCGTACCAGCTCCGGCACCGCGTCCCCGGCCGTCACCAGCACCAGCCGGGCGTCGGCGAACCGGTCCTCCGCCACCCAGGACCGGACGAGGGACAGGGCCTCCGCACAGGCCGCGTGGATCGTCTCCGCCGCCTCGGGGTCGCGGCGGTCGCGGTCGTGGGCGGGGGCGAGGGGGGTGAAGACCGCGTCCGGCGGTTCGATGCCGCCCGTGGTGACGGCGGCGGCCAGCTCGTCGAGGCCGGCGAAGACGGGCCCGTCGAAGCCGGCCCAGGGCGCGGTGCGCAGAGCAGCCCAACGGCCCGTCTCCGTACGCGGCATGTCCGGCAGCGGGACCCACTCCCGGCGGAACAGCATGTCGCCGGTCGGGGTCACGGCCCCGGCGTCGGGCGCGATCGCCCGTAGCGTCAGCCGGTCCACGGAGAGCACCGGCTGCCCGGCCGGGTCGACGGCGTGGAGGGCGACCGTGTCCGGCCCGGCGGGCGTGATGCGTACGCGCAGGGTGGTGGCGCCGGTGGCGTGCAGGCGCACGCCCGCCCAGGCGAAGGGGAGGCGGACGGCCTTGCCGTCGGCGACGCCTCCGTCGGCGTCCGCCTCTTCGGCCTCGGCGGCGAGGACGAGGGCGTGCAGGGCGGCGTCGAAGAGTGCGGGGTGGATGCCGAAGGCATCGGCGTCGGCGAGGGCGTCGTCGGGCAGGGTGACGTCGGCGTACAGCTCGTCGACGCCGGTCGCGCGCCACAGCCGCCGGAGTCCGCGGAACGTGGGCCCGTAGTGATAGCCGCGCTCGGTCAGCGCTTGATACGCACCGGTCAGTGGCAGGGCGTGGGCGCCGTCCGGCGGCCACGCGGTGTCGGCGGGGGGCTCGGGGCGGGGCTCGGGGTGAGGCTCGGAGGCGCGGAGGAGCGTTCCCTCGGCGTGGCGGGTCCACCGCGGGGCGTCGGCGTCGCCGGCCGGGCGGGAGTGGACGCTGACGGGCCGGCGGCCGTCGGCGTCACCCGCCCCCACGACGACCTGGATGTCGAGAGCCCCGGCCGCCGGAACACGCAGCGGGACGGCGAGGGTCAACTCGTCGACGTGGCCGCCGCCGAGCTGCTGGGCGGCGTGCAGTGCCAACTCGACCAGCGCCGTGCCGGGGAGGAGGACGGCGTCGGACACGGCGTGGTCGGCGAGCCAGGGGTGCGTGTGGAGGGAGAGGCGGCCGGTGAGT
This sequence comes from Streptomyces sp. CNX435, assembly GCF_059570575.1. Classification (NCBI taxonomy): domain Bacteria; kingdom Bacillati; phylum Actinomycetota; class Actinomycetes; order Kitasatosporales; family Streptomycetaceae; genus Streptomyces; species Streptomyces sp. CNX435. Next base: position 220 of record NZ_JCANTA010000064.1, on the reverse strand, counting down.
ACGAGGCCGTCGGCGGTGGCGTCGGCGAGTTCGACGACGGCGCCGAGGAGGGGGTGTTCGGCGGGGCCGAGGCCGGCGTGGGTGACGTCGCCGGTCGTGGAGGCGGGGGCGAGCCAGTGGTGTTGGTGCTGGAAGGGGTAGGTGGGGAGGTCGGTGAGGCGGGCGCCGGGGAGGAGGGCGGACCAGTCGGGGGTGGCGGCGTGGTGGGTGTGGAGGGTGG
>NZ_JCANTA010000063.1:0-3750 GCF_059570575.1 Streptomyces sp. CNX435 | reverse complement strand
CGCCCTCGCCACCCTCCACACCCACCACGCCGCCACCCCCGACTGGTCCGCCCTCCTCCCCGGCGCCCGCCTCACCGACCTCCCCACCTACCCCTTCCAGCACAAGGACTACTGGCTCCCGCCCTTCGCCCCCGGCACGTCCCTCGCCGGCCGTGACGCGCACCCGTTCGTCGAGACCGCCACCCGCCCCGCCGACGGCGACCGGCTCGTCCTCACCGGCCGGCTCTCCCTCCGCACCCACCCCTGGCTCGCCGACCACACCGTCGCCGGCCGCGTCCTCCTCCCCGGCACCGCCTACCTCGAACTGGCGCTGGCCGCGGGCGCGCGGCTCGACGACGAGGGGTCGGCCGTCGAGGAGCTGACGCTGCACGCGCCCCTGGAGCTGCCGGCGACGGGGGCCGTGGAGGTCCAGGTGCTGGTGGCGGAGGCCGACGCCGAGGGGCGGCGGGACGTACGCGTCCACGCGCGTCCCGAACCCGCGGGCATGGCGCCCGGCCCCTGGACGGAGCATGCCTCCGGCCGCCTCACCGCCCCCGCCACCGTGCCCGCCGTGCCGGCCGCCCAGCCCGACCTGGCCGCCTGGCCCCCCGAGGGCGCGGAGCCGGTTGCGGTGGACGGGCTTTATCCGGCACTCGCCGCCCTCGGGCTGTCCTACGGGCCGGCGTTCACCGCGCTACGGGCCGCCTGGCGGCGCGGCGACCAGGTGTTCGCCGAGGTCGCGCTGCCCGAGGCGGCCGTCGCCGACGCCGAACGCTTCGGCATCCACCCGGCGCTGCTCGACGCCGCCCTGCACGGCATCGGACTCGGCCTCGGGCCCGGCCGGGAGCCGGACCGGGCCGGGTTGCCGTTCTCCTTCGGCGGGGTGCGGCTGGAGGCCGTCGCCGCCACCGCGGTACGGGTGCGGCTGGCCCCGGCCGCGCCGGACGCCGTCACGGTCACGGTCGCCGACGCGCTCGGGCAGCCGGTCGCCACGGTCGAGACCCTGGTGACCCGGCCGTTCGACGCGGACCGGCTCGCTCGGCGGACCGACTCGCTGTACCGCCTGGACTGGACCCCGGTCGCGGTGGACGCGGTGGACGTGGCGGCACCGGACCCGGAGGGTGCCGCCGAGATCGCGGAGATCACCGACATCGCCGACATCGCCGCCCTCCCCGAGATCCCCGGGGCCGTCGTCCTGCCCTTCGGCCCGGCGCCCGACGCGCCCGCCGCCCTCCACCGCGCCCTCGACGTGGTACGCACCTGGCTGGCGGACGACCGGGCGACGGCGGCCGGTTCGCGGCTCGTCGTGCTGACGCGCGGTGCCGTCGCCGCCGGCCCCGGCGACGTACCCGACCTGGCGACGGCCCCCGTGTGGGGACTGCTGCGCTCGGCCCAGTCGGAGGCGCCCGGCCGCTTCGTCCTCGTCGACCTGGACGGCGTGGACGACGAGGGCAGCGAGGTCGGCGAGGACGGAGCCGCGGGGGACGTGGCACGTACCGTACGGCGGGCCCTCGCCGCCGGCGAGCCGCAACTCGCCCTCCGCGCCGGCCGCCTCACCGCGCCCCGGCTGGTACGCCACCGGCCCCCCGCACCGGCGGACCCGCCCGCCCCGCGGTGGGACCCCGACGGCACCGTGCTGATCACCGGCGGCACGGGCACGCTCGCCGGGCTCCTCGCCACCCACCTGGTCACCGAGCACGGCGTACGCCACCTGCTGCTCGCCGGCCGCAGCGGCCCGGCCGCCGCCGGCGCCCCCGCGCTCTCCGCCGACCTCACCGCCCTCGGCGCCACGGTCACCGTCGCCGCCTGTGACGTCGCCGACCGCGACGCCACCGCCCGGCTCCTCGACGGCATCCCCGCGGACCACCCGCTGACCGCCGTCGTCCACCTGGCGGGCGTCGTCGAGGACGGGCTGCTCACCGGGCTCGCGCCCGAACAGCTCGACCGCGTCCTCGCCCCCAAGGCGACGGGCGCGCTCAACCTCCATGAGCTGACCGTCGAACGCGAACTCCCGCTCGACGCCTTCGTCCTCTTCTCCTCGGCCGCCGCCGTCCTCGGCGGCGCCGGCCAGGGCGCGTACGCGGGGGCGAACGCCCTCCTTGACGCCCTGGCCCGGCACCGGCGGGCGGCGGGGCTGCCGGCGGTGGCCCTCGGCTGGGGGCTGTGGGAGCGGGCGAGCGGCATGACCGCCGGGCTCGGGGCGGCGGACCGGGCGCGGATGGCCAGGTCCGGGGTGGCGCCGCTGCCGGACGCGGAGGCGCTGGCGCTGTTCGACGCGGCGTGCGCGGCGGCGTTCGGCAACGCCGCCTCGTCCGGCGGGTCTTCCGGCGCATCTTCCGTAGCCTCCGGTGCCTCCGGTGCCTCCGGTGCCTCCGGTGCGTCCGGCGACGGCGTGCTGCTGCCCGTACGCCTGGACCCGGCCGCCCTCGCGGACGCCGGCGCGCTGTCGCCCGTACTGCGGGGGCTGGTCCGTACGCCCGGAAGGCGGGCGGCGTCGGCCGCGGCGCGCGGCGCGGCGGCCCCGGAGCTGCGGGAGCGGCTGGCCGCCCTGCCCGGCGCCGAGCGGGCGGCGGCGGCGCTGGACCTGGTGCGTACGCAGACGGCGACCGTACTCGGGCACGAGTCGCCGGGATCGGTGCCGGAGGCGCAGGCGTTCCGGGATCTGGGCTTCGACTCGCTGATGGCCGTCGACCTGCGCAACGGCCTCGCGCGCGAGACGGGGCTGCGCCTGCCCGCGACGCTGGTCTTCGACTACCCCAACCCGACGGCGCTGGCGGCGTTCCTGCTCGCCGAGTTCGGGCTGGGCGAGTTCGGGCTGGGCGAGCAGGCGGGTACCGCGGTGGTGCGGCGGGCCGCCGCTGCCGCTGCCGCGGCCGACGATCCGATCGCGATCATCGGCATGGCCTGCCGCTACCCGGGGGGCGTCGGCTCGCCGGAGGAACTGTGGGAGCTGGTCGCAACGGGCCGGGACGCGATCTCCGAGTTCCCGGCCGACCGGGGCTGGTACCCGGAGGAGCTGTACGACCCGGACCCCGACCGGGCGGGCCGGTCGTCGGTGTGGTCGGGCGGCTTCCTGCACGGGGCGGCGGACTTCGACCCCGGGTTCTTCGGGTTGTCGCCGCGTGAGGCGCTGGCGATGGATCCGCAGCAGCGGCTGCTGCTGGAGACGAGCTGGGAGGCGTTCGAGCGGGCGGGCATTGACCCGTCGGCGGTGCGCGGCAGCCGCACGGGCGTGTTCACGGGCCTGATGTACCACGACTACGCGGCCCGGGTGCCCCGGCCGCCGGCGGAGCTGGAGCCGTACCTGGGCAACGGCAGCGCGGGCAGCGTGGCGACGGGGCGGGTGGCGTACACGTTCGGCCTGGAGGGCCCGGCGGTGACGGTGGACACGGCGTGTTCGTCGTCGCTGGTGGCGTTGCATTTGGCGGCGCAGTCGCTGCGTACGGGCGAGTGCGACATGGCGCTGGCGGGCGGGGTGACGGTGATGTCGGCGCTGCAGGCGTTCATCGAGTTCAGCCGCCAGCGTGCCCTGGCGCCGGACGGCCGGTGCAAGTCGTTCGCGGCGGGGGCGGATGGTACGGGCTGGGCTGAGGGTGTCGGGGTGCTGGTCCTGGAGCGGTTGTCGGTGGCGCGGGCGAACGGGCGCCGGGTGCTGGCGGTCGTACGCGGTTCGGCGGTGAACCAGGACGGTGCGAGCAACGGGCTGACGGCGCCGAACGGGCCGTCGCAGCAGCGCGTCATCCGCGCGGCGCTCGACAACGCCGGGCTGGG
>NZ_JCANTA010000062.1:0-4524 GCF_059570575.1 Streptomyces sp. CNX435 | reverse complement strand
TCGCCGACGTGGTCGCACGAGCCGGAGGAGAACCGGCCACACCACTAGAGCTTGCGAAGTCCACTGAGCACCCTTTCGAGCAAAGTCACATCGGGCTGGCCCCCCGCGGAGTCGCTGCCGCCCGGCTGGTGGATCGTGACCAGGCCGGCTTCCGCGAGGTCGGCCACGAGGATGCGCGCGACGCCCAGCGGGAGGGTCAGCAACGCGGAGACCTCCGCGACCGACTTGAGTTCATAGCACAGCCGGCAGATGCGCTGGTGCTCGGGGAGCTGGGAAGTGAGCCCGGAGGGGTCGGCAGTGGTCTGCACCAATGCCTCGATGGCGAGCTGGTACCGCGGCCGGGTCCGGCCGCCGGTCACCGCGTACGGGCGCACCAGCCGCGACTGCCGGCCCCTGGCCGCACGTCCGCCGTGGGCGGCGGGCTGCGGCGCGGGCTGGCCCCGGTGCTGCGCGGGGTGGCCGCCGCCGTACGGAGACGGAGACGGGGGCTGCGACTGCGGCTGGGGCTGCCCCGGGGACGGGGGCACGCCGGGGGCGGCGTACGGTACGCCCGGCGCGGCCGGCCGCGGCGGCATCCCGTGGTGCGGCGGCATGCCCGGCTGGTCGGACGGCTGCGGCCCGTAGCCGTACCGCCAGTCCTCACCACCGTGAGGTACCTCTTGGTGCGCTGCCACTGCGTTCCCCTTCCCCGACGGCGTGCCGGAGCATCACTGCACTCGACGCACCTTAGCCCGGCGAGCGTGCAACGTGCATCGATTGTCGGCTAGTTCAGCAGGCTGCCCTGCAGCTCCGCACGCAGATCGGGGGTGAGCACCGCGCCCGCCCGGTCGACCAGCAGCGCCATCTCGTAGCCGACCAGGCCGATGTCGCACTCCGGGTGCGCCAGCACGGCCAGGGCCGAACCGTCGGAGATCGACATGATGAAGAGGAAGCCGCGCTCCATCTCCACCACCGTCTGGTTGACGTAGCCGCCCTCGAAGATCCGCGAGGCACCGGCCGTCAGCGACGTGAGACCGGACGCCACCGCCGCCAGCTGGTCGGCGCGGTCGCGCGGGAAGCCGTCGGACATCGCCAGAAGCAGTCCGTCGGCGGAGACCACCACCGTGTGCGACACCCCCGGGGTGTTGTCCACGAAGTTGGTGATCAACCAGTTCAGGTTCTGCGCCGCCTGGCTCATCGGGCTCACCTAACGCTCCTGATCGTATGTGCCGGGGCTGATGCCCGGCCCGTCATTCTGCTGCGGCCCCTGCTGGCGGCCCTGCTGGACGCCGCGGCGCAGATTGCTCAGCCGGCCGCGTACGTCCTCCGGGGCGCGGGAGACCTGTGGGCCCCCCAGTTGGGGCTGCTCCGCGGTGCCTTCCACCAGGTTCTGGCGGGGCACCCGCCGGGGAAGGCCCGCGGGGGTGACCCCGCCCGCCTTCGGTTCACGCACCTGCTCGGCGCGCTCCCAGCGTTCGTCGTTCGCCGACCGCCACTCGTCGTCGGCCGACGCCGGCTGCGGTTCGCCGAAGCCGAAGCCCCGGCTGCCGTTCCCCGGCTCCACCGGCGATTCCGCTTCCGGTCGCGCCGGGCTGTCGTACGCGCCCTGCCCCGTCCAGGAGTTCGGCGAGGCGTCGGGGTCCACGTGGCCGTACGTATCGTACGCGGGCCCCGGCGAGATACCCCCGGGCGCGAAGGGATCAGTGCCCACATCTTCCGCTTCGGAATCACGGAAGCTCGGGGCACGGTCCTGCGCCGCCGCTTCGAGCGCCGCCCGGCGCTCCTCCCGCAGCAGCGAGCGCTGGATGGGGTCGAAGACGCCCTCCTGGCCGCCGAGCGCCGGCATCGGCGAGCGCGGGGGTTCGACCTGCGGGTACGGGGAGTCGTCGAAGCCCAGCTCCGCCGCGCTCCGCGCGCGCCCGCCCGGGAAGCCGTTGCCGGGGGGCTGGAAGGACGGGCGGTCCGCGACGATGCGGGAGACGGTGAACTCGTCCTGCTGCTCGGGCGTCCCGGTCGAGCCGCCGAAGGCGATCGCCTCGGGCAGCATCACCAGCGAGGTGGTGCCCGACTGCTCGCCGGAGGGGCGCAGCTGCACACGGATGCCGTGCCGGTCGGCCAGCCGGCCGACCACGAACAGGCCCATGCGCTGGGAGATCGCGACGTCCACGGTGGGCGGGTTGGCGAGCCGGTGGTTGATGTCCGCGAAGTCCTCGGCGGTCAGCCCAATGCCCTTGTCGTGGATCTCGACCATCACCCGCCGGTCCGGCAGCCGGGTGGCGGTGACCCGGACCTTGGTGTGCGGAGAGGAGAACGTGGTGGCGTTCTCCAGCAGCTCGGCGAGGAGGTGGACGAGGTCGGTGACGGCGCTGCCGTGGATCTCGCTGTCGGGCACGCCCTCCAGCTCGATGCGCTCGTACGACTCGACCTCCGAGGTCGCCGCGCGTAGCACGTCGACGAGCGGGACCGCCTCGTCCATGTGCCGGCCGGTGTCCTCGCCCGCGAGCACCAGCAGGTTCTCGCCGTTGCGGCGCATACGGGTGGCGAGGTGGTCCATGTGGAACAGGTTCTCCAGCTGCTCCGGATCCGCCTCGTGGTCCTCCAGGCCGGAGATCAGCTCCAGCTGGCGTTCGATGAGGCCCTGGTTGCGCCGGGAGAGGTTGGTGAAGATCGCGTTCAGGTTCCCCCGCAGCAGCGCCTGCTCGGCTGCCAGCCGGACGGCCTCGCGGTGCACCTGGTCGAAGGCGCGCGCGACCTCGCCGATCTCGTCCCTGCTGTGCAGCGGGATCGGCTGGACCCGGGTGTCCACCCGGCCGGGGTCGGTGCGGGAGAGCTGGTCGACCAGCATCGGCAGCCGCTGCTCGGCGATGCCGAACGCGGAGTTGCGCAGCAGCCGCATGCTGCGGCCCATGGAGCGGGCCATCATCGCGGCGATGACGAAGCCGATGAGCAGCGCGCCGACGGCGATCGCGGCGCCGACGACCGTGTCGCGCTTGGCGGACTCGACGATGTCGTGGGCTTCGGCCACCGCGCGGTCGGCGAACTCGATCTCGACGGTGCGGTACGCGGCGATGGGCACGCTGGTGGCGGCGTACCAGGTCTGCGGGGTGATGCCCTCCGCGGCGAGCGACTCGGGGGTGGCGCCCTCGCCGATCCCGGCGACGCCGGCGAGCATCGCCGAGGGCTCCGGCGGCGCGACGACCTCGCCGCCGCCGTCCTCGGCCTCCCGCTGCGCCTCGGCGAGCTGCTGCCCGGCCTCCTCCTCCTGGTCGGCCAGCGCGTCCTTCAGCATGCGGTTGTCGGCCTCGGTGCTGCCGGTCCGGAACTCGTCGAGGGCGATGGGCTCCAGATAGGCGAAGGAGGCCAGCGCGGTCTTCTCCTCGGCCAGCACCTCGGCCTTCTCAGGCGGACTGACCAGCAGCTCGGTGCCGAGGGAGCGGACCAGCGAGGCGGCGGACTTGGCCAGCGAGATCGCGTACATCGAGCGGCCGTAGCTGGTGATGTTGCCGGTGCCCAGGCCCAGCTCGTTGGCGAAGGTCATCAGCGGCCGGTACATCTGCGCGTACCCGAGGTGGGTGTCGGTGCCGGGCGCCTGGGGCGTGAACGCCGCCTGGCGCAGCTGGTCCAGTTTCTTCTCCTGGTCCCGGAAGGCGTTCAGCCGGCGCTGGAGGCTGGACTTGTCCGGCATGTCCTCGACCTGCCGGTCGAACTCGGCGGCGGCGGCGTCGGTTGCCTCGCGCGCCTCGGTCACCCGGCTCGCCTCGCGGTCGCCGTGGAGAAGGGGCTGTACGGAGACGTCGCGCTCGGCCATGAGGCGGTCGGCGTAGTCGGCGGCGGCCTTGGCCACCTTGGCGGTGTTCTCCGCGTCCTGGGCTTCGCGCCAGGTGTCCACGGAGTTGTTCACCTGGAAGCCCGCGAAGGCCAGGGCCACGAGCACCGGGATCAGCAGGATCGCGTTCAGCCGGGTGGCCACCCGCCAGTTACGGGGAGACAGCCGGCTGCCGCTCGGCGGTGGCGGGGCCGGCTGCCGGGCCCCGGCAGGGGGCGGCGCCGCCGCGTGCGACGGCGGGCTGAAGTTGCCCCGCGCCTCCTGCGCGGAGCCCTTGCTGCTGCGCCTCACCGGACCAACAACCTCTCGGCCTACTCTCGGGTCAGTTCCTCGAATTCCAGCACGCCGGGCGGCACATTCCAAACGCCTGGCGCGGACTTCGTACGATCACGCAGGTGCCGTCAAACAGGGCGTAAGCGGCATCAACCGACAAAGTGCAACGACCCCATCAGCGGAACGGAGTCGGCCGCCTGCGTCCTGTGCATCCAGTCCCCCCAATCTGCTTCTAAACGTTATCAACGCCGCAGGGGCGGGTCGCACCGGCGGTGCGACCCGCCCCTGGCGAAGTCTCCGGCCCGCGGCACCCGTCGGGCCGGGCCGGCGCGGTTAGGGCTTGTCCGGCCCTAGCGCAGCCTGGCCATGAGGGCGTGCTCGACAAGGGTGATCAGCGTGGACTTCGACTCCGACCGCTGCCGCGCATCCGTCGTCAGGATCGGCGT
>NZ_JCANTA010000061.1:0-4570 GCF_059570575.1 Streptomyces sp. CNX435 | reverse complement strand
CACCCCTGGCTCGCCGACCACGCCGTCAACGGCACCGTCCTCCTGCCCGGCACCGCCTTCGTCGACCTCGCCCTCCACGCCGGCGAACACACCGCACACCCCCACCTCACCGAACTGACGCTCCAAGCCCGCCTCGTCATCCCCGCCAAGACCACCCTCCAGCTCCAGGTCATCACCGGGCTGACGGACGAGACCGGCGCGCGGACCGTCACCGTTCACTCCCGCCCCGAGGGAGCCGACGCCGGCGAGCCGTGGACCACGCACGCCCGCGGGACTCTCGCCGCCCACTCCCCCGCCGCCCCGGCCGCCGACGGGGCGCTCACCGCCTGGCCGCCCCCGGGCGCCGACCTGCTGGCCACGGACACCCTCTACGACGACCTCGCCGCCCACGGCTACGACTACGGCCCCGCCTTCCGGGGCCTGACCGCGGCGTGGCGCCAGGGCGACGACCTCTTCGCCGAGGTACGCGTCGACGCCGACACCGACGGCTTCGGCGTGCACCCCGCGCTCCTCGACGCCGCCCTGCACACCCTTGCCCTCGACGGCGCCGCAACCGGCGAGGTGCTGCTGCCGTTCGCGTGGAGCGACGTGGAGCTGCACGCCACCGGCGCGACGGCCCTCCGCGTACGACTCGTCCGGCACTCCGCGAACAGCGCCGAGCTGACCCTCGCCGACCCCGCCGGCCAGCTCGTCGCCCGGGTCGGCCGGCTGACCCTGCGGCCGGTGGACCCGGCGCAGCTCAAGGCCGCCGCTGTCGCCCGCCCGCACAGTTCGCTGTTCTCCGTCGCGTGGACGCCCGTCCCCGTACCGGAGGCGACGCCCGAGGCGGCGGCCGGCGAGGGCTGGGAGGCCGTGACGCTCGGTGTGCCGGCGCGGTGGCTGGACGGACGGCCGACGCATGCCGTGCTCGACGCGGTGGACACCGACCGTTCCGTGCCGATGCAGGTGCAGGCCGCCGCCGAGCACACCCTCGCCGTGGTGCAGGAGTGGCTGGCCGACGAAGCGCGCATCCGGGACCGGCTGGTCGTCGTCACCGGGAACGCCGTCGCCGCGCAGCCCGGCGAGTCGCTCGCCGACCTGGTGCACGCCCCCCTGTGGGGGCTGCTCCGCAGCGCCCAGAGCGAGAACCCCGGCCGCATCGTCCTCGTCGACACCGACGGACATCCCGGCAGCCTGACGGCGCTGCCCGCCGTGCTCACCCTCGACGAGCCGCAGATCGCCCTGCGCGAGGGCGCCGCGCACGTGCCCCGGCTGACCCGGTACCCCGGGGCCGAGCGGTTCGCGGCGGCCGGCGACGGTGCCGGTACGCGGCTGGGCGTCACCGGCCGGGGGACGCTGGAGGACCTGGGCCTGGTGGACTTCCCGGAGGCGGAAGCGCCGCTCGCACCCGGCGAGGTGCGGATCCGGCTGCACGCGGCGGGGCTGAACTTCCGCGACGTGGCCGTCGCCCTGGGCGTGGTGGACGACGCACGCGCCCTCGGCGGCGAAGGCGCCGGTGTCGTCCTGGAGGCGGCGCCCGACGTCACCCATGTCGCCGTCGGCGACCGGGTGATGGGGCTGATCCACGGCACGGGCCCGGTCACCAAGGCCGACGCGCGGATGGTGACGGCCGTACCAGAGGGGTGGAGCTTCGCGGAGGCGGCGACGCTGCCGATCGTCTTCCTCACCGCGTACCTCGGGCTGGCGGACCTGGCGCGGATCCGGCCCGGCGAGAAGCTGCTCGTCCACGCCGGCGCCGGTGGCGTCGGCATGGCGACGCTGCAGCTCGCGCGGCACTGGGGCGTGGAGGTCTTCGCCACCGCGAGCCCCGGCAAGCAGCACGTCCTGCGGGAGTACGGGCTGGACGACGCCCACATCGCGTCGTCCCGGACGCTGGACTTCGAGGAGCACTTCGGTACGGCCCTGGGCGCCGGGGGCCGGGTGGACGTCGTACTGAACTCCCTGGCCGGGGACTTCGTCGACGCCTCGCTGCGGCTGCTGGGCGACGGCGGCCGGTTCATGGAGATGGGCAAGACGGACATCCGCGATGCGGACGCGGTCCGTGCGGACCACGCCGGCGTCTCCTACCGCGCGTTCGACCTCGGGGAGGCGACTCCGGAGCGGGTTCAGGTCATGCTCGCCGAGCTGCGTGAGCTGTGCGAGGCGGGGACGATCCGGCCGCTGCCGGTGACGGCGTGGGACTTCCACGAAGCGCGCACGGCGCTGCGGTACTTCAGCCAGGCGCGGCACATCGGCAAGGTGGTCCTCACCCTGCCCACCCCGTTCCGCGCCGACGGCACCGTGCTGATCACGGGCGGCACGGGGGTGCTGGGCGGGCACTTCGCGCGGCATCTGGTCGCCGAGCACGGGGTACGGGACCTGCTGCTCGTCAGCCGGTCGGGACCGGACGCGAGCGGGGCCGCGGAGCTGCGGGAGGAGCTGACGACGCTGGGCGCCCGGGTGCGTATCGAGGCGTGCGACGCGGCGGACCGCGAGCAGCTCGCCGCGCTCCTCGGCACCGTCCCCGCCGCACACCCGCTCAGGGGCGTCATCCACGCGGCCGGGGCGCTGGACGACACGACGGTCGCCAACCTCACTCCCGAACGGCTGCGGTCCGTGCTGCGCCCGAAGGTCGACGCGGCCTGGAACCTGCACGAGCTGACCGCCGGCGCCGACCTGGACGCCTTCGTCCTCTTCTCCTCGGCCGCCGCCGTCATGGGCGCGCCCGGCCAGGCCAACTACGCGCTGGCCAACACCTTCCTCGACTCCCTCGCCGCGCGGCGCCGCCGCGCCGGCCTGCCCACGCTCTCCCTCGCCTGGGGATTCTGGGCCGAGGCGTCCGGGCTCACGCAGCACATGGACGCCGACGCCCTCGCCCGACTGGCGCGCGGCGGCGTGACGCCGCTGGGCACCGAGCTGGGCATGCGCCTGTTCGACGAAGGGCTGGCCAGTGGCCACCCGATGCTGGTCGCCGCCGCGGTGGACGCGAGTCGTGTCAGCGGTACGGTGCCGCCGTTGCTCCGCGGTCTGGTACGCGCCGGGGGCCGGCGGGCCGCCGCCTCCGCCGTCGCGGACGGCGGCTCGGGGCTGGCCGGCCAGCTCGTCCGGCTGAGCCGGGACGACCGGCGCAAGCACGTACTGAACCTGGTCAACGTCCACGTCGCCGCGGTGCTCGGCCACGGCAGCGGCGCGGCGGTGAACCCGACCCGCCCCTTCAAGGAGCTGGGCTTCGACTCGCTGACCGCCGTCGAACTCCGCAACCGCATCGCGGGCGCTACGGGCCTCGTCCTCGCCTCGACGCTGGTCTTCGACTACCCGACCCCCGCGGTGCTGGCGGACTTCCTGCTCGCCACCGTCCTCGACGAGAGCGACGCGACCGCCACCGCGGCCCTCGTGCCCGCGCACCGCGCGACCGCGGCGGACGACGAGCCGATCGCGATCGTCGGCATGGCGTGCCGCTTCCCCGGCGGGGTCGCCTCGCCCGAGGACCTGTGGCAGATGCTGGCGGAGGGCCGCACCGGGATCGGGGAGTTCCCCGAGGACCGCGGCTGGGACCTGGACGCGATCTTCGACCCCGAGCCGTCGCGCTTCGGCACCTCGTACGTCCGGCGCGGTGGTTTCCTGTACGACGCCGCCGAGTTCGACCACGCGCTGTTCCGGATCAGCCCGCGCGAGGCGGTCGCCACCGACCCGCAGCAGCGGTTGCTGCTGGAGACGGCGTGGGAGACGTTCGAGCGCGCGGGCATGGCCCCGCAGTCGCTGCACGGCAGCCGGACCGGCGTCTTCACGGGCCTGGTCAACCAGGACTATCTGACGCGGCTGCCGTCCGTGCCCGACGAGTACGAGGGCTTCATGGGCACGGGAACCCTCGGCAGCATCGCGTCGGGCCGGATCTCGTACACGCTGGGTCTGGAGGGCCCGGCGGTGACGGTGGACACGGCGTGCTCGTCGTCGCTGGTGGCGCTGCACATGGCGGCGCAGTCGCTCCGCCAGGGCGAGTGCGACCTCGCGCTGGCCGGGGGCGTCACCGTCATGCCGACGCCGCACGCGTTCGTCGTCTTCAGCCGGCAGCGCGGGCTCGCGCCGGACGGACTGTGCAAGGCGTTCGCGGACGGGGCAGACGGGACGGGCTGGTCGGAGGGCGTGGGGCTGCTGCTCGTGGAGCGGCTGTCGGACGCCCGGCGCAACGGGCACAAGGTACTGGCGGTGGTCCGCGGCTCTGCGGTGAACCAGGACGGTGCGTCCAACGGGCTGACGGCGCCGAACGGTCCGTCGCAGCAGCGGGTGATCCGGCAGGCCCTGGCCAACGCGGGTCTGTCGGCATCGGACGTCGATGCCGTGGAGGCACACGGCACGGGTACGACGCTGGGCGACCCGATCGAGGCGCAGGCGCTACTGGCCACGTACGGCCAGGACCGGCCGGACGACGCGCCGCTGTGGCTCGGGTCGCTGAAGTCGAACCTGGGGCACACCCAGGCGGCGGCCGGTGTCGGCGGTGTGATCAAGATGGTCATGGCGATGCGCGAGGGCGTGCTGCCACAGACGCTGCACGTGGACGAACCCTCATCGCACATCGACTGGACCGCGGGCG
>NZ_JCANTA010000060.1:0-4641 GCF_059570575.1 Streptomyces sp. CNX435 | reverse complement strand
CGCGCGGTCTCCTCCGGAGACACGACGCGACGCCCCTACGGGGCGTCAGGGGGACTCCGGGCCTTCGGCCCGGCGGTCGGCCTCCGGCCGTCCGGCAGTCACCTTCGGTGACTGCGGGGCCTGCGGCCCCTGAAGGGCCGGGCCTTCGGCCCTGGCCCTTGGTCTGGCTACAGGACGGCGGGTCTGGGTCTCAAGTGCGCTGGTCGTGAGGGGGATTGGGGTGTGGTGGCTGGCGTGGATCTCCATGTCCCTGCCCCTCCCTGCTCCGCGGCCCTCGGCGACTGACACGCCCATTATACACAAAGAGTGATGGCGTGCGCGACACCGGAAGGCGAAGCGCGGAACCGAATCGGGCCAGACAGAACTGACGGTACATCAGAAACATACCGCCAAACAGGTCTAGACCACTACTTGCCTCGGAAAGGCTTGGATTCCTTCTCAGTTTCCATTTCCAGAGGGGACTTGCTTTGGTCCTCTCGATTCAGTTCAGTCCCTTTCTGTGGTGGCGGCATTTCCTTCTCTGCGGTAGCGGCGATTTCCCTGATGAGGTAGAGCAGTCGGTCAGCGCGGCCCGGGTGGAGGGGAAATTCACGGCGTCCGGTCGGTGAACGCGCCGCGCCAATCGGCGGCCCGCTCCAGCACCGTGTACACGCGGGGGCGGGCTCTCTCCGCTGTCCAGTCCTGTTGATTCGGGAGGGGCCAGACGGCCTTCTGGCGGGCGAGACCGTCCCGGAGGGGGTGGAGGTCGGTGACGTCCCACACGGTCACGGAACGGCCGTCCAGGGCTTCCCTGACGCGCTGCGCCCCTTCCTGCGGGTCCAGGCCCCGTCCGGGATACCCCGGGAGCGAACGCCGACCAGGCGGATCGTGCACGCGGGAAGCAGCGAGGTGCCGGCGGCTGCGTCGAGGGCGGTCACCGTGGCGGCGGAGGGCGGGCGGCGGGCGCCGCTGGGAGTGGTCCCTCGCCACGTGTAGTCGACGTGCATCACGGCCATGGGGCGGGTGAGGAGGGTGGCGACCCAGTTCTGGGCCCAGGCGCGGCGGGTGGCTGCGTCGTCCTGGAGGATGCGGAGTTTGTGGATGTGGTGGCAGGCGCGGCACAGGTGGCCGGCTGGGGTGGGGAGGAGGGCGTGGTCGGGTCGGGCGCCGCAGTCCTGGCAGGTTCGTGGGGTGGTGGATCGGGCGCGGGCGGCGGCGAGTTGGGTGGCGGTGGCCGGGGTGGGGGTGGATTCGTCCAGTCGGTACAGGGCGAGGACGGTGCGGCGGTTGCGGCCGTCGCAGCCTTCGGGCCCGGCGTGCGGAGGAGGTCGAGGTTCTTGAGTTGGGTGGCGGTGGCGTAGATGCCGGCCGGGACGTCCGCCCAGGAGGTGTAGTGCGGCAGCGGGGGGCGGAGCGGGGTGTGGTGGGCCGGGGTGTCGTCGGTGAGGGTCACGGGTCTCCTTCGTGCGTGGGTGGGGAACTGGATCCGGTACGCAGCGCGGTGGCTGCTCGCAGCATCGGGGTCAGCGGATGCGGGTGAAGGCGTAGCCGTGCCAGTCTTCGAGGTCGCTTCGGGGTTTGGCCTGTTCTGACGCCCATACGAGAGGGCGGAGTTGGTTCTCCTCGGGGCCCGGTGTGGGGTAGTCGGCCCACACCTCGCTCTCGTTGTCGAGCCAGACGGTGGTGTACTTCGCAGCGCCGCGGTCTTCCGGCCGCATGTCATAGGTGCAGAGGGGCTCGACCAGGCAGTGGGCGATGGGGGTCAGTGTGCAGCCGAGCGCCTCCAGCTCCTGGCGGGAGAAAGGGCGGCCGTCACGGGCCCACACCATCGGCAGTACGTCGTCGCCCGGGGGGTAGTCGGCCCATACGCCGCCCTGGTCGTCGAGCCAGACGGCGGCGTGGTCGCGGGTGGGCGGGGGTGGGCGGGGTGGCGAGGGCGCACACCCGGTCGGCGCCGGCGTCCTCGGGATCCTGTGGTTCCTGTTCACTCGGCATGTATCGCTCCTTCGTGGGGTTCGGAGTTGGATACTCAGGCGCCGAGGGTGACTGCGCCGACGTAGGAGTAGGCGGCCCAGTCGGAATCGAGGTCGGCAATGATGTCTTCCCAGACATCGCCGAGGAGGGTTTCATCTCCTTCTGCCCATCCGGTGACGGCGTCTTCCCAGACGTAGCGGACTTGGAGCGACCGTTCTTGCGTAAGGTTTTCCAAGTCGCGGCGGCGGCTTTCGGGTACCTGGCTCTGGTCGACGGGGTAGATTTCCATTCGGGTGCCTTGCCCGTCGTTGTCGAGGCGCTCCACGATGTTCTTGCGGCCGTATTTTCTGACGTTGGTGTGGCGCATTTCGCGGTAGGCGTCATCGAGTGCCTGGAGCTTGCGGGCGGAGGGCCGGCCGCCGGTCTCCCAGGACCTGATGAGGCGAGGGCTGATGCCGTGGCGGGCCAGGGCATCGCGGCCGGCCGGTGAATCCAGGTAGCGCAGGCGGGCATTGCGGCCCCGGGGGCGGTCGACTGGGGTGGCGATGCCGCCGTGGGCGGCGAGTTCCTGCGCGACCCTCTCGATTTCGCGGGCGAGGGCTTCACCGCCTTTGAGTCCCCGGGCGTTGTACCTTCCGAACTCCCCCCACTCATCGTAGACGGTTCTCATTTAGTCGCCTCCGAGGGTGTAGGTTTCCTTTTCCTTCATATCGGAGAGTTTCCGTCCCTCGGTGAACACGTTTCGCCAGTCGCCGCCGCTCACGTGGAGTTCGTCGGTTCCTGCCATTTGCACGACGGTCAATCCTGCCTGGTGTGCCTTGTAGGCTTTGCGCCACAGGTTGGCGAATGCTTGTGAGCGGATGGTGTGCATCCAGTCCGGGCGGCGGAGTTCACGGTTGTTGGTCGATTCCCCGATAGTGGAGACGAACTTAGAATACATGGATTTCACGTACTCCAGGGTGACAATGTCGTCATTGTCGATGGCCTCTTGCCGGGCGTCCCTGAGGGCTTCCTTGAGGGTTCGCAGCAGGCTTTCGGTCGCGCCGGACGTGTACGCCTGGTGGATTTCCGGTGCGGCGCACAGGCCGTTTTTCGCGCAGTCCAGCAGCAGCTTGAGGGTCGGGGTGGTGATCCAGAGGTCCCCTTGAGTCTTGCGGTCCCCCAGCGGGTGGGGGAGGTCGGGGTTGTCCCACCCCGGCGGGGTGATGCGGTAGATGCCGGCGCGCTTGGGCTGGTGGGAGGGCTCGGACTCCACCAGCCTCCCGATCGGCAGCCAGCAGGTGAACGCCGCCAGGTACGCGGCGTTGGCGTCCAGGGCGGTCACGTCGAGGGTGATGTTTCCGGCGCGCGCCTCGCGGTGCAGCTCGGCAGCGCGCCACTTGGGCCGGCCTTCCCAGATCAGGTCCGGGTTCTTCTGCGAGCGCTTGGCCAGGACGTCGGTCTCGGTCGGGGGGAACTCGGAGTGCTCGTACCGGCCGCCGATCCGGGATGCCTTGAACAGCTTCATCACGTCCGGGATCGCCTTGTGGATCAGGGTGGCCTGGGCGGCCTGCATGTCGCCCTGGTGCTGGGACAGCTCCGCCGCGACCCGGTCACGGATCATGTCGGCCAGCGAACCGACCGGCCGCGCGGACGAACTCGCCGGCGAACTGGCCGCGCGGCGAGGGGGCGCCGCCGCGGCCGGCTCGGATCCGGCCCTCGGTCGCATCGGCGGATCGACCGGCGCGGGAGCGGGAGTCGCTGCCGGCGCCGCCGGGGCGGGCGGGGCGGGCGCCGGGGCCGGGGCGTCGGAGGACGCAGCTCGACCGCCGACGGGCGGCGGGGCCGGGAGCTTCGAGGCGGCGTGTGTGGGACCGGTCAGCAGGTCCAGCGGGGTCATGCCCCAGTGGGCGGCGAGCCGGTCGACGTCGTCGAGCAGCCAGTGGCTCGACCCGGTCTGACGGCGCGACAGCGCCCGCTGGTCCATGCCGATCGCGGCGGCCAGAGCGGTCTGGGTCTCACGGCTACGGCTCATGAGCGCAGCCACCGTCAGCCGCAGCGTTTCCTCAGTACTGAGTGCCATACCCACCACCCTAGCGCACTCCACTCGATATTATGTTGTTCTACTCGCTAATCAGGTTAGACAAGGCGCTGCTGTACGCGGGCACGCCCTCGGGCCGGGGGCCTGTCCGGCCCGCACGTGCCCGCGCACAGCCACCCGCCCGAAGGCCGGGCACCGCGCCCCCGCGGCGCGTCCCTGTGGTCGAAGGAGGCCGCCCTATCTCCCCCGCGGGACTCACGCCAGGACGGGGCGGTCGGGGTCGGCGAGGACCTCGCCGCCGGAGGTGACCAGGCGCAGCTTGGGGAACGCCTTCGGCCTGTCCTGGCCGGACACCGCCGGCCACTCGTCGGCGGACAGCCCGCACGAGGGCAGCTTCCAGCCGGCGGTATGCCGGACGACCTTCATGGCCGTGCGGTACTTCGCCTCCCAGTTCCAGGCGAAGAACAGCGGCAACATCCCGCCGGTGTTGGGGATCGGCCCGGGGCGCGCTCGTGGCTTCCCTCGGCACGGTCGAGGATGGGCCGCACGTACTCACCGCAGCGCGGCCGGGAGCGGGCGTGTACAACAGACGGTGGAACTGGATCATGGAGTGACACCGAATGACTGACGTTGTACCCGAGGTTGAGAACGAGGCAGCCGCCCAGGCG
>NZ_JCANTA010000059.1:0-4889 GCF_059570575.1 Streptomyces sp. CNX435 | reverse complement strand
CGTGCCCTGTCGGGCCAGGGGGCGATGGCTTCCGTCGCGCTTCCGCACACCCAGGTCGCCGAGGAAATCGCCGCCTGGGACGGGAAGTTGTCGGTGGCGGTGGTCAACAGCCCCACCGCCACCGTGGTTTCCGGTGACACCGACGCGGTAACCGCCTACCTCGTCCAGTGCGAACAGGCAGGCGTACGGAACCGGCTGCTGCCCGTCGACTACGCCTCCCACGGGCCGCACGTCACCGCGCTCCGCGAGACGCTTCTGGATGCGCTGGCGGGGCTGGAGCCGGTCGAGGCGTCGGTCCCGTTCTACTCGACCGTCACCGGTGAGGAGTTCGACACCACCGGCCTGACCGCCGACTACTGGTACACCAACCTCCGCGAAACCGTCCGCTTCCACGACACCCTCACCCACCTCATCGACACCGGCCACACCACCTACGTCGAAACAAGCCCCCACCCCACCCTCACCACCGCCATCACCGACACCGACGCCGACGCCGAAGCGGCGCTGACGGTCACCGGCACCCTCCGGCGCCACGAGGACTCCCCCACCCAACTCCACCTCGCCCTCGCCCACCTCCACACCCACGGCGTGGCCGTCGACTGGCACACCACACCAACCCCCCTGGCCGACCTCCCCACCTACCCCTTCCAACACCAGCGCTTCTGGCTCGACGTCCCCACCGCCGACGGTGACCCTGCCACCCTCGGCCTCCAGGGCGCCGACCACGCCCTCCTCGGCGCGAGCATCCAACTCGCCGACGACAACAGCCGGTCCACCGTCTTCACCGGCAGCCTCAGCCTCCGTACCCACCCCTGGCTCGCCGACCTTCAGATCGGCGGAACGGTCGTCCTCCCGGTGGGGGCGTTCGTAGACCTCGCCCTGCACGCGGGTTATCACACGGGCCACCAGCACCTTTCCGCCCTGGAGGTCCACCGCCCGCTGCCGCTTGCCGAGCAGCGCGGCGTTCAGCTCCAGGTGATGACGGCCCCTCTGCCGGACACCCCGGAGCGCCGCGTCACCGTGCACGCGCGCGAGGACGCCGACGAGCCGTGGGTCCTGTACGCGACCGGTTCGCTGACCCCCGCCGTCCCCGTTCCCGCCGCCGATCTCACCGCCTGGCCGCCCGCCGACGCGCAGCAGCTCACGGTCTCCGAGGTCTACGCCGAACTGGCCGCGCGGGGCATCGAGTACGGGCCCGCCTTCCAGGGGTTGACGGCGGCGTGGCGCGCGGGCGAGGACCTGTACGCCGAAGTCCGTCTGGACGCCGACACCGAGCCGCAGGGGTACGGGCTGCACCCCGCCCTGCTGGAGGCCGCCGTCCAGGTCTTCGGTGCCGCTCCGCGGCCCGCCGGCCGCGACGGCGTGCGGCTGCCGCTGAGCTGGCGGGGCATCAGCCTGCACGCCGCCGACGCCACGTCCCTGCGCGTCCGGCTCCGCCCGACCGGGCCGGGTACGGCGTCCCTGCTGCTAGCCGACGCCGCGGGGCGTGCGGTCGCGGAGGTCGAGAGCGTCGCGCTCGGTGACGTCGACACGGCTCAGTTGACGACCGCCGATACCGGTGTCCGCAACCGCCTCTTCGCCGTGGAGTGGTCACCCGCCTCCCGGCCGCGTGCCGTCGACGCCGTCTCCCCGACGTGGGACGTTCTCCCGCTGGGGGCGGCTGCGGACGATGTACCGCCGTCGGCGCCCCAGTTGGCCCTGGCGCCCGCGGACCCGGACGGCCCGCTGCCGGCCCAGGTCCACCACGTCGCCGGGCAGGCTCTCCGGCACGTACAGGAGTGGCTTGCGGACGAGACGAACGCGGATCGCCGTGTCGTCGTGGTCACCCGGCGGGCCGTCGCCACCGCCGCCGACGAGGACGTCGCCGATCTGGTCCACGCCCCCCTGTGGGGGCTGGTCCGCAGCGCCCAGAGCGAGAACCCCGGCCGCATCGTCCTCGTCGACGTCGACGGGCACCAGGACAGCCGGGACGCCCTGCCCGCCGTACTGACGCTGGACGAGCCCCAACTCGCCCTGCGCGAAGGCACCGCGTACGCCCCCCGGCTCACCCGGCACACGCCGACCGAACACGGGCTCACCCTCAACGCCGAGGGCACGGTCCTGATCACCGGCGGTACGGGCACCCTCGGCGCCCACACCGCCCGCCACCTGGTCACCGCGCACGGGATCCGGCACCTACTGCTCACCAGCCGCTCCGGCCCGGACGCGGCCGGAGCCACCGAGCTGCACGAGGAACTCACGGCCCTGGGCGCCGACGTACGCATCGCCGCCTGCGACGCCGCCGACCGCGACGAACTCGCCGCGCTCCTCGACACGGTCCCTGGCGACCACCCGCTGACCGCCGTCTTCCACACCGCCGGCACCCTCGCCGACGCCACCCTCCCCAACCTCACCCCCGACCACCTCACCACCGTCCTGAAGCCGAAGGTCGACGCCGCCTGGCACCTCCACGAACTCACCGAGCACGTGGAGCTGGACGCCTTCGTCCTCTTCTCTTCGGCCGCCGCGACCTTCGGCGCGCCCGGCCAGGCCAACTACGCGACCGCCAACACCTTCCTCGATTCCCTCGCCGCCCTCCGTCACCGCCGCGGGCTGCCCGCCACGTCGCTTGGGTGGGGCCTGTGGGCCGAGACCAGTGCCCTGACCGGCCGGCTCGACGACGCCGATGTCGCCCGCCTGGCCCGCAGCGGCCTCACGCCGCTCACCACCGAACAGGGCCTCGTCCTCCTCGACGCCGGCGTCGCCGCCGCCCGCCCCCACCTCCTGCCCATCGCCCTCAACACCGCCGCCATCGACCCGGACGTCGCCCCGCCGGTGCTGCACGGGCTCGCCCGCCGGCGGCGCGCCGCGGGAGCGGGCGCGGGCGCGGGGGGCGGCTTCGCGGAGCAGTTGCGCGGGCTGTCGGAGTCGGAGCAGCGGGAGCGGCTGCTCGGCCTCGTCGTCTCCCACGCGGCCGTCGCCCTGGGGCACGCGAGCAGCGCTTCGCTGGATCCGCAGCGGCCCTTCCGCGAGTTGGGCTTCGCCTCCCTCACGGCCGTCGAACTGCGCAACCGCCTCGCCACGGCGCTGGGCGTGGCGCTGGAGACGACCGTCGTGTTCGACTACCCGACGCCCCACGCCCTCGCGGATCACCTGCGCGAGACCCTGCACCTCACCGGCGCCGCGCCGCAGCGGGCTACGGCGACGGCGCGGGTGGTGGACGACGAGCCGGTCGCCATCGTGGCCATGGCCTGCCGCTTCCCGGGCGAGGTCCACTCGCCGGAGGACCTGTGGCGGCTGCTGCTCGACGGTGGCGACGCGGTCGGCGACTTCCCCGTCAACCGCGGCTGGGACGTGGAGTCGCTGTACCACCCGGACCCGGACCACCCGGGGACCTCGTACGTCCGCAAGGGGGCGTTCCTGCACGAGGCCGCCGACTTCGACGCCGAGCTGTTCCACATGAGCCCGCGCGAGGCGCTGGCCACCGACCCGCAGCAGCGGCTGCTGCTGGAGACGGCCTGGGAGGCGTTCGAGCGCGCGGGCATCGACCCGCAGTCGATGCGCGGTACGGGCACGGGTGTGTTCACCGGCGTGGTCAACCACGACTATCTGAGCCGACTTTCCTCCGTTCCGGAGGAGTTCGAGGGCTATCGGCGCATCGGTACGGCGCCGAGTGTGGCGTCGGGTCGGGTGGCGTACACCTTCGGCCTTGAGGGGCCGGCGGTGACGGTGGACACGGCGTGTTCGTCGTCGCTGGTGGCGCTGCACCTGGCGTGCCAGTCGCTCCGGCAGGGCGAGTGCGACCTCGCGCTGACGGGAGGGGTGTCGCTCATGGCGAGCCCGGACCTGTTCGTGGAGTTCAGCCGGCAGCGCGGGCTGGCGCCGGACGGGCGCTGCAAGGCGTTCGCGGGCGGGGCCGACGGGACCGGCTGGGCGGAGGGTGTGGGGCTGCTGCTCGTCGAGCGGCTCTCGGACGCGCGGCGGAACGGGCACGAGGTGCTGGCCGTGGTGCGCGGGTCTGCGGTGAACCAGGACGGTGCGTCCAACGGGCTGACGGCGCCGAACGGTCCCTCGCAGCAGCGGGTGATCCGGCAGGCCCTGGCCAATGCGGGTCTGTCCACATCAGACGTCGATGCGGTAGAGGCGCACGGGACGGGCACGACGCTGGGCGACCCGATCGAGGCGCAGGCGCTGCTGGCGACGTACGGCCAGGAGCGGGCGGACGACGCGCCGCTGTGGCTGGGCTCCGTGAAGTCCAACATCGGGCACAGCCAGGCCGCCGCCGGAGTGGCCAGCATCATCAAGATGGTCATGGCGCTCCAGGAGGGCGTCCTGCCCAAGACACTGCACGTGGACGAGCCCTCGCCGCACATCGACTGGTCCGCCGGCTCGGTGCGTCTCCTCACCGACCACGTCACGTGGCCGGAGACGGCCGGGCCGCGCCGGGCCGGTGTCTCGTCGTTCGGGATCAGCGGCACGAACGTACACATGATCCTGGAGCGTGACGTCGAGCCTGAAGAGGCGCCGGTCGTCGCGACCGGTACGTCGCCGGTGCCGGCCGGGCCGGTGGTGTGGCCGCTGTCGGGGCACACGGCGGAGGCGCTGGCCGCGCAGGCGGGGCGGTTGCGGGCGTGGCTGGGGGAGCGCCCTGAGACCGACGTGCACGCGGTGGCGGCCTCGTTGGTGCGTTCGCGTGCGGTGCTGGATCACCGGGCGGTGGTCTTCGGTACGGACCGCGCCGAGCTGCTCGACGCTCTGGATGCGGTCGCGCGTGGTGAGGGTGCGGATCGGGCGGTGGCCGGGCGGTACCGGGCGGGCAAGCTGGCGGTGCTGTTCACCGGTCAGGGCGCACAACGCCCCGGCATGGGCGCCGAACTGTACGACACCTACCCCGTCTTCGCCGAAGCGCT
>NZ_JCANTA010000058.1:0-4941 GCF_059570575.1 Streptomyces sp. CNX435 | reverse complement strand
GGAATTCATCATCGGACAGCACCACCGGCAACGGCTTCGGACCAGGCATCACCCCACCCTACAACCGCCAACGAAACCACGACTCAGGACACTAGACGATCTTCCGGCGGTTGTACCCGCCGGACTTGGGGACGACCACATCCTTTGCGGTAGTGCGGGGGATGGTCGTGATCAGGTCTGATCCGGATCACGGCGGTTGGCCGGGTGTGCGGTGACCACCTGACGGGCGTAGGCCCAGTAGAGCTGGATGCGCTTGAACGCCGACCATGATCCCGCTGACCCGCTGACGGTCGGCGTTGCGATCTCCGATGCGGGTGGTGAAATGATCGGGGGTGGACCTGCTGGGCGCCTCCCGGATGTCGAGCATATAATGACAGAAGTTATCGAAAGCGACACCGGGAGGCCGTTATGAGGGCTCTCCGCTTCGTAATCGAACCGGACGAGGGCAAGTCGATCTGGCTCGCGGGCCTAGGGGTCGACTTCAAGATCTGGGGAGAGGAGACCGGCAACCAGTTCTCGATCGTCGAGCACCCGATCGAACCGGGCCGTCTCATACCGCCGCACGTGCACAGCCGCGAGGACGAGTTCTCATACGTCCTGCAGGGCCGGATCGGTGCACGGGTGGGCGACCAGGAGGCCACGGCAGGCCCGGGCTCGTACATCCTCAAGCCGCGAGGGATCCTGCATACCTTTTGGAACGCAGGACCGGAACCCGCAAGGATCCTGGAGATCATCTCTCCCGCAGGCTTCGAGCAGTTCTTCGACGAGCTGGGCACGGTCGCCGAGACAGCGGCCGATCCTGCCGAGTTTGTCCAGCGGCGGGCCGAGCTGGGCGAGCAGTACGGTCTCGGGTTCTCAGACGAGTGGGTCGCCGAACTGACCGACAAGTACCGGCTCAAGCTCCTCGGCGAGTAGCCGACCCGACTCGGCACGATGAAAGGCGCGCACAGCCAAGCCCAGGCAAGCGGTGTCAAGCATCAGGTGAGGCCACAACGTCAAGGATCAACCGAGACAAGACACCCAGCATGTGAGCCTCATGCGTAACAACCTTCTCTACGACTTCAAGGCGGCTCGCTACCGCTCGCCGCGCGGCCCGGCTCCCCGGGCCGCCGCTCACAGCCGGGGCCGAATCGACTCCGCGGGCAGGGCGCAGAGCAGCGGGGCTCCGCCCCGAACCCCGGCCCTCTCTCTCGGAGGGAGCTATCGACCTCGCCCCCGCCCCCGGCTCATGACCGGAGGTACCGCCCGAACACGTCCTCTACGTGAGCGCTGAACTGGCCGTCGTTGAAGAGCCGGCGTACCTCTGCCTCGGGAGTCCACTGGTGCCAGGCAATCTCTCGGCTATCCGGTGAGACCGCGCCCGTGACGACGGCCTCATGGACACCCAGCCAGATGGGGCTGACTGCGGTGTAACACCTGTACTTGAATATGTGCCGCACCAGGGCGCTCACCCCGAGCTCCTCTTCAAGCTCCCGAGCAGCGGCCACTTCGTACGACTCGCCCGGATCGACCGCACCACCGCACATCAGCGTGGCCTGCCCCGGCATCTGGATGCCCGCTGCGCGCCGCATCACCAAGATCCGCCCCTCGGGGTCTCGGCACACCGTCACCGCGATGCGATGTAGCCAGCCCTGCCGGGTCGCCTCGGATCGCTCCACCACGCCAACCACACGGTCGTACTCGTCGACTCGTTCCACCAATTCGCCCACGTCGCACACCCTCGCATCAGCTACTGACACGGAGGCCCTTTCCGCATGTCCCGCATCGCCCTGGATGACATCCGCCGTGCCGCCGAGGCCAGATACGGCGACTTCACCATCGACCTGCCCGACGGCAGCACTGTCACGCTGCGGACCCCGCTGCGCGTATCGACCACGAGTCGGTCGGTGGCGGCCAGGGAGATCCTGAACGACACCGCGGATCGGCTCTACACCGCCACCGCCCGCTCGGCGCCGGGACAGGCGTTCAGCCTCCCGCCCGGCCCTTCGGTGATCACCTTCCGGGCCGCGGAGTTCAACCCCTTCGGAGCGCTGACGGTGCTGTGGCGCTCCGCCTATTGGTGACCCGTGAGGACAACTGACCGAGTGCCGGTGGTGAAGCGGTCGAAGTACTGCTCCCAGCTCTCGCCCGGCCAGTGGTAGGTCACCCGTTTTTCACCAGGCTGGTAGTCCGCCGTGTACAGGGTGCCCCAGCCGTCGTCGTACCTCGTCTGATAGAGAGGGGCACGCAGCATCGCCGCCACGTCCGGGCCGGACTGTCGGATCGTAGCCAACCGTTCTTGCGTCCGGCTGCTCCGCTCCTCCTCGTCCGACACCGGCAGATGCTGATGGTTGGCCGCGCAGGCGTCCGGGGCCTTCGTCAGCTCGATGTCGGGGCCTACGTACACGGTCACGGCCTGCTCGGCATCGACGAGGGTGACGTTCTGCGGAATCATGATCGGGATCTGCCGCAGACGCTCCACCGCCTCCGATACCGTCTCGCAGGTCTCCAGCAGATAGCGCAGGACGATGGGGATCGCGAAGCCAGGCCCATGGACCTCGCGCCCGCCGTAGGTGAGGGAGACGACGAGGCCCGCGTCGTTCATTCCGTCCAGCAGCCCCCAGCCGGCCTCCTGCATGCCGAGCACCGGGCGCAGGAAGTGGGAGCGGACAATGGTGCCTTCGCACTCGTCTGGCGGGAAGTCGTAGTTACGCAGCAGTCGACCGACGCTGCCCGTCTGCGTGCAACCAGAGAAGAACGGCCGGATAGCGGCCATCGTCAACAGCGTCTCGGCCTCCGGCTTGTCCACCTGGCCGGCGAGGCGGTCCAAGAGCGGCGCCAGCTCTGGCATGTGCTCATCGAACTGCCGCCGTGCCCGCTCGGCTCCCTCCGGGGTCCGTCCCTCGTCGGCCAGCCAGCGGTCGGCCTCCGGCCGTAAGGACCGGAGATGACCGGCCCAGCGGCCGTCGCTCCCGTCTCCGACGTCGATGGCCCGAAATGTCTTCTCCACCTGGCTCATGACCTCGCCCCCGTCTCCGCCTGGAACCGTGTCGTCGCAACTTACCTAAATCGGCAGATCAATTACCAGACCGTCATCCAGGACGAAAGGACGCACCCGTGGCCGTACGCGCGGCGTGGCTGACCAACCGCGGCGACGCCGCCGCAGGCCAGACCCGCAACGACACCCGCCTGCCCCCCCTCGGCACCATGACCCCCGCCGGCGAACTCACCACCGGCCCCGGGGTCCTGCGCGGCGGCGACCCCTTCGCCCTGGAACCCACCGGCCCGATGACCGCCACCCTGGGTGTCGGCCGCGCCCTCATCCAAGGCACCGCCGCCCAGGGTGCTTACCCGCTCGTCGTCACGGAGCCCGAGCCTTTGACGGTCGCGGACGGCGATCCCGCCAACCCGCGGGGCAATCTGGTGGTGCTGCGCATCTACGACACCGCGCACGACGACTCCGGCCAGGTCCGCCCGGCCGTGGAGATCCTGCCCGGCGCCCCCGGCGCCGCCCCCACCCCACCCGACACCCCGCCGGCCGCGCTGGGGTTACCGTTCTTGTCCCGGGCCCCGTGAGAGAAGAGCGCAATGACCACACCCTTCGAGTCGCACAGCGCGCCGAGTTGCTATCTGCTGGAGTACTCGATGGGTCCCGGCGGCACTCCGCTGGGAGACGTGTACGCCGCCGGGGACCTCGCCAGCCTGAAGGAAATGTTCGAGAAAGACGGAGGCAACGGCTACCAGCCGTTTCTCGACTATCACGTGATGTTGTGCGGAGCCGTCCTGCACCTGTGGGTCGTCCAGCGCGGCTTTATCGTCGGCGGGTTCGACGTGCGCCCGTACCTGCGTACCGGCAATCCCGGATGGGACCGGACACTGGCCCGCGTGATCGAGCTTCAGGAACGCGACAAAGCTGACGAACGGGCCGAGGAAATCTGGGAAGACGTGGGGACGGTTATCGAAGACGCCGACTGGGAGGCCGCCCGCACACTGCCGCTCCTGGGCAAGGTGTTCGCACTGCACGACCAGATCACCGCGGCATCCGACGCGACCGAGGACGCCGAAGCGCAACTTGAGGCCATCAGGGAGGGCGACGAGGATCTCCCTTCCACCGGTCCGCTTGTGAAACTCGATTGGCATACCGTGGCCGAACTGGCTCCGCCCCTCCAGTCACCTGTGCTGGCCTCGGGCCGGCTGGAAGTGACGTGGGCCGATGATCCCATCTGGGTCGAAGACAGCTACATCTGTCGCGATCTGCACCACGACTCGTCCAGCGGCATCAGCCTCCACTTCGGCTGGAACGACCTGGAAAATGGTGACGCCTACCACGAAGAGGGCGAGTCCCACCCAGCATGAACTTCACCCACGCATCACACTTCGAGGTCTCGTGGATAGGCGTGGGGTCATGGTCGACGGCTCGGGCGAGTCCGACCTGTGGCTCAGGGTTTCGCCCTGGTACGCGGGTGGCGGCTCAGTTGAGGGCGTTGTGGATGCCCTGTTCGAGGAGTTCGTCGGCGAGCTGGGGGTCGGTCAGGGCGCGGGAGAGCTGCAGCGTTCCGACCAGCAGGCCGAGGAGGCTGAGGGACTTCACACGCACCGACGGCGGATCGTGATGCCGCTCTTCCCACGTCAGTGTGTCGCATTGAAGCCGGACAGGATCAGGCGGGCAGGCGGTTGTTCTTGCGGATCTGCTTGTCGAACGCTCCGGCGGGGACGAGGCGGCGCGCAATGGCGACGCGTGAGGCCAGCCGGCCGGCGGTGTAGCGCAGCTTCGGCTTCTTGTCGGTGGCCGCGGTGACGATCACTTTGGCGACGACGGCTGGGTCGTCGCCCTTCTTCATCGCCTCCGCCATCACCTCGTCGAAGGCGCGCCGTCGCTCCGCGTACAGGGGCAGCGGGGTGTCGGGCTGTGCGGCGTTGGTGTCGAAGCTCGTCTTGGTGTAGCCGGGCTGGACGAGGAGG
>NZ_JCANTA010000057.1:0-5543 GCF_059570575.1 Streptomyces sp. CNX435 | reverse complement strand
CCGTTCTACTCGACCGTCACCGGCGAGGAGTTCGACACCACCGGCCTGACCGCCGACTACTGGTACACCAACCTCCGCGAAACCGTCCGCTTCCACGACACCCTCACGCGCCTGGTCGACACCGGCCACACCACCTACGTCGAAACAAGCCCCCACCCCACCCTCACCACCGCCATCACCGACACCGACCCCTCCGCGATCGCCACCGGCACCCTCCGCCGCAACGAACACTCACCCACCCAACTCCACCTCGCCCTCGCCCACCTCCACACCCACGGCGTGGCCGTCGACTGGCACACGACCCCCATCCCCCTGGCCGACCTCCCCACCTACCCCTTCCAACACGCGCCCTACTGGCTCGACGTCCGCACCACCGGCGGCGACGCCACCTCCCTGGGCCTGCAGCAGACCGACCACCCCCTCCTCCCCGCCTCCCTCCAGCACGCCGACAACTCGGGCACGTTCAGCTTCACGGGACAGGTCTCTCTCCGCAGCCACCCCTGGCTCGCCGACCACGCCGTCGCCGGCACCGTGCTCCTCCCCGGCACCGCGCTCGTCGACCTCGCCCTCCACGCGGGCGACCGGACGGCCCACCCCCACCTGGCCGAACTCACCCTGCAGACCCCCCTCGTCCTCCCCCACGACGCGACGCTGCAGCTCCAGGTGACCGTCGGCCCCGAGGACGAGCAGGGCCGCAGCCCCGTCTCCGTACACACACGGCAGGCCGACGACGAGCCCTGGGTGACGCACGCCGCCGGCGTCCTCGCCGACGAGGACGCCGACTCGGCGGGCGAGGACCTCGGGGCCTGGCCCCCGGCAGAGGCCACGCCACTGCCCGTGGACACCCTCTACGACGAGCTGGCCGAGCGCGGCTACGGCTACGGCCCCGCGTTCCGCGGGCTCACCGCGGCCTGGCGCCTGGGCGACAACCTGTACGCCGAGGTCGGCCTCGACCCGGCGACCGACGTCACCGGGTACGGCATCCACCCCGCCCTGCTCGACGCCGCCCTGCACACCCTGGGTGCCGACACCCGACGCGCGGGCGACGAGAACGCGGAGGTGGCGCTGCCCTTCTCCTGGGCGGGCGTCAGCCTGTACGCGACCGGGGCGACGACCGCGCGCGTACGCATCGAGCGCTCCGACCCCCGCACCGTCGCCCTCCACCTCGCCGACCCGACGGGCCGGCCCGTGGCCCGCGTCCGGGCGCTGACCCTCCGGCCCGTCGACCCGGAGCAGCTGTCCGCGCCCGCACCGGACGTCGACAACCGGCTGTTCAGCGTGGCCTGGACGCCGCTCACGCCGCCGGAGGCGGCGCAGGAGCCGCTGCCGTCGCACACGTTCCTCCTCGCCGGCGCCGAGCCCGCGCCGGACGCCGGCGTCCTCGCGCGTCTCGACGAGGTCGGGGAACTCTCGCTGCCGGAGCGCGTGCAGGCCGCGACCGAGCAGGCGTTGGCCGCGCTCCAGGGCTGGCTGGCCGATGCGGAGGCCGCGGATTCCCGGCTGGTGGTCCTGACCGGCGGTGCCGTCGCGGCCCGCGCCGGTGAGCACCCGACGGATCTGGTGCACGCCCCGCTGTGGGGCATGGTCCGCAGCGTCCAGACCGAGCACCCGGACCGCATCACGCTCCTCGACACCGACCGCACGCCGACCCCCGAAGAGGTCGCCCTCGCGCTCACCCTGGACGAACCCCAGCTCGCCCTGCGCGACGGCGTGTTCCATGCGCCGCGGCTGGCCCGCCACCCGGCTCCGGAGCGGCTGGCGCCGCCCGCGGACGCACTGGCGTGGCGGCTGGGCGTGACCGGTGGCGGGACGGTGGAGGACGTCCGGCTCGTCGACTTCCCCGAGGCCGCCGCCCCGCTGGAGCCCGGCCAGGTCCGCATCGCGCTGCGCGCCGCGGGGCTGAACTTCCGCGACGTCGTCGTGGCGCTCGGGATGGTGGCCGACGTGCGCTCGCTGGGCGGTGAGGGCGCCGGCGTCGTGCTGGAGGTGGCGCCCGATGTCACCCATGTCGCCGTCGGCGACCGGGTGATGGGGCTGCTGTCCGGCACCGGGCCGATCACCATGACGGACGCGCGTCTGGTCACCCGTATCCCCGACGACTGGACCTTCGCCGAGGCGGCGACGGTGCCGATCGTCTATCTCACGGCGTACTACGGCCTGTCGGACCTGGCCGGGGTGCAGGAGGGCGAGCGGCTGCTGCTGCACGCGGCGACGGGCGGCGTGGGCATGGCCACCCTCCACCTCGCCGAGCACTGGGGGCTGGAGGTCTACGCGACGGCGAGCGCACCCAAGCAGCACGTGCTGCGGGAGTACGGGCTGCCGGACGCCCGTATCGCGTCGTCGCGGACGCTGGACTTCGAGGACCGGTTCCGTACGGCGACTGAGGGTGCCGGCGTGGACGTCGTACTGAACTCCCTGGCAGGGGAGTTCACCGACGCGTCACTGCGGCTCCTCGGTGACGGCGGCCGGTTCGTGGAGATCGGGAAGACCGACATCCGGGACGCGGAGGCGGTCGCGGACGCGTACCCCGGCAGGACGTACCAGGTCTTCGACCTCGGCGACGCCGGGCCCGACCGTATCCAGGAGATGCTGCGGGAGCTGGGCGAGCTGTTCGCCCGCGGGGCGCTCGCCCCGCTGCCCGTCACCGCGTGGGACATCCACGACGCGCAGCAGGCGATCCGGTTCCTGAGCCAGGCGAAGCACGTCGGCAAGGTGGTCCTGACGATCCCCGCGCCGCTCGACTCCGACGGCACCGTCCTGGTCACCGGCGGCACCGGCGTCCTCGGCGCCCACGTCGCACGCCACCTCGTCACCGCCCACGGCGTACGGCACCTCGTCCTCACCAGCCGGTCCGGACCCGACGCACCCGGCGCAAGCGGCCTCCACGAGGAACTCACCGCGCTCGGCGCCACCGTCCAGATCACCGCCTGCGACGCGGCCGACCGCGACCAGCTCGCCGCCGTCCTCGACACCGTCCCGGACGCGCACCCGCTCACCGGCGTCGTGCACGCCGCCGGTGCACTCGACGACGCCACGACCGAGCACCTGACGCCCGCGCACCTGGCGACGGTCCGCCGGCCCAAGGTCGACGCGGCGTGGAACCTGCACGAGCTGACCGCCGAGCGCGGCGTGGACACGTTCGTCCTCTTCTCCTCCGCCGCGGCCGGACTCGGCGCGCCCGGCCAGGCCAACTACGCCGCGGCCAACGCCTTCCTCGACGCTCTGGCGCTGCACCGGCACCACCGCGGGCAGCACGCCCTGTCGCTGGGCTGGGGCTACTGGGCGGAGGCCAGCGGCATGACGGGGCACATGAGCCAGGCGGACACCGACCGGCTGGCCCGCGGCGGCGTCCGGCCGCTGCGGACGGAGACCGGGCTCCAGCTCTTCGCCTCGGCCCTGGCCGCCGGTACGCCGGCGCTGCTGCCGATCGACCTCGACCCGGCGCGGATGGCCGCGGGCGGCGCCGTCCCGCCGATGATGCGCGGTCTGGTACGCCCCGTGCGCCGGGTCGCCGCCGCGGCCGGCCCCGGCGCGGCGGCGGGGCTGGCCCGTACGCTCGCCGGCCTGTCCCCCGCGGCGCGGCAGGAGCGGGTGCTCACCCTGGTCGGCCAGCACGTCTCGGCGGTCCTCGGCCGCACCGGCGACGTGGCCGCCGACCGCGCGTTCAAGGACCTCGGCTTCGACTCCCTGACCGCCGTCGAGCTGCGCAACCGCCTCGGCGCCGCCACCGGCGTGCAACTGCCGACGACCGTCGTCTTCGACCACCCGAGCCCGCGGGCGCTCACGAAGTTCCTCCTCGGTCAGCTCCTCGGCGCCGATGCCGAGACCGACGCCCCGCGGGCCCGTGCCGTGGCCACCGCGCGGGCGGACGACGAGCCGGTCGCGATCGTCGGCATGGCCTGCCGCTTCCCCGGCGGGGTCGCCTCGCCGGAGGACCTGTGGCGGCTGCTGGCGGAGGGCCGGACCGGGATCGGCCCGTTCCCCGACGACCGGGGCTGGGACCTGGACAGCCTGCTGAACCCCGACCCCGACCACGCGGGTACGTCCACGACGCACCGGGGCGGCTTCCTGCACGACGCGGCGAAGTTCGACGCCGACCTGTTCCGGATCAGCCCGCGCGAGGCGCTGGCCACCGACCCACAGCAGCGGTTGCTGCTGGAGACGGCGTGGGAGACGTTCGAGCGCGCGGGCATCGACCCGCAGTCGCTCCACGGCAGCCAGACCGGCGTGTTCACCGGGCTGACGTCACAGGACTACTTCTCCCGGCTGCCGAGCATCTCCGAGGAGCTTGAGGGCTACCTCGGCACGGGCAGCCTCGCGAGCATCGCGTCGGGTCGCATCGCGTACACGCTGGGTCTGGAGGGCCCGGCGGTGACGGTGGACACGGCGTGCTCGTCGTCGCTGGTGGCGCTGCACATGGCGGCGCAGTCGCTCCGCCAGGGCGAGTGCGACCTCGCGCTGGCGGGCGGCGTGACGGTCATGGCCACGCCCAACGCGTTCGTCGTCTTCAGCCGGCAGCGCGGCCTGGCGCCGGACGGATGCTGCAAGCCCTTCGCGGACGGGGCAGACGGGACGGGCTGGTCGGAGGGCGTGGGGCTGCTGCTCGTGGAGCGGCTGTCGGACGCGCGGCGGAACGGGCACAAGGTGCTGGCCGTGGTGCGCGGCTCGGCGGTCAACCAGGACGGTGCGTCGAACGGGCTGACGGCGCCGAACGGTCCGTCGCAGCAGCGGGTGATCCGTCAGGCCCTGACCAATGCCGGTTTGTCGGCATCGGACGTCGATGCCGTGGAGGCGCACGGCACGGGCACGACGCTGGGCGACCCGATCGAGGCGCAGGCGGTCCTGGCGACGTACGGCCAGGACCGACCGGAGGGCTCGCCGCTGTGGCTCGGGTCGCTGAAGTCAAACATCGGCCACACGCAGGCAGCCGCCGGTGTCGGCGGAGTGATCAAGATGGTCATGGCGATGCGGGAAGGTGTCCTGCCACAGACGTTGCACGTGGACGAACCTTCGTCGCACATCGACTGGACCGCGGGCGCGGTGCAGTTGCTCACCGAGCAGCGGCCATGGGACGTAGCGGAGGAGCGCCCGCGGCGTGCGGGTGTGTCGTCGTTCGGGATGAGCGGCACCAACGCGCACGTCATCATCGAGCAGGCACCGGACGCCGAGCCCGAACAGGCCGCTGAAGGGCCGGCCGGTGTGGTGGCGTGGCCGATCTCCGGACACACGCCGCAGGCGCTCGCCGACCAGGCCGCACGGCTTCGCAGCCACCTCGTCGAACGCCCCGAGACCACCCCGGCCCAGGTCGCTCACGGGCTGGTCGCCACGCGGTCTGCCCTCGGTCACCGTGCGGTGGTCGTGGGTGGTGAGCGGGAGGAGTTGCTGGAGGGGTTGGCCGCGGTGGCGGCGGATGAGCCCTCGGCGCGGGTCGTTACCGGCAGTGTGCGGCCGGGTGGGAAGACGGTGTTCGTGTTCCCGGGGCAGGGTGCGCAGTGGGCGGGCATGGCGGCGGATCTGATCGAGGCCGAGCCTGTGTTCGCGGA
>NZ_JCANTA010000056.1:0-6250 GCF_059570575.1 Streptomyces sp. CNX435 | reverse complement strand
CGTCAGGTCCGTGAGCCCGTCCGGTTCGCCGACGCCGTCGACGCGCTGCGCGCCGCCGGCGTGACCACGTACGTAGAGGCCGGGCCCGACGCGGCGCTGACCACGCTGGCCACGGAGTGCCTCACCGACGGCGACTGCCTGACCGTCCCGCTCCAGCGCCGTACCCGCGACCAGGTTCACACCCTCCTCACCGCCCTCGCCACCCTCCACACCCACCACGCCGCCACCCCCGACTGGACCGCCCTCCTCCCCGGCGCCCGCCTCACCGACCTCCCCACCTACCCCTTCCAGCACCAACGCCTCTGGCTCGACGCGCCCCCGCCCGCCGCAACCGAAGGCCGGCATCCGCTGGTCGGCCCGGGCATCGAACTCGCCGAGCACGGCGGCGTGACGGTCTTCGCCGGCACGCTCTCCCTCCGCACTCACCCCTGGCTCGCCGACCACGCCGTCGCGGACACCGTCCTCCTCCCCGGCACCGCGTTCCTCGAACTCGCCCTCCACGCCGCCCGGCACACCGGCCGCACCGCCCTGGACGAACTCGTCCTCAGCGCCCCCCTCGCCGTCCCGGCCACCGGCGCCGTCGAACTTCAGGTCACCGTCGACGGCGCCGAGGTCGCCGTCCACTCCCGGCCCGCGGGCGACGACGGCCACCGTTCGCCCTGGACCCGGCACGCCCACGGCACCGTGACCGGGACCGCCGCCGAGACCCCGGCCCCCGCACCGGCGCCCGGCGCCTGGCCGCCGGCCGGCGCCACGCCCGTACCGCCGGCGGAGCTGTACGCGCGCCTCGATGACGCCGGCCTGCGCTACGGCCCCAAGTTCCGCGGGCTGCACGCCGCCTGGCGGCACGGCGACGAGATCCTCGCCGAGGTCTCCCTCCCGGAAGACCCCGCGGGCGGCGCCACCCCCGGCGCCGACCGGTTCGCGCTGCACCCCGCGCTCTTCGACGCCGCCCTCCACGCCGTCGCCCTCACCGGCGACGAGCACGACGGCACGGGATACCTGCCCTTCAGCTGGACGGACGTCCGCCTCCACGGCGCGCACGCCGGCAGCCTTCGGATACGTATCGTCCCCACCGGCGCCCACGCCGTCACGCTCGACGCCACCGATCCGGCGACCGGGCAACCCGTCGTCTCCGTCGGGACGTTGCTGCTGCGCCCGTTCGCCCCGGCCGACACCGACTCGCTGCACCGGCTCACGTGGACACCGCTGCCCGCCGACGGCTGGACCGAGGAGCCATCGGCCACCTGGGCCGTCCTCACCGCCACCCCTGTCACCACCGCCGCCGGGCTCGCCCCCGCCGCCCCCGCCACCACCGCCGCCGACGTCGACGACCTGCTCGCCGCGCTGCCGCCCGGCGCCCGCTCCGTACCCGGTCTCGACCCCGCGGCGCTGCCCGGGGCGCCCGACCTGCTCGTGCTCCCCGTCGCCACCGACGACGCCCCCGCCTCCGCCCCCGCCGCCGCGCACGCCGTCGCCGCCCGCGTGCTGGACGCGGTCAACGCCTGGCTGGCCGAGGAACGCCTCGCCGCCGGCCGCCTGCTCGTCCTCACCCGGGGCGCCGTGGCCGTCGGCACCGAGGAGGACCCCGACCTCGCCGCCGCCACCGTGTGGGGACTCGTGCGCGCCGCCGCGGCGGAGCAGCCCGGGCGGCTGCTCCTCGTCGACACCGACGGCACCGCCGAGTCGCTCCGCGCCCTGCCGCGGGCCGTCGCCGCCGGCGAGCCGCAACTCGCCCTCCGCGCCGGCGAACTGCTCGCCGCCCGCCTCGCCCGCGCCGCCGCGCCCGCGCTCGTACCGCGCGACGACACCGCGGCCTGGCGCCTCGACGTGACCGAGCCCGGATCGCTGGACAACCTCGCGCTGCTGCCCGCCCCTGAGGCGACCGCGGCGCTGGCGCCCGGGCAGGTGCGGCTGTCCGTGCGCGCCGCCGGGCTGAACTTCCGCGACGTGCTGGGCGCCCTCGGCATGTACCCGGGCGAGGTGACCATCGGCGCCGAAGCCGCCGGGGTCGTCGTCGAGACCGCGCCCGACGTCACCGACCTGGCGCCCGGGGACCGGGTGTTCGGGATGGTACGGGGCGCCGTCGGCCCGCTCGCGACGGCCGACCGGCGGCTGCTGGCGCCCCTGCCCCCCGACTGGTCCTTCGCGCAGGCCGCCACCGTGCCCGTCGTCTATCTCACCGCCTACTACGGCCTGGTGGACCTCGCCGCGCTCAAGCCGGGCCAGTCGGTGCTGGTGCACGCGGCGGCCGGCGGCGTCGGGACGGCGGCCGTGCAGCTCGCCCGGCACCTGGGCGCCGAGGTGTACGGCACGGCGAGCCCCGGCAAGCAGGCCGCGCTGCGCGCGCTGGGGCTGCCCGCCGACCACGTGGCCTCGTCCCGCACGCTCGACTTCGAGACCGCCTTCCGCGGCGCGGGGGGCGGCGGCGGGGTCGACGTGGTGCTGAACTCGCTGGCCCACGACTTCGTCGACGCCTCGCTCCGGCTGCTGCGGCCGGGCGGCCGGTTCCTGGAGATGGGCAAGACGGACATCAGGGACGCCGACGCCGTACGCGCCACGCACGCCGGCGTGGACTACACGGCATACGACCTGATGGACGCGGGGGCGGAGCGCATCGCCGGGATGCTCGCCGAGGTGCTGGCGCTGTTCGGGCAGGGTGCCCTCACGCTGCCGCCGCTGACGGTCTGGGACGTACGCGCCGCGGACGAGGCGTTCCGCCACCTCGGCCAGGCCAGGCACCGCGGGAAGGTCGCGCTCACCGTGCCGCGCGCGCCGGACCCGGACGGCACGGTGCTGGTCACCGGCGCCACCGGGGCGCTGGGCGGGCTGATCGCCCGCCACCTGGCCGGCGCGTACGGGATACGCCACCTGCTCCTCGCCGGGCGGCGGGGTGCCGCGGCGCCCGGCATGGCCGAACTCGTCGCGGACCTGGAGGGGCTGGGCGCCGCGGTGACCGTGGCCGCCTGCGACGTGGCCGACCGGGAGGCGCTCGCCGGGCTGCTCGCCGGCGTGCCGGCGGCGCACCCGCTGACCGGGGTCGTGCACGCGGCGGGCGTGCTGGACGACGGCGTGCTGGCGGCCATGACGGCGGAGCGGCTGCGTACCGTCTTTGTGCCGAAGGTGGACGCGGCGTGGGCGCTGCACGAGCTGACGCGGGACGCCGACCTGGCGCTGTTCGCGCTGTTCTCGTCGGCGGCGGGCACGCTGGGCGCGCCGGGGCAGGCCAACTACGCGGCGGCGAACGCCTTCCTCGACGCCCTCGCCCGGCACCGGCGGGCGCGCGGGCTGCCGGCGGTGTCGCTGGCGTGGGGGCTGTGGGACCAGCCGGGCGGCATGAACGCCGGGCTGGGCGAGACCGACCGGGCCCGGCTGGCGCGTGCGGGGTCGGGGGCGCTGTCGGCGGCGGAGGGGCTGCGGCTGTTCGACGCGGCGCTGCGGGGCGCCGAGCCGGTGGCGCTGCCGGTCAAGCTGAACCTCGCGGCACTGCGTGGGGCGGCGGGTGACGTACCCGCGCTGGTACGCGGGTTGGTGCCGGGCGCGGGACGCGGCGCCGGGGGCCGGCCCGTACGCGAGCGGGGCGGGCAGGGCGAGCCGGACGCGGCCGGGGCCCTCGCGCGGCGGCTCGCCGGCGCGACCGCGACCGAGCGGCGGAACGCCGTGCTCGACCTGGTGTGTACGGAGTCGGCGGCGGTGCTGGGGTACGTCGACGCCGGGGTGCTGGCGCCGGACGAGGCGTTCGCGGAGCTGGGGTTCGACTCGCTGACCTCGGTGGAGCTGCGCAACCGCCTCAGCAGGGCGACGGGGCTGCGGCTGCCCGCGGGGCTGCTGTTCGACCGGCCGACGCCGCACGCGCTGGCGGAGCACCTGGCCGGGCTGCTGGCGTCCGCCCCGGAGGCGCCGGCGGAGCTGGCGGAGCCGACGGCCGCCGGGACGCCGCGCGCCGACGAGGCGGCCGTACGCGACGCGCTGGCCCGCCTGTCGCCCGCGCGGCTGCGGGAGGCCGGGCTGCTGGACACGCTGCTCGCCCTGGCCGCGAACGACCCGGCGCCGCCGCCCCCGTCGCCGGACGAGACGCCGCACGGGACGCCGGACGAGGCGGGCGACGAGACGGGCGACGTCGACCTGGATTCCCTGGACGCCCAGAGCTTGATCGACATGGCCTTGGGCGACCTCGACTCCGATGCGGGTGATACGCGATGAGCAGCGCACCGTCCACCGAGAACCTCGTCGAGGCCCTGCGCAAGTCCCTACGGGAGGGAAAGCAGCTCAAGCGGGAGAACCAACGCCTGGTCGAGGCCGCGCGCGAGCCCGTCGCCGTCGTCAGCATGGCCTGCCGCTTCCCCGGCGGCGTCGGCTCGCCGGAGGACCTGTGGGACCTCGTGGCCGCCGGCCGCGACGCCGTGACCGCCTTCCCCACCGACCGCGGCTGGGACCTCGACGCCCTGCACGACCCCGACCCGGACAAGCCCGGCACCTGCTACGTGCGCGAGGGCGGGTTCCTCGACGGCGCCGGGGACTTCGACGCCGAGCTGTTCGGGATCTCGCCGCGTGAGGCGCTGGCGATGGACCCGCAGCAGCGGCTGCTGCTGGAGACGAGCTGGGAGGCGTTCGAACGGGCCGGAATCGACCCGGCGTCGGTGCGCGGCAGCGCAACCGGTGTCTTCGTGGGCGGCGTACGCCAGGACTACGGCCCCGCGCTGCACGAGAACGTGCCGGAGGTGGCGGGGCACCGGCTGACCGGCATCGCGGCCAGCGTGCAGTCGGGGCGCGTGTCGTACGTCTTCGGGCTCGAAGGCCCCTCGGTGACGGTGGACACCGCGTGCTCGTCGTCCCTCGTCGCGCTCCACCTGGCGGTGAACGCGCTGCGCACCGGGGAGTGCGAGACCGCCCTGGTGGGCGGCGTGGCGGTGATGACGAGCCCGGGCGTCTTCGTGGAGTTCAGCCGGCAGCGCGGGCTGGCGCCGGACGGCCGGTGCAAGTCGTTCGCGGCGGCGGCCGACGGGACGGGGTGGTCCGAGGGCGTCGGGGTGCTGGCCCTGGAACGGCTGTCGGACGCGCGGCGCAACGGACGAACGGTGCTGGCGGTCGTACGCGGTACGGCTGTGAACCAGGACGGCGCGAGCAACGGGCTGACCGCACCCAACGGGCCGTCGCAGCAGCGCGTCATCCGCGCGGCGCTGGAGAACGCCGGGCTGGGCCCGGGGGACATCGACGCCGTCGAGGCGCACGGCACGGGCACCCCGCTCGGCGACCCGATCGAGGCGGAGGCGCTGCTGGCGACGTACGGGCGTGAGCGGCCGGACGGTCGGCCGGTGTGGCTGGGCTCGGTGAAGTCGAACATCGGGCACGCCCAGGCGGCGGCGGGGGTCGCGGGGATCATCAAGATGGTCCAGGCGCTACGGCACGGGGAGTTGCCCGCGACGCTGCACGTCGACGAGCCGACGCCGCACGTCGACCTGTCCTCGGGCACGCTCGCGCTGCTGACCGAGCCGCGCCCGTGGCCGGAGGCGGGCAGGCCGCGCCGCGCGGGGGTGTCCTCGTTCGGCATCAGCGGCACGAACGCCCACGTGGTCCTGGAACAGGCCCCGGACGCACCGCAGGACGCCCCGCAGGACGCGGCGCCGCCGCCGGGGCCGCCGCCCGCGCACGCCGCGCCGCTCCCGATCCCGCTGTCGGCCAAGTCCGACACCGCTCTCCGCGCCCAGGCGGCCCGGCTCCAGGAGCACGTCGAGGAACGGCACCCTGAACTGGACCTCGCGTCCCTGGCCCGTTCGCTGGCGACGACGCGGGCGACGCTCGACCACCGCGCGGTGGTGGTGGCCGGGGACCGCGAGGATCTGGTGCGGCAGCTCGCGGCGGTGGCGGCCGGGGAGGCCGAGAGGCCGGGGCGCGTCGCGTCGGTGCGGGACCTGACGGCGTTTCTGTTCACGGGGCAGGGCAGTCAGTTTCCGGGGATGGGGCGGGAGTTGTACGCGGCGTTTCCCGCGTTCGCCGCGGCGTTGGACGAGGTCGTGGCGGCGGTGGATCCGCATCTGGACCGTCCGCTGCGTGAGGTGATGTTTGCGGGGGACGCGGAGGTGCTGGGCCAGACGCGGTATGCGCAGCCCGCGCTGTTCGCGTTGGAGGTCGCCCTCTTCCGGCTGCTTGAGCAGTGGGGCGTGACACCGGATTATGTGGCCGGTCATTCGGTGGGGGAGATAGCCGCGGCTCACTGCGCGGGCGTTCTCGACCTCGCGGATGCGGCGCT
>NZ_JCANTA010000055.1:0-6475 GCF_059570575.1 Streptomyces sp. CNX435 | reverse complement strand
TGGCCCGGAAGCTGTCGGACGAACACCGCCGCCTGGACGAGCTGCGCGTGGGCGACCTGGCGGTCAAGGCCACCTTCGAACTGGGCTACGGCCAGCTGGAGCCGGAACAGGCCCGAGCGTTCCGCCTGCTGGGTTTGGCGGACGGCCCGGACATCTCGATCACAGCGGCAGCGGCGATCGTGGACCGCACAGCGGAGGTCGCCGAGGCGCTCCTGGAAGACCTGGTCGATGCCAGCCTCGTGGAGTCCGCCGCTCCCGGCCGCTATCGTTTCCACGACTTGGTGCGGTTGTTCGCCCGTGACTGCGCGGAGCGCGAAGAGCCCGTTGCGGAGCATGAAGCGGCGCTGTCGCGGCTGCTGGACTTCTACCTGGCAACGGCGGCGCGGGTGTACGAACTGGACCGCCCCGGCGACAACCTCACCTCGCACCTCGCCCCGGTGACATACCAGGGCCTGCACTTCGCCGACCGTCACAGCGCACAGGACTGGCGTCTGGGCGAGGCGGACTGCCTGCTGGCCACCGCGCGCCAGCTCGTGGGCAAAGACACCCTCGCCCGCGCCGTCGACCTGCTGATGGTGACCGTCGACCTGGCCGAGTCCGGCACGTACTCGCACCAGTTTGCGCAGATCGCCGGCCACCTGCTGGAGACCGCACAGCGCTCGGGCGACCCCCGCAGCGAGGGCCGGACGAACGACGTGCTGGCCTCCTCGCACATCGACTCCGGCCGCTTCGAGCAGGCGGACGAGCACGCCGCGGAGGCCCTTCGGCTGGCGCGTGCAAGCGGAGATCCGGTCATCTGCGGCCACGCCGCCTCCGATCGCGGCATCATCGCCTCCCTCCAGGGGCGCTCAGCCGACGCGGCGGTCCACCATGAGGACGCGCTCGCCGCCTACCGCGCCGACGGGAACCTGTCGGGCGAGGCAAGCGCGCTGAGCAATCTGTCACGGATGCACAGCGGCGCCGGGCGCTCGTCACTCGCCGTCGATCTCGCGGAACAGGCTCTGGCCATCCACCACAAGCTGGGCCCCAGCTTCAGGATGGCCAACTGCATGTACGCACTGGGGATCAGCCTCACAGGCGCCGACCGCCCGGACGACGCACTCGTTCAACTGGACGCGGCCCTAAAGCTCTTCCACGAGAATCGAATGCACCTCTGGCATGGCATGACCCAGTTCCGAATGGCAGAGGCACACCTAGCTGCCCAGCAGCCCACCCAGGCGGCCACGTTGGCCGAACAGGCGCTCGCGCGGCTGCACGGCATCGGCGGCGACTGGCACCGCGCGCAGGTACTCACGGCCCTCGGCCGGAGCCTGCACCAGATCGGGCAGCAGGGGCGAGCACAGGCATGCTGGAGCGAGGCCGTGGTGCTGCACGAGAAGACCAACTCGTCGGAAGCCGCAGAGGTGCGGGCCCTCCTGGAACCCGCCACGACTTCCTGAACGTCTCCTATACGAACTCGTTCATCGGACGTTTATCACCAGCCGTCATGCTCTTTGTCAGTGGCTCGTCACGTCGGGGGAATGGCGGGTCACGCGGGGCCGCTCCCCCGGGGCAAGATTAGGGAGAGCGGCCGCGCAGGCCCGCCCGGCGATCCGCGGGGGAGTCGCCGGGCGGGCGGCTGCGGAACGCCCACGGCACAGACAGGGGAGCAAGATGCCGGAGAAGTCAACAGAGTCCGAGGTGGAGCGGGAGAAGCAGAAAGCCCGCAAGATCGAGTCGGCCGGCGCCGACGAGCCGACGCTGCCGGATGACCCGTCGAAGGATGAAGACGAAGACATCTTCAGGCCGCTCGACAAGCACCAGCCCTGATTGACATCACTGACCGGCCCGAGGGGGGGCCGAAACGGCCCGGTCGCGGCAGCAAGATGGGGACTGCTGCGGCCGGGCCTTCCCCTTGCTTCGGAGCGAAACTCACATGCCCCGAGCCGCCCTCCGGCACCGCCGAGGCGGCACCACGTCTCGACCTCACCGGGTGAGCCCCTTGCCAGCCACTCCCTACCGTCAGCATCCGGCCGCACAACCGCGTGCCGGTGACACCGCACTCCGGTCCACGGCAGACTGTCGAACAGGGCTGCGAGGACCGGGAGGGGTGGGCCATGGCAGGGCATCGCGGGGAATCCCCGGACCACCAGGTCGGCGATGCCGGCGAGTTGCTGTACTTCGGTCTGCTCGGTCCGCCGGCGGCATGGCGCGGTACCACACCGATCAACATCGGTCCGCCCCAGCAACGCACCGTCCTGGCCGCGCTGCTGACCGGCTCCGGCCACCATGCCACCGCGCACGAACTGGTCGACGCCCTCTGGGCCGAGGACCCGCCGCGCGATGCCGTGGGCACCGTACGGACCTACGTCTCGCGGTTGCGCAAGGCTCTCGGCCCGGACGCGGATCTCATCAGCGGCCAAGCCGGCGGCTACGTACTGCGCCCGGGAGGCCGCGCTGTGACGGACACGGCGATCGCCGAACAGGCCGTCGCCCTGGCCGACGCGGCGGCGCAGGGGGGAGACACAGGGAGGACCCGTTCGCTTCTCCGCCAGGCACTGGGCCTGTGGGACGGCGAACCGCTCGCCGGCCTGCCCGGGACGTTCGCCGAGACGGAACGCGCACGGCTCACCGAATGGCGGCTGTCGCTGCTCGAACGCCGGCTGGCGCTCGACATCGAAGCGCACGACTACGCCGAGGCCATCTCCGAGCTGACCGCGCTGACGGCGGCTTACCCGCTGCGGGAGCGATTCCGGGAGCTGCTGATGCTGGCGCTGTCCCGCAGCGGCCGGCAGGCGGAGGCGCTGGCCGTCTACACCGACAGCCGAAGGCTGTTGATCGATGAACTGGGCGTCGAACCCGGTCGGAAGTTGGCGGAGCTGCAACAGCGGATCCTCCGGGGAGGTGAGCAACCCGTGGCACCCTTAGCCACCACGACCACGCGGCTGTCACCTGCCCAGCTCCCGGCAAGGCTGGCCGACTTCACCGGGCGGGACGCCTTCGTCGACGAGTTGGGCAAGCAACTGGAGCAAGCGCCCGGCATGGTGATGGCGGTGTCGTCCGTCTCGGGCATCGGCGGCGTCGGCAAGACCACCCTGGCCGTACACGTCGCCCACGCCGCGCGGGAGTCGTTCCCGGACGGCCAGCTGTACGCGGACCTCCAGGGCACAGGCCCGTCCCCGGCCGACCCGGCCGCCGTCCTCGGCTCCTTCCTACGGTCCCTGGGCACCCCGGACGCGGAGATCCCCGAACCTGTGGAAGAACGAGCGGCCCTGTACCGCTCGATGCTCGCCGGCCGCCGGATCATGGCCCTGCTCGACAACGCCCGCGACGCCGCCCAGATACGCCCCCTCCTCCCCGGCACCGAGGGCTGCGCGGCGCTGATCACCTCCCGGGCCAGGATGGCGGACCTGGCCGGGGCGCATCACGTCGACCTCGACGTCATGGCCCCCGACGAAGCGCTGCTGCTCTTCACCCGCATCGTCGGAGCCCACCGCGTAGAGCCGGAACGCCACGCGGCCATGGACGTCGTCGCCGCCTGCGGCTTCCTCCCCCTGGCCATCCGCATCGCGGCCTCCCGCCTGGCGGCCCGCCGCACCTGGACGGTGTCGGTGCTGGCCCGGAAGCTGTCGGACGAACACCGCCGCCTGGACGAACTCCGCGTCGGCGACCTGGCTGTCAAAGCCACCTTCGAACTCGGCTACGGCCAACTCGAACCCGAACAAGCCCGCGCGTTCCGCCTCCTGGGCCTGGTCGACGGCCCCGACCTCTCCCTCAACGCGGCCACCGCCATCCTCGACCAAACGGAAGAGGACACCGAAGAACTCCTGGAAACCCTGGTCGACACCAGCCTCCTCGAATCCGCAGCCCCCGGCCGCTACCGCTACCACGACCTCCTCCGCCTCTTCGCCCGCACCTGCGCCCACCGCGAAGAACCCGAGACCGAACGCGAAGCAGCGCTCTCACGCCTCCTCGACTTCTACCTCGCCACCACCGCCAAGGCGTACGAACTGGGCCGCCCCGGCGACACCCTGATCCGACACCTGAACCCGATAGCTCACGGCGGTCTGGCATTCGAGAACCAACACACCGCACAGGACTGGCTCTTCAGCGAGGCAGAGTGCGTGCTCGCCGCAGTTCGCCAGTTCGCCCACGGCGACTCACTGCCGCGTACCGTCGACCTCCTGCTCACCGCCAAGGACCTCGCGGAGTCCGGCCTCTACTCCCCGCGGTTCGTACAACTCGCCACCGCCGCGCTCAAGGCCGCCGAACAAGCCGGCGACATCCGCGGCCAGGCGCGGGCCCACATCGTCCTGACATCGGCCCGGCAGTTCATGGGACGGTTCGAGCTGTCGTACGAGCACGCCGTCCACGCCTACCGCCTCGCCGGTGCCTGCGGTGACATCTGGGTCTCGGGTGAGGCCGCGAACGACCGCGGGGTTACGGCCTCCCTCCTGGGACGCCAGGAGGAAGCGACGAACTGCCTGGAGCAGGCCCTCGCCGCGTACCGGGAGGACGGAAACCTGGACGGGGAGTCCTGCGCGCTGGGCAACCTCGCCCGTATCCACAGTGACATGGGTTCGATCCCCACGGCGATCGAGCTGGCGGAGCAGACCGTGGAGCTCGACCGGAAGGCCAACGCACCACACCGCATGGCGTGCAGCAGATATGCCCTCGCCATCGCACTCAACTACGCGGACCGGCACGCGGAAGCCCTCGCCCAGCTGGACTTGGCCGCGACTGCATTCCGCGAAGGCCGTATGGGGCTCTGGGAGGGCCTTGCCTACTTCCGTTTCGCGCAGGTC
Source organism: Streptomyces sp. CNX435 (assembly GCF_059570575.1). NCBI lineage: Bacteria > Bacillati > Actinomycetota > Actinomycetes > Kitasatosporales > Streptomycetaceae > Streptomyces > Streptomyces sp. CNX435. Next base: position 1,691 of record NZ_JCANTA010000055.1, on the reverse strand, counting down.
CACCTCGCCATGCACAAGCCGGCCGAGGCGGCTTCGTACGCCGAGAAGGCCCTGTCCCGCTTCCGGGGCATCGGCGGTGACTGGCACCGCGGCAGCGCACTGAACGTGCTCGGCCGCGCCCTCGGCGAACTCGGCCAACCGGACCGGGCGCGGGCATGCCTGGCCGAAGCCCGGGAACTCCAGGAGTCGGGGTCGACTCAGGCGCCGCAGGGCTGAGGGCAACCGCGGGTCTGCCCGCTCTCCCCCTGGGGTTCAGCCGGGGGCGATGGACGCCAGCAGTGCGCTTACCTCGGCGGCTTCCCCGGAATTCGACCTCTGTAGGAGGGAGAGGGCTTCGGTCCAGCAGGCGCGTGCGCGGCCCGGCTGGCCCATCGCCAAGAGTGTACGGCCGAGGAGTGTGAGGACCACACCGCGGTGCCAGTCGCCGCCGATGCCCTGCAGGCGCGCGAGCGCCTGCTCGGCGAGCACCACGGCCTGAGCGGGGCGCTCGGCGGCGAAGGCGGCTTCGGCCATGCGGAGGTGGGTCATGCCGTCCCAGAGGTGCATGCGGTTCTCGCGGAAGAGCTTCAGCGCCGCGTCGAATTGCGTAAGCGCGTCGTCCGGCCGGCCTGCCACGGTGAGGATGATGCCGAGGGCGTACATGCAGTTGGCCATCCGGAAGCTCGTGCCGAGCTTGTGGTGGATGGCAAGGGCCTGCTGCGCGAGCTCGACGGCGAGCGTCGTCCGGCCGGCGTCGCCGTGCATACGTGACAAGTTGGTCAACGCGCCGGCCTCGCCCAACAGGTTCCCGTCGGCGCGGTAGGCGGCGAGGGCGTCCTCCAGGTGGATCGCGGCGTCAGCGGAGCGCCCCTGCAGATCGGCGATGATGCCCCGGTCGGAGGCGGCGTGGCCGCAGATGACCGGATCTCCGCTTGCGCGCGCCAGCCGCATGGCCTCCGCGGCGTGTTTGTCCGCCTGCTCGAAGCGGCCGGAGTCGATGTGCGAGGCGGACAGCACGTCGTGTGCCCGGCCCTCGCTGCGAGGGTCGCCCAAGCGCTGTGCGGCCTCCAGTAAGTGACCGGTGATCCGCGCAAACTGGTGCGAGTACGTGCCGGACTCGGCCAGGTCGACGGTCACCATCAGCAGATCGACCGAGCGGGCAAGAGTGCCTTTGCCCACGAGCTGGCGCGCGGTGGCCAGCAGGCAGTCCGCCTCGCCCAGGCGCCAGTCCTGTGCGCTGTGCCGGTCGGCAAAGCGCAGGCCCGGGTACGTCACCGGGGCGAGGTGCGACGTGAGGTTGTCGCCGGGGCGGTCCAGTTCGTACACCCGCGCGGCCGTCGCCAGGTAGAAGTCCAGCAGCCGCGACAGCGCCGCCTCGCGCTCCGCAACAGGTTCTTCGTGCTCCGCGCAGTCGCGGGCGAACAATCGCAGCAAGTCGTGGTAGCGGTAGCGGCCGGGGGCTGCGGATTCGAGGAGGCTGGTGTCGACCAGGGTCTCCAGCAACTCTTCGGCGTCTTCTTCTGTTCGGTCGAGGATGGCGGTGGCGGCGTTGAGGGAGAGGTCGGGGCCGTCAACCAGACCTAGGAGACGGAACGCGCGGGCCTGCTCCGGTTCCAACTGGCCGTAGCCCAGTTCGAAGGTGGCCTTGACCGCCAGGTCGCCCACGCGCAGCTCGTCCAGGCGGCGGTGTTCGTCCGACAGCTTCCGGGCCA
>NZ_JCANTA010000054.1:0-7189 GCF_059570575.1 Streptomyces sp. CNX435 | reverse complement strand
CGACCTCGCGGAACGGGGCCAGCATCCCGTCCATGTGCGGGGAGTGGAAGGCGTGGCTGACGTGCAGCTCACGCGAACGGAACCCCTTGGCCACCGCACGGGCCGCATCCGCATCACCGGAAACGACGGTGGAGGTGGGGCTGTTGACGGCCGCGATCGTCACACCCTCGGTGAGACGAGGAACGACCTCCGCCTCAGAGGCTTGCAGGGAGATCATGACCCCGCTGTCCGGCATCTCCTGCATCAACCGGGCCCGGGTGGCGACCAGCAGCGCCGCATCCGCGAGGTCGAGAACACCCGCGCAGTGAGCCGCGGCTATCTCCCCCACCGAATGACCCGCCAGAAAGTCCGGTACAACGCCCCACCCCTCCAACAGCCGGAAGAGGGCGACCTCCAACGCGAACAGCGCGGGCTGCGCATACCGCGTCTGGCCCAGCACCTCCGCGTCCCCCGCGAACATCACCTCACGCAGCGGACGGTCCAGATGCGGATCCACCGCCGCCACGACCTCGTCCAACGCCGCGGCGAAGGCCGGGAACGCCGCGTACAACTCCCGCCCCATCCCCGGAAACTGACTGCCCTGCCCCGTGAACAGAAACGCCAGCTTGCCCGCCACAGGGCCGCCGGCCGGGCCGGTGACGAGGTTGGGGTGCGTCCCGCCCCCGGCCAGCGCGCTCAGCGCCGCCCGGTCGGCGTCCAGGACCACAGCCCGGTGCCGGTGCCCGGCCCGGGACGTGGCCAGCGTGTGGCCGACATCGGCCGGGTCCGGAGCGTCGTGGCGCTCCAGATGCGCCGCCAGGCGCGCGCCCTGAGCGGCCAGCGCATCCGGCGTCTTCGCCGACAGCGGCCACAGCACGGCCCGAGGGCCGGAATCCGACGAATCCCGCTCCTGAGTCTCCGGGGCCTGTTCCAGGATGACGTGGGCGTTCGTGCCGCTGATACCGAACGACGACACCGCCGCCCGCCGCGCCCGGCCCACCTCCGGCCACGGCCGCGCCTCCGTCAGCAGCCGTACCGCACCCGACTCCCAGTCCACATGCGGCGTCGGCTCATCCACATGCAGCGTCGCCGGCAACTCCCCGTGCCGCATCGCCTCGACCATCTTGATGATCCCCGCGACACCCGCCGCCGCCTGCGCATGACCGATGTTCGACTTCACCGACCCCAGCCACAACGGCCGACCCTCCGGCCGCCCCCGCCCGTACGTCGCCAGCAGCGCCTCCGCCTCGATCGGGTCACCCAACTCCGTCCCCGTACCGTGCGCCTCCACCGCGTCCACGTCCGACTCGGCCAGCCCGGCGTTCACCAGCGCGTCGAGGATGACGCGCTGCTGCGACGGCCCGTTGGGTACGGTCAGCCCGCTGCTCGCGCCGTCCTGGTTGACCGCCGAGCCGCGCACCACCCCCAGCACGGTCCGCCCGTTCCGCCGCGCGTCGGACAGCCGCTCCAGCAGCAGCAGCCCCGCGCCCTCCGCCCACCCCGCGCCGTCGGCCGCCGCCGCGAACGACTTGCACCGGCCGTCCGGCGCCAGCCCGCGCTGCCGGCTGAACTCCACGAAGGTGTCCGGCGTCGCCATCACCGACACCCCGCCCGCCAGCGCGAGACCGCACTCCCCGAGCCGCAGCGCGTTCACCGCCAGATGCAGCGCCACCAGCGACGACGAACACGCCGTGTCGACCGTCACCGCCGGCCCCTCCAGGCCGAACGTGTACGCCACCCGCCCCGTCGCGACGCTGCCGGCGCTGCCGCTGCCGACGTACCCCTCCAGGTCGGCGGGCAGCTCCGGCAGCCGCGAGCCGTAGTCGTGGTACATCAGGCCGGCGAAGACACCGGTTGCGCTGCCGCGCAGCGCCGCCGGGTCGACACCCGCCCGTTCGCACGCCTCCCAGCTCGTCTCCAGCAGCAGCCGCTGCTGCGGGTCCATCGCCAGCGCCTCACGCGGCGAGATCCCGAAGAACCCGGGGTCGAAGTCGGCGACGTCGGGCAGGAATCCGCCGCTGCGGGTGTACGTCGTGCCGCGGCGCTCCGGGTCCGGGTCGTAGAGCGCGTCGAGGTCCCAGCCGCGGTCGGCGGGGAACGGGCCGATGGCGTCGCCGCCCCGGGCGACCAGCTCCCACAGCTCCTCGGGGGTGCCGGCGCCGCCCGGGAAGCGGCAGGCCATGCCGATGATCGCGATCGGCTCGCGCACCCGGTCCTCGGCCTCGCGCAACCGCTGCCGGGCGTCCTGGGCGTCGGCGATGGCCCGCTTCAGGTAGTCGCGGAGCCTGGCCTCGTTCTGGGCTCCCTGCGCGGGGCCGCTGCGGTCTGCCATGTCAGGAGTTCCCCAGGTTCTCGACCAGGTCGAACAGGTCGTCGTCCGTTGCGGCGTCGAGATCGCCGCGGCTCTCCGGCTCGGCGGTGCCCGCGCCCGCGCTCTGCGCCTCGTCGTCGTGCCAGCGTGCGAGCAGGCTCCGCAGCCGTACGGTGATGCGGCCGCGGTCGGCGCCGAGGGCGGTGGCGCGCCCGGCGAGCGCGGTCAGGCTCTCCTCCAGCCGGTCCAGCTCGCCCAGCAGGGCGTGCGCCGGGTCGGCCGGGCCCAGGTCGAGCCGTTCCCGCAGGTGCTCGGCGACCGCCGCGGGGGCGGGGAAGTCGAAGACCAGGGTGGCCCGGAGCCGGGTGCCGGTGGCGCGCTGGAGCCGGTTGCGCAGCTCCATCGCGGTGAGGGAGTCGAAGCCGAGGTCCTTGAAGCCGCGCTCCGCCTCGACCTGCGCCGGGTCGGCGTGCCCGAGCACCTCCGCCACCTGGCCGCGTACCAACGCGAGGAGGGCGGCGTCCTGTTCGGCCTCGGGCAGCGCGGACAGCCGCGCGACCAGGTCGTCCGCCGGTTCGGCGGACGCCGGGGCCGCGCCCGGCGCGGTCGCGGCGGTCGGCGTCCGGACCAGCCGCCGCAGCAGGGCGGGAAGCTCCCCGGCGGCGGCCATGGCCCGCAGCCTGGCCGGTACGAGCCGCACGGGCGCGAGCGCGGCGGGCCGCTGGTCCGCGGGGCGGGCGAGCGCCGCGTCGAGGAGGGCCAGGGCCTCGGCGGTCGCGAGCGGGGCGACGCCGGTACGTCCGATGCGCGCGAGGTCCGCCGCGTCGAGCGCGGCGGTGATGCCGGAGGCGGACTCCCACAGCCCCCACGCCAGCGAGGTCGCCGGCAGCCCGGCGGCCTGCCGGTGGTGGGCGAGGGCGTCGAGGAAGGCGTTGGCCGCGGCGTAGTTCGCCTGGCCCGCGGACCCGCCGGTCCCGGCGAAGGACGAGAACAGCACGAACGCGGCGGGCGGGCGCGGCAGGTCGCGCGTCAGCTCGTGCAGCGCCCAGGCGGCGGCGGCCTTCGGCGCCAGCACCCGGTCGACGGCCTCCGGCGTGAGCGAGTCGACCACGCCGTCGTCCGTCGTGCCCGCCGCGTGCACGACGGCGGTCAGCGGCTGGTCCGCCGGAACGCCGGCCAGCAGCGCCGCCAGCGCCGCCCGGTCCGCCACGTCGCAGGCGGCGACGGTGACGCCGGCGCCCAGCTCCGTCAACTCGGCCGCCAGCGCGTCGGCGCCGGAGGCGGCCGGCCCGCGCCGGCCGATCAGCAGCAGGCGCTTCGCGCCGTGCGCGGTGACCAGGTGCCGGGCGACCAGTGCGCCGAGCGTGCCGGTGCCGCCGGTGACGAGGACCGTACCGTCGGCGAATCCGAGGGCCGGGGTCGGGGTCGGGGCCGGCGCGGCCGGCGCGGCCGGATCGGGGCGGGTGTGGGCGCGTACGAGACGGGGGACGCGCGGCGCGCCGCCCCGGAGGGCGAGCTGCGGCTCGCCGGAGGCGACGGCGGCGGGAAGTGCGCGCCGGGACTCCTCGCGGTCGTCGGTGTCGACCAGCACGAGGCGGTCGGGGTGTTCCTCCTGCGCGGACCGTACGAGGCCCCAGACCGGCGCGTGGAGCAGGTTCGGCGACTCGTCGCCGAGGGCGACCGCGTTCCGGGTGACGACGGCCAGGCGGCGGTCGGCGTTCTGCTCGTCGGCCAGCCAGGTCTGGAGCGCGCGCAGGGTGCGGAGGAGGACAGCGCGGCTCGCGGCGGGTACGTCGGCCGGGTCGTGGTCGTGGTGGTCGTCGTGACCGTCGTGGTCGTCTTGCACGACGAGGAACGTGAGGTCGTCACTCCCGGCGGGCGTACGGGCGCCGGGGCGGCTCGGCGGGGCCGACCACTCGACCTCGTAGAGCGAGTCCGCGCGGGTGCGCAACTCCGCGACGGGCAGAGGGCGCAGGGTGAGCCGCCCTACGGAGACGGCGGGGGCACCGTCCGCGTACGTGGCCTCCAGGGCGACCGTGTCGGGGCCGGTGGGGGTGAGGCGCGCGCGGAGGGTCGCGGGTGCGGCGGTGGTGGCGGGGTGGAGCCGGACGCCCTGCCAGGTGAAAGGCAGCTGCGGTGCGCCGTCCCGGTGGTCGCCGTCGAGACCGATGGCGTGCAGGACGGCGTCGAGCAGGGCCGGGTGCACGGCGAACTGCTCGGCGTGGTCGGCGTGTTCGGGGAGGGCGACGACCTCGGCGAGGATGTCGCCGCCGTGGCGCCAGGCGGCGCGCAGGCCCTGGAAGGCGGGTCCGTAGGTGAGACCTGTGGCGTCGAGGTCCGCGTAGAGCGAGGTGAGGGAGAAGGGAGTGGCGTCCGCCGGTGGCCAGGCGGGGGGCGGGGTCGGTGAGGGCGCGGCGGGCGTGGACTCCGGCAGGACGGTGGCGGTGGCGTGCCTGGACCACGGCTCGCCCGCCGGGTCGCCGTCGGGCCGCGCGTAGACGACGACGGTCCGCCGGCCGCTCTCGTCCGCGCCGCCCACGGTCACCTGGAGGTCGACGGCGCCGTCGTCCGGCAGCACGAGGGGGGTGGTCAGGGCGAGTTCGTCCAGGTGGGCGCAGTCGGCGTGGAGGCCGGCGTGCAGGGCCAGTTCGAGGAGCGCGGTGCCGGGGAGGAGGACGGTGCCGGCGACGGCGTGGTCGGCGAGCCAGGGATGGGTGCGGAGAGAGAGGCGGCCGGTGAAGAGGAGGCCGTCGCCGTCGGCACGTTCGACGGGTGGGCCGACCAGGGGGTGGGAGGCGGGAGTGGCCGGGGTGGCGGGGGCGGCGTCGAGCCAGAGGTGCTGGTGCTGGAAGGGGTAGGTGGGCAGGTCGGGCAGGTGGGCGGCGGGGGCCGGGGTGGGGGTGGTGGTCGCGAGGCCGTGGGCGTGGGTGTGGGCGAGTGCGAGGGCGAGCCGGCGGGGGGTGTCGTCGTCGCGGTGGAGGGTGGCGTGGGTGACGGCCTCGGCGTCGTGCTGGTCGATGGTGTCTTCGATGGCGGTCAACAGGCCGGGGTGGGGGCTGGGTTCGACGAAGTGGCCGAAGCCGTCGGCGAGGAGCGCCTGAACGGTCTGGTGGAAGCGAACCGGCGAACGCAGGTTGGTGAACCAGTAACCGGCCGTCAGGGTGGTGGTGTCCACCGGCCCCGCGGTGACCGTGGAATAGAAGGGGATGTCGGCGGTGTGGGGCTCGATGCCCGCAAGCCGCTTTTCGAGGTCCGCTTCCAAGGGCTGGACCAGAGGCGTGTGAGAGGCGTACGTCACCGGCACCCGGCGGTGCCGGACGTCGTGCCGTACACAGTGCTTCTCCACCGCATCCAACGCCGCGGCCGGACCGGCGACGACCACGGCCGCGGGCCCGTTGTACGCCGCAACCGACACCTCTCCCGCCACCCCGCAGGCGTCGAGCAGCGCGTCCGCACCAGCCTCGTCCACCGCGACCGACAGCATCCCGCCCGTACCGGCAAGAGCCGTCAACGCCCGCGACCGCTGCGCCACCACCCGCGCCGCGTCCTCCAGACTCAGCGCCCCCGCGACATGCGCAGCCGCTATCTCACCCTGCGAATGGCCGATGACCGCGTCCGGACGTACGCCGTGGTGCTCCCACCAGCGGGTCAGGCCGACCATCACCGCCCACAGGGCGGGTTGGACCACCTCCACCGGTTCGAGCGCAGCAGGGTCGTCATCGGTAAGGACGTCGATCAGGTCGAAGTCGGTGTACGGAGCCAGGGCTTGAGCGCACTCGGCCATCGCCTCCGCGAACACCGGGGACTCCTCCAGCAGCCGGGCACCCATCCGCACCCACTGCGACCCCTGCCCCGGATAGACGAACACCGTCCTCCCCGCGACGACCTCGCCCTGCACCACACCCTCATGCGGCACCCCGGCGGCCAACGCCTCCAACCCCGACGCCAACTCCGCACGCTCACCCCCCACCACCACCGCGCGGTGGTCGAAACGGGCCCGCGTGCTCAGCGCCTCGGCGACACCGACCGGCGGCACCTCCGGGTGATCGACCACGTAGCCGCGCAGCCGTCCCGCCTGGGCTCGTAGCGCCGCGGCCGAATGACCGCTCAGCAGCCACGACGTCACCACAGGCGCCGCAGGACTGTCCTCCGCGTCCGGCTGCTCGTCGGCCTGCTCCAGGATCACGTGCGCGTTCGTCCCGCTGACACCGAACGACGACACCGCCGCCCGCCGCGGCCGATCCACCTCCGGCCACTGACGCGCCCCCGTCAGCAGTGCAACACCGCCGGCATCCCAGTCCACATGCGGCGTCGGCTCATCCACATGCAGCGTCGCCGGCAAATGCCCGTGCCGCATCGCCTCGACCATCTTGATGATCCCCGCGACACCCGCCGCCGCCTGCGCATGACCGATGTTCGACTTGATCGACCCCAGCCACACCGGCCGGTCCTCGGCCCGCCCCCGGCCGTACGCGGCGAGCAGCGCCTCCGCCTCAATGGGATCGCCGAGCGTCGTGCCCGTACCGTGCGCCTCCACGGCATCGACGTCCTCCGGCCCCAGCCCGGCGTTGTCGAGCGCCGCGCGGATGACGCGCTGCTGCGACGGCCCGTTCGGCGCCGTCAGCCCGTTGCTCGCACCGTCCTGGTTCACCGCCGAACCGCGTACGACCGCCAGCACCCGGCGCCCGTTCGCCCGCGCCACCGACAACCGCTCCAGGACCAGCACCCCGACACCCTCAGCCCAGCCCGTACCATCCGCCCCCGCCGCGAACGACTTGCACCGGCCGTCCGGCGCCAGGGCACGCTGGCGGCTGAACTCGATGAACGCCTGCAGCGCCGACATCACCGTCACCCCGCCCGCCAGCGCCATGTCGCACTCGCCCGTACGCAGCGACTGCG
>NZ_JCANTA010000053.1:0-7291 GCF_059570575.1 Streptomyces sp. CNX435 | reverse complement strand
GGCGGCGGACGAGCCGGGTTTCGGGCTGGACGTGCAGTTCGCGGACGAGGAGTGGGAGAAGTCGTACCTCCTCGCGCAGGAGCGGGAGATGCTCGGCCTCTACGTCTCCGACCACCCGCTGTTCGGCATCGAGCACGTCCTGGGCGACAAGGCCGACGCCTCCATCGCCGCGCTCAACGGCGGCGACCACGCCGACGGCGCCATCGTCACCATCGGCGGCATCATCTCCGGCCTCCAGCGCAAGATGACCAAGCAGGGCAACGCCTGGGCCATCGCCACCGTGGAGGACCTCGGCGGCTCCATCGACTGCATGTTCTTCCCCGCCACCTACCAGCTGGTCTCCACCCAACTCGTCGAGGACGCCATCGTCTTCGTCAAGGGACGGCTCGACAAGCGCGAGGACGTGCCCAGGCTGGTCGCCATGGAACTCGCCGTCCCCGACCTGTCCGAGGTGTCCGCCAACGCGCCGGTGACGATCACGATCCCGACGGTCAAGGTCACCCCGCCGCTGGTGGAGAAGCTGGGCGAGGTGCTCTCGCAGCACCGGGGCGGCACGGAGGTGCGGGTGAAGCTCCAGGGCTCCCGCACCACCACCGTGCTTCGCCTCGACCGGCACCGGGTGACGTCGGACCCGGCGCTCTTCGGCGATCTGAAGGCCCTGCTCGGGCCGTCCTGTCTGGCGGGCTGACAGGCGCGCCGCCGGGCCGGGGGCGGCCCCGGTCCGCGGATCGGGCGGCGGGCGCGCCCGCGGGGGGCGCGCCCGCCGGGCGGGGCTCAGTTGTGCCCGAAGCGCTTCTCTTTGTGCTTCTGGGTCTTGTGACCGCCGGAGCCGGGGTTCACGGCCTCGCTGACCTGGTCGGGCGGAGGCCCGCCGGCGGGAGCGGAGGAGTCCGTCTCCGCGCCGCGTTCTTGCCGCGGGGCGGCGGCGCGTTCGTTCTGGCGGTTCCTGTTCCTACGGCTCATGGCGGCTCACCGCTCCCCGAGCCCGGGGCGCTGCTCGAAGTCGTCCACGGGTGTGTCGGCGCGGGTGTCGTCTCCGGGCGGGACCTCGTCGAGGGACTGCCGACGCCCGCGGTTCGGTATGCCTGCCGGCGACCCGGCGTACTTGTCCCGGTGGGAGTGCTGTTGCTGCTTTTTCTCGCGGTTCTTGCGCTTACCCATCACTGATCCTTTTCAGGCGCGGTCCCCCGCGGAGATCACCTTCGCACAGCCTGAGATGCCTCGCATGTCGGATAATTACCGTGCGTAGTACGCGCTGTTCACGGCCGGGCAGCGGTGTCCGCCACGCCGATGATCGATGCCCTGCTGTTAACCACCCCTCAGTGGGGCAGACTCGAAGGCAACCCGACATGAACTCCGCGGCACCGGCCCGGAACCGGCTGAGAAGAGGGTGAATCGTGGACCGCTGCGTCGTCCTGGTGGACGCCGGCTACCTGCTGGGCGCCGCCGCGAGCCTGCTCGCCGGAGAACCCGCCCGCTCCCGGATCACCGTCGACCACCCCGCGCTCATCCAGGGGCTGCGGGACCAGGCCGAAGCCGATACCGGGCAGCGGCTGCTGCGGATCTACTGGTTCGACGGCGCCCCCGACCGCGTACCGCAGCCGGAACACCGGCGGCTGCGCGTGATGTCCCGCGTCACCGTCCGCCTCGGCGCGCTCACCCGCAGCGACGGCCGCTGGGCGCAGAAGGGCGTCGACGCCGCGATGCACGCGGAGCTGACCGAGCTGGCCCGCAACCGCGCCTGCGCCGACGTCGTACTCGTCACCGGCGACGGCGACCTGCTGCCGGGGATGATGTCCGCGAAGGAGCACGGTGTCGCCGTGCACCTCTGGGCGGTCCAGGCCGCCGACGGCGACTACAACCAGTCCGAGGACCTCGTCGCCGAGGCCGACGAGCGGCGCGTGCTCGACCGGGCCTGGATCACCCGCGCCATGCGGGCCAAGGACCTCACCGGCATCTGCGCCCCCAGCCCCGTGCCCCGCCCCGAGATCGCCGCGATCCTCTCCGCGCCGCCCTCGGAGTCCTCCGTCGCCGGCAAGCAGACCGTCGCCAACGGCACCGCGCCGGCCGACCCGGTCACCGAGCGGCGCCACGCCGTTGACGACGGTGCCGCGGCGCCCGACGCCGTACCCGACGACGTGGACGACCCCGGCGCCAAGGGCGGCGTACCCACCCCGAAGGACCTCGCGAGCCTGGGCCGCCCCGCCACGCCCGAGGGCCGCCCCGGGCACCCCGTGGGCAGCGCCACCCTGCGCTGGTCGTCCGACCGCGGCTGGGTGGAGCGGCCGGGCGCGGAGCCGGCGGACGTCGCCGGGCTGCCCACGCTCGCCCAGCTCACCACGGCGGAGCAGCGCTGGGCGGACCGCGAGGAGGACATCACCGTCATCGGCGGCGACCCCTTCGAGGTGGGCCAGGTCTTCGCCCGGCGCTGGATGGAGCGGCTGGCGGACCAGGCGAAGCTGCGGCTGCTGGCCGGCCAGTACCCGCGCATCCCGCACCGCATCGACGGCGAGCTGCTGCGCTACGCCGCCCGCTTCGGGCTGCTGGCGCACAAGGACGACCAGATCGACGAGCGCGACCGGTACGCGATCCGGGCCGGGTTCTGGCGCGAGGTGGACGTCAGCTCGGCCGCCGAGCACGCGCAGGCGGCGAAGCCGGAGTCGTAGCCTCAGCGGGTCGGCGAGCCCCAGCCCGGCCAGCCGCCCGTCGGCGGCGGGGGCACCTGCGGCTCCTGGTCACGCGGCCCGAACAGCCCGGTCAGCACCAGGTGCACCGCCATCGCCGCCGCCGGCCACGCCAGCAGCGCGCCCTTGGCCTTCAGCTCCAGCGGCGCGTCGAAGACGCCGCCCTCGCCGGCCTCCTTGGCCCGCTGCCCCACGTCGTCCGACGGGCCCAGCCAGACGCCGAACCGCCAGGCCAGCACCCCCCCGAGCAGCGCACCCACCGCCAGCCCCAGGACCAGCGGCAGCCCGCCGCGGCGCCGCCACAGGAACACCGCCAGGGCCGTCACCGCGCCGAACGCCAGCCCCAGCAGCGCGAACGTGCCGTCGATGGAGATGGCGTCCTCGCTCTCGCTCTGCTTCAGCCAGGCGTCGCCCCCGCGCGCCACCAGCGGCACCCGCGGCGCCAGCTGCTCCCACAGGAAGCCCAGCAGCAGGCCCAGCACCGCCACGCCCACCAGGAGCAGGAACGCGTGCCACACCTCCGCGCCGAGGTCGGTGTCGTCGCCCCCCGGTTTCCCGGGGTGTCTCCCGCCCGCCGCCTCGCCGGGGGCGGACGGGTAGTGCCAGGGGTTGTGGGCCGGCTGCTCGTGCGGCGGCTGCTCGTGCGGTGTCAGGGGAGCGGTCACCCCGTCATCGTGCCAGGGCCGGGGCTGCCCGCCGTAACCAGGACGGTCGTTCGGAATGTCGCCGTGACCGCCGTCCCTCACGAGCGCAGCGCCGCCCTGCGGTACGCCCACGTCGCCGCCGCCAGCGCCGGCACTCCGACCCCGGCGCAAACCCCCAGGTCGGCGAGGACCGCGGCCCAGTCGGGGCCCGACGCGAACGTCTCCATCAGCGCCTCCACGCCGTACGTCGACGGCAGCAGGTCGCGGGCGAAGGACACCGGTCCGGGCATCCGCTCCGCGGGCAGCACGCCGAGCAGCAGCGCCGCCGACATGCCCAGCTGGCCGCAGAGCGTCGCCAGCTCCGCCCGCGGCGCGAGCAGCCCGAGCACCGCCCCGAGGCCGGCCAGCGCGGCGCCGGACAGCGGGACGACGGCGACGAGGATCCACAGGTGCGTCAGCGGCAGCTCGAAGAGGAGGCTGCCCGTCACGGCCGTGACGACCGTGCCGGGCACGGTGAACGAGGCGTACGCGCCGACCGCTCCCAGCACCACGGCGGCCGGCGGCACCGGGAGCGTCGCGTAGTGGTCGAGGCCGCCGGTCGCGCGCAGCTGGCCGAAGTACTGCGCCAGCAGGTTCAGCGCCACGAACGCCACGACCAGCACCGTCGACCCGGCGACCACGGCGTGGGCCTCGGAGCTGCGCGCCTCGGCGTCCACCACGCCGCGCATCAGGACCATGATCCCTATGGACTGGAAGGTGGCGACGAAGAGCAGCGGCAGCCGGGCGACCCTGGCGCGGGAGAGCTGGGCGCGGTAGACGGCGGCGAGCGCGGGGAAGAGCGGGACCCGGGGGGCGAGTGCGGCGGCGGCGGGTTCCGCGGGCTCGATGGGCTCTGCGGTGGGAGCGGGCTCCGGGGGATCGGCGGCGGGGGCGGCGGACGTGGTCGCGGGCCGGGGCGAGCCGTCGGCGGTTCCGGCGGCGGTTCCGTTCGACACGGCGGTCCTGTTCGTGGCGGCGGTCCCGTTCGCGGTGGCATTCCCGTTCGCGGTGGCGGTCCCGTTCGACGCGGCGGTGTCCTTCGCGGCGCCGGACCCGTTCGCGGCCCCGGGCCCGGCCACTGCCGATCCCGCCGCCGCGGATCCCGCCGCCGGCGGCCCGGAGCCGTCGGGCGGGGCCTGCGCGAGGCCGAGATGTCCGTCCGTCATGCCTTCACCAGTCCCTCGTCCCGCCCGCCGAGGGCCAGGTACACGTCCTCCAGGCTCGGCGTCGTCAGCGTGAAGTCGTCCAGTTCGGCGAACGCGGGCCCGCCCGTCACCGCCGCCACCGCGGCGCGCGCCGCGTCCTCCGGCAGCCGCAGCGTCCAGCGCCGGCCCGTGCGGCGGGCGGTGCGGGCCAGCTCCGCGATCTGCGGCACGTCGAGCGGCGGCTCGTCGCGCCAGACGAGGTCCACCCGTACCTCCCCGCCCACCAGGGCCTTCAGCCCGGCGGGGGAGTCGCAGGCGATGACCCTGCCGCGGTCGAGCACCGCGACCCGGTCGAGCACGGTCTCGGCCTCGATGACGTTGTGCGTGACGAGCAGCACCGTCGCGCCGCGCTCGGTCCGGCGCCGGTCGATCGCCGCCCACACGGCGCGGCGGGCGACCGGGTCCATCGCGGTCGTGGGCTCGTCCAGCACCAGCAGCGGGCGCTCGCCGACCAGCGCCGCCGCCACGCACGCCAGCCGCCGCTCGCCGCCGGAGAGCCGGCGCAACGGGCGGTCGGCGAGGCGGGCGAGGCCCAGTTCGTCGAGCACCGCGTCGCGTTCGGCGCGCGCCGCGGTCGCGGGCAGGCCGCGCAGCCGGGCGGTGGTCTCGGCGGCCAGCGCCACGGTCAGGTCGTCGAGCGCCGTGGACTCCTGGCCGAGGTACGCCAGCAGCCGGGCGGCCAGCTCGGGGCGGCGCACGAGGTCGTGGCCGAACAGCTCGATGCCGCCGGAGTCGGGCCGCAGCAGGCCGGTGAGCTGGCGTACGAGGGTGGACTTGCCGGCGCCGTTGGGGCCGAGCAGGCCGAAGATCTCGCCGGCGTGGATGTCGAGGCCGACGCCGTCGCAGGCCCGTACGGGCCCGGCGGGGGGTGCGCCGGCGGCGTCGGAGCCGGCGGCGGTCGCGGACGCCGCCGGGCCCGTACGGCCGGACCTGCGCCCCGCGGAGCGCCGCGCCCGCTTCTCGCGGGAGGCGGGGTAGGTCTTCACGAGATCGCGCACGGCGCACACCACCGCGCCCGGCCGGGTGGGGGTCCCGGCCGGGGCCGGACCCGCCGCTTCGGTGCGCGTATTCACGAACTACGAGGGTACGCGGTGCCGAACGGCCCGCCCCGTGGGGGGAGGGCTGCGCGGAGCCTGGACGTATTCCGTGCACTCCGGTATGACCTGGACATGTCGAAGAAGACGCGCAAGCGCAAGTGGCGTACCCGCAAGGGCAAGGCCAACCACGGCCGCAGGCCGGCCTAGGGCCAATACCGGTAACTTACGGCTTTGGTGTGCGTCTGACCCGTTTGGGTTTGGTGGCGTCGATGATGGTGACGGCCGGCACACGTGGGCGGTCTGCGACGCGGTGGGCAGCGCGTTTGAGGGGCCAGTTGGCGACTTTGCGTTTGATGACGCGGGGGTTGCTCCGGCGGCGTCGTGGTGGCAGGAGGCGTTCGAGGAGTTCAGCGTGGGTGGCTTTGACCGCGTGGGCGAGGCGGCCGGGGGGAAAACGCCGCCTGGTCTGTGACCTGGCGGCGCACGACGCGCAGTGAGCGGGTGAAGGAGATCCGGTCGGGGTCCCGGTCGGCTTGTCGTGCGGCCTGGTGCATCAGGTGCCGGATGGCGTGGTGGACGAGCAGGAAGCCGTAGAGTTCCTGCTCGGCCCCGTCAGGGTGCTGCGAACGCAGTACCAGGTGCGATCCGCCCAGGTGGGTTTTGATCTCGTCGAGGGTGGATTCGAACTCCCACCGCTGGGCGTAGAGGGCGGCCAGTTCCGCGGCAGGGGCTTTGTCCGGGTCGAGGATCGTGGTGATGAGCCGGTAGGTGCCCTCACGGCCGGCGATGGTGTATTCCACCGCGCGTACCGGTACCCCGCGACGGGTGTGGTGGATGTCGGTGCGGTCGAAGATCTCAGTGAGATACGAGCCGTCCGGCAGTTGCTCGACCACCGGCAGTACGAGGTCTTTGCGGACTCGCCACAGCAGGTCCGCCCCCCTGGCCGCGGCCTTGCGCCACAGGTCCACGCTGTAGAAGCCGCGGTCGGCCAGCAGCAGCATCCCCGGCCGCAGGGACCCCAGGACCGCCCGGGCCAGAGTCTGCTCTCCGGTGCGAAGAGCTGCGAGCGCGGCGTCGAAGACGGCGTGAGTGCCGCACTCCACCAGACCGACCATGCGCAACTGCGGGTAACCGACGTCCTTTTCACCGCGCCCGGAGCGGGGCGGACGGCCGAACGCCTCCACGTTCGCTTTCGTGTCGGGCAGGTCGAAAGTGGTGCCGTCGATCGCGGTCAGCCGCCAGTCGCGGTAGAAGGCGCCCTGAGTGTCCGGTGTGGCAACCGGACGACACACCCGCGCGAACAACTGCCGCAACGGCGCTACCCCCAGCCGGGACCTGGCCTTCCAGATCGCCGCCGTACTCGGCACCACCCACGATGTACGCCAACGCCGCGCACCCTGCAAACCCGCGGTCAGCAGCCGGGCGACCTCCTCATAGCTCTGCCCGGAAAACAGGCACATCGCCAACACGAAGTAGACCACCAACCGGGCCGGCAACAGCCGGTTCCGCTGCTG
This sequence comes from Streptomyces sp. CNX435, assembly GCF_059570575.1. Taxonomy (NCBI): domain Bacteria; kingdom Bacillati; phylum Actinomycetota; class Actinomycetes; order Kitasatosporales; family Streptomycetaceae; genus Streptomyces; species Streptomyces sp. CNX435. Next base: position 168 of record NZ_JCANTA010000053.1, on the reverse strand, counting down.
CACCCGACCCGTCTCCGCCAACACCTCGTCCACAAGAGACTGAGGAAACGCCTGGGTCAGCACCCCGACCGCGACTCGGTCGGACAACCGCTCACCAGATGACTTCAGTTGACCAGCTCTCGGCACACCACCAACAACGACTGAACCCCCCCAAAGTTACCGGTATTG
>NZ_JCANTA010000052.1:0-9426 GCF_059570575.1 Streptomyces sp. CNX435 | reverse complement strand
CGGGCCCGGGTGGCCACCAGCAACGCCGCGTCGTCCAGGTCGAGAACGCCCGCGCAGTGAGCCGCGGCTATCTCCCCCACCGAATGACCCGCCAGAAAGTCCGGTACAACGCCCCACCCCTCCATCAGCCGGAAGAGGGCGACCTCCAACGCGAAGAGCGCGGGCTGTGCGTACCGGGTCTGCGACAGCACCTCGGCCTCACCGGCGAACATCACCTCACGCAGCGGACGGTCCAGATGCGGATCCACCGCCGCCACGACCTCGTCCAACGCCGCGGCGAACGCGGGAAACGCCGCGTACAACTCCCGCCCCATCCCCGGGAACTGACTGCCCTGCCCCGTGAAGAGGAACGCCAGCTTGCCCGCCACAGGGCCGCCGGCCGGGCCGGTGACGAGGTTGGGGTGCGTCCCGCCCCCGGCCAGCGCGCTCAGCGCCGCCCGGTCGGCGTCCAGGACCACCGCGCGGTGCCGGTGCCCGGCCCGGGACGTGGCCAGCGTGTGGCCGACATCGGCGGGCACCAGGCCCGGGTGGCGCTCGGCGTACGCCTCCAGGCGCGCCCCCTGGGCAGCCAGCGCGGCCGGCGTCCTGCCCGACAGCGGCCACAGCACGGCCCCGGGGCCTGAGGCCGATGGGTCGTCCGACTCCTCCGCCTCCTCCGGGGCCTGTTCCAGGATCACGTGGGCGTTCGTGCCGCTGATCCCGAACGACGACACCGCCGCCCGCCGCGGCCGGTCCACCTCCGGCCACGGCCGCGCCTCCGTCAACAGCCGTACCGCACCCGACTCCCAGTCCACATGCGGCGTCGGCTCCTCCGCGTGCAGCGTCCTGGGCAGCTGCCCGTGCCGCATCGCCTGGACCATCTTGATGATCCCCGCGACCCCCGCCGCCGCCTGCGCATGCCCGATGTTCGACTTCACCGACCCCAGCCACAGGGGCAGGTCCGCCGCACGCCCCTGCCCGTACGTCGCCAGCAGCGCCCGGCCCTCGATCGGGTCGCCCAGCTCCGTCCCCGTACCGTGCGCCTCCACCGCGTCCACGTCACCGGGCCCCAGCCCCGCGCTGTCCAGCGCCGCCCAGATGACGTGCTGCTGTGCCGGGCCGCTGGGGGCGGTGAGCCCGTTGCTGGCGCCGTCCTGGTTGACGGCCGAGCCGCGTACGACCGCCAGCACCCGGTGCCCGTTCCGCCGCGCGTCCGACAGCCGCTCCAGCGCGAGGATGCCCACGCCCTCCGCCATCCCCATGCCGTCGGAGCCCGACGCGAACGCCTTGCACCGCCCGTCGGCCGCCAACGCGCCCTGCTTGCCGAACTCCACGAACGTGCCCGGCGTGTACATCACCGTCGCCCCGCCCGCGAGCGCGAGATCGCTCTCGCCGGAGCGCAGCGACTGCGCCGCCAGGTGCAGCGTCACCAGGGAGGTGGAACACGCCGTGTCGACCGTGACGGCCGGACCCGACAGCCCGAGGCTGTACGCGATCCGCCCCGACGCCACGCTCGCCACCGACCCGGTGACGAGGTGCCCCTCGACCGCCCCCGGCGCGTACTCCAGCGGGGCCCCGTACTCGTGGTAGTTCCGGCCGACGAAGACCCCGCCCCTGGCGTCCTCCAGGCCCGACGGGTCGATACCGGCGTGCTCCAGCGCCGCCCAGGCGCTCTCCAGCAGCAGCCGCTGCTGCGGCTCCATCGCCAGCGCCTCGCGCGGCGAGATGCCGAAGAACTCCGCGTCGAAACCGGCGGCGTCGTCCAGGAAACCGCCCTCCCGCACCGTCGTCGTACCGCCGGGGCCGGGGCCGAAGAGGCGCTCCAGGTCCCAGCCGCGGTCGGCCGGGAACGGGCCGATGGCGTCGCGCTCCTCGACGAGCAGGCGCCACAGGTCGTCGGGGGACGTGACGCCGCCCGGGAAGCGGCAGGCCATGCCGATGATCGCGATCGGCTCGCGGGCCTGGTCCTCGGCCTCCTGGAGCCGCCGGCGGGCCTTGCGCAAGTCCACGGTGACCCGCTTGAGATAGTCGCGGAGCTTGGCTATGTCCTCGGCCATGGCGCGTCCTTCACGTCGTGCGGCGGTCCGGCTGTGGATGGGGCGGGGGCGGTGGTGATGGCGGTCGGCATGGGTCGCACGCCTCAGCCGTCGCGGAATTCGCGGTCGATGAGGTCGAACATCTCCTCGTCGCTGACGAGGTCGAGATCGTCGTCCTCCGCGCCCTCCGCCCCCTCCGGTCCGTCCGCCTCGCCGACGGGGGGTGGGGCGTCGAGTCCGGCCAGCAGGGTCCGTAGCCGGGCGGCGATCTCCGTACGCTCCGGGGCGCCCACGCCGTGGGCCGTGACCGCGGCCTCCAGGCGGCCGAGTTCGGCGCGTACGGAGGCCATGGGCGGCGCCTCCCCGGCAAGGTCCCCGGCTAGTCCGGCGAGTTCTCCGGCGAGTTCCTCGCCGAGGTGGCGGGCGACGGCGAGCGGGTGGGGGTGCTCGAAGACCAGGGTGGCGGGCAGCCGCAGGCCGGTCACCTCACCCAGCCGGTTGCGGAGTTCGACCGCCAGCAGGGAGTCCACGCCGCGCTGCCGGAACGGGGTCTTGTCGGTGGTGTCCGCCGTCGCCCCGGTGCCGGGGCGCTGCCCGAGGACGGCGGTGAGGCAGCTGTTGACGACGGCCAGCAGTTCCTTCTCGCGCTCGTCGGGCCGCGCCAGGCCGGCCAGCCGGTGCGCGAGCGGCGACCCGTCGCGTACGGGCGCGCTCTCCACCCGCTGTTCCGGCGAGCGCTGTTCCGACGGCCGCTGTTCGGCGGCGATCTCCGCGAGCAGCGGGCTGGGCCGGGCGGAGGTGAAGACGGGCAGGAACCGTTCCCAGTCCACGTCCGCGAGGGCGACGAAGGTGGCGTCGTCGTCGAGCGCCTGCCGCAGGCCGGCGAGCGCGGTCTCCGGGTCGAGCAGCGGCAGCCCCTGCCGGCGTAGGAACTCCGGGTCGACGGCGTCGGGCAGCGTGTCGCTGCCCCACACCCCCCACGCCACGGAGGTGGCGGGCAGGCCGCGGGCGCGGCGCTGCTCGGCGAACGCGTCCAGCCAGGCGTTGGCCGCCGCGTACGCCCCGTGGTCGCCGCTGCCCCACACGCCGGCGATGGAGGAGAAGAGCACGAACGCCTCGACCGGGTGGTGCGCAAGCAGTTGGTCCAGGTGGCGCGCGCCCGCGACCTTGGCCTCGACGACCTCGTGGAACTCCTCGACCGTGAGGGCGTCGAGGGAGTTGAGCCGCATCGCCGCCGCCGCGTGGATCACCGTCCCGATGCGGTGGCCGTCCGCGTCGAGCCGTCGCACCAGCTCCGCGACCGCGTCCCGGTCGGCCACGTCGCACGCGGCGACGGTGACCGCGGCGCCCTTGTCCTCGATCTCGGCGACCAGCTCGGCGACGCCGTCGGCGGCCCTGCCGCTGCGGCTGACGAGGACGAGGTGTTCGGCGCCGGCGTCGACCAGCCACCGGGCGATGTGCGGGCCGAGGGCGCCGGTGCCGCCGGTGACGAGGGTGGTGTGGCGGGGGCGGTAGCCGGTGGCGCCGGGGCGCGGGGCGGGGCGGGCGGCGCGGACGAGGCGGGGGGTGCGGGTGGTGTGGTCGCGGATGGCGAGGTGGGGTTCGTGGTCGGGCCGGTGGCTGTCGGCGAGGTGCCGGACGAGATGGGTGTAGTGGTGGGGGCGCGGGTCGGCGGGGAGGTCGACGAGACCGGCGAAGTGCCGGACGTACTCAAGCGCGGCCACCCGCCCGAGGCCCCAGGTCTGCGCGTGGTCGGGGTCGGGGGGCGGGTCGTGGGGGCCCGTCCGGACGGCGTGGGTGGTGACGGTCCACAGGGGGGCGACGGCGGGCTGCCGCCGCCGGTGGTGGAGGTGGGTGAGGGTGGCGGTGGGGTCGGGATCGAGGTTGAGGACACCGGTCGGGTCGGGGTGGCGGGGGTCGGTGGTGACGGTGGCGCCAGCGGCTTCGAGGGCGCTGACCAGGGCGGGGGGCGGCGCCGAGGCGGGCGGGGAGAGGAGGAGCCAGGTGCCGGTGAGGACTGGCTGGGTGGCGGGCGGGGTGTGGGAGCGCCAGGTGACGGTGTAGCGCCAGGAGTCGAGGGTGTCCTGCGTCGACGTGGCGGGGGGCGGGGCCAGCCAGAGGTGCTGGTGCTGGAAGGGGTAGGTGGGCAGGTCGGCGGGTGCGGGGAGAGCAGTGCCGGGGGCGGTCGCGAGGCCGTGGGCGTGGGTGTGGGCGAGTGCGAGGGCGAGCCGGCGGGGGGTGTCGTCGTCGCGGTTTTTTTTTTTGTCGGACTGGTCGATGGTGTCTTCGATGGCGGTGAGCAGGCCGGGGTGGGGGCTGGGTTCGACGAAGTGACCGAAGCCGTCGCCGAGGAGGGCCTGAACGGTCTGGTGGAAGCGGACCGGCGAACGCAGGTTGGTGAACCAGTAACCGGCCGTCAGGGTGGTGGTGTCGACCGGCCCGGCGGTGACCGTGGAATAGAAGGGGATGCCGGCGGCCCGCGGCCGGATGTCCGCAAGCCGCGCCTCCAACTCGGCTTCCAGGGGCTGTACGAGGGCGGTGTGCGAGGCGTACGTGACGGGGACACGGCGGTGCCGTACGTCGTGCCGCGCGCAGTGCTCCTGCACGGCGTCCAACCCGTCCGCCGGGCCCGCGACGACGACGGCCGCGGGCCCGTTGTACGCGGCGACCGTCACCTCCCCGGCGACGCCGCACGCCTTCAGCAGCGCGTCCGCACCGGCCTCATCCAACGCAACCGACAGCATCCCGCCCGTACCCGCAAGAGCCGTCAACGCCCGCGACCGCAGCGCCACCACCCGCGCCGCGTCCTCCAAGCTCAGCGCCCCCGCGATATGCGCGGCGGCTATCTCGCCCTGCGAGTGTCCGATGACCGCGTCCGGACGTACGCCGTGGTGCTCCCACCACCGCGTCAACGCCACCATCACCGCCCACAGCGCAGGCTGCACCACCTCCACCGGTTCGAGCACGGCAGGGTCGTCCCCGGTAAGGACATCGATCAGGTCGAAGTCGGTGTACGGAGCCAGGGCTTGAGCGCACTCCGCAAGAGCCTCCGCGAACACCGGGGACTCCTCCAGCAACCGGGCACCCATCCGCACCCACTGCGACCCCTGCCCCGGGTACACGAACACCGTCCCACCCGGAATCCCCGCCCGCCCGGTCACCACACCCGGATGCGGCACCCCGCCCGCCAGCGCCTCCAGACCCGCCAGCACGTCCTGCCGGTCCGCGCCGACGACCACCGCGTGCCGCGTCAGCCGCGCCCGCGTCCGCAGCGCCGCCGCGACCTCCCCCGGCCCGAGTCCGGGGCAGGTCGCCAGGTGCCCGTGCAGCCGCCGGGCGTACGCGCGGAGGGCGTCGTCCCCCTGGGCGGAGAGCGGGACGGCCACAGGTCCGGCGGGCACCTCCGCCGGGGGTTCGGGCGCCGGCTCGGGCTGTTCGAGGATGACGTGGGCGTTCGTGCCGCTGACACCGAACGACGACACCGCCGCCCGGCGCGGCCGGTCGGCCTCCGGCCACGGACGCGCTTCCGTCAGCAGTGCAACGCCCCCGGCGTCCCAGTCCACATGCGGCGTCGGCTCCTCCGCGTGCAGCGTCCTGGGCAGCTGCCCGTGCCGTAGCGCCTGGACCATCTTGATGATCCCCGCGACGCCCGCCGCCGCCTGGGCGTGCCCGATGTTCGACTTGATCGATCCGAGCCACAGCGGCCGGTCGGCGGGCCGCCCCTGGCCGTACGTCGCGAGCAGCGCCTCCGCCTCGATGGGATCCCCCAGGGTGGTGCCCGTGCCGTGCGCCTCGACGGCGTCGATGTCGCCCGCGCCCAGCCCGGCGTTGTCGAGCGCCGCGCGGATGACGCGCTGCTGCGACGGCCCGTTCGGCGCCGTCAGCCCGTTGCTCGCACCGTCCTGGTTCACCGCCGAACCGCGTACGACCGCCAGCACCCGATGCCCGTTCGCCCGCGCCACCGACAGCCGCTCGACCACCAGCACCCCGACGCCCTCGGCCCACCCCGTACCGTCCGCCCCCGCCGCAAACGACCTGCACCGGCCATCAGCCGACAACCCACGCTGCCGACTGAACTCCACAAACGTCCCCGGACTCGCCATCACCGTCACGCCACCCGCCAGCGCCATCTCACACTCGCCCGTACGCAACGACTGCGCCGCCAGATGCAACGCCACCAACGACGACGAACACGCCGTATCCACCGTCACCGCAGGCCCCTCAAGACCGAAGCTGTACGACACCCGACCCGACGCCACACTCGCCTGCGTCCCGGTCAGCACGTGCCCCTCGACGCCTTCGGCGCCCGCGTCCACGCCCACCGCGTAGTCGTGGTACATCAGCCCGGTGAACACGCCGGTGCGGCTGCCGCGCAGCGCCGCCGGGTCGATGCCCGCCCGCTCGAACGCCTCCCAACTCGTCTCCAGCAGCAACCGCTGCTGCGGATCCATCGCCAGCGCCTCGCGCCGCGACAGCCCGAAGAGGTCGGGGTCGAAGTCGCCCGCCCGGTAGAGGAAGTGCCCCGCCCGCGTGTGCGAGGTGCCCGGCCGGTCCGGGTCCGGGTGGAACAGCCCGTCGAGATCCCAGCCCCGGTCGGTGGGGAAGGCGCCCAGGCCCTCCCGGCCCGCCGTGACCAGCCCCCACAGGTCCTCGGGCGAGGCCACGCCGCCCGGGTAGCGGCAGGCCATGCCCACGATGACCACCGGATCGTCCGCGACGCCGCCGGTCTCACCGCCGGTCTCACCCCGCTCCGGCGCGCCCGCGGCGCTCTCGCCGAGCAGGAAGGCGGTCAGGGCGTGCGGCGTCGGATAGTCGAAGGCCAGGGTCGTCGGCAGGCGGCGGCCGACGGCGTCGGCGAGGCGGTTGCGCAGCTGCACGGCGGTCAGGGAGTCGAAGCCGAGGCTCTTGAACGTCTGGCCGGGCTCGATCGGTGCCGGGGAGTCGTGGCCGAGGACGGCCGCCGCCTGTTCGCGTACGAGCAGCAGCGCCGCGCGCTCCAGTTCCGCCGCCGGCAGCCCCGCCCAGCGGGACGCGAACGTGCCCTCCTCGGCCGGCGCGGCGGCTGCGGACCGCCGGGGGGACGGCCGGACGAGGTCGCGCAGCACGGCCGGTACGTGACTGCCGCCGTCGCCGAACGCGTGGAGGCTGAGGCGGGCGGCGACGAGGTGCGGCGGCTCGTCCTGGGTGCCTGCGGCGCTCGTGGCCGCGTCGAAGAGTGCGAGGGCGTGGTCCGTGGCGAGCGGCGCCACGCCGTGCCGCGCCATGCGGCGGATCTCGGCGTCGCCCAGGTGCCGCGTCATGCCGCTGGCCTCCGCCCACAGGCCCCAGCCGATGGCGCGCGTACGGGGCCGGTGGTGGGCCAGCGCGTCGAGGAAGGCGTTGGCGGCGGCGTAGTTCGCCTGGCCGGGGGTGCCGAGCGTGGCGGTGGTGGAGGAGAAGAGGACGAGCGCCGGGGGTTCGGGGAGGTGGGCGGTGGCGCGGTCGAGCGCGAGCGCGGAGTCGGCCTTGGCGGCGAGGACGGCGTCCAGCCGCTCCGGGGTGAGGTTGGTGATCAGGGCGTCGTCGAGCACGCCGGCGGCGTGGACGACGGCCGTCAGCGGGCGCGCCTCGGCGGCGGCTTCGACCAATGCACGGGTGGCGTCGGGATCGGTGAGGTCGCAGGCCGTGACGGTGACGGTCGCGCCGAGGGCGGTCAACTCGTCGCGCAGCGCGCCGGCGTTCGCCGCGCGGGGGCCCCGGCGGGAGACGAGGCGGAGGTGGCGTACGCCGCGGCGGGTGACCAGGTGGCGCGCCAGCAGGGCGCCGAGGGTGCCGGTGCCGCCGGTGATGAGGACGGTGCCGTCGGGACGGAAGGGCGAGGCGTCCGGGTCCGGGTCCGGGGTCACGGCGCGGGCGGGGCCGGGGGTGTGGCGTACGAGGCGGGGTACGGTCAGGCGGCCGGCGCGGAGGGCGAGTTGCGGCTCGCGGGTGGCGAGCGCCGCGGGCAACGCCGCGGCGGAAGCGGGGTCGTCGTCGAGGTCCGCGACGACGAACCGGCCCGGGAACTCCGACTCGGCGGAGCGCAGCAGCCCCCACAGCGCCGCGCCCGCGAGGTCGTCCACCCGGTCACCGGGATTGACGGCCACCGCGCCGCCGGTCACGAAGACCAGCCGCGAGCCGTCGAACCGCTCGTCCCCGAGCCACCCCTGCACCAGCTCCACCGCCCGGGCCAGCGAGGCGCGTACCGCCATGGCGTCAGGGGCGGCGTCGGCGGCGGGCGCGCGGACCACCGCGAACTCCGGGACCGGGACGGGCAGGACGGCCAGGTCGGCGAGGTGGGTGAGGTCGATGTGGTCAGCGCGGTCCGGGCCGTGCGCCAGCGGCTTCCACTCCACCCGGTACAGCCCGTCGCGCCGCCCGCCGGCCGCACCGCGCAGCCGCTCCGCGTCCACGGGCCGCAGGGACAGCCGGTCCACCGTGACGACCGGTTCGCCGGCGGGGTCGGTCACGGCCAGGGCCACGGCGTTCTCGCCGATGCGGGAGACGCGTACGCGCAGAGAGGTCGCGCGCGTCGCGTGGAGCCGTACGCCGGACCAGGAGAACGGCAGCAGGGTGTGGTCGGAGGGCGAGCCGAGGAGCACCGCGTGCAGGACGGCGTCCAGGAGCGCCGGATGCACGCCGGCCCGTTCGGCGTCGGCCGCCGCCTCCTCGGGCAGCGCCACTTCGGCGAAGACCGCGTCGCCGGTGCCGTCGCGCCACAGCCGGCGGAGGCCCTGGAAGACGGGCCCGTAGTCGTAGCCGCGGTCGCCGAGGCGCAGGTAGCCGTCCGAGAGGTCGACGGGCGCCACGTCGTCGGGGGGCGGCCAGGGCAGGCCGTCCCGGGGCGGGGTGGCGTGCGGCGTACGGGACAGCACGCCGGCGGCGTGCGGGGTCCACGGCGCTTCGTCGTCGTCGGCGGGCCGGGCGTGGACGCCGAGGGACCGCCGGCCCTCGGCGTCGGGCGCTCCGACGGTGACCTGGAGGCGCACGGCTCCGGTGGCCGGGAGGAGCAGGGGAGCGGAGAGGGTCAGTTCGTCTACGTGACCGCAGCCGGTCTGCTCGCCGGCGTGCAGCGCCAGCTCGACCATCGCGGTGCCGGGGAGGAGGACGGTGCCGGCGACGGCGTGGTCGGCGAGCCAGGGGTGGGTGGCGAGCGAGATCTCGGCCGTGAGCAGCGTGCCGCCGGAGGTGGCGAGAGAAACGGGCGCGTCGAGGAAGAGGTGGTGGCCGGTGGCGGGGGTGGCCGGGGTGGGGGCGGGGGAAATCCAGAGGCGCTGGTGCTGGAAGGGGTAGGTGGGCAGGTCGGGCAGGTGGGCGGCGGGGGCCGGGGTGGGGGTGGTGGTCGCGAGGCCGTGGGCGTGGGTGTGGGCGAGTGCGAGGGCGAGCCGGCGGG
>NZ_JCANTA010000051.1:0-10156 GCF_059570575.1 Streptomyces sp. CNX435 | reverse complement strand
CGGCGATCTCGCCTTGGGAGTGGCCGATGACCGCGTCGGGCTGGATGCCGTGGTGCTGCCACAACCTGGCGAGGCTGACCATCACCGCGAACAGCGCGGGCTGGACCACGTCCACCCGCTCCAGCAACACGCCCTCCGGGTCGGACAGTACGTCCGTCAATGACCAGTCGTCCGCGTACGCAGACAGCGCGGCCTCACACTCCGCGATCGCCTCCGCGAACACCGGCTCGGCCTCGATCAGATCCGCCGCCATGCCCGCCCACTGCGCACCCTGCCCCGGGAACACGAACACCGTCTTCCCACCCGGCCGCACACTGCCGCTGACCACTCGTGCGGACGGCTCATCAGCGGCGATCGCCGCCAGTCCGGCCAGCAACTCGTCCCGCTCACCACCCACGACCACCGCGCGGTGGCCGAGGGCTGACCGCGTAGTGATCAGGCTGTGCGCCGCCTGCGCCGGGCTGATCTCCGGCCGCTCCGACAGGTGGGCGTGCAGCCGCCCCGCGTGGTCGGCGAGCGCCTGCGGCGTGTGCCCGGAGACCGGCCACGCCACGATCCCGCCCGGCTCGGCCGCGTCGGCCGCTGCTTCATGCTCCGGGGCCTGCTCGATGATCACGTGCGCGTTCGTCCCGCTCATCCCGAACGACGACACTCCCGCACGCCGCGGCCGCTCCTCGTCCACCGTCCACGGCCGCTGCTCAGTCAGCAGCTCCACCGCGCCGTCGGTCCAGTCCACGTGCGGTGACGGCTTGTCCACGTGCAGCGTCTGCGGCAGCACGCCCTCGCGCATCGCCATGACCATCTTGATCACGCCTGCCACGCCGGATGCGGCACGCGTGTGGCCCAGGTTCGATTTCAGCGACCCCAGCCACAACGGCTGCCTGTCGGCGCGGTTCTTGCCGTACGTGTCCAGCAGCGCCTGCGCCTCGATCGGGTCGCCCAGCGTGGTCCCCGTGCCGTGCGCCTCCACCGCGTCCACATCCGAAGCCGACAGCCGGGCGCTCACCAGCGCCTGCTCGATCGCCTTGCGCTGCGCCGGACCGTTGGGGGCGGTCAGGCCGTTCGACGCGCCGTCCTGGTTGATCGCCGACCCGCGTACGACCGCCAGCACCCGGTGGCCGTTTCGCCGCGCGTCCGACAGCTTCTCCAGGAGAAGCAGGCTCGCGCCCTCCGACCAGCCCGTCCCGTCGGCCCCCGCCGCGAACGGCTTGCAGCGGCCGTCGGGGGACATGGCCCGCTGCCTGCTGAAGATCACGAAGCAGGTGGGCGCGGACATGACGGTGACACCCCCGGCGAGGGCGAGCGACGACTCGCCCTTACGCAGCGATTCGCACGCCAGGTGCATGGCCACCAGCGACGACGAGCACGCCGTGTCCACCGTCACCGCCGGACCCTCGAAGCCGAAGGTGTACGACACGCGCCCGGAGGCGACGCTCATCGAGGCGCCGGTGCCGATGAACCCCTCGTACTCCTCCGGTACGGAGTCCAGCCGGCTGATGTAGTCCTGGTCCTCCACGCCGGCGAAAACGCCGACCGGACGGCCGCGTTCCGCGGCGGGGTCGATGCCCGCGCGCTCGAACGCCTCCCACGCCGTCTCCAGCAGCAGCCGCTGCTGCGGATCCGTGGCGGTGGCCTCGCGCGGGCTCATGCCGAAGAACTCGGGGTCGAACTCCGCGGCGTCGTGCAGGAAGCCGCCGTGCTTGGAGTAACTGGTCCCGGGGTTCTCCGGGTCCGGGTGGTAGAGGGCGTCGGTGTCCCAGCCCCGGTTCGTGGGGAACTCGGAGATCGCGTCGGTGCCGTTCGCGACCAGCTGCCACAGGTCCTCGGGAGTGGCCACGCCTCCGGGCAGCCGGCAGGCCATGCCGACGATCGCGATCGGCTCGTCGCCGTCCGTTTCGAGCTGACGGAGCCGCTGGCGGGCCTGCCGCAGCTCTGCGGTGACCCACTTGAGGTGGTCGAGAAGCTTCTTCTCGTTCTCCATTAGCGCAAGCTCCTTGAGTTGTCCGGGCGGGCCGTGGGCGTGTTCGGTGCGGTGGGGAGCGCCATCACGATTTCCCGAACTCGTCACTGATCAGGTCGAAGAGCTCTTCCGCGGTCACCGCGTCGAGGTCGTCGTTCGAACGGTCGTCGTCCGCGTGGTCGGGGCCGTCACCCCACTTGGCGAGCAGCACCTGCAGCCGCCCGGTGATCTTGCGCCGGCCGCCGTCGTCGAGGGCGAGGACGCGCAGGGTCTCGTCGAGCTTCTCCAGCTCGGCGAGGACGGAGGTCTCACTGGCCGTGTCCTCCTCGGCGATCCCGTCCAGCAGGTGGCCGGCGAGGGCGAGAGGGGTGGGGTAGTCGTAGAGGAGGGTGGCGGAGAGCTTCAGCCCGGTGCCCGCGTTGAGGGCGTTACGGAGCTTGACGCTGCCGAGCGAGTCGAGACCGAGGTCCCGGAACGCCTTGTCCGGCTCGACGGCCTCCGCCGAACGGTGGCCGAGCACGGCCGCCGTCCGCTCCCGTACGAGGTCCAGCACGATCTGCTCGCGGTCGGCCCGCGAGCCCGCGCCCTGGACCTGCTGCCGCAGGGCCCCGGCGGCGGCGACGCCGTCCGCAGCCGTGCTGTCCGCGGCCTGCCGGGCCGCCCGTACCTCGGGGAACTCGGCGAGCAGCGGGTTGCGCCGGACCGCGTCGGCCTGCGCGGCGGCGACGAGCGGCCAGTCGAGGTCGGCGACGACGAGATGCGTCTCGTCCCGGTCGAGGGCCTCCTGGAGGGCCGCGACGGCGGTGTCGGGGAACAGCGGCCGGATGCCGGTGTTCTCGATGTTGCGTTCCACCGCCTCGTCCGCCGCCATGCCTGCGCCGCCCCACGGGCCCCAGGCGATCGACGTAGCCGGGAGGCCCGCGGCCCGCCGGTGCTCGGCGAAGGCGTCCAGGTGGGCGTTGGCAGCCGCGTAGTTGGCCTGCCCCATGCCGCCGAGGACGCCGGCGACCGAGGAGAACAGGACGAAGGCGTCCAGGTCACGGCCCGCGGTCAGCTCGTGCAGGTTCACGGCGGCGTTCACCTTCGGCTGCAGGACGCGCTCCAGCCGCTCGGGCGTGAGGGCGTCCACGACGCCGTCGTCGAGGACGCCGGCGGCGTGCACCACGGCGGTCAGCGGGTGCTCCGGCGGGATCGCGGCCAGCACCGATGCCAGCGCGTCGCGGTCGGCCGCGTCGCAGGCGGCGACGGTGACCTCGGCGCCCAGGGCGGTGAGTTCCGCGCACAACTCCGCGGTGCCCGGGGCCTGGTCACCCCGGCGGCTGGTGAGCAGCAGATGCTCCGCGCCCCGGTCGGCCAGCCAGCGGGCCACGTGCGCGCCGAGGGCGCCCGTACCGCCGGTGACCAGCACGGTGCCGGACGGCCGCCAGTCGCGTACGGGCGCAGAAGCGGTCGCGGCCGTACGCAGCCGGCAGCCGAACGCGCCGCCCGGACGGAGCGCCACCTGGTCCTCGCCGTCCCGGCCGGCCAGGCACGCGGCCAGCATCCGGCCGAGCCGCGCGTCCAGCGGTCCCGCGACGTCGACCAGACCGCCCCAGCGGTCGGGATGCTCGGCCGACACCACCCTGCCCATGCCCCAGACCTGCGCCTGAGCGGGCCGACTCACGGCCTCCGCCGGGGCGGGCGCCACGGCGCCGCTGGTGAGGTTCCACAGCGGGGCGTCCCAGCCGACGTCGCCGAGCGCCTGCACGAGGGTCATCGTGGCCGCGAGCGCGAGGCCGTCGTCGGCCAGCGCCAGGAGGGACAGGACGCCGGCCACCGGGCCGCCGTCGTCGTCCGACAGGGTGCCCAGGGCCTTGACGAGGGCGGTCCGGTCGGTGGCGGCGGTGTCCACCGGCAGCGTGACGGCCTCGGCACCGGCGCCGTGGAGCGCCTCGGCGCACCAGGTCGCCCAACTGTTCGGCGCTGTCGAACCGGTCAGGGACTCCGGTACGACCACCAGCCAGCGCCCCGCCAGCGTGACGGACGCGGGTTCGGCCAGCGGCGCCCATCCCAGCCGGTAGCGGGCGGTGGAGACCGCCGACAGCTCCGCCTGCCGCTTACGCCACGAGGACAGCACCGGCAGGACGGGCGAGAGAACGGCCTCCGGGTCCTGGTCCGTCGTGCCCCCGAACCCGAGGGTCGCGGCGAGCGAGGCGAGGTCGCCCTGCTCGACGGCCTGCCAGAACTGCTCCTCGACCGCGTCCCGGCCCTTCGGGGCGGCGGAGCGCTCCGGGGCGGTGTCGTCGAGCCAGTAGGTCTCGTGCTGGAACGCGTAGGTGGGGAGGTCGGTGGTGTGGGTGGTGGTGGGCCAGGTGAGGGGGGTGTGGGTGGTGTGGACGGTGGCGAGGGCCGTGGCGAGTGCGTCGGCCTGCCCCTGGTCGCGGTGCTGGGCTGCCACGGCGGTCGCGGGGGTGGTCAGGCTTTCGGTGGTGAGGGTGGTCAGGGTGGTGTCCGGGCCGAGTTCGAGGTACGTGGTGGTGCCGGCCTGCTCCAGGTAGCTCGTCACGGCGGCGTATTCGACGGTGTGGCGGAGCTGTTCGGCCCAGTAGCCGGGGGAGGCGGCCTCGTCTGCGGTCAGGGGCTGTCCGGTGCGGTTGGAGATCACGGGCAGGGCCGGCGCCTGTGCGGGGGTGTCGGCAACCACCTGGCGGAACTCGGCGAGGATCGGGTCCATCTGCGCCGAGTGGAATGCATGGCTGACCCGCAGGCGGCGAGCCCGCAGCCCCGCGTCCGCACAACGCGACGCGGCTGTGTCGACGGCGTCGGCCGCGCCCGTGAGAACGGTGTGCGTCGGACTGTTGGCCGCCGCGATCTCCACACCGGTGCCGTCGATCAGCGGCGTGAGGGTGCCGACCGGGGCGGTGACGGACAGCATCGCGCCACCGGCGGGCAGGGCGCCCATGAGGCGTCCGCGGGTGGCGACCAGCCGGGCGGCATCCGCGAGCGTCCATACCCCGGCGAGATGGGCCGCCGTCAATTCCCCGATGGAGTGGCCCGCGAGGAAGTCTGGCCGGATCCCGAAGGTCTCCGCGAGCCGGTACAGGGCGACTTCGTACGCGAACAGCGCGGGCTGGGTGTACGTCGTGTCGTCGAGGAGCTTTGCCTCCGCGGCGAAGAGCAGCGGCTTGAGCGACTGGGGCAGATGCGCGTCCAGCGCCGCACACACCTCGTCCAGCGCTCCGGCGAACACCGGGTAGGTGTCGTACAGTTCGGCGCCCATGCCCGGGCGTTGCGCGCCCTGGCCGGTGAACAGCACCGCCAGCTTGCCCGCCCGGTACCGCCCGGCCACCGCCCGATCCGAGTCCTCGCCGCGGGCGACGGCGTCCAGCCCGTCGAGCAGCTGGGCGCGGTCCGTACCGACAACCGCGGCCCGGTGATCGAGGGCGGCGCGGGAGCGGACCAGCGAGGCGGCGACCGCGTGCACGTCGGTCTCGGGGCGCTCGTTCAGCCACGCCCGCAGCTGCCCCGCCTGGGTGGCCAGCGCCTCCGCCGTGTGCCCGGAGACCGGCCATACCACCGGACCCGGCGCCGGTTCCGGCGACTTGGGCGCAGGCGCAGCCACCGCCGGATCCTGCTCGATGATCACGTGTGCGTTCGTGCCGCTGATCCCGAACGACGACACGCCCGCACGCCGAGGGCGCGCGTCCGCCACCGTCCACGGCTGCTGCTCCGTGAGCAGCTCCACCGCACCCGCGGTCCAATCCACATGCGGGGACGGCTCGTCCACGTGCAGCGTCCGCGGCAGCACCTCGTGCCGCATGGCCTCGACCATCTTGATCACGCCCGCGACCCCCGCGGCGGCCTGCGTGTGGCCGAGGTTCGACTTCAGCGACCCCAGCCACAGCGGCGCGTCATCCGCCCGGCCCTGGCCGTACACGTCGAGCAGTGCCTGCGCCTCGATCGGGTCGCCCAGCGTCGTACCCGTCCCGTGCGCCTCCACGGCATCGACGTCCGATGCCGACAGACCCGCGTTCGCCAGCGCCTGCCGGATCACGCGCTGCTGCGACGGACCGTTCGGCGCCGTCAGGCCGTTGGACGCGCCGTCCTGGTTGACCGCTGAGCCACGCACCAGCGCCAGCACCTTGTGCCCGTTCCGCCTGGCGTCCGACAGCCGCTCGACGAGCAGCAGCCCCACGCCCTCCGACCATCCGGTCCCGTCGGCCCCGGCCGCGAACGGCTTGCAGCGCCCGTCCGGCGCCAGCCCGCGCTGCCGGCTGAACTCCACGAACGTGCTGGGCGTGGCCATCACCGTCACACCGCCGGCCAGTGCGAGCGTCGACTCCCCGCTCCGTACCGACTGGCACGCCAGATGCAGCGCCACCAGCGACGACGAACACGCCGTGTCCACCGTCACCGCCGGACCCTCAAGGCCGAACGCGTACGCCACCCGACCCGACGCCACACTCGGCGCACTTCCGTTGCCGATCTGCCCCTCGTATCCCTCGGGGGCGTTCGGGAGGAACCTCGCCGCGTAGTCGCTGTACATGACGCCCGCGAAGACCCCGGTCCGGCTGCCGCGTACCGACTGCGGGTCGATCCCTGCCCGCTCGAACGCCTCCCAGGCCGTCTCCAGCAGCAGCCGCTGCTGCGGGTCCATCGCCGTCGCCTCCCGCGGGCTCATGCCGAACACCGCAGGGTCGAACCGCCCCGCCTCGTGCAGGAAGCCGCCCTCGCGGACGTACGACGTACCCGGCCGGTCCGGGTCCGGGTCGTACAGCGCCTCAAGATCCCAGCCGCGGTTCGCGGGGAAGCCGCTGACGGCGTCCCGCCCGTCCGCGAGGAGCTGCCACAGGTCGTCGGGGGAGGTGACGCCGCCGGGGTAGCGGCAGGCCATGCCGACGATGGCGATGGGGTCGTCGTCCTGAAGCTGTTCCCGGGCGGTGGTCCGCGCGGTGTCGGGACCGGTGAACCTGCTGTTCAGGTACGCGGCCAGGGCCTGCTGCGTCGGATAGTCGAAGATCAGCGTGGACGGCAGCCGGAGGCCGGTGGCCGCGGTGAGCTGGTTGCGCAGCTCCACGGCGGTCATCGAGTCGAATCCGAGGTCGCCGAAGGTCTGTCCGGGGTCGAGGGAACGGCCGTCCGTGTGCCCGAGGATGGCGCTCACGCGCGCGGCGACCAGCTCGGTCAGCCGCACCAGGCGGGCCTCGGCCGTCAGCGCGTCCAGCCCGGCGGACCCGTCCGCGGACACCGGCGTACGACCCGCGGCAGCGGCGCCGACAGCACGGCGCCGGCGTACGAGCCCGCGCAGCAGCGGCGGGACGGCGTCCGGCGCCGGGGCGGCGGCGTCCACGGCGACCGGCAGCAGGTGCGCGGGTGCGTCCACGGCGGCGAGCGCGGCGTCGAACAGCTCCAACGCCCGTTCCGGCGCCAGCGGGACGGCCCCGTTGCGGACCAGCCGGGTCCGCTGCCGCTCGTCGAGTCCGCCGGTCATCCCCGCCTCCTCGGCGAGGAAACCCCACGCCAGGGAGAGTGCGGGCAGGCCGAGTTCGCGTCGGTGCGCGGCGAGCGCGTCGAGGAAGGCGTTGGCGGCGGCGTAGTTGGCCTGACCCGGCGTCCCCAGGGTGGCGGCGCCGGCCGAGACGAGCACGAACGCGTCCAGGTCCAGTTCCCGGGTCAGCTCGTGCAGGTGCCACGCCGCGTCGGCCTTCGGCCGCAGAACGCGCGCCAGCTGCACGGGCGTCAACGACTCCACGAGGCCGTCGTCCAGCACCCCCGCCGCGTGGACGACGGCGGACAGCGGGCGCTCGGCGGGGATCGCGGCGAGCACGGCGGCGAGGCTGTCGCGGTCGCCTGCGTCGCAGGCCACGACGGTGGCCTCGGCGCCCAGCTCGCCCAGTTCGCCGAGCACGGCGGCGGCCCGCTCGGTGTCCGGGCCCGACCGGGCGGCGAGCACCAGGTGACGTACCCCGTGTGCGCTCACCAGGTGCCGGGCGAGGCGGGAGCCGAAGGCGCCGGTGCCGCCGGTGACCAGGACGGTGCCGTCCGCGCGGAGCGCCACCGGGCGCTCGCCGGACGTCTCGTACCGGGCGAGGCGTGGGATCAGCGGCACGCCGGACCGGATCGCCACCTGGGACTCCCGCCGGGCGACCGCGGCGGCGACGGCGGAGGGCAGGGCCTCGGCCGACGCCGGGTCCTCGTCCACGTCGATGAGGAGGATGCGGTGCGGGTGCTCGCTCTGGGCGCTGCGGAGCAGGCCCCACAGCGGGGCGTGCACGAGGTCGACGTCACCGTACGGGCCGGTCGCGACGGCGTTCCGGGTGACGACGGCGTACGTCTCCGCCGCGTCCTCCGCCAGCCGTTCCCGTACGACCCGCAGAGCGTGCCCGGCGACCGCGGAGACCCGCTCGTGCAGGGGCAGCCCGGCGTCCACGGGAGGCAGCAGCGCCTCGGCCGGCCCGGGAAGAGACGCCACCTCCGGCCCGGCGGCGAAGACGCGCACCGCGGACGGCGCAGCGGCCTCCGCCTGCTCCAGTACCGACTCCGACTTCGACTCCGACTCCGACCACTCGACCGCGAAGAGCCGGCCGCCGCGGTCCGTGGCGGCCCCGGCCCGCAACCGCTGGGGATCGACGGCGCGCAGCGTCAGCACGTCGATGTCCAGCAGCGGCCGGCCCGAGCTGTCGAACAGGGCCACCGTCGCCGTCGTCGGGCTCGTCGGCGTCAGCCGCACCCGGGCACCGGCCGCGCCGGTGGCGTGCAGCCGGGCACCGGACACGATGTACGGCAGCTTGACCTCGTCCGCGGTGTGGCCGGCGGTCACGGGGTCGAGCGCGAGCGTGTGCAACGCCGCGTCGAGCAGCGCGGGGTGGACGCCGAAGCCGTCCACGGCCGTGTCGGCGTCGAGCTGGATCTCGGCCCATACGCAGCCGTCGCCGCGCCAGGCGGCGGTGAGCCCCTGGAACCCGGGACCGTAGGCGTAGCCCTGTGCGGCGAAGCCGTCGTAGAGACCGGACACGTCGAGCGCCTCGGCGTCCGCCGGCGGCCAGGTCTCCACCGCGGGGGGCGCCGGCCGGGACCCGTCCGCTTCGGGTTCCAGCAGCCCGGTGGCGTGCTCGGTCCAGGGCTCCTCGGAGCCCTCCGCGCGCGAGTGGACCGTCACGGTACGCCCCCCGGAGGTGGCGGTGCCGTCCTGCGCCACGGTGACCTGCACCTGGACGGCGCCGTGCGCGGGCAGCACAAGCGGGGCGGCCAACGTGAGGTCCGTCAGCGTCGCGCACCCCAGGTGCAGGCCCGCGTGCAGCGCGAGGTCCACGAAGGCGGTCGCGGGGAGGAGGGCGCGGCCGGCGATGGCGTGGTCGGCGAGCCACGGGTGCGTACGGAGGCTGAGGCTGCCGGTGAACACGGCGGTGTCGCCGCGGGCAAGGTCGACGGCTGCGCCGAGCAGGGGGTGTTCGGTGGGGGAGAGGCCGGCCGAGGTGAGGTTGGTGGTGGGGGTGTCGTGGAGCCAGTAGGTGTGGTGTTGGAAGGGGTAGGTGGGGAGGTTGGTGGTGTGGGTGGTGGTGGGCCAGGTGAGGGGGGTGTGGGTGGTGTGGATGGTGGCGAGGGCTGTGGTGAGGGCGTTGGTCTGGCTGTGGTCGGGGTGTTGGGCTGGGATGGTGGTGGTGGGGTTGAGGAGGGTGTCGGTGGTGAGGGTGGTCAGGGTGGTGTCGGGGCCGAGTTCGAGGTAGGTGGTGGTGCCGGCTTCTTCGAGGTGGGTGGTGACGGCGGCGTATTCGACGGTGTGGCGGAGTTGTTCGGTCCAGTAGTCGGGTGAGGCGGCCTGGTCTGCGGTCAGGGGCTGTGCGGTGCGGTTGGAGATGACGGGCAGGGCGGGTGCTTGGGCGGGGGTGTCGGCGACGGCTTGGCGGAAGTCGTTGAGGATGGGGTCCATCTGCGCGGAGTGGAAGGCGTGGCTGACCCGCAGGCGGCGGGCCCGTAGCCCCGCGTCCTGGCAGCGGGAGGTCATGGTGTCGATGGCTTTGGTGGTGCCGGTCAGGACGGTGTGGGTGGGGCTGTTGGCCGCCGCGATCTCCACGCCGGTTCCGTCCAGCAAGGGTGTGAGGGTGTCGACGGGGGCGGTGACCGACAGCATCGCGCCGCCGACGGGAAGACCGCCCATCAGCCGCCCACGCGTCGCGACCAGCCGCGCCGCATCCGGGAGTGTCCATACCCCGGCCA
>NZ_JCANTA010000050.1:0-13350 GCF_059570575.1 Streptomyces sp. CNX435 | reverse complement strand
TGCGTGGGCTTCGCGCTGCCGGGCAGCGCGAAGGTGCGGGTGGTGTCGCAGAACGGGGCGGCGGTCTCGGAGTCGAATCCGGGGTTCATCGAGGTTCGCTGGGACGGTATCGCCAAGACCTACCACGGTGAGCAGGACCGTTACGACGAGAACGTCAACGGCGGCTGGTGGCGCACCGGGGATGTCGGCTACCGCACGCGTGCGGGCTGTCTGCACATGCTCGACCGGGAGATCGACACCATCCCCGGTATCGGCTCCAGCCTGGAGATCGAGGACACCGTCCTGGACCGGCTCGACGAACTCGTCGAACTCGTCGTGGTGCAGGGCCCGGACGCGTCCCCGGTGCCGATCGTGTGCACCCGCGAGGACAAGCCCATCGACACCGCCCGCTGGCAGCAGGCCACCGGTGACTGGCCCCAGCTCGCCGAGCCCGTCCAGATCCCCATGGCCCAACTCCCGCGCACCGCCACCCTCAAAACCCGCCGCGTCGAACTGTCCCGCATCCTCCACGACAAACTCCAAGAACAACCCTGATAAACGCCGCCGACCCCGGCGGCGCGCACGTTTACCAAGGAGATTCGCGATGAGCGTCCGCATGTTCCGTGCCAAGATCAAGGAAGACAAGGTCGAGACCGCGGAGAAGGCCGCGAAGGAGCTGTTCGCGGCGATCGAGGAGGCCAAGCCCGAGGGCGTGCGCTACTCCTGGTGCAAGCTCCCCGACGGGCAGACCTTCGTCCTGGTGGTGGACCTGGAGGACGACGAGAAGAACCCGCTCCTCACCATGCCCGCGTTCCAGGAGACGATGAACGGCCTGAAGAACGAGTGGATCTCGGAGCCGCTGTCCGCCGAGGCGATGACGTCGGTCGGCACGTACCGCCTCTTCTACTGAGAAGCCCTCCGGCCGCGTGTCGGCAGATCCGGCCTTCCGCCGGGCTGGTGTGCACGGGCCGTGTATGCGGGCTCGCATTCCCGGGACAGCGATTCCGGGTTACGGGCGAGAGCCATCGGCCATGAGTTGTCCGCTCGCCACCCCGTGGGACGGTGACCGCCAACTCGACGCCAATCGATAAGAAAGCCCCCCTCAAGGCGTGAAGCCGATGCTCACTGCGCCGACCGGGAGTTCCGACCTACCCGGGCGGCTCTGGCGAGGAGCTTCTCTCAACGCGTCTTGTCATGAGTGCACCAGCAACATCGAAACGGAGGAAGGCGAAGATGCGTAGTCTGAAGAGGTTCCGCATGCCACTCGCCGCCGCTGCGGCGGCTGCGCTCGCCGGTGTGGCAGCCGCACCGTCGGGCCAGGTGGCCGCGGCGGAATCGGGCTCCGGCACCCTGCCCGGCGACGCCCCGGTCGAGGTGGTGGCGAAGGGCCTGCAGTCGCCGCGCGACCTGACCTGGACGCCCGACGGCCGCCTTCTCGTCTCCGAGGCGGGCGGCATCAAGCAGCTCTGTGACAGCGCCGACATCATGACGGCGAAGTGCTTCAGCACCACGGGCGCGATCACCGACGTCACCGACGGCGAGCCGAAGCGGATCGTCGAGGGTCTCGCGTCGAACGTGAACAACGCCGAGGTCGTCGGCCCCAACGCGATGGAGTACGTCGACGGCAAGCTGCACGTGCTGGAGGCCGGCCACAGCATCGGCATGCCCGACTGGCTGCCCGAGGACCTGACCCCCACCCTCAAGAGCCAGTACGGCCGGGTGCTGCAGATCAAGGGCAGCAAGGTCAGGGCCATCGCCAACCCCGGCGCCGCCGGCTACCAGTGGATGAAGGACAACCCGGACCTCATCAGCGAGGACCCGACGTCCAACCCCACCTCGATGACCGCGAAGCCGGGCGGTGGCTTCTACTACGTGGACGCCGCCGCGAACATCCTCGGGGAGGTCGACCGCAACGGCGACGTCGAGGTCCTCAAGTGGTTCCCGAAGTCCCCGAACGGCGCGGACGCCGTGCCCACCTGCGTCGACGTCGGCCCCGACGGTGCCGTGTACGCCGGCCAGCTCACCGGCTTCGGCAACACCGGCAAGAACGCCGCCAACGTCTACCGCTACGACCCGAAGACCGGCGAGCTGGAGGTCTGGGAGAGCGGCTTCGCCACCATCTCCGGCTGTGGCTTCGGCGCCAACGGCGACTTCTACGTCACCCAGTTCGACACGACGGGCTTCCCGTCGCCCGGTGACCCGCAGGGCGTCGTCACCCAGATCGCCAAGGACGGCACCCGCACCGAGCTGGGCCTGGGCAAGCTGTTCGCCCCGCAGGGCTTCCTGGCGGGCCCCGACGGCTCGGTCTACGTCACCAACAACAGCGTGTGGTACCCCGTCGGCACCACGAACCGCTGGGACCAGGGCGAGGTCGTCAAGATCGGCTGAGCCCGCCCGCTGACCGCAGCGGAAAGGTCGTCGTCGGCCGGGCATCCGGCCGACGGCTTCCTTGCCGCGGCGGCCGAATCCGGCCGGGCGCGTTGTCACACACCACAAGCTCACCCCACTTATCGAGGAGATGAGAGCTCGATGCGACGTTTAGCACGATGTCGGATGCTGCTCGCCGCCGCGGCGGCGACCACGCTCGCCGGTGTGGCAGCCGGATCTTCCGGACCGGTGGCCGTGGCCGCCGATCTCGGCAGAGGTTCGGGCACGCTCGGCAAGGACGCCGAGGTCGAGGTCGTCGCGGAAGGGCTGTACTCGCCGCGTTCCCTGGCCTGGGGTCCGATGGGCCGACTGCTGGTCTCCGAGACCGGGACGCCGCCTTTCGAGGCGCCTTCCGAGTGCAACATGGTCTCCGAAGAGATCGTCATGGAGATGAAGTGCCTCGGCTTCACCGGTTCGGTCGCCGACATCACCACCGGTGAGCCGAAGCGCGTGGTGGAGAACCTGCCCTCGGCGCTCAACCTGCAGGACATGATCGGCCCGAACGGCCTGGCCTACAGCAAGGGCCGTCTCTACACGCTGCAGGCGGGCGCGCCGCAGGCCGTTCCGGACGGTCCGGAGGGCGAGTGGCTCTCCGACGACCTGCGGAACAAGGTCAAGCCGGTGGCCGGCACCCTGATGGACGTCACCGACCCCGACAATCCGCGGGTGGTGGCCAAGCCGGGTGAGGCCGACTTCGACTACGTCAGCGAGAACCCGGACCCCACGCCCGACTTCGACGTGGCGAACCCGTACTCGCTGACGGCCAAGAAGAGCGGCGGCTTCTACTACGTGGACGCGGGCGCCAACGTGCTCGGCGAGATCGACCGGTGGGGCAACACCGAGATCCTCACCAGCTTCCCGCTCAGCCCGGCCGGCTCCGACGCCGTACCCACCTGCGTCGCCGAGGGCCCGGACCGCGCGGTCTACGTCGGTGAGCTGACCGGCCACGGCAACACCGGTGAGGAGGGCGCCAAGGCGGCCAAGGTCTACCGCTACGAGCCGTGGAGCGGTGACCTGGAGGTCTGGCAGAAGGGCTTCAGCGCCATCACGGGCTGCGGCTTCGGCAAGAACGGCGACTTCTACGTCACCCAGGCCACCTCGTCCGGCTTCCTGCCGGACCCCGACGACGAGGGCGGCAGCGTCATCCAGATCGGCCGGGACGGCACCCGCACGGAGCTGGCCAAGGGCAAGCTCTTCTTCCCGCACGGCTTCCTGGCGGGGCCCGACGGCTCGATCTACGTGACCAACAAGTGCCTGTGGTGGCCTCCGGGCACCACCGGTGACTGGGACGGTGGCGAGGTCGTCAAGATCGGCTGATCGACGACCGGGCGTCTTTCCTCAAGGGCCGGGCCGTGGCTGCCAAGCCGTCGGCCCGGCCCTCACCCTTGTCCCGCAGCTCCGTCCGCGGGGGACGGAGCGGTACACGCAGGTTTCGAACGCAGTGCTGGTAACGGAGGGGTCTTCATGCGATTTGGCATCTGGTTCGTCGGCGCCCGCGGTTCGGTCGCCACCACCGCCATCGTCGGCGGGCTGGCGCTGCGCGCCGGCCTGACCGATCCCGTGGGCTGTGTGACCGCCCACCCCGAGCTGGCCGCCGACGCGCTGCCGGGCTTCGGCGACCTGGTCTTCGGCGGCCACGACGTCAGCACCGGCTCGGTGGCCAAGAAGGCCGAGCAACTCGCCGCCGCCGGTGTCGTGCCCGCCCGGCTCGTCCAGGCGCTGACGGCGGACCTCGCCGAGGTCGAGTCCGACCTGCGGCAGGCGCCCGACGGCGGTACGCAGGCCGGGACCGCCGCGGGGGTCGTCGCCGACATCGAGGCGTTCGCCGAGCGCCACGGCCTCGAACAGGTCGTCGTCGTCAACGTCGCCTCCACCGAGCCCGTCGCCGAGCCGCACTCTGCGCACGCGAGCCTCGCGGCGCTCGACGCGGCGCTGGCCGCGCCCGGCCGGGTGCTGCCGACCAGCTCGCTCTACGCCTACGCGGCGTTCACGGCCGGCTGCTCGTACGTCGACTTCACCCCCTCCACCGGGGCGCGGCTGCCCGCGCTGGACGAGCTGGCCGCCGCGCGCGGCCTGCCGTACGCGGGCCACGACGGAAAGACCGGCGAGACGCTGCTGAAGTCGGTGCTCGCGCCGATGTTCGCCATGCGCAACCTCGCCGTGCGCTCCTGGTCGGGCATCAACCTCCTCGGCGGCGGCGACGGCGCCAACCTCGCCGAGCCCGGCGCCAACGCGGCGAAGTCCGTCAGCAAGCAGCGCGTCCTGCGCGAGACCCTCGGCTACGCGCCCGAGGGCGACACCCACATCGACTACGTCGCCGACATCGGCGACTTCAAGACCGCCTGGGACCTCATCACCTTCGGCGGCTTCCTCGGCACCTCGATGCGCCTGCAGTTCACCTGGGAGGGCTGCGACTCGGCGCTCGCGGCACCGCTCGTCCTCGACCTGGCCCGGATCTCGCTGGCCGCGCACGCCGCCGGGCGTACGGGGCAACTGACGCCGCTGGCCTTCTTCTTCAAGGACCCGCTCGGCGACGGCGACCACTCGCTGCACGCCCAGTGGGACGCGCTGCGCGCGTTCCTGGACGGCCTGGGCGACGGCCGCTGAGGGGGGTCACACAAAAGGGGCCGGGCAGGGCGCGGTGCTGCGCGCCCTGCCCGGCCGTCTCAGCGGGCGGCGGCGGGCCGCTGCCCGCCGCCGTTTCCCCGAGCTGGTCGATGAGCGCTACGCCGGGTAGTTCCCGTAGCGCCGTTCCCGCCGTCGAAGGTCCTTCATCGCAGTGTCGAACTCGGCCTTCGTGATGTCGGGGAACAGGACGGGGGAGAAGTGCAGTTCGGCGTACGGGGACATCAGCGGGAAGAAGGACGACATCCGGATCGCCCCGCCGGTGCGGATGAGGTAGTCGACGTTCTGCGGGACGTAGGCGTTCTCGGCCAGGATCTCCTCGGTCAGCTCCGGGATCTTGCCGTTGAGCCTGTTGAAGATCTGGACGACCTCCTCGGAGAGGGACATCCCCATGATGTAGTGCAGGGTGAAGTCCGACTCCTTGTTCGACTTGTCCCGCAGTTCCTCCAGCTCGATGAGGTACTGCTCGGGCACCAGGTGGAGCGATCCGGAGAAGTCGAAGTTGACGTCGTCGTGGACGCGCCTCACTATGTCGTTGAACGCGACCAGAAACGTCGTCACCGCGGGCTCCGGCCGGCTGAAGTTCGCGGCCGAGGAGGTCGTGATGTACAGGGTCTTGATGCCCTCCTCCCGGGCCCAGCCCATGAACTCGACCAGCTTGTCCGCCATCGCCTTGTAGCCGTCGTCGAGAGAGACGCCGTTGGCCTTGGACCAGCGGCGCATTCCGTCCGGCAGCAGCATCAGGTTGGTCACCGTGATCTCCTTCGGTTGCGTGTTTCTGTCACTTCGGAGGTGTGTGCGCAGGCATGGCTGCGCCAGGGCGGGAAAGCATGCGACCGGGAACCTGGAAATTCAGCCGGGGCCGCTCTGGGTCTTCAGGTCCCTCGGTGGAGCGGAATCGGAACGGCGTCCTTCGTCATCCCGTATTCCGCGACGACGTGCCGCCGGCGAACGCCCTACGGGGTGGCGAGGCCGGCGGCCAGCGGCAGGCGGTCGGCGGCGTTGGTGGCCACCGCGAGCACGCCGCCCAGCCAGGGCGAGTAGTCGTCCGGGTGGGCGGCCAGGTCCGCGCGCAGCTGCTCCGGCGGCACCCAGCGAACGTCGGCCACCTCGGCCGGGTCCGGGTCCAGCGGCACGTCCGCCGGTACCCGGCCGACCACGACGTGGTCGTACTCGTGCTCGACGCGCCCCGTCTGCGGGTCCTCGGCCCGGTAGAGGTACACGCCCGCCTCCTCCAGCGGCACCCCGCGCAGCCCGATCTCCTCGACCAGCCGCTCGACGGCGGAGGCGACCACGGCCTGCCCGGGCGCCGGGTGACCGCAGCACGCGTTGGCCCAGCGCAGCGCGAACCGGGTCTTCACCGCGGCCCGTTGCTGCAGCAGGATGCGGCCCTGGTCGTCGAGCAGCATCACCGAGTACGCGCGGTGCAACCGGCCGGGCGCCGTGTGCGCCTCGGCGACCTTGAGGGAGCCGAGGGCGGTACCGCCGGCGTCGACGAGTTCCACCAACTGCGATTCCCGAGTAACCATGGCGGGTCTCCTGCCTGCTGGGAGGGACAAGGCGGGCATGCCGGCGTCCGGCCGCGTGCCCGATTCGTAGCGAAAGGGTTCATGGCACCGGCCGGACCGGTCACGGCAACGGTCAGAGTCCCCTTGCCACGTGAAAACGCAGCGGGTGTGGGCCGTTGGTGCATGTGTGCGTACCGACTACGGCACGGCGGGCACCGGACTTTCCCGCCGCCGGTCATTCCCGGCTGCGCCGTGCTGCCGTGCAGTTTGCTGCCGCATGACGGAACTCGACATAACTCGTGCTCTGTCGACATTCCCTCTCCGTAATCGTCGGCGGAAGACCGGCGGGTCGCGATGGGTCGGCTCGGAAGGATCGCGGGCCTGCCGTAGAAGAACACTCTCCAAGACGAGTGGCTCTCGTCAAGCGAGACCTGATGCTCAGTTATTGTCACTTTTGGCGGGCCGCGGGACCCGTCATACTGAGCCGCGCCCCCCGGTTACCGCGGGTTCCGTATATCCTGTATGCGCGCCGGGATTTCGTGTGGCGGCTCATGGCTTGATATCGGCCTTGCCGCCGGGCGCCGCGGCGAGCCCGCGCTCCACCGCGGCGATGATCTGCGGCCGCAGCTCCTCGGGGCGGATGATCGAGTCCACCGAGCCCACCCGCTGCGCGCGCTGGATCGAGTGCACGTTGTCGAACTCCGCGGCGACCTCGCCCAGCTTCTCCGCGCGCACCGCCGCCCACACGTTCTCCAGCCGGCCGGCGAGCTGCGCCCGTTCCCGGCCCGAGGTCTCGGAGATGCGGGCCTCCAGGTCCGCCACCCGCGGGTCGGCGGCGGTGCGGGAGTCGACATCGGCGGCGAAGACCACCGCCGCGGCCGGCGCGCCGCCGAGGACCGAGGCGTACGAGCCCTCCACCGCCAGCACCGTCATGCCCGGGTTCAGCGCCTTGGAGAAGACCACGA
Organism: Streptomyces sp. CNX435; assembly: GCF_059570575.1. Taxonomy (NCBI): domain Bacteria; kingdom Bacillati; phylum Actinomycetota; class Actinomycetes; order Kitasatosporales; family Streptomycetaceae; genus Streptomyces; species Streptomyces sp. CNX435. The sequence goes on along the minus strand of NZ_JCANTA010000050.1, from coordinate 5,846 downwards.
ACGCGCCGCCGTGGTAGCGCGAGATCACGCAGAACACGATCGGGCCACGGAAGTTGACGATCGCCCGGCCGATCTCGGCGCCGTACTCCAGCTGGAGCTCGCGCATCGACTCCGGCGACCCGTCGAACCCGGAGAGGTTCGCCAGCACCACCAGCGGCCGGTTCCCGCTCGCCGCGTTCACCGCCCGCGCGACCTTCTTCGACGAGCGCGGGAACAGCGTGCCCGCCGTGTACGCGTCCGGGCCGTCGGCGGGCGGGAAGCCGCGCCGCTGCACCGACCGCGACTCGATGCCCACCAGGCACACCGGCCGTCCGCCCAGGTGCACGTCCTGCACCACCGCGGTCTCCGCCTCGGCCATGTCGGCCCAGCGCTCCAGCACCGCGTGGTCCTGGTCGGCGAGCGCGCGCATCACCGTGCGGATGTCGAACGGCTTCTTGCGGTCCGGGTTGGTCTCGGCGGCGAAGATCTGCCCGACCGTGGTGAAGTCGCTGCCCTCGACGGCGTGCGGGAAGGCGCAGACGTCCCGGTCGACCGGGTCGGTGGTGGTGGCCTTGCGGGGGCCGGCCTCGCCCGGCAGCACGTAGCTGTGGTCGTAGTGCGACAGCAGCACGTCGCGCGCGGCCTTCAGGTCCGGCGCCCAGTACTGCGCCTGGCCGTTGGGGCCCATCACCCGGTCGTAGCCGCCGATGCCGAAGTTGTCCTCGGCGGAGACGCCGCCGGAGAAGTCCAGCGACCGCTTGCCGGTCAGCACCATCGCCGAGTCCGGGGTCATCACGAGCACGCCCCGGGTGTGCATCAGCATCGTGGCCTCGGCGTTCCAGTACGGCTGCGCGCCGACGTTGACGCCGGCGACGACGACGTTGACCTCGCCGCCGTCCTGGGTGAAGTGCACGATGCGGCGCAGCGCCCGCGCGATCCAGTCCATGTTCTCGGTGCCCGAGTCCATCGCGATTCGGGCGCCCGCGGACAGCGCGTACCACTCGACGGGCGCCCGCAGCCGCTCCGCCAGGTCCAGCGCCGCGACCACCCGGGCGCACTCCGCCTCGGAGAGCGCCCCCAGCGCCTTCACCGGGTCGCCGAGGAGCACGACGCGGGTCACGCCCTCCGGGTAGCGCTCGGTCGGCGTGGTGGCCACGCCCGCCACGATGCCGGCCTTGTTCAGGCCCTTGGGTCTCTGTACGGGGACCAGCTCGCCGGCGTCGTCGAGGTCGTGCTCGGTGAACGCGCCGCCCGCACCGGCGATCATGTCGAACAGCTCGTACGGGTAGACCGTGCCGCGGCGCCGCACCCGCAGCACCTTCTGCCCGTAGTCGTCCAGCGGCTGGATCAGGTCGGTGGGCGGGTCGGTGACGCTGAGGCTGACGCCCGCGGCCACGTCGTACGACACCTGCACCGCCGCGGGGACCAGCCCGCCGGTGCGCCGGTCGCGCCGGCAGCCGAGGAACAGCACCTCCTCCACGCCCAGGCCCGCGGTCGTCGGCAGCACGCGATGGGCGACCGCGTTGAGGTCCGCGAGCGTGAGGTCGCTGGGCGGCCGGACGTTGATGAAGATGCGGTTGGTGTCCTGGCGCTTGCTCTCCGGGTGCCGGATCTGCTCCTTGCGGATCGCGTCCAGGCAGGCGCCGAGCGCCGCCTCCACCTCGGGCAGCGCCAGGATGCGGCCCTCATCGTCGCGCAGCGCGGTCAGGTCGCGGACCTGGGCCATGGCGACCAGCCGCTCGTCGGACCGGTTGTTCGGCGCGACGCAGCGCAGCAGGTACACGTCCTCGTTGGCGGACGGCAGCCGGGTGAGGTCGAAGTTGCGCAGCCGGCGCAGCAGCAGCCGGCGGCCGATGAGCGGGTGCATGCCGCGCATCAGCTTGTCCTCGACCAGGCCGTTCGCGGTCGGCAGGAACGTGTAGTGGTGCGGCGCGGCGCCGCCCCGGCCGGCGACCGTCGTGGTGATGCGGTGCAGGCTGCCGGGCAGGGCCGCGGCCGACAGCGTCGTACGCAGCCCCGCGGCCATGGCGTCGGAGTCGGCCGGCGGGTCGGTCCAGCTGAGGTAGAACTCGGCGACGACGGCGGTGGAGTCCGGCTCCGCCGCCGCCGCCTCCACCACGGTCGCCGCCGCGGCGGCCAGGTCGTCGTAGTCGGAGACGGTGACCAGCAGCCGGTGCGAGACGCCGTCGAGGTCGTACGCGCCGAGGACGAACGGGCGCCCGCCGATGGACTCGCAGCGCACGCCGGACAGCCCGTGGTCGCGGTACGCGCGCCGGCACAGCACCTCCAGCAGCGGGTCCGGCAGGGCGCCCGAGCGGCCGATGCGCTCGCCGAGCAGCTGCACCAGCGACTCGGAGCTGGCGGCCATGTCGGCGATGCGCTCGTCGCGGTCGGCCGCGTCCGGGTGCTCGTCGAGGTGGCCGAGGTGCTCGCGTACCTGCGTGTAGACCTTCTCGCGGGCGCTGCGCAGCAGCGGCTGGGCGAACCAGCGGTACACCAGGCTCCGGGCGAGCGCGCCGACCGACGGGAAGCGCAGCTGCGTGGCGCGTAGCAGATGCTCCAGCGCCCGGCTCACGGCCTGGCGCGAACGGGCCGGCGGCGGCTCCTCGTTGAGCCACTGCTGCAGCAGCCCGGTGATCACCGCGACGTCCGTGCCGGCGGCCTGCCGGGCCAGGAAGATGCGGAAGACCGCCTCCTCCAGCGCGGGCGTACGGTCCAGGGAGTCGATGCCGTAGTGGCCCAGCACGCGGGTCAGCCGCTGCTGGAAGTCCGCCGAGAGACCGGCGCGTGCGGCGTCGAGACTCTGCAGGTACATGTGGAAGTACTCGCGCGGGCTGCGCACCCACGTCTCGGCCGGGATCTCCTCGCGCTCCGGCTTGTTGCGGCTCAGCTCGGAGAGGTCGGCGAAGACCTCCAGCAGCCCGGCCTCGGCGGCCAGCGGCCGTTCCGCCAGCTCGGCGCGGACCGCGAGGTGGTCGGCCAGGGTGACGTCGGCGCCGCGCGAGTCGGCGTCGAAGCCGAGCAGCCGGCTGCGCAGTTCCGCCAGTCCGCGGCCGGCGCGCTGCTCGGCGGTGAGCCCGGCGGGTTCGGCGGGCAGGTCCAGGTCGACGCCGGCGACGGCGACGGTGGCGGTGTCGATGTCCTCCAGCGGCTCCAGCCGGATCAGCGGCGCGCCGGTCTCGACCTGGCTGCCGACGGAGACCAGCGACTCCTTGAGCGACGCCCGGAACGGGGCGCGCAGGACCGTCTCCATCTTCATGCTCTCCAGCACCAGCACCGGAGCGCCCTCGTCGACCTCGTCGCCGACCCCGAGGGGCGTCGCGACCACCAGGGCCGGGGCGGGGGAGCGGACGACGCCGCCCTCGTCGCGGCTGATGCGGTGGGTAACGCCGTCGACCTCGACCAGCTGCACGGCACCGTGGGCGCCGGTGACCAGCCGGAAGCGGCGGCCGTTGAGCTGGATCTGGCCGGTGTGCGCGTCGAACCGCTCCAGCGTCGCGTCGACCGTGCGCTCCGGCTCCTCTGCGCTCCCGGTGACGAGGCCGGTGACGAAGCCGACGCGGTAGCGGCCGGGGCCGGTCTCCACGACGGTGAGCCGGTAGCCGGCGCCGCGCAGGGTGAGGTCGACGGGCCGGCCGCTCTCGTGGTGCACCTGCGGCCGGCCGCCGCGCGCGGTGGTCAGCAGCCGCTGCAGCTCGGCCCGCTTCCCGTCCTCGTACACCTCGATCGCCGCGGCGGCGAGCGCGACGCCGGAGTGCCGCGGCGACGCCAGCCCGCCTTCGGCCCGTACCCGGTCGATCCAGCCGGTGTCGGCGCTGGCGTCGATCACCTCGGGCTCGTCGAGCATGTCGAGGATGAAGCTCTTGTTGGTGGTGCCGCCCTCGATCAGCACGGTGGTGTCGCGCATCGCGTGCCGCAGCCGGGACAGCGCCTCGGCGCGGTCGCGGCCGTAGGCGATGATCTTGGCGATCATCGAGTCGAAGTCGGCGGGGATGGTGTCGCCCTGGCTGACGCCGGTGTCGACCCGGATGCCCGGGCCGGTGGGCAGGTCGAGCAGGGCGATGCGGCCGGGGGCGGGCGCGAAGTCGCGGTCGGGGTCCTCGGCGTTGAGCCGGGCCTCGACGGCGTGGCCCAGCTCGGCGGGCTGCCCGCCGGTGAGCCGGCCGCCGGCGGCCACGTGCAGCTGCGCCTTGACCAGGTCCACGCCGGTCGTGGCCTCGGTGACCGGGTGCTCCACCTGGAGCCGGGTGTTCACCTCCAGGAAGGCGAACATCCCGTCCTTCGGCTGGTACAGGAACTCCACCGTGCCCGCGCCGCGGTAGCCGACGGCGAGCGCCAGCCGCTCGGCCGCCGACTTCAGCCGCTCCGCCTGCTCCGGGCCCAGCACCGGCGAGGCCGACTCCTCCACGACCTTCTGGTTGCGGCGCTGCACCGAGCAGTCGCGTACGCCCAGCGCCCACACGCCGCCCTGGCCGTCGGCGATCACCTGGACCTCGACGTGCCGGGCGCTCACCAGCAGCCGTTCCAGGAACACCGCGCCGTTGCCGAAGGCGCGCTCCGCCTCCTGGCTGGTGCGCTCGAACGCCTCGACCAGCTCGTCCGGCCGGTGCACGGCCCGTACGCCCCGGCCGCCACCGCCCGCGGTCGCCTTGAGCATCAGCGGATAACCGATCCGCTCGGCCTCGCGCAGCGCAGTGTCCAGGTCCTCGACGGGGCCGCGGCTCCACGGCGCGACGGGGACGCCGACCTCCTCGGCGAGCAGCTTGGCGCTGATCTTGTCGCCCAGCTTGTGCATCGCCTCGGCGTCGGGGCCGACGAAGGTCACGCCCAGCTTCGCGCACAGCTCTGCGAAGGCCGGGTCCTCGGCGACGAAGCCCCAGCCGACCCAGGCGGCGTCGGCGCCGGTCTCGACGAGGGCGCGCTCCAGCACGGCGAGGTCGAGGTAGGGGCGGTCCGCGGCCTTGCCGAGGTCGTAGGCGAGGTCCGCCGCCCGGACGAACGTGGCCGTGGCGTCGGCGTCGGTGTAGAGCGCCACGGTCTCGATGCGCGGCCCGCCGGCGGCGTTGAGCTCGCCGACGGCCTGGATGAGCCGCATCGCGGCCTCGCCGCGGTTGATGATCGCTATACGGCTGAACACCGAGTCAAGCCTCCCAAGGTCAGCAACGGAAGAAGGCGGCGCCCTGGCCGCCTGGAGCCGGTGAGTCGGTGCTGCACCCCATCGGACGAGTCGCGGTGCGGTGGCTGCTCACATGCTTGTCGGCGGGTACGCCGGCGGCCTTTCCGCCGGCGCGCCCGCTGACCAAGGTGGGGCGGGGGCCCGCCCCACGGATGCTTCAGGGTTGTTCTTGGAGTTTGTCGTGGAGGATGCGGGACAGTTCGACGCGGCGGGTTTTGAGGGTGGCGGTGCGCGGGAGTTGGGCCATGGGGATCTGGACGGGCTCGGCGAGCTGGGGCCAGTCACCGGTGGCCTGCTGCCAGCGGGCGGTGTCGATGGGCTTGTCCTCGCGGGTGCACACGATCGGCACCGGGGACGCGTCCGGGCCCTGCACCACGACGAGTTCGACGAGTTCGTCGAGCCGGTCCAGGACGGTGTCCTCGATCTCCAGGCTGGAGCCGATACCGGGGATGGTGTCGATCTCCCGGTCGAGCATGTGCAGACAGCCCGCACGGGTGCGGTAGCCGACATCCCCGGTGCGCCACCAGCCGCCGTTGACGTTCTCGTCGTAACGGTCCTGCTCACCGTGGTAGGTCTTGGCGATACCGTCCCAGCGAACCTCGATGAACCCCGGATTCGACTCCGAGACCGCCGCCCCGTTCTGCGACACCACCCGCACCTTCGCGCTGCCCGGCAGCGCGAAGCCCACGCA
>NZ_JCANTA010000049.1:0-15834 GCF_059570575.1 Streptomyces sp. CNX435 | reverse complement strand
CGCCCGCGGTCCAGTCGATGTGCGATGAGGGTTCGTCCACGTGCAGCGTCTGTGGCAGCACGCCCTCGCGCATCGCCATGACCATCTTGATCACACCGCCGACACCGGCCGCGGCCTGGGTGTGGCCGAGGTTCGACTTCAGCGACCCGAGCCACAGCGGCGCGTCGTCCGGCCGGTCCTGGCCGTACGTGGCCAGTAGCGCCTGCGCCTCGATCGGGTCGCCCAGCGTCGTGCCCGTCCCGTGCGCCTCCACCGCGTCTACTTCCGAAGCCGACAGACCCGCATTGGCCAGGGCCTGCCGGATCACCCGCTGCTGCGACGGACCGTTCGGCGCCGTCAGCCCGTTCGACGCACCGTCCTGGTTCACCGCGGACCCGCGCACGACAGCGAGGATGCGGCGCCCGTTGCGTACGGCGTCCGACAGCCGCTCGACGAGCAGCAGCCCCACGCCCTCCGACCAGCCCGTCCCGTCGGCCCCCGCCGCGAACGGCTTGCACCGCCCGTCCGGCGCCAGGCCGCCCTGACGGCTGAACTCGGTGAAGCAGCCCGGCGTGGCCATCACCGTCACACCGCCCGCCAGCGCGAGCGTCGATTCACCACTCCGCAGCGACTGGCACGCCAGGTGCAGCGTCACCAGCGACGACGAGCACGCCGTGTCCACCGTCACCGCCGGGCCCTCCAGACCGAAGGTGTACGAGACGCGGCCGGAGGCGATGCTCAGCGCGCTGCCGATGCCGACCTGCCCCTCGAAGCCCTCCGGGGTCTCGGTCAGCCGGGACAGGTAGTCCTGGGAGATGACGCCGGCGAACACGCCGGTGGGCGTGTTGCGCAGCGTGGCCGGGTCGATGCCGGCCCGTTCGAACGCCTCCCACGCCGTCTCCAGCAGCAGCCGGTGCTGCGGGTCGGTGGCCAGCGCCTCGCGCGGGCTGATCCGGAACAGCTCGGCGTCGAACTCGGCCGCGTCGTACAGGAATCCGCCCTGCGACGTCGCGGACGTCCCGAGTCGCTCCGGGTCGGGGTCCATGAGCCGGTCGAGGTCCCAGCCGCGGTCCTCGGGGAAGCCTCCGATGCCGTCGCGGCCCTCGCTCACCAGCCGCCACAGGTCCTCCGGCGAGGCGACGCCGCCGGGGAAGCGGCACGCCATGCCGATGATGGCGATCGGCTCGTCCTCGTCCGCGCGGGTGGCGACGGCGGGGGAGAGCGCCGTCTGCGGCAGGGCGCCGAGCAGTTCGTCCAGTACGAAGCGTGCCAGCAGCGCGGGCGTCGGGTGGTCGAAGACCAGCGTCGTCGGCAGCTGCAGGCCGGTGGCCGCGGTGAGGCGGTTGCGCATCTCGACGGCCGTGAGCGAGTCGAAGCCCAGCTCGCGGAAGCTGCGGTCGGCGCCGACCGCCGTCGCGTCGCCGAGGACCAGCACCGTCGCCACATGGCCGCGGACCAGGTCCAGGACGTGCCGCTCCCGGTTCTCGGGAGCCATCGCCGACAGCTCGTCGGCCAGCGAGGATCCCCGCCCGCCGCTCCGGGCGGCGGCCCCGCGGTTCGCGGGCGCGGCGGCGGCGCGGCGCGGCTGGACCAGGGCGCGGAGCAGCGGCGGGGCGCTGGCGGGGTCGAGGACGCGGGTGTCCAGCCCGGTCGGCAGCAGGAACGGGCGGCTGCCCGACATACCCGCGTCGAGCAGCGCCAGGCCGTGCGCCGTGGTGAGGGGGACGACGCCCGCGCGGCCGACCCGCGCGACGTCGGCGTCGTCCAGATGCCCGGTCATGCCGCTGGCCTCGGCCCACAGGCCCCACCCGAGCGAGATGGCACTGAGGCCGCGGCGGTGGCGGAGCGCGGCGAGGGAGTCGAGGAAGGTGTTGGCGACGGCGTAGTTGGCCTGGCCGGGGGCGCCGAAGGTCGCGGCGGCGGAGGAGAACAGGACGAACGCGTCGAGCTCCAGGTGCTCGGTCAGCTCGTGCAGGTTCCAGGCCGCGTCCACCTTCGGGCGCAGCACGGTGGCGAGTTGGTCGGGCGTGAGCCGGTCGACCGTGGCGTCGTCGAGGACGCCCGCGGTGTGGACGACGGCGCGCAGCGGGTGCTCGGCGGCCACGGTGCCGAGCAGGGCGGCGAGTTGGTCGCGGTCGGCCGCGTCGCAGGCGGTGATCTGGACGGTGGCGCCGAGCGCGGTGAGTTCCTCGTGGAGGCTGCGGGCGCCGGGTGCGTCGGGGCCGGAACGGCTGGTGAGCAGCAGGTTCCGTACGCCGTGACGGGTGACGAGGTGGCGTGCGACGTGGGCGCCGAGGACGCCGGTGCCGCCGGTGACCAGGGCGGTGCCGTCCGGGTCGATCGGCGCGGGGATCGTCAGCACGACCTTGCCGATATGCCGGGCCTGGCTCAGGTGACGCAGCGCTTCGGGCGCGCGCCGGATGTCCCAGGAGGTGACGGGCAGCGGCCGCAGCACGCCGCCCTCGAACAGCTCCCGCAGCTCCTGCAGCATCTCCTGGATGCGGTCGGGGCCGGCGTCGCCGAGGTCGAACGCCTGGTACGTCGTGCCCGGGTACTCCTCGGCGACCGTTCCGGCGTCCCGGATGTCGGTCTTGCCGATCTCCACGAACCGGCCGCCGTCGCCCAGCAGCCGCAGCGAGGCGTCGGCGAACTCCCCGGCCAGGGAGTTCAGTACGACGTCCACGCCCGCGCCGTCGGTGGCCGCACGGAACTGCTCCTCGAAGTCCAGCGTCCGCGACGACGCGATACGGGAGCCTTCGACCCCGTACTCCCGCAGCACGTGCTGCTTGCCGGCGCTGGCGGTGGACAGGACCTCCACGCCCCAGTGCCGCGCGAGCTGCAGCGTCGCCATCCCGACGCCGCCGGCGCCGGCGTGCACGAGCAGCCGCTCGCCCGGCTCGACGGCGGCCAGGTCCACCAGCCCGTAGTAGGCGGTGAGGAAGACGATCGGCACGGTGGCCGCCTCCGCGAAGGACCAGCCCTCCGGGATACGCGCCAGCAGCCGGGCGTCCGTGACGGTCACCGGCCCGGTGGTGGTGAACAGGCCCATCACCCGGTCGCCGACCGCGAGATGGGTGATGTCGGGCGCGGCCTCCACGACGACACCGGCGCCCTCGCCGCCCACCGCGCGCACGTCGGCCACCATGCCGAGGGTCACGACGACGTCGCGGAAGTTCAGCCCGCCGGCCCGTACGGAGACACGCACCTCACCGGGCCGCAGGTCGGCGCCCGCCTCGGGCGACGGGACGAGCGCGACGTCGTCCAGCGAGCCCTGCCCGGTCACGCCCAGGCACCAGTGCTCCTCGCCGGGCGGGGGCGTCAGCACCTCGTCGGCCGAGGACCGGCCCAGGCGGGCGGCGAGGGCCCGGCCCTCGCGTACCGCGGTCTGCGGCTCTCCGCAGGCCAGGACGGCGGGGAGGGCCGCCGCGGTGCGCGGATCCGCGTCCACGTCGACCAGCAGGAAGCGGTCCGGGTGCTCCGACTGCGCGGAGCGCAGCAGCCCCCAGGCGGAGGCGCCGACGAGGTCCGTCACCGGGTCCCCGGGCTCGGCGGCCACGGCGGCCGACGTCACGACGGCGAGCCGGGCGCCGGCCGGCCGCTCGTCCGCGAGCCAGCGCTGGACGACGTCCAGCAGCCGGGTGCTCAGTTCCCGCACCCGCGCGGGCAGGACGCCCTCGCCGGGGTCGCCCACCGGAAGCAGGACCGTCGCCGGGATCTCGTCCTGGGCGAGGAGCGTCTCGAGGTCCGCGACGACCCGGCCGCCCGCGACGCCGGGGAGGGCGTCACCGCCGGCGAGCGGGGCGAGGACGACGTGCCCGGGTGCGGTGTCCGGCTCCGGGAGGGTGAGCGGGGCCCAGTCCAGGGTGAACAGGCTGTCGTGGTACGGATCGGGCGTGGCGGCCTGCCGCAGCTGCGCGGCGTCGACCTGCCGCAGCGTCAGCGAACCGACGCGGCCCACGGGACTGCCCGCCGCGTCGGCCAGGGTGATCCGCGCCGAGGTCGGCGTGACCCGCCGCACGTGGACGCGGAGGAAGTCCGCGCCGGTGGCGTGCAGTTCCACGTCGCTCCAGGAGAACGGCAGCTGCGTGCCCTCCTCGCCGCCCGGGGCCAGGCCGAGGGCGTGCAGGGCGGCGTCCAGGAGCGCGGGATGGATGCCGTAACCGCCCGGGTCGGTGCCGGCGTCGTCCCCGGCGAGGTCGACCTCCGCGTACACGCCGCCGTCCGCCGCGCGCCAGGCCGCGGACAGGCCGCGGAAGGCGGGGCCGTAGTGGTACCCGTGCGCCGCCAGGTCGTCGTACAGCGACCCTACGGGCAGCGACTCGGCGCCGGCGGGCGGCCAGGCGGCGAGGTCGGCGGACGGGTCGGCGTCCTGGCCGGCGGCGGGCGTCGCGGTGAGGTAACCCGTGGCGTGCGGGGTCCAGACGTCGCCGTCCTCGGCGCGCGAGTGGACCGTGACCGGCCGCTGCCCGCTGCCGTCGGCGTCGGCGCCCGCGGTGACCTGGAGGTGGACGGTGCCGTGCTCGCCGAGGACCAGCGGGGTCTGGAGGGTGAGTTCGGCCAGGTGGGGGTGGCCGGTGTGCTCGCCCGCGTGCAGCGCGAGGTCGACGAAGGCGGTGCCGGGGAGGAGGACGGTGCCGCCCACCGCGTGGTCGGCGAGCCAGGGGTGCGTACGCAGGCTCAGGCTCCCGGTGAACGTGACGGCACCCCCGCCGTCCGCCAGCTCCATCGCGGCCCCGAGCAGGGCGTGTTCGGTGCGGCGCAGCCCGAGGTGCCCGGGGTCGCCGGCGTGGGCGGGGGCGCTGAGCCAGTACGTCTGGTGCTGGAACGCGTACGTGGGAAGGCCGACGGTGGCGGTGGTGCCGGGCCAGGTGAGGGGGGTGTGCGCGGCGTGGACCGCGGCGAGCGCGGCCGTCAGCGCCTCCGCCTGCCCCCGCTTGCGCTGCTGGGCGGCAACGACGGTGGCCGGGGCGGTGAGGGTGTCGGCGGTGAGGGTCGCCAGGGTGGTGTCCGGGCCGAGTTCGAGGTACGTGCCGGTGCCGGCCTGCTCCAGATACGTCGTGACGGCGGCGTACTCGACGCTCTGCCGCAGCTGCTCGGCCCAGTACTCGGGCGAGGCCGCCTCAGCCGCCGAGAGGGGCAGCCCGGTGCGGTTGGAGACCACCGGCAGGGCCGGCGCCTGCGCGGCGGTGCCGGCGACGGCCTCGCGGAACTCGGCGAGGATCGGGTCCATGTGCCCCGAGTGGAACGCGTGGCTCACCCGCAGCCGCCGGGCCCTCACGCCGGCCTCTGCGCACCGCTCGGCGACGGTGTCGACGGCCTCGGCATCACCCGAGACGACCGTGGAGACGGGCGAGTTGTGCGCGGCGATCGACGCGCCGTCGACGTCCTCCAGCAGGCGGGCGGTGGCGTCCCGGTCGGCGGCGACGGACAGCATGGCGCCGCCCACGGGCAGCCCGCCCATGAGCCGCCCGCGGGTGGCGACGAGGCGCGCGGCATCCGTAAGCGTCCATACCCCGGCGAGGTGGGCGGCGGTCAATTCCCCGATGGAGTGACCGGCCAGAAAGTCGGGGCGGATCCCGAAGGACTCCGCCAGCCGGTACAACGCGACCTCGTACGCGAACAGCGCCGGCTGCGTATACGTCGTGTCGTCGAGCAGCCTGGCCTGGTCGGTGTCCGGCTCGGCGAACAGCAGTGGCTTGAGCGGCTGCGGCAGGTGCGTGTCCAGCGCCCCGCAGGCTTCGTCCAGCGCCTCGGCGAAGACGGGGTACGTGTCGTACAACTCGGCGCCCATGCCCGGGCGTTGCGCGCCCTGGCCGGTGAACAGCACCGCCAGCTTGCCGCCGGCCGCCGTGCCCACGACCGCACCCTGCCCCGGCGTCTCCTCCGCGACGGCGCCGAGCCCGGCGAGCAACTCCTCGCGGTCGTCGCCGAACACCACGCCCCGGTGCCCGAGCGCGGCCCGCGTCCGCAGCAGCGCGGACCCCACGGCCCGCGCGTCGGCGTCCGGGTTGTCCGCCAGCCAGGTGCGCAGCTTCCCGGCCTGGGCGGCGAGTGCTTCCGGCGTGTGACCCGACAGCGCCCACACCACCGGACCCGGGACCGCCTCGGCCGCCGGCTCCGCCACCTCGGCGGCGGCCGGCGGGCCTTCGATCACCACGTGCGCGTTGGTGCCGCTCATGCCGAACGACGAGACCGCGGCGCGCAGCGGCCGCTCGGGGTGCGACCACGCCCGCTGCTCCGTCAGCAGCCGGACACTGCCGGCGGACCAGTCGATGTGCGGCGACGGCTCGTCCACGTGCAGCGTGCGCGGCAGCACGCCCTCGTGCATCGCCATGACCATCTTGATGATGCCCGCGACGCCCGCCGCCGCCTGGGTGTGCCCGAGGTTCGACTTGACCGAGCCGAGCCACAGCGGCGCGTCGCCCGAGCGCCCTTCGCCGTACGTCGCCAGCAGCGCCTGCGCCTCGATCGGGTCGCCCAGCGTCGTGCCCGTGCCGTGCGCCTCGACGACGTCGACGTCGGCGGCGGTGAGCCCCGCGTTGGCGAGCGCCTGGCGGATCACCCGCTGCTGCGACGGACCGTTGGGCGCCGTCAGGCCGTTGGAGGCCCCGTCCTGGTTGACGGCAGACCCGCGCAGGACGGCGAGCACCGGGTGCCCGTTGCGCCGCGCGTCCGACAGCCGCTCCACCAGCAGCAGCCCGACGCCCTCGGACCACCCGGTGCCGTCCGCGGCGGCGGCGAACGGCTTGCACCGCCCGTCCGGCGCAAGACCGCGCTGCCGGCTGAACTCCACGAACGTACCCGGCGTGGCCATCACCGTCACCCCGCCGGCCAGCGCGAGCGTGCACTCGCCCTGCCGCAGCGCGTGCGCGGCCAGGTGCAGCGACACGAGCGAGGAGGAGCAGGCCGTGTCCACGGTGACCGCGGGCCCCTCCAGGCCGAAGCTGTACGCCACCCGGCCGGAGGCGATGCTGCCCGCGCTGCCGTTGCCCACCTGCCCCTCGAAGCCGGCCGGCACCTGGTGCATGAGCCGCGACGAGTAGTCGTTGTACATCACGCCGGTGAAGACACCGGTCCGGCTGCCCTGCACCGACTGCGGGTCGATACCGGCCCGTTCGAACGCCTCCCAGGCCGTCTCCAGCAGCAGCCGCTGCTGCGGGTCGGTCGCCAGCGCCTCGCGCGGGCTCATGTGGAACAGCTCCGCGTCGAACTCCGCGGCCTCGTGCAGGAACCCGCCCTCGCGCACGTACGACGTGGCCGGGTGGTCCGGGTCCGGGTGGTACAGCGACTCCACGTCCCAGTCGCGGCCGGAGGGGAACTCCCCGACCGCGTCCTGGCCCTCGGCGACGAGCCGCCACAGGTCCTCCGGCGAGCGGACGCCGCCGGGGTAGCGGCAGGCCATGCCCACGATGGCGATCGGCTCGTGCTCCTGGGACTCGGCGTCGTGCAGACGCTGCCGGGTCTGGTGCAACTCGGCAATGACACGTGCCAGGTAGTCCCGCAGCTTGTCTTCGTCCGCCATCTGTCCTGCTCCCATGCCTTGCCGAGCCTTACCGATTGAAGTGCCGATGTTGATCACGGCCCGGGCCGGGCCGTGCGGACTCAGAGCCCGAGATCCTTCTCCACGAAGCTAAAGAGCTCCTCATTGCTCGCTTTGCGCAGCGAGTCGAGGACTTCCCCGCCGCTCTCGTCGGACGCGCCCGGGGCCGCCAGCTTGGCGAGCAGCGCCTCCAGGCGCTCGACCAGAACCACCCGTTCCGGGTCGTCCGAGGGCCGCGCGGACAGCGATGCGTCGAGCCGGTCGAGGTCGTCCACGGTGACGACCCCGCCGGCCGCGCCGCGCCCGGGGGCCAGGCGCGTGGCGAGGTGGTCGGCCAGCGCCAGCGGCGTCGGGTAGTCGAAGATCAGCGTCGCGGGAAGCTGCTGCCCGACGAGCGTGCCCAGCTTGTTGCGCAACTGGACGGCGGTGAGGGAGTCGAAGCCCAGCTCCGAGAACGGCCGGTCCGCCTCGATGCCCTGCTCGCCGCCGTGCCCCAGGACGAGAGCCACCTCGCGGACCACCAGCGCACGGACCCGCTCGGTCCGCTGCCCGGCGTCGAGCCCGGCCAGCTCTGCGACCAGCGCGGCCGACTGGGCCGCGGCCCCGGCGCCGCCCCCGGCACCCGCCGCCGGCCGGCGGACGCCGCGTACCAGCGCGTGCAGGAGCGGCGGCGCGGACTCGGGGGCGGCGCGGGCGGTGTCGAGGGCGACGGGCAGGAGATGGGCGCGGGCGGCGGAGATGCCGGTGTCGAGGAGGGCGAGGCCCTGTTCGGTGGTCAGCGGCGTGATGCCGCCCCGGACGAGGCGGGCGACATCGGTGTCGTCCAACTGCCCGGTCATGCCGGACTGTTCGGCCCACAGGCCCCAGCCGAGCGCGGCGGCGGGCAGGCCGCGGTGCCGGCGGAGGGCGGCGAGGGTGTCGAGGAAGGTGTTGGCGGTGGCGTAGTTGGCCTGGCCGGGTGCGCCGAGGGTGGCGGCGGCGGAGGAGTAGAGGACGAAGGCGTCGAGCTTCAGGTGTTCGGTCAGCTCGTGGAGGTGCCAGGCGGCGTCGACCTTGGGGCGCAGGACAGCGGTGAGCTGCTCGGGGGTGAGGTTGGGGAGGGTGGCGTCGGCGAGGGTGCCGGCGGTGTGGAAGACGGCGGTCAGCGGGTGGTCGCCGGGAACCGTGTCGAGGAGTGCGGCGAGCTGGTCGCGGTCGGCGGCGTCGCAGGCGGCGATGCGCACGTCGGCGCCCAGGGCGGCGAGTTCGTCGTGCAGCTCGGCGGCTCCGGTGGCGTCCGGTCCGCTGCGGCTGGTGAGTAGCAGGTGGCGTACGCCATGGTGGGCGGCCAGGTGGCGCGCGGTGTGCGCCCCGAGGGTGCCCGTACCGCCCGTGATCAGGACCGTTCCCTCGGGGTCGAGGGTGACGGCCCGGTCGGGGCCGCCGGTGTGGCGGGTGAGCCGGGGGACGAGGCACTGCCCGTTGCGCAGGGCGAGTTGGGGCTCGTCCGACGTCAGTACGGCGGGCAGGGCGGCCCGGCTGTCGGGGTGCCCGTCGGTGTCGACGACCGTGATCCGGCCCGGGTTCTCGCTCTGGGCGCTGCGGACCAGACCCCACAGCGGGGCGTGCGCCAGATCGGCGACCTCCTCGTCGTCGGTGGTGGCGACGGCCCGCTGGGTGAGGACGACGAGGTGCCGTTCCGCGTTCGCCTCGTCGGCCAGCCACTCCTGTACGTGGCCGAGGGCCTGCGCGGCGGCGCGGTGGACCCGCTCGGCCACGGGGACGCCGGGGTGCTCGTCGAGGACCGCGAACACGTCGAGCGTGTCGGCACCGTCCGCCGGGGCCTCCGCCCCGGCCGACAGTACGGCCCACGGCGTCGGCGGGCCCGCCGTCCCGGAGACGGACGCGGGCGTCCACTCCACGGCGAACAGCCGCTTCCCGTGCCCGTCCGCGCCGATCGCCGCCAGCTGAGCGCGATCGACCGGGCGCACCGACAGCGCGTCCACCTGGGCGACCGGCGCTCCCGCCGCGTCCGCCAGCGTGATACGCGCCGTGTCCGCGGACTCGCGCCGCAGCCGGACCCGTAGCACCGTGGACCCGGTGGCGTGCAGCTCGACGCCGGACCAGGCGAACGGCAGCCGGGCGTCGTCGCCCACCTCGGCCATCAGGCCCAGGGCGTGCAGCGCGGCGTCCAGCAGCGCCGGGTGGAGGCCGTAGCCGGAGGCGTCGGCTCCGGCGCCGAGCGAGACCTCGGCGTACACGTCGTCGCCGTCGCGCCAGGCCGCGGTCAGCCCCTGGAACGCGGGGCCGTACTGGTATCCGCGGACGGCGAGGTCGTCGTAGACGGAGTCGACGCCGACGGCCTCGGCGCCGGACGGTGGCCACGTGGTGAGGTCGGCGCCGGCACCGGGCCGCGCGTCCGCGGCCGTGAGGCGGCCGGTGGCGTGCAGCGTCCACGGCTCGCCCCGCCCGGTCCGCGAGTGGACGGTGACGCCGCGCCCGCCGTCGGCGTCCGCGGACGCGACGATCACCTGAAGATGCACGGTGCCCTGGTCCGGGACGACGAGCGGGGCTTCCAGCGTCAGGTCCGCCAGGCGGAGCGCGCCCACCTGCTCACCCGCGTACAGGGCGAGTTCGACGAACCCGCTGCCCGGCAGCAGCACGGTCCCGAAGACGGCGTGGTCCGCCAGCCACGGGTGCGTACGCAGCGAGAGCCGCCCGGTGAAGGTGACGGCGTCGCCGTCCGCGTGCTCCACGGCCGCGCTGAGCAGGGGGTGGTCGGCCGTGCCCAGCCCCAGCCCTTCGGCGTCCCCGGTGGAGGGCAGGGCGTCGAGCCAGTAGCGCTGGTGCTGGAACGCGTAGGTGGGGAGATCGCCGAGCACGGGCGCCGCGGTGGTGGGCCAGTCCACGGGGTTGTGCACGGTGTGGACCGTGGCCATCGCGCCGGTGAAGGCGTCGACCTGCCCCCGCTTGCGCTGCTGGGCCGCCACGGCGGCGGCGGGCGCGGTGAGGGTGTCCGTCGTGAGGGCCGCGAGGGTGGTGTCGGGGCCGAGTTCGAGGTACGTGCCGGTGCCGGCCTGCTCCAGGTAGGCCGTGACGGCGGCGTACTCGACGGTGTGGCGCAGCTGCTCCGCCCAGTAGTCGGGCGAGGCCGCCTGGTCCGGTGTCAGGGGCCGGCCGGTGCGGTCGGAGACGACCGGCAGGGCGGCGGGCTGTGCGGGCGCGTCGGCGACGGCCGCGCGGAACTCCTCCAGGATCGGGTCCATGCGGGCGGAGTGGAAGGCGTGGCTGACCCGCAGCCGCCGGGCGGTCACGCCGATGTCGGAGCAGCGCTCCGCGACGGTGTCGATGGCCTCGGCGTCGCCGGAGACGACCGTGGAGACGGGCGAGTTGTGCGCGGCGATCGCCGCGCCGTCGATGTCCTTGAGCAGACGGGTGACCGTGTCGCGGTCGGCGGCGACGGACAACATGGCGCCGCCGGCTGGCAGGGTCCCCATGAGGCGTCCGCGGGTGGCGACGAGGCGGGCGGCGTCCGGGAGTGTCCAGACTCCGGCCAGGTGAGCCGCGGTCAACTCCCCGATGGAGTGACCGGCCAGGAAGTCCGGCCGGATCCCGAAGGACTCCGCCAGCCGGTACAGGGCGACCTCGTACGCGAACAGCGCAGGCTGGGTGTACGTCGTGTCGTCCAGCAGCTTCGCCTCGTCGGTGTCCGCCTCGGCGAACAGCAGTGGCTTGAGCGGCTGCGGCAGATGCGCGTCCAGCGCCGCGCAGACTTCGTCCAGCGCCGCGGCGAACACGGGATACGCGTCGTACAGTTCGGCGCCCATGCCCGGGCGTTGTGCGCCCTGGCCGGTGAACAGCACCGCCAGCTTGCCCGCCCGGTACCGCCCGGCCACCGCCCGATCCGCGTCCTCACCACGCGCGACCGCATCCAGAGCGTCGAGCAGCTCGGCGCGGTCCGTACCGAAGACCACCGCCCGGTGATCCAGCACCGCACGCGAACGCACCAACGAGGCCGCCACCGCGTGCACGTCGGTCTCAGGGCGCTCCTTCAGGTACGTCCGCAGCCGGCCGGCCTGCGCGGCCAGCGCCTCCGCCGTGTGCCCGGAGACCGGCCACACCACCGGACCCGGCTCGGCCGGAGCGTCCGCGGCCGGCTCCGCGGCGGTGGCGGCGTCGTCGGCCGGTGGCTCCTCGATGATCACGTGTGCGTTGGTGCCGCTCATGCCGAACGACGACACACCCGCGCGCCGCGGCTTCTCGGCCCGCGGCCACGGCACCTCGTCACGCAGCAGCTCCACGGCGCCGGCCGTCCAGTCGACGTGCGGCGACGGCTCGTCCGCGTGCAGCGTCCGGGGCAGCACCCCGTACCGCATGGCCTGCACCATCTTGATCACACCGCCGACGCCGGCGGCGGCCTGGGTGTGGCCGATGTTGGACTTGATCGAGCCGAGCCGCAGCGGCGCGTCCGCGGGCCGGCCCTGGCCGTACGTGGCGAGCAGGGCCTGCGCCTCGATGGGGTCGCCGAGGCTCGTGCCGGTGCCGTGCGCCTCGACGGCGTCGACGTCGGCGGGGGAGAGCCCCGCGCCGGCCAGGGCCTGACGGACCACGCGCTCCTGCGACGGACCGTTCGGCGCCGTCAGGCCGTTGGACGCGCCGTCCTGGTTGACGGCCGAGCCGCGGACGACGGCGAGGACCTGATGGCCGTTGCGCCGCGCGTCCGACAGCCGCTCCACCAGCAGCAGCCCCACACCCTCCGACCAGCCCGTGCCGTCGGCACCGGCCGCGAACGCCTTGCAGCGCCCGTCCGGTGCCAGCCCGCGCTGCCGGCTGAACTCCACGAACATATTGGGGCTCGCCATCACCGACACCCCGCCCACGAGAGCGAGGTCGCACTCGCCCTCCCGCAGCGCCTGGCCGGCCATGTGCAGCGCCACCAGCGACGACGAACAGGCCGTGTCGACCGTGATCGCCGGACCTTCCAGCCCGAACGCGTACGAGACGCGGCCGGAGGCGATGCTGCCCGCGCTGCCGATCCCGATCTGCCCCTCGAACCCCTCCGGGATCCGGGACAGGCGCGAGTAGTAGTCCTGCGAGATGACGCCGGTGAACACGCCGGTCCGGCTGCCGTGCAGAGACCGCGGGCCGATGCCCGCGCGCTCGAACGTCTCCCACGCGGTCTCCAGCAGCAGCCGGTGCTGCGGGTCCGTCGCGGTCGCCTCCCGCGGGCTCATGCCGAACACCGCGGGGTCGAACTGCTCGGCCTCGTACAGGAAGCCGCCCTCGCGGACGTACGACGTGCCCGGATGGTCGGGGTCGGCGTCGAAGAGCGCGTCGGTGTCCCAGCCGCGGTTCTCCGGGAACGCGCCGATCGCGTCCCGGCCTTCGGCCACCAGCCGCCACAGGTCCTCGGGCGTACGCACGTCGCCCGGGTAGCGGCACGCCATCCCGACGATCGCGATCGGATCGCCTGCCACCCGGCCGCCGGCCGACGGCACGTCCGCCGCCTCGGACCGGACCCCGAGCACCGTCTTACGCAGGTGCTCCGCGAGCGCGGTGGGCGTGGGGTGGTCGAACACGAGGGTGGCGGGCAGCCGCTCACCGACGGCGGCGGACAGCCCGTTGCGCAGCTCGACCGCCGTCAGGGAGTCGATGCCGAGATCCTTGAACGAGCGGTTGACGGCCACGGCGTCCTCGCCGTGCCCGAGCACAGTGCCGACGTGGCTCGCCACCAGCCGCAGCAGCACGTCCCGCTGCTCGGCGGCGCCGAGACCCGAGAGCCGCCGCGCGAGGGCGGACGAGTCCCCGCCGCCTGCCTCGTCGGCCGCGGCCGCCTGGCGCCGCTGGGCGCGCAGCAGGCTGCGGAACAGCGCGGGCGCCTGCGCCGCGTCGAGCCGCGCCGGATTGACCGCGGCCGGGACCAGGAACGGCATCGCGGAGACACAGCCCGCGTCGAGGAGGGCGAGGCCCTGCTCGGTGGTCAGCGGCGCAAGGCCGCCGCGGGAGAGGCGGGCGACGTCGGTGTCGTCCATGTGCCCGGTCATGCCGGACTGCTCGGCCCAGTAGCCCCAGGCGAGGCTGGTGGTGGGCAGGCCGCGACGGGTGCGGTGGTGGGCGAGGGAGTCGAGGAAGGCGTTGGCGGCGGCGTAGTTGGCCTGTCCCGTGGCGCCGAGGGTGGCGGCGGCGGAGGAGTAGAGGACGAAAGCGTCGAGCTTCAGATGCTCGGTCAGCTCGTGCAGGTTCCAGGCCGCGTCGACCTTCGGCTTGAGGACGGCGGTGAGGTGGTCGGGGGTGAGGTTGTGCAGGGTGGCGTCGGCGAGGGTGCCGGCGGTGTGGAAGACAGCGGCCAGCGGGTGGTCGGCCGGAACGGCGTCGAGGAGCGCGGCGAGTTCGTCGCGGTCGGCGGCGTCGCAGGCGGCGATGCGTACGTCGGCGCCCAGGGCGGCGAGTTCGTCGCGGAGGGCGGCGGCGCGGGGGGCGTCGGGGCCGCTGCGGCTGGTGAGCAGCAGGTGGCGTACGCCGTGT
This sequence comes from Streptomyces sp. CNX435, assembly GCF_059570575.1. Lineage (NCBI taxonomy): Bacteria > Bacillati > Actinomycetota > Actinomycetes > Kitasatosporales > Streptomycetaceae > Streptomyces > Streptomyces sp. CNX435. The sequence goes on along the minus strand of NZ_JCANTA010000049.1, from coordinate 1,811 downwards.
GCGGTGACGAGGTGGTGGGCGGTGTGGGCGCCGAGGGTGCCGGTGCCGCCGGTGATCAGGACGGTGCCCTCGGGGTCGAGGCTGAGGGTGTCGCCGGCCGGGGGGGTGTGGCGGGCGAGCCTGGGCACGAGGGGCTGCCCGCCGCGCAGGGCGAGTTGGGGCTCGTCGAGAGCGAGGGCGGTCTCGATGTGGGGGGTGGGGTCGGCGGCGGGGTCGTCGGTGTCGATGAGGATGACGCGGCCCGGGTGCTCGCTCTGGGCGCTGCGGACGAGACCCCAGAGGGGCGCGTGGACGAGGTCGGCGACGTCCTCGTCGTCGGTGGTGGCGACGGCCCGCCGGGTGACGACGACGAGGTGACGACCCGCGTTCGCCTCGTCCGCGAGCCATTCCTGTACGTGGCCGAGGGCCTGGCGGGCGGCGTGGTGGACCTGGACCGGCAGCGGGCTTGCCGGATCCGCGGGCGCCACCTCCAGCCGGTCCGCCGAAGAAGGCGCGGTGTCCGCTTCGACACCGGCCGTGAGTACGGTCCAGCCGTCCGAAGCGGCGCGGGAGGCAGGGGCGGCGTCGGCAGCGGGTAGGGCGGCGGTCCAGTCCATGCGGAAGAGCCGGTTGTGCGTGCTCGTACGGGCATGGGCAAGCTGGACCGGGTCGAGCGGCCGCAGCACCAGAGAACCCACCGTGGCCACCGGCCGGCCGGCGACGTCGGCGAGCGCGACCGCGACGGTCGTCTCGTCGACCCGCGTGACCTGCGCACGGACCGCGCCCGCCCCGGTCGCGTAGAGGCTGACGTCGTTCCACGAGAACGGCAGGTACACGCCGCCGCTGATGGCGTCGGTGAGCCCGAGCGTGTGGAGCGCGGCGTCGAGCAGGGCGGGGTGGACGTCGAAGCCGGCGGCGTCGGTCGAGGCGTCGAGGCTGACTTCGGCGTAGAGGCTGTCGCCCCCGCGCCAGGCCGCGGTCAGCCCCTGGAAGGCCGGCCCGTACTCGTTGCCGCGGGCGGCGAACGCCTCGTAGAGGTCGTCGACCGGGACCTGCTCGGCACCGGCGGGGGGCCATGCGGCGAGGTCGGCGGCGACGGGTGGCTCGGCGGGCCGCGCGGCCAGCACGCCCTCGGCGTGCAGCGTCCACGGTTCGACGTCGGAGCCCCGGGAGTGGACGGTGACGGAGCGGTCCTCGCCGGCGTCGCGCGGGCCAACCGCCACCTGGAGCTGGAGGGTGGTCTTGGCGGCGATGACGAGGGGGGCTTGCAGCGTCAGTTCGGTGAGGTGGGGGTGTGCGGTGTGTTCGCCGGCGTGGAGGGCGAGGTCGACGAAGGCGGTGCCGGGCAGGAGGACGGTGCCGTTGACGGCGTGGTCGGCGAGCCAGGGGTGAGCGCGGAGGCTGAGGCTGCCGGTGAACGTGACGGCGCCGTCCCCGGCGGCCTCCACGGCGGCGCCGAGGAGGGGGTGGGTGCTGGGGCGCAGACCCAGGTCGGAGGGGTTGCTGCTGGGGGTGGGGACGTTGAGCCAGTAGTGGGCGTGTTGGAAGGGGTAGGTGGGGAGGTCGGCCAGGTGGGTGGGGGTCGTGTGCCAGTCGACGGCCACGCCGTGGGTGTGGAGGTGGGCGAGGGCGAGGTGGAGTTGGGTGGGTGAGTGTTCGTTGCGGCGGAGGGTGCCGGTGGCGATCGCGGAGGGGTCGGTGTCGGTGATGGCGGTGGTGAGGGTGGGGTGGGGGCTTGTTTCGACGTAGGTGGTGTGGCCGTTGTCGACCAGGCGCGTGAGGGTGTCGTGGAAGCGGACGGTCTCGCGGAGGTTGGTGTACCAGTAGTCGGC
>NZ_JCANTA010000048.1:0-16925 GCF_059570575.1 Streptomyces sp. CNX435 | reverse complement strand
CGCCACGCTTTGAGCTTGTTGATCAGGCGTTCGACGGTGTTGCGGTCCTTGTACAGGTCCGCATCGTGGGTGACCGGCCGTCCGCCGCGCCGTCCACGTGGTCGACCAGGCCCTGGTCACCCGCAAGCCCTCCCGCTTGTCGCATGTCGAGGCCGCCGGTCTCGCTCTCGTGGGTGTGACGGCGTGGGAGACGCTGGTCGAACGGGCCGGGGAGCGGGTCCTGGTGCACGGCGGCGCGGGCGGGGTCGGTTCGGTTATCATCCAGGTCGCACGTGCGCTGGGGGCTGAGGTGGTCACCACCGCGCGGGAGAGGGATCACGACGTCGTCTCCCGGCTGGGAGCGGACGTCACGATCGACTTCTCGGCTGCTGACTATGTGCCGCAGGTGCAGGCCCTGGGCGAGGTGGACGTCGTGTTGGGCACGGTGGGCCGGGACACCCTCACCCGCAGTCCGCTGGTTCTGGCCGACCGAGGCCGCGTGGTGTCGATCGTGGACATTACCGAGCCGCGGAACCTTCTCGCCGATTGGGGCGTGAACGCGACCTACCATTTCCTCTTCGTCAGTCCCGGCCGGGCAAAACTCGAGGCCCTCGGCCGCCTGGTCGACCATGACGAACGCCGGCCGGTGATCGGGCGCCGTGCTGCCGCTGGCCGACGTCGCCCACGCCCACAGCCTCTTGGTGGGCGGCTCCGTCGACGAAGGACGCGGACGCCCGTGCGGCAAGATCGCTCTTGTCGTGTATCCCGTGGACGAGTCCACGCACGGGGTGGCGCCCAGACTCTGAGCGACGCGACCGGGCCGAGGTGCGGAGCGGTAAGACCGGCGGCAGACTGGTCGCGGGGATCTGTGATCGGCCCGGCTGCTGTGTGCCGTGGGGCGCTGGACTCCCGCCTGACGGTCGAGAGTTGGCTCGCTACCGCGGTCCAGTGGCCGGGACGAGCAAGCCATCGGACATGCCGACCCCTCGGGTGCCGGCCCGACCCGCTCGCGGGAACCTCGGCCAGTTCGAGCGGTGGATGCGCCGCCGTTCCGGCTTCGGTGGAGCAGTGGCCTACCTGGTGATCCTTGTAGTCGTCATTCGTCCTACAACGTCACACACTGGCACGCGGGGCTCTCCCGGCTCACCGGAACCACCGCGGGGACCAGGCCCTGGCGCACACCAGCCTCGACATGACCGCCGAGACCCTTATCAACTGACTGTCCGACCTGGGGTGCGACGTCCGCCGCAGCTACCGTGACCTCATCCATACCGCCTACGAGAACCTGGCAGTCGTCCCCGCCGTCCCGATCCCCCTCCACATCAGAAATGGCCAGTATGCGATCAGCGGCTACGTCACCACCGGTACTGACCGGCGCGAGCGCGGGAAACCCCGTGCCGCGCCCCTGCGCGTCGAAGGAGGCAGGGGTGATTGGGAAGCGATCGACACCTCTGGATGACCGGCGAGCTCACCGACGCCGAGTTTGAGGACCACTTCATCGACGACGTCATCGTGCAGGACATCCGGAGGGGCGCCGCTTCGCCGGCGCGGCAGCGACAGAGCAGGAACACCGGCACCTGGTCTACCCCGAGGGCTTCGCTACGTGCGCACCGTGTGCCAGTCCAGGTCGGGCTCCCTGGCCACGGAAGGGTGGCTCCGGCCGGTGCGGGTCAGGGCGTGCACGTCCTCACAACAGCCTTCCGGCATGGTGCCTGACACGGGTGATCGGTCCCGTTGGACCGAAGGAATGGAGCACCTCGCGCATCTGTTGTTCTCCCGTGTGAGCGAAACGATTGCAGTAGTGGCAGGCGCATATGGCGGCCCTGAGGTCCTGTCGGTGGTCGATGTCGCCGTCCCGGAGCCGAGGTCGAACGAGGTACGGATCAAGGTCCGCGCGGCCGGCGTCAATCCCTTCGACTACAAGTCGTACAGCAGTGCCTTCGGTGTCGATCCGGAGAGACTGCCGGTGCGGCTCGGTGTCGAGGCGGCGGGCGTGGTGACAGCGGTCGGTGCCGACGCGATCGGCCCCGCGGGTCCGATCGCGGTGGGTGACGAAGTGATCACCTACTCCGCGCCGGGTGCCTACGCCGCCGACATAGTGGTGCCGGCCTCGTCCGTGGTGCCGAAGCCTGTCGCCCTGTCCTGGGAGCAGGCCGGCGGGCTGCTGGCCGCCGGGGTCACCGCCGTACACACGCTTGAGGCGATCGGCTTGGGCAAGGGCGAGACGGTGCTGATCCACGGTGCCGCGGGGGGCGTCGGTCTCGTGGCCGTGCAGCTCGCGGTGGCACGCGGCGCGACGGTTGTGGCCACGGCGAGCCGGGGCAAGCACGACCTCCTGCGAGAGCTGGGAGCGATCCCGGTCGTCTACGGTCCGGGACTGGCGGGCAGGGTGCGCGCGGTGGCGCCGGAGGGCGTGCACGCGGCTGCCGATCTCGTGGGCACCGAGGAGGCGGTGGACGTCTCTGTGGAGCTGGTGCCGGACCGCTTGCGTATCGCCACCATCGCGGGCCACGAGCGCGGGGCTCGCGTGGGAATCAAGCTCCTGGGTGGTGTGCCGGGCGCGGATCCCGGCACCGAGATCCGCCAAGCCGCCCGCCTGCAGCTCACGGAAGCCGCGACAGCAGGCCGACTGCGCATCGTGATCGCGGACAGCTACCCCCTGCGCGAGGCCGCCACTGCCCACCGCGAGATCATGGCCGGCCACACCACGGGAAAGATCGTCCTGGTCCCGTAACCCGTTCCTGTCCCCGTACCGCTGAAGCCACACCGCGAGCGGCCGCCCGCGCGATCACCGGTCCCGGTACGCAACGGATCGGGTGCGTGGGCGGCATGCGACCAGCTCGTCAGGTGTCCATGTCCTCGTTCTTGGCGCTCCATTCGATCAGCGGATGCAGGACACGCATCAGGCTGGCGCCTTGTTCGGTGGGCCGGTACGTGATCTGGACCGGCGTCGTCGGTACCACGAGCCGCTCAATGAGTCGGTGGCCCTCGAGCTCACGCAGACGCTGGGACAGAAGGTGGTTCGAGATTCCGGGGATCCGCGCTCGGTAGTCGACGAATCGGCGCGCGCCCCGCATCGCCGCCAGGAGCACCGCGGCGCTCCACCTCTTGCCCACGATCTCGACCGAGCGCTGAAAACTGCGGCACACGTCGTCGTCGATGTGTTCGTAGCCCGCTTCCGGGCGGCTCTGGCCCGCGGTGGCGGAGGAATCATCGGGCTGTCGAGGACCGGTCATACGGTCACGATACTGGAGCGTGTCACTTTTGCTGACCTGGTCATGTCCCGCTTGTTGCCTGTGATCATCGCCGTGCAGCCTTGGCCCATGAACGCACACTCGGCCTGTCACCACGCGCTATGAACTACGGGCACGCGCTGAGGTTCGGGCTGCACCTGCCCTCTGACGCCGACTGCGGACCCGGCCGGTTGGTCGAAGTGGCGGGCCTGGCCGAGCAGTGGGGACTGGACTTGCTGGTCATCCCGGCCGGAACCGCCGGCGACGATCTCGAACCGTCGACTGTGGCGTCCTGGATCGCCGGGGCGACGGTCTCTCTCGGACTGGTGCTGGAGGCACGCCCCGCCACCCTCCATCCGGCGATGCTCGCACGAGCCGTCGCAAGCCTGGATCGGCTCACCGAAGGCAGGGTCGAACTGGCTTTCCGAGCGGGCTCGTCAGCCGCCGCGTCCGGGACAGCCGATTCGGTCGCGGCACTGGGTGAATCGCATCCTCGCGGCCGGACGCGCCCCGGTCGAGCACGGCTTCGCCCACCTGAAGAACTGGGGGATCCTCACCAAACTCCGCACCGCCCTCGCCCGCGCCACCCACCTCCTGCGCGCCCTCCTCGTGCTGACCAACCTCGAAGCCACCGGGGCCAAATGATCTACACCCCAGACCGCCTCCCACGACCAGCACGAGCACCCGGAAACGACATCACACCAGCACCCTGACCAGCCACTTCAAGATGGCGCGGCTTCTATGGGCCGATCAGCAACCCGGCGTGTCAGGTGGTCGGTAGCTGGAAGCTGGCGTTCTCTGGTCTGTCCCTGAGCACAGGCCAGTACGTCACCATCGACCCCCGTCCGTGGGCGCGGACCGTCCTGCGCAATAGCGGCGCGTCAGTCGCCGGGGCCATCACCCGCGGTTCCCCGCGGTTGCAGGACCTCCTCCTGCCCATAGGCCGGCCGGCACGACTTCGTCCTCCCCGGGACCGATGCCACCGGCACGTCCTACATGACGATCGCGTGGCGCAACGCCTACCCGTACCTGTGAGTAGGTGTTCTCGAACCAGGATCGTGAGGTGGACCGATCGGCGGTGAGCTGCTCGAAGCATGGGTGCCGTCGGGCCACCCGCCTCCGAAGGTGTGGCCGCATCCGCTATCGCGACGGTGTGTCCCGCTCACGCTCAGGCAGCGCGTGTACCCGTGGCTGGACAAACGGGTGGCCGATCGTGATATTCGAACCATGCGGCCATTCCACCTGCGGTTGCTGATCGCGTCGTGCGCAGCGCCGCTGACCGCCGCGACATTCGTCGGTGTCGCCTACCTGACGGTGCACGTCCACCTGCTGTTCGCCGGGCTCAACCTGGGCTGTCTCGCCCTCACGTTCATGGTGGGCGCGCACATCGTCGACCACGGCAAGAAGCCGAGAGGCATACTCGCATCGAACATCGGCGTCATCGTCGTCGTCAGCACGATCGCTGGCGCGTACATATCGTTCTTCGACTCGGTTGCCGAACGTCACATGTGCACCGTGGTCGAGGCGCACTCCCAGAAACGACCAGGGGGCCCAGGCGGTGGAGGAGGGACCAGTACCTCTCGCAGGCTGGTCTGCGACGACGGGCACACCGAGACGCTGGGGAGTCTGCTGGCCACCGAGGGGACAGACACCACCGACGAGCACAAGGGGGAACGGGTGCTGGTGGCCTACGACCCGAGTGGAAGGCTTCCTTCTCTGGATGCCACGACTGTGGATACCACGATCGGGCTGGTGTGGTTAGCCGGCATCGGCTGGGGCTTGACGGTCGTGGTGCATATCGGGGTCATCATCACCGACCAGAGCCGGCGCGAGGCCGCAAGCCGGGCCGAGAGCTCCTTGGGCGCCCAGTAGAGCCTGTGACCCGGGTGGCAACCGGACCGGCGGCCTGCCGCACGCCGGTCAGGATGCGCTGGTACTCCGCCGGCAGCGAGGACTCCGCCACCCCCGGCCCGCGGTCCGGGACCAGCCGCACCGCCCGCCCCGCCACCTGGACCACCGGCGATCCGGCCTCCGTGCGCTCGTTGGCGAGCTGCTCGCTCATCCGCTGCCACACCCGCTCGGCCACGGCAAGCTCGTCCCGCTCGACCCGCACCTCCGACAACTGCTTGACCAACTGCTCTTCGAGTCCGTCCAGCTCCGCACGCCGCGCGGCGATCCGCTCCAACACCTCGGGGTCCATCATGCGCCGGAGCGCAGGAGCGGCACCCGTGACAACGGACGGGAATCCACAAACCCACCCCTGCCAAATGATCTACACCCCAGACCGCCGCCCACGACCAGCACGAGCACCCGGAAACGACATCACACCAGCACCCTGACCAGCCACTTCAAGATGGCGCGGCTTCAGTACGTTGATGACGTATCTGATGATGCCGGCTGTGACCCTCGTCCTGCGCCGTTGGCTCTATGCCGCCACCTCAACCGCGCGCGAGGGACCGACGCGATGACGCGGCCCCCGGGGCGGACCGCGCCGTCTTGCGGCTCGGCTTTCAGCGGGACGGTTCCATCGTCTGACGCAGCAGTTCCAGGGCCTGGTCCACGCCTTGGTCGGCCAGGTGGACGAAGTCGACGAAGACGTGATCGACGTCCGTCTCGTCTCCCGTACGGAGGATGATGTCCGCGATCTCCGGCACGGTTGACTCGGTGGTGGGGTTGATCCTCAGGATGGCGTCGATGCCGGCCGGGTCGCGGCCCTCGGCCTCGGCGAGGCCGCGGACTTCCCGCAGCGGCTGGTTGATCACGGTGGCGGGGTCGAATGCGGAACCCCGGACGGGCACCGCGACGGGAAGTACGCCGTCCGCGCGGCGGGCCGCCCGGCGTCGGCAGGCCGGGGCGAAGCCGGACAGGTAGATCGGGGGCCGGGGGCGCTGGAGCGGCTTGGGCCCGATGTGCGCGGCGGGGAAGGTGTAGTGCCTGCCCTCGCAGCCGCGATGGCTGCGTCGGCAGTGCCGCGGTTGAGCAACACCGTCGTGACCCCGACTGCCACGGCCGGGAACACGAACAGGTCGCCGCGGCTCGCGGTGTCCACGGCCCGGGCGATGACAGCGAGCACGAGCGCCGGCGACAGCAGGACCGACGCGATCAGCATGCTGTACATCGCGACAGAACGACGCGCCTCGCTCGCTTGCCCAGGAGTCCCCTTGTCGACCGCGGCGATGATCCGCGCATAGAAACCGAGCAGCACGGTGGCGTAGATCCCCAGCCCCCACCCGAGCGAGTCCGCCGCCGCACCGCCGAGGTCGATGAGCGTCGGTCCGAAGCGGCTGAGGTCCTCGATCGCGCCGGTGAGGAGCGCCACCATCATCAGCATCGCTAGCACCGAGATCGCACTCATGATCCCGACGAACGCGACGGGCGATTTCAACGGCGCGACATCCAACACGTCGATGCGCTGCCTGCGGAGCATGTCACAGACGCTACCGGGCGCCGCCGACGTCCTCCGGCGGCTATGACTTGTCATCCCGCAGTGCTCTCCCGGGTGTGAGGGCGTGGGGCGCGACGATCTGCTGGGCTGGAGCGTCCGGGGATTCGATGCGTGCGATGATGCGGGCGATCGCTTCATGGGCGATGAAGCGGAGGTCGAGGGAGACGGTGCTGAGCGACGGCCGTGCGTGTCGTCCTTCTTCGATGCGTCAATGCCGATGACATCGACGTCGTGCGGCACGTGCAGGCCGACGTCGAACGCATGGCGGCGATCGCGAGCAGGTCGGAGTAGCCGAAGATCGCGTCCGGGCGTTCCGCGGCGGCCAACTTCCCGGCACCTGGATCCCCTGGATCGACTCCTCGAAGTTCGGCTGGCGCCCGTCACACTGTAAATTCCGCGGACAGATGTCCCGGCAGTGGGGGGTGACCGACCCTAAATGTCCCTGAACCGCGTGTGCGATTCCGCGGATAAATGTCCCGAATCGCGCTGCGCTCGATCGTAGTCCTGATCGTCGGGCTCTTCGAGGATCATCCCGACCGAAGACGCACAGGCATGCCCACGCCACGCCTGCAATACCGCTATGAGGGCCAGCTGTGCCTTCGCGGCCAGCTGGTGTCGAATGCCACCTGAGCAGCCCGCGTCGTGGGGCACACATGGGCACGATTCGGCGATGCGGATGAGCGCTGCACGGCGCGGGGGGAAGCGGTGGGCGAGCGACGCAGTCGGCGCCGCATTGAAGAAGAGGGATGGAGGGCGAGGTCCCGCTGGTCGGCAGAGTTCTTCGACACGGTGCGGGTCAGCTCTGTGTGATCAAGTCAGGGTTAGCTCGCGGATCGCCATCTCCTCGGGTCCTGCGGTAGTGCCTCTCCCGGGGTCAAAGATTGGAGTTCATTCGGTCGGGGCGGGACAGATGCTGCCGATGACCTGTTTCAGCGGCCCGTGTGATCGCCTCGAGTACCCGGTGGCGATCGAGTGCGACCGAGAAATCCGGCGCATCGGCGGTTCCGTCGCGGAGGTCGGCGGCGAACTGGGCGTAGAGGCGGGCGACCCCCGCTGCGGGTGCGTCGAGTTGCAGGTCGGGAGCCGCATAAGCGGGGGGGACCTGTAGCACTTGGACAGGCTCGCTGCCGCGGCGCAGCGTGATGGTGAAATCGGTGAAATGGATGTAGCCCGACGCCGACTCCACACGCACACTGCCCTCGGTGCCCTGGATCTCCCATACCATTGCCGAGCCGGCAGACTGCCCGGCACTGTAGTGCAGCGAAGTGACGATCCCGCCTTCGAGAACGCCGGCGACGACGATCTCATCCGGCGCCTCCTTCGGCAGCGACGCGCCATCGGAGAGGCGGACGCCGTCACCGCGCTGATTGGCGACGACGGCGGACAGACTCTCGAACGTGCCGAGCACGCGCGCAAGCGGTTCGAGCCCGTGGCCGAGCATGATGCTCAGAAGCGTGGCGCCATGCTTTGCGTGAGCCATGTACTCGACCGGCGGGTCATATCGGCCGACCCACATGTCGTCGGTCAAGTGCGCTCGGATGCTCGTGCTGAGCGGCTTGCCAATCACGCCTTGCGCGATGAGGTCGCGAAGGAAGAGGATCGGCGGGTGCAGGCCGCCCTGCAACCCGACAACCGTCCGCAGCCGCCGCTCGCGGGCAAACCCCTCCAGCGCTTCGGCCTCCGATAGGTTTCTTGCGAGCGGCCATTCGCAATAAACCATTTTGCCCGCGGCCAGCGCGTCGGAAACAATCTGCTTGTGCTCCGGCACCTTGACCGCAACCACCACCAGGTCGACCTCCGGTCGCACGACCAGAGCCTCATGTGTGTCGAAGGCGAGATCGGCGCCCAGCCGACGAGCGGTCGCGTTCGCGCTCTCCATACGAGTCGTACTGACGGCGCGGATCTGGAACGCGTCGAGCGCCTGCAGCGCCGGGACGTGAGCAATTCCGCCCCAACCCCGATCGGCACTAGCCCCGATAAGGCCGACGCCGATCCGGGTATTTGCTGAATTCGTCATTAGGATGCTCCTGTCGTGTGCAGCCCCGGCAACGCTCTCCGGGCTGCGTCACGATGTTTCGTTTCCGGACAAATGGGTGGGCACTCGGGCTCACCATGGCGAGCGAGCAATTATTGCCGTTCGCGTAGCGGCCGCGGGGTTTGAGCCCGAGTGACCCAAGCGCAGGTTTTACACGTGAGCCCAGTGGGCCTCGAGTTCGCGCGCGACATCGGCCGGACGCTCTATCATCGGCCAGTGCGAGCTGCGCAGCTTGAAGACGGCACGTGCGCGTGTGGCATTACCGAGCTCGTCGGCGAAGCGGTGAGGAAGAAACGGATCGTCCAGGCCCCAGATCACTAGCGCTGGTGCGGTCACGTTGCTCAAACCTGGCTTCCACTCCGCCCCGACCTCGATCGCCGAACGGTAAAGGGCGAGAATGCTTGCTCTCATAGTGGCATCGAGATGCCGGACCGATTCGTTTGCCGCGTCGCGCGGCATCTGCGCCTCGTTGAGGCTTGCTGCGAACGCCTCGAGGTCGAGGTCCGCCATCCATTGCTCGCCCTCGCCTGGCGTTTGCCAGATCTTGGCAAGATAGTGCCACGGATACTCCGGATCGATTGGTCCGCTGATGCCTGTCCATGTCCGCACCAGATCTGGTCGGATAGACGCGAGACGGCCCGTGAGCAGAGACCCCCAATCATGACCGACCAGGTCGACGGGTTCGCCGATTTCTTCGATCTTCTTAATAAGCCAATCGAGATACTCTTCTTTCGTCGACGTGAATCCCGCTGGTAGGGGTACGTCAAACCCGGGGAGGTCGATCGTCACAATATCTTCGCGTTGAAGATGGGAACGGACGGTGTCCCAAAGCCGGTGGGTATCAGGTACACCATGGACGAGGACTGCAGGCATTTCGGATTCTCCAATTGATTGTTGTCGTGGTTGAATGGCCGGTCGGCCGATTCAGGGAAGGAGGATGACTTTGCCGTGGGTGTGGCCCGTGGCGACGAGGCGATGAGCGTCCGCGGCCTCGTCGAGTGGGAAGCTCCGGCCGATGCGTGCGGTCCATGCGCCGGCGGCGATCAGATTCAGGGCTTCCTGGACAGGGCGGTGGTTGCGGTTCCCGCTGCCCCCGGGGCTGAATGCGACGCCGTGTTGTGCGGCATCGCGGTCGGCGAGCGTCACGATCCGGTCGGGGCCGCCGAGAAGATCGACGAGGGCGGGAAGGAGCCCCTTGCCGGCGGTGTCGAGCGCTGCGTCGACCCCGCCCGGAGCGGCGGCACGGATGCGATCGACCAGGCCCGGGCCGTGGGCGGCAGGGGTCGCTCCGAGACTCCTGACGAAGTCGGCGTTGGCAGTCCCGGCGACGCCGATCACCGTCACACCGCGCTGTCGCGCGAACTGCACGGCGGCGCCGCCCAGAGCACCGCTCGCGCCGGTGACCACGAGCGTTTCACCCGGGCGAATGTTCAGAAGCCCGAGAGCCCTCGCCGCGTTGTCGGCGCCGATGACAGTAGCCGCGGCCTCCTCGAAGGAAACGCCGTCGGGGATCGTCGCGAGGTTGCTGCTGACCGTGTACTCGGCGTAGGAGCCCTGGGTGGCGGAGTCCGGCCACCCGGCGACGCGGTCGCCGACCACGCCCACGTCGACGCCCGGGCCGACCGCCTCGACGACGCCGGCGAACTCGAATCCGATGATGGCGGGAGCACGCAGGCGGAACGCTCCGGCGCGTGCCTGGATCTCCGCCGGGTTCACCCCGGCGGCGTGAACCCGCACCAGTACCTGACCCGGACCCGGCACCGGTCGCGGAGCCTCCGCAACCCGCAACACGGAGGGTTCGCCGAACGAGGTGATGACGACGGCTTTCATGATGATCCTTCTCGTATACGAGGGTCATTTGCTCGCACCGTTCAGAACGGTGTCAGGTCAGGAAGACCGGAGGATTCTCGCCCCGCAGGCGGTAATCGGGCCGGGGCCGTTCGAGGCGGATCGATTCCAGCACGGTGTACGCGTGGTACTTGGTCTGGGTGGTGGCTCCTGCCAGCCGTTCCCACCAGAGCCGGCCGTCGCTCGTCTCCTTCTCGAGGACGTGGCGGGTGGTGTAGTTCGCCATGGAGCTGATCCAGTTCTCGGTACCGACGAAGATCCTGTTCCAGCCGGTGCCGGTCACGATGTCGGCGAGCGCATCCGAGCGGCTGAACCGCTCGACCGCCGCAGTCGCCCCCTCGAGCACGTCGGTGAAGTACTCCACGCACAGCCTCACCTGCTCGTAGGTGCCGTAATGCATGTGGTGCCCGCCGACGAAGTAGTCGAAGTCGTATTCGAGGATCTGGGACTGAGCTTCGTACCAGCCGGAGATGTTCTGCGAGGCGTCGCAGTGCATGAACGTGACGCTTCCCGGACTGACGATGTCGACGGCCGTGAGCACCTTCTGCCGCGGTGCGTAGATGAAGATGTTGCCGGGGCAGTGGTTCTCTCCCCTGTAGGAGAGCTGCAGGCTCACGCCGCCCACTTCGAGGACGAGTTCGTCGTCGAACGTCCTCGTGGGCAGGGGGCGCTTCGGGTCGGGGAAGCGCTCCAGGAGTTCCTTGGTGATGCGGTGGGCGACGATCTCGACGTCGGGACCGAACACGGAGGCCGCGCCGATGTGATCGGCGTGCCAGTGGCTGTAGATGACGTGGGTCACCGGTCGGTCGGTGACGTCCTCGATCGCCGCCAGCATGTTCTCGCCCAGCGTCGGGGGTGCGTCGATCGCGACCACGCCCTCCTCGGTCACCACGAATGCGGTGTCGTAGCCGGCACTGGTGACCCAGTAGAAGCCGCCGCGCAGTTCTTCCACGTGGTAGCCGTACTTCTGGAAGTGCTCGCTCTGGAAGTACGGGGGGTAATAGCCCGCGGGGTCCAACGGGTCGTCCGCCCCCGCGCGGGGGAATCCATAGTGGTCGATCCCGTAGAAGCTCGGGGTTTCTTCGACGCTGATGGGTATCTGACTGCTCTGGCACACCGGCGGGACGTCTTTCTGTGTTCTTGGGAAGCTGTCGAACGGGTGGTCTATCCCGGTGACGTGAATCGAAGGACCGCCTTGGTGACGCGGCCTGAGCCCGCATCCTCGAACGCGGTGTTGATATCGGCGAAGTCGTAGAAGGACAGCAGTCGGTCGATGGGGAACCGGCCCGCTCGATAGAGCTGGGCAAGGTCGTTGATCAGGAGCGACGAGACGGCGTCGCCCTGGATGATGCCCTGAAGCGACTGGCCGAGCGTGAGCCGGCCGGCGTCGAGCACGGCGCCCGCTCCTTCGTGGAACGCCACGAAGCCGAATCGGCCCATCGGTGCCAGGGCGCCGACCCCGGCGTCGAGGTTCTCCGCGCGGCCGCTGGTGTCGAGGACGTACTCCAGACCGCGTTCGTCGACGGCGCGGAGCGCGCCGGTCAGATCTTCGACCCGGCCGGGGTCGACGAGGTGCGTCGCTCCGAGATCGCGGGCCAGATCGAGGCGGCCGGCGTCGGGGTCGACGGCGACGATGGTGGTGGCACCCGCGACATGTGCCGCCATGACCGCCGCCAGGCCCACCGCTCCCACGCCGAAGACCGCGAAGGACGCTCCCGCCGGCACGGCGAGGGCCTTGAGTACGGCCCCCGCGCCCGTCTGCAGCCCGCACCCCAGCGGAGCCATGACGTCGAGGGGCAGATCGCGGGGGACCTTGATCGTGTTCCGTTGGTGTGTCAGGGCGTGGGTGGCGAACGAGGACTGGCCGAAGAAGTGACCGTGCGGCTCAGCACCGTGGGCGACGTGGAGACCGTTCGAGCCGTCCAGGCGGGCACCTGCGAAGTTGGCCGCCCAGACGTTGTCGCAGTAGGCCGCGTGCGAGGACATGCACGGCTTGCAGCGGCCGCACGAGTGGTAGGAGAGGACGACGTGGTCACCGGGGTCGACGGTGGTGACAGCGGCCCCCACGCGTTCGACGACTCCTCCTCCCTCGTGCCCCAGCACCACCGGCAGCGGCGTCGCCATTCGCTGTGCCCGCACGTGAGCGTCGGTCGCGCATATTCCGGTCGCGACCATGCGAACGAGTACCTCGTCGGACCGCGGGTCCTCGATCTCGATGTCGCGGAAATCGAAGGGCCCGTCCTGCACTTCGAGAACAGCGGCGCGCGCGGAGGTGGTCATACGCCGTGAGCCTGCCGCGAAGCGCCGCGAGGGCCATGGCGACGAGGGACTGACATCATCAACGACTCCCTGATCGGGGGGTGGGCCTCAGGAACCCTTCAGCGGGTCCGAACCTATGTCGGCCGCCCGTGCCCGCGGATCGGTCGCCGTATCCGTCACGGCAGTAATGCACGGTGCCGCGAGGTGTGGTGGCGTCAGTGCCGGACGCCGGTCCGGGCGGCTTGTTCGACTCGGGCGATGAGACGGCTGTTGTGGGCGGCGTGCTGGAAACCCGGGGTGTGGTGGGTGCCGTTCGTGATGTCGCGGGCCAGGCTGGCGTAGACCTCGCCGACGTTGATGGAAGCGCCCGTCCAGATGTCGGCGGCGGTGGGTCCCGCGCCGGTGGCGACCGGGCGGTCGGGCGCGGTGAAGTCGACGCTCGACGAGAGGGCGAGGTCGCCGACCTGAACGCCCGCGGGGTGGTCGCCCGTCAGCTTCAGCCAGCCCTCCGATCCGCGTACTTCCAGACTGAAGTGGGCGTCGGAGGCGGGCACGCCCGCCAGGATCTGCACCCCGACCGGAGCCCCCGAGGAGGTCTTGGCGATGGCGTCGAGGTGATCCGGGACCTCGCGGACAGATATCGCGCCGGTGTCTACCAACTTCACCTGGGGCCAAAGGAGTTCGGTGCGGGCGTCGATCTCGGTGACGTCGCCGAGAACGGCCTCGACCACATCCAGCACGTGGCCCGCGGCAATGGTGAGGAAACCGGCTCCGGACGCTGCCTTGTCGAAGTACTCGTACGCGCTCACCGACTCCGGGCCGTTGCCGAAGGTCGTCGCGGCGACTCGCGCCGAGAGCAGCCGCCCGAGCCGGCTCTCAGCGATGATCTCCGCCGCGCGGCGTACCGAGGGGTTGAGCCGGCCCTGCAGGCCGATCGCGGTGTGCAGTGAGCCGGCCGCCTCAGCCATCTCTTCCGTCTGCGCGACGCTCGTGCCCAGCGGCGACTCCGCGTACACGGCCTTGTTCGCCGCGAGGGCCGCCA
Source organism: Streptomyces sp. CNX435 (assembly GCF_059570575.1). Classification (NCBI taxonomy): domain Bacteria; kingdom Bacillati; phylum Actinomycetota; class Actinomycetes; order Kitasatosporales; family Streptomycetaceae; genus Streptomyces; species Streptomyces sp. CNX435. The sequence continues at coordinate 3,084 of NZ_JCANTA010000048.1, read as the reverse complement.
GGACGAGCTCGCGGTGAGCCGGGACCTTCACCGCGACGGTGACGACGTCGACCGAAGGGTCACCGATGAGCACGTAGGGGTCCGCGAACCAACGCTCGGCGCCGAACGCCTCGGCAGCGCCGCGCGCGCTCTCCTCGTGCCGCGTCGCCACACCGGCCAGGTGGAAGTCGGGCTGTGCCACCAGCGCGGGTATGTGCGATGCGCCCGCCCAGCTCGCCTTCGTGTCCGCGCCGATGATGCCGACCCGAATGAGAGTGCTTGACATGATGTGGTGTTCCATTTCTTTCGCTGAAGCAAGACGTGGTGTGGTGCGCGGGGCGAATCGGCGCGTTCGCGCTTCTCTCACTGGTCGACGGCGGCCATGTCGGGCTCGGCATGGCGTTCGCCGGACGCCGGTGTGAGGTTGTTCAGGCGGGCGATATGGCCCGGGGTGAGTCGGATGCCGTCGGCGGCGCTGTTCTCCTTGAGGCGGTCGATGCGTTTCGTCCCCGGAATGGGCGCGATGCCGTCTCCTTGCGCGAGCAGCCAGGCCAGGGCGACCTGCGCGGGCGTGGCCCCGACCTCGTCGGCGACCTCGCGTACCTGGTCGACGATGCGCAGGTTGCGCGTGAGGTTGTCGCCGGTGAACCGGGGGTTGGAGCGACGCCAGTCGGCGGCGTCCAAGCCGTCCAGGGTGCGGATGTCACCGGTGAGAAAGCCGTGTCCCAGCGGTGCGTAGGGAACCAGTCCGATGCCGAGCTCGCGCAGTGTGGGCAACACCTCGACCTCCGGGTCCCGCGTCCACAGCGAGTACTCGCTCTGGACAGCGGCCACGGGATGGACCGCATAGGCCCGGCGGACGGTCGCCGCTGCCGCCTCCGACAGTCCGATGTGGAGGACCTTGCCCGCCTCCACCAGCTCGCTCAGCGCCCCCACCGTCTCCTCGATGGGAGTGTTGGGGTCGACCCGGTGCTGGTAGTAGAGGTCGATGCGGTCGGTTCCGAGCCGCCGCAGTGAGCCGTCGACAGCCGTGTGAATGTTGGCGGGGGTGCTGTCCGGGCCCGGCCGGCCGGTGTGGGAGATGAGGCCGAACTTGGTGGCGAGGACGACTTCGTCCCGGCGGCCCTTGATCGCGCGACCCAGCAGTTCCTCGTTGATGTAGGGGCCGTACACCTCGGCGGTGTCCAGATGGGTGACACCGAGGTCGACGGCGCGACGAATGGTGCGGATCGACTCGGTTTCGTCCCGGCCGGCGCCGGTGTAGTACGCCGACATCCCCATGACACCCAGGCCGATGCGCGGGACATCGAGCCTGCCGAGCGACGTGGACTGCATCTGTTGTCCATTCCGTGTGGGGCGGGCCTCAGCACCGCAGAGCGAACTTGACGCGTCAAGTTCTACTCCTTCGAACTTGACGCGTCAATAAGTGGGTCTAGGATGTCCTCATGGCGAGGACGGCAGATGACACGAACGGCCGGCGCCGTCGGCGACCACGGAACGGGCCGACATCCGAGGCGACGGCTCGTGCCGACGAAGGCTCCGGCTCGGAGGCGTCCACCCGTCCGGTTGCCGAGACGCGATGGCTGAACGGCGACGAGCTGGCGGCGTGGCTGGCCAACTCCGCGATCATGATCAGCCTGCCGGCCGCGCTGGATGCGCGCATGCAGCGCGAGGCTCAGCTGACCTTCTTCGAGTACATGGTGCTCTCGGTCCTCTCCGAGCAGCCGGATCGCACCATGCAGATGAGCGCCCTGGCCGCGCGAACGGCGGCGTCACTGTCGAGGCTGTCCCATGTCGTCGGTCGGCTTGAGAAGCGCGGACTGCTCGCACGGAAGCGGATCCCCGGTTCCGGAAGGCGCACCACCGCGACGCTGACCGAGGCCGGTTACGACGTAGTGGTGGCAGCGGCGCCGGGACACGTCGCCGCAGTCCGCGAGTACCTGATCGATGATCTCGGTCCTCAGGAGCTGGCGGCACTGCGCCGCATCGGTGCCGCGGTGGATGCGGCCATCAAGCGCGGGCAACCCGATGCGAGCTCTGCGGCTTCGCCTCCGCCCGAAGCGCCGACGATCCACAGCGGACCGAGGCGTACTGCGGACTGATGGAGGAGCAGCGCCACGCGGGTCCGCCAGCACGTCCGCGGCACGGTCCTCGGCGTTCTATGGCCTGTGGGGGTCGTGATCATTCGGTTGGTAGAACACTCGTGTGGCGAGGCGTGAACTGAGCGATGACGAATGGGCGTTGGTGGGCCGCTGCTCCCGATAGGCACCTACGGCCCGTATCCGCACCGGCTGCGGGATCACTTCGAGGGCGTGATCTGGAGGTTTCGCTCCGGAGCCCAGTGGCGGGAGGTCCCGGAGGAGTTCGGGAACTGGTCCACGGTCTACGACCGGTTCCGCCAGTGGCGCGACGCGGGCGTCTTCCAGGCCCTGATGGAGGCGGTGATCGCTGAGGCCGCACGGCGGGACCAGGTGGACCTTTCCTTGGTCAGCGTCGACTCCACCACAGCGAGAGCGCATCACGACGCGGCCGGCATGAGGGTGGACGCCAAGACGCTGGCAGCACTGGAGAAGGCACTGACGGAGGAAAGGGGGGCCGCGGCAAGGAACAAAAGGATCAATGTTCCGCAGAACCTGGCGATGCTGCCGAAACCGCCCGCCGGGACGAGCGCCGACGCCTGCACCAACGACGCCGGGCACGGCTGAAAACAGCCGCCCTGGGCCGCTCACGCGGCGGGCTGACCAGCAAGGTCCACGTGGCAGCCGACCGCCGCTGCCGCCCACTGGCCTTCACCCTCACCCCGGGGCAGGCCGCCGACAGTCCCCAGTTCGTCCCGGTCCTGGCCAAGCTCCGGGTCCGCGGCCGGGCCGGCCGCCCCCGCACCCGCCCCGACGCGGTGGCTGGCGACAAGGCATACTCCTCCCGCGCCAACCGTGCCCACCTGCGCGAACGCGGCATCAGGGCCGTCATCCCGGAGAAGAAGGACCAGGCGGCCAACCGGAAGAAGAGGGGACGGCGCGGCGGACGGCCGGTCACCCACGATGCGGACCTGTACAAGGACCGCAACACCGTCGAACGCCTGATCAACAAGCTCAAAGCGTGGCG
>NZ_JCANTA010000047.1:0-18662 GCF_059570575.1 Streptomyces sp. CNX435 | reverse complement strand
AGTCCACCTTCCTGCGCACCGTCAACCGCATGCACGAGGTCACCCCCGGCGCGCGCGTCGAGGGCGAGGTCCGCCTCGACGGCGAGGACCTGTACGGCCCGGGCGTCGACCCGGTCGGGGTGCGCCGGGTGGTGGGCATGGTCTTCCAGCGGCCCAACCCGTTCCCGACGATGAGCGTCTACGAGAACGTGGCCGCGGGCCTCAAGCTCAACAGCCGCTACAAGAAGTCCGAGCTGGACGACGTGGTGGAGAAGTCCCTCCGCGGCGCGAACCTGTGGAACGAGGTCAAGGACCGCCTGAACCGCCCCGGTTCCAGCCTCTCCGGCGGCCAGCAGCAGCGGCTGTGCATCGCCCGCGCCATCGCCGTCGAACCGCAGGTGCTCCTCATGGACGAGCCCTGCTCGGCCCTCGACCCGATCTCCACCCTCGCCATCGAGGACCTGATGGCCGATCTCAAACTGAGGTTCACGATCGTCATCGTGACCCACAACATGCAGCAGGCGGCGCGGGTCTCGGACCGCACCGCGTTCTTCAACCTCGCCGCGGTCGGGGAGCCGGGCCGGCTCATCGAGATCGACGACACCGACAAGATCTTCTCCAACCCCGACGAGAAGGCCACGGAGGACTACATCTCGGGCCGCTTCGGCTGAGAGGGCTTAGGAGAAACGCTTCAGCGCTACTCGAAGGCCAGGTGCACCAGCCAGTACGCCACCGCCGCCACGCCCGCCGCGGCCGGCATCGTGATGAACCAGCCCATCACGATGTTCTTGGCCACTCCCCACCGCACGGCCTTGACCCGCTTCGTCGCGCCGACGCCCATGATCGCCGAAGTGATCACGTGCGTGGTCGAGATCGGCGCGTGGAACATGAACGACGCCGAGTACATGATCCCCGCCGCCGTCGTCTCCGCCGCGAACCCCTGCGGCGGCTGCAGGTCGATGATCCGCCGCCCCAGCGTCCGCATGATGCGCCAGCCGCCCGCGTACGTACCGAGGGACAGCATCAGCGCGCACACCACCTTCACCCACCACGGGATGGCGTCGCCCTCGTCCTCCACGTCCGCGATGACCAGCGCCATCACCACGATGCCCATCGTCTTCTGCGCGTCCTGCAGCCCGTGCCCGAGCGCCATCGCCGCCGCCGAGACGGTCTGCGCCACCCGGAAGCCGCGCTGCGCGCGGCGCGGGGTGGAACGGCGGAACATCCACAGGATCGCGCACATCATCAGATAGCCGACGCACAGGCCGAGGACCGGCGAGACGAACATCGGGATGACGACCTTCTCCAGCACCCCGGACCAGTACACCGTCGACGACGCCGCCAGCGCCGCGCCGACCATGCCGCCGAAGAGCGCGTGCGAGGACGACGACGGCAGCCCGAAGTACCACGTGACCATGTTCCACGTGATCGCCCCGACCAGGGCGGCGAACAGGATCCACATCCCGTGCGAGCCGTGCGGGGTCTCGATCAGCCCCTCGCTCACCGTCTTGGCGACGCCGCTGCCGAGGAAGGCGCCGGCGAAGTTCATCACCGCGGCCATCAGCAGCGCGGCCCGGGGCGTCAGCGCGCGGGTGGACACGGAGGTCGCGATGGCGTTGGCGGAGTCGTGGAAGCCGTTGGTGTACGTGAAGAAGAGCGCAACCCCGATCGTGACGACAAGCGCGAAGGTGTCCACGAGCGCTCAGGACTCCTTGACCGCGATCGTTTCCACGGTGTTCGCGACCTTCTCGAAGGCGTCGGCGGCCTCTTCCAGGACGTCCACGATCTGCTTGAGCTTGAGCACCTCGATGGCGTCGTACTTGCCGTTGAAGAGGTGCGCGAGGAGCTTGCGGTGGATCTGGTCGGCCTGGTTCTCCAGCCGGTTGACCTCGATCCAGAACTCCGGCAGGTGGTTGAGCGTACGGAGGTTGGGCATCGCCTCCGCGGTCAGCTCGGCGGCCCGCGCCAGGACCTCGATCTGCTGTTCCACGCCCCGCGGCAGCTCCTCGATCTGGTAGAGGACGACGAGGTCGACGGCCTCCTCCATGAAGTCCATGACGTCGTCGAGGGAGCTGGCGAGACGGTAGATGTCCTCGCGGTCGAAGGGCGTGATGAACGACGCGTTCAGCTGGTGGAGGATGGCGTGGGTGGCGTCGTCGCCGGCGTGCTCCGCGGCGCGCATCCGCTCGGCGATCTCGGCCCGGGCGGAGGAATCCGCCCCGAGCAGTTCCATCAGGAGCTTCGAGCCCGTCACGATGTTGTCGGCCGAGGCGGCGAACATATCGTAGAAGCTCGTCTCCCTGGGAGTCAGACGAAATCGCACGTGATGATCCTCAGTACTGCGAATATCTGCGAATAGGTCCTGATGATGCTAGGCGAGCCGAACCTGTGGAGCGAACCGGCTCTGCGGAACAGCCGCAGGACAGAATGCCACGAAGGCGGTACCATATACCCCCTGAGGGTATTTTGCGCACGGTTCGCATACGGTGGTACGCACACGGCGATACGCACACCGGGCGGATCGGGGATGGGAAACGGAAGGACGAGCACGTGACCGACAACACGGCAACGACGACCGCCGTCGAGACGGCGGCCGGCGCCTCCGCGCCGGGCTCCGGCCCGCACGGGTACAGCAAGGACAAGGAAGCCCACCTCAAACGACTGCGCCGGATCGAGGGCCAGGTCCGCGGTCTGCAGCGGATGGTCGAAGAGGACGTCTACTGCATCGACATACTCACCCAGGTCTCCGCGAGCACGAAGGCGCTGCAGTCCTTCGCGCTGCAGCTCCTGGAGGAGCACCTGCGGCACTGCGTCGCCGACGCCGCCGCCCGGGGCGGCGACGAGATCGACGCGAAGGTCGAGGAGGCCACCGCCGCGATCGCCCGGATGCTGCGCGCGTGACGCCGGGCGTACGGCCGCCGCTGCGCGCGCAACGCCGCGCGCAGCGCCCACGTCCCAGCGCCCGCGTCCCCGGCCGTGCGTGCCCGGCGGCGCGTGCCCTTTCCGCTACGGCGTGATCTCCTGCCGGCCGCGCCTGCGGTCGCGCTCGGAACCGCGCCGTGCGGCTTCCACCCTCAGCACTTCGTCGATGCGGTCGTCGCTCAGGCGCTCTTCCGGTGCGCTCGTCGCCGCGATGATCAATTCACCGCACAACTCGATTTCGGCGAGAGCCACATGGTCCTGGACGGCCGACCCCCGACCCACGTGCAATCACCCCACTTCCCCATGCACACCCGCCGGCAGCCGGGCTCACCGCTCAGAGTAGGTAGGACGGCACAGTCAGCGCATGACACGTCTGGACCATTTACAGCCGCGGCCTTCCCGGGCCTATCCCGACGCGCCCGCGCAAACGACCGGAATCAACTCCCGCTAGGAAGCGGGCTGTTGATCGCTCTGCCGCACCGTTCCGGCGTAGATGTCCCGGCCCGCGGGCAACGCCACCTCGGCCGGCGCCCCGAAGTCGTAGGTTTCGACGGTCGACGCCACCCGCACCGGTGATTCGCCGGACAGCGCGAACTCGTGCCGCACCCGGCGTGGTCGGCCGTCCTCGTCGAGGTACGCGTCGAAGGCCACCGTGTCCCGGACGAACCCGCCGGCCGCGGCGGCCAGCGCCCCGCGCGCGTACGGCGACGCCGCGCGGGCGGCGCGGCCGAGGCCGGCCGTGCCCTCGTAGTGCCGCACGAGGCTGTCGCCGACCCGCTCCTGGCCCACATACCGCACCTCGCGGGCGCCACGCAGCAGTTCGGCGGCGGTCAGCGGGTCGGTGGCGCCGTTGGTGACCAGGTTGCCGTCGGCCAGCCGGGTCGTGTCGAGCCGCAGCCACTTGTCGGCGGGGACGCCGGCGCCGCGGTTCTTCATGTACAGCTCGCCGCCGGCGTACAGCTCCGTGATCGGCGCGTCCTCCGCCTGCGGCAGCACCACGCGCAGCAGGCCGCGCCGCTCCGCGTAGTCGAAGGCGCCGTCGCCGCTGGCCGTGACCCGGGTGCCGCCGCTGGTCATCTCCATCGCCGTACGCGCCCGGGAGCTGCCGGCGCCGGCCAGCGCATCGGCCGCGCGCTGCACCGCGCTGAGCGGATCGCCGCCCGGGTGCTCGTCGGCCACCGCGCCGCGCTCCGTGCAGCCGGCGGTGGCGGTCACGGCCGCCGCGGCGAGGGCGCCGACGAGCGCGAGCAGGGCCGCGGACGGGGGCGTGGACCGGGCCGCGGGCGCGGTAGCGGGCCGCGCGTGCGCCGTGCCGGTACGTACGGTCCGCCGCTGCTCAGCCGCCATCTCTCGCTACCCCCGGCCGGTGTTTTCTCCGGTTCGCTTAACGAGGTGGAGGGAACGTCGTCACGGTCTGTCCCACCGCGGTAGCGTGACCGCGTGCTCAGCGACGGACCCGGCGGCGGGCCGGGTGACCTCCGCGACCCGGACGACCCGGACGGCCCGCACCGCGGCGGGACGGGCGGGACAGGCGGGACAGGCGGCACGCACCGGACGTCGACCTCCGAGCAGGGCTCCTTCGCGTTCGCCCGCTGCACCTGCGGCTGGATCGGCCCGGCCCGCCGGGCCCGCTCCCGCGCCCGCGCGGACGCCGACGCCCATCCGCTCGACGGAACCGGCTGAGGGGCGCGTACCCCCAGGCTTTGCTACTTGGGGGTAGCGAAGGGTGGACACAATGCGCTGTGCTGTGCGGATGGACAGGCGCACAGTGCTCCGTACCGCCCTCGCCACCGCCGCCGGCGTGGGCGCCACCGCCGGCGTCGCCGGCTGCTCGGGCGACGACGACGGCGGCGGGAGAACCGACCCCAGGCCCAGCGGCTCGAACGGCGGCAGGACCACCGGCCCGGCGGACTGGCCGGCGCTCGCGCAGTCCCTCGACGGCCGCCTCGTCCTCCCCGGGGACGACGACTACCGGGTCGCCGCCCAGCAGTACAACACCCGCTTCGACGACCTGCGCCCTGCCGCCGTCGCCTACGTCGACCACGCCGACGACGTCGCCGAGTCCCTGGCCTTCGCCCGCGGCGCCGGCGTCCCCGTCTCCGTACGCAGCGGAGGCCATTCGTACGCCGGCTTCTCCAGCGGCAACGGCCGCCTCGTCCTCGACGTCTCCGCCCTCTCCGGCATCGACTCCGACTCCGACACCGCCACCGTCGGCGCCGGCGCGCGCACCATCGACGTCTACGAGGTCCTCGCCGCCCGCGGCCGGACCATACCCGCCGGCTCCTGCGCCACCGTCGGCATGGCCGGCCTCACCCTCGGCGGCGGCCACGGCGTCGTCTCACGCGCGTACGGGCTCACCTGCGACCACCTCCGCGGCGCCACCGTCGTCACCGCCGACGGCAAGACCGTCGAGTGCTCCGCGGACGAGAACGAGGACCTGTTCTGGGCGCTGCGCGGCGCCGGCGGCGGCAACTTCGGCGTCGTCACCGAGCTGCGCTACGAGACCCGCGAGGCCCCGGACGTCGTCGCCGCGAACATGGTGTGGCCGTGGTCCCGGGCCGAGGCGCTGCTGACCACCTGGCAGCAGTGGGGGCCCGACCAGCCCGACGAGCTGTGGTCCGCGGTCCACTTCGGCAACACCCGCGGCGGCGAGCCGACGATCTCCGTGGCCGCGCTGTCGCTGGGCACCGAGGACGACATGCACGACGCCGTCGACTTCCTCGCCGACCAGGCCGGCGGCCCCGGCCCCGCCGAGGACGTCTCCATCGGCCCGCAGACGTACATCCACGCCATGCGCACCTACGCGGGCTGCGCGGAGGCCGGCCGCGAGCAGTGCCGGCTGCAGGGCGCGGTGCCGGGCCGCAACGCGAAGGGCATCCTGCAGCGCGACACGTTCGCCGCCCGCTCCGACTTCTACGACGAGCCGCTGGCCGCCGGCGGCATCGGCACGCTGCTGGACCGCGCGGAGCAGGCGTCGCGGTCGGCGGACGCGCTGTTCATCCTCACGGCGCTGGGCGGGGCGATGAACCGGGTGCCGGTGGCGGACACGGCGTTCGTGCACCGCGGGTCGCGGGTGCTCGCGCAGTACATCTCGTCGTGGGACGAGGGCGAGGACGGCGGGCCGGGCGAGCAGTGGCTGGCGGACACGCACGCGGCGATGCGGGAGCACGCCTCGGGGGCGGCGTACCAGAACTACACGGACGCGGGGCTGCGGAAGTGGCGTAGTGCGTACTACGGGCCGGCGGCGGCGCGGCTGGCGAAGGTGAAGGAGCGGTACGACCCGGAGCGGCTGTTCGACTTCGACCAGGCGCTGTAGCCCGGGGGCGCGGGGCCGTTCGCGCCGGGCGTACACGCCGCGCCGGTGCGTGCATCCGTACGCCCCGAGCCCCCGGCGCCGTACCCGAGGCCATGCCCGTTACGCCCTACGCGCGCTACGCCCTACGCCCGCCTACGCCGCCAGCTCGTCGCCGTCCCGGCCGCCCCCGCCGCCCCGCTCCAGCGGCTCCGTCCGCGGCGCCGGCACCGGGCCGGAGCCGCCGGGGCCCGCCGCCGGGTCCGGGTCGGGCTCGGCGTCCGGCGCCGCCGGGTCGCCGACGAGCCACTTCGGCGCCCGCCGCACCAGCGGCACCAGCGCGGCCGTCGCCGCCGGCGCCAGCAGCAGCGCCACCGACGTGCCGAGCGCGACGCCGCCGACGACGTCCGAGGGGTAGTGCACGCCCAGGTACACCCGGCTCAGCGCCTCCAGCAGCGCCACCGCCAGCGCCGCGAGCCCGTACCGCCGGCTCGCCATGAAGATGCCGACCGCCAGTGCCATGGCGAAGGACGTGTGGTCGCTGACGAACGAGTACCCGGTGGTGCCGGGGAGCAGCACCTCCAGGCCGTCGTGCTCCCGGAACGGCCGCGGGCGCTCCACGATCGCGCGGATCGGCATGTTCGCCACCCATGCGAGCGCCGCCGCCAGCGGGCCCCACAGCAGCGCGGCCACGGCCGGCACCGCGTCCGGCCGCCGGCGCACCCGCCACCAGCAGACGACCAGCAGCGCGCCGAGCATCCCGATCAGCCCGTACTCACCCAGAAACGCCGCCCCGCGGTCGAACCAGGGCGGCGTGGAGTCCGCGACGCCGTTGATGTCGAACAGCACGGAAACGTCGGCGTTCGACCCGCTCGGGGGTGCCCCCGCCAGGTGTGACGAACGCATGTCCACTCGGCTCCTCTCCCCACCCGTTTCCCGCTGATCGGCGTCTGCCGTCTTTCCTATTGCAACGGTGCCGCTCGCCCTTTGCAACGGCGCCGCAAGGGTCGGCGTTCCGCTCGCGACCGAAAGATCACCGGGAGGTTATCGAAGAGTGACCGCCCCCGCGGCCGATACGGCGCCCGGGCGCGGCGCCGCCGCGGGCGTCCGCCGCACGTCAGCGCGACGTCAGCGCTGCGGCAGCCACGTCAGCGCTGCGGCAGCGCCGCGGCGCCGGCCTCCGTGACGCGCGTCGCGCCGAAGTAGTCCGGGGAGTCGATCGGGTCGAAGCGGATCACGGCGCCGGTGTAAGGGGCGTCGATCATGTAGCCGCCCCCTACATACATCCCGACGTGGTGGATGGAGCGCGAGTCGTTCATGTCGTACGCGAAGAACACCAGATCCCCCGGAAGCAGTTCGTCCCGGCTCGGGTGCGGCCCGGCGTTCCACTGGTCGTTCGCCACCCGCGGCAGCTCGATGCCCACCGAGGCGTACGCCGCCTTCGTGAGCCCCGAACAGTCGAACCGGCCGCCCTCCTCGGGCGTACCGTCGCCGCCCCACAGGTACGGTGTGCCGAGCTTGTCCTGCGCGTAGTGGATCGCGCCGGCCGCCTGCTTCGACGGCGACAGCCGCGAGGTGGGGGCGGCGAAGCTCTCCTCCAGGGCGCGGATTATCTGTACATAGTTCTGCGTCTCGCGGTACGGGGGGACGCCGTCGTACTTGATGACGGCGTACGGGCCGGCGTTGTAGGCGGCGAGCATGTTGTCGGTGGGGTCCCCGGGCACGTCCTCGACGTAGCCGGCGAGCTTGCAGTCGTACGTCGCCGCCGACGGGATGGCGTCCTCGGGGTCGTTGATGTCGCGCTCGCCGTCGCCGTTGCCGTCGATGCCGTGGGTGGCCCAGGTGGCGGGAATGAACTGCGCGATGCCGCGCGCGTCGGCGGGGCTGACGGCGTTCGGGTCCCAGCCGCTCTCCTGGTACAGCTGCGCGGCGAGCAGGGCGGGGTTGAGGGCCGGGCAGAGGTTCCCCCACTTCTGCACCAGCGGCTGGTACGTCGCGGGCACGGCGCCCTTCGCCAGGCCGACGCCGCGCCCGGCGAGACCGGACGCGGCGGTGTAGGTGCCGACGACGAGCAGTGCCAGGAACGACAGGACCGTCCCCGACCCCAGCGCCACGATCAGCCAGAGCTTGCGCACCCCTCAACCATCCCTCATCAGGCCCCGGCTGTCTGCCCGTTACTTCCCTCAACGCCCCTTGCCGGTGCCGTCCTTCGCACACAGCGCGGCGTCGGCCGCGCCCTGCAGGTCCGCAAGCCGGTCGCCCTCATACGACCACGTGGTGGTGTAGACGGTGACGGTGCCCCGGCCGTGGCCGGCCCGTCCGCCGGCGACCGAGTCGCCGGGCAGGTCGCCGCCGTGGCCCCAGTACTCGCCGCCGCAGCTCAGCGGGAAAGACGCGACGCCGTAGCCGTAGCGGCTGCCCTCGGGGTAGTTGTCGAGACCGCCGACGTCGGTGGTGTCGTGGGTCATCGCCCGCAGCGCCCGGTCGGGCAGCAGCCGGCCGCCGAAGAGGGCGTTCCAGAAGGCGTTCTGGTCCTTCGGCGTGGTCACGAGTCCGCCGGAGGCGCCGAGCTCGTAGCCGGGCAGCTCGGTCACGTCGGTGACGCCGGCGTCGGGGGCGGTGGGGTCGATGCCGTAGTTGCGGGCGTGCGGGCCGCGGATTGTGTGTTCGCGCTTCGCCGGCCAGTACGTGTCCTTCAGGTGCAGCGGCTCGATGAGAGTGCGTTCGATGTACGTGCGGAAGTCCTCGCCGGTGACGTGGTCGATGAGCATGCCGAGCGCGAGGTAGTTGGTGTTGGAGTAGGCCCAGCGGGCGCCGGGCTCGAAGTCGGCGGGGTGGTCGAGGGCGAGCGCCAGGTACTCCTGATCGGTGTAGGCGCGGCTCCAGTCGATGAACTGCAGGTACTCCGGCAGCCCGCTGGTCTGCATGAGCAGGTGCCGCACGGTCAGGCCGGTGCCGGCGAGCTGCGGCACGTACCGCGCGGCGGGCGCGCCGAGCCGCACCTCGCCCTGGGCCACCAGCCGCATCACGGCGGTGGCGGTGAACGACTTGGTGTTGCTGGCCATCCGGAAGCGGCCCTCGGCGCCGACCATCGGCCGGCCGGTCTCGGTGTCGGCGACTCCGGCGGTACGGGTGGTGCGGCCGTCGTAGGCGAGGGCGCCGGGGACGCCGTCGCGCTCGACGAGGGCGTCGAGACGGCTCTGTACGGGGTCGGGGGCGTCGCCGGAGGCGTCGCGGGCAACGGCGGGCGCGGCGGCACCGGCGACGACGGCGGCGAGGAGGGCGGCGGCACCGGCGCGGCGGGCGGCGGCGCGGCGGGCGGGGCGGTTGCGGGTCATGGCGGGGCTCCCTTGGGTAATGTCCCGGTTGTCGTGGTCCGGATGTCGTGGTCCGGATGTCGTGGTCCGGATGTCGTGGTCCGGGTCGCGTGGTCCGGGTCGCGTTCTCCGTCGGGCTCCACCCTCGTCCGCGTACGCCATGTGATCACTGGTGCCGACCGCCGGACCGGTGGTGGCCCCAGCACCACCGCCGCACGCGCCGTACGGCCACCTCCACCCGCCACCACCAGGGGTGTTGACATAGAGAACACTCCAAGTGGTGCACTCGCCGCGTCCGACCAGGCCCGCCCCGCACCCGAAAGGCCCGTGCCCCATGACCGACGACTCGCCCGTCACCCTCATCACCGGCGGCGGCAGCGGTATCGGCGCCGCCGCGGCCCGTCAGCTCCTCGCCCGCGGTGGCCGCGTGGCCGTCACCGGCCGGGGCGCCGAGCGGCTGCGCCGCTTCGCCGCGGAAGCCGGTGACCCGCCGGAGCTGCTGACCCTGCCCGGCGACGCCTCCGACCACGAGGCCGTGGAGGCGGCGGTGCAGGCGACGCTCACGGCGTACGGCCGGCTCGACGCCGTCGTCGCCAACGCCGGCTTCGCCACCCACGACGACCTCGGCACCGGGGACCCGGCCGGCTGGCGGGACATGGTGCTCACCAACGTGCTGGGGCCCGCCCTGCTGATCCGCAGCTCGCTGGCGGCGCTGCGCGAGACGCGCGGACGGATCGTCATCATCGGCAGCGTCGCGGGCTTCGTCCACACCCCGGGCAACATCTACGGCATCACCAAGTGGGCCATGACGGGCCTGGCGGAGAACACCCGCCGCATGGTGACCGGCGACGGCATCGGCGTCACGCTCGTCGCCCCCGGCCGCACCGACAGCCTCTTCTGGGACGGCCGGGGCGGGGCGCCGGAGGGCATGGAGATGATGACGTCCGACCAGGTCGCCGAGTCGATCGTGTGGGCGCTCGGCCAGCCTGCGGGGGTGGACGTGAACACCGTCGTCATGCGCCCCATCGGCCAACCCACGTAGTCGGCCCGCAGCGGCGATCCGTGCAGGAGGGCGCCTCAACAGGCATGCCCGCGGACGCGGAGTCCACGCCACCGCCGGACTCCGCCACCGCGGCCCCCGGCCCACCCGCCCGCGCCACCCCGGCCGCCCCCACCGTCGGCGCCGCCGGCGCGGCGGCCTCGTGCAGAGACGCCGCGACCCCGCTGACCGCGCCGACGAGCACCACGACCCCCGAGACGACAGTCATCCCTTCGAACACATCCGCCGCCTTCCCTGGGGCCTGTTTGAGTCAAATCCACCAACGACGCCCGCCCGGCTCCCGTCACCGCGACACCCACTCTTCACATACTCCGATTCAGCACAGGTCGGACAACCCGACCGCACCCCCGCCTCCCCAGGCACGCAGCGTTGCCAATAGTCACGTAACGTGATACACACAGGAAAGTCAGTAGTGAACACCGAACACCCTTGTGAAATCCGCGCGGTTGACGCCAAATCGACTCTCACGGGGGCATCATCAGGGAGGATGGACGATGACTCCTGCCGTCCACCCTGGACGGCAACACAGCGCATGGGGCGGTGAGTTACGACATGTTCCTGGCAGCCGACAAGGGCGACATCAACACCATCATCGGCGGTATCGCCCCTGACTGGGGCCCCTTCGGAAGCCTGGGCCAAGAAGCGCGCGTGATGATCGAAGTGGTCATGGCGGTCGCGATCCTGCTGTGCCTGGGCATCGCGATCTGGGGCGCGGCCAAGCAACGTATCGGCGCCACAGCGCTTCGCGACACGTTCAGCGCGGAGCAGGGCAAAGGGCTGATCGTCGCGGGCCTGACGGGAGTGTTCATCATCGGCTCCCTCGGCACCGTCTTCACGATCGTGTACGGAATGGCGGTGTAGGCCGGGCCGTGACTCCAGGGCCAGGCGTACGGCGAACGGCGGTGCGGCACACGGCGACGGGACGTCGCCCGGCCGCGCGCCCCGGGAGGCAGCCACCCCCCGGGCGCGGCGGCCCGGGTACCCCCGTCAGCAGGCCGGCGGCGCACCGCTACCTTCGTGTGCCTACGGGAAGCCGGGGCAACGACGCACCGGCGTGCGGAGGGGGGAACGACGCATGAGTCACGACGACGACTACGTCGACTACGCCACCCCCGAACCCGGCACCCGCACCCGCTTCGCCGAAGGCGACACCGACGCCCGCTACGGCGGCCCGCGCCGCGGCGGTCGCGTGTCGCCCTCCCGGGCGATGGTCACGGTCGTGGGCGTCATGGTCCTGCTGATCGCCGCGATCGCCTTCGCGAACCGCGGCGGCAACTCCACGGACGACCCCGAGAACACCTCGAACCCCGACACCCGCGCCCAACCCACGTCCCCCACGGGCGACTCCCCCGTCAAGAACACCACCGACGGCATCCCCGCCGGCTTCCCCCGGTCCGCCGAGGGCGCCCAGTCGGCCGCGGCGAACTTCGCGGTCGCACTCGGCGGCGACCAGATGTTCACGCCCGAGGGCCGCCACCGGCTGGTCGACGCCCTCTACACCCCGGACCTGGCGGAGAGGACCAAGTCCGGCATGGACGCGGCGTACTCCGAGGACTTCCTCGCCAACCTCGGCCTCGACGCCGAGGGCGAGCCCCCGTCCGGCATGACGTTCATCTCCCGGACCATCCCGGTCGGCACGACCGTCAAGGAGTACGAGGACGCCACGGCCACCGTCTCCGTCTGGTACACCGGCCTTATCGGCCTGGCGGGCCCCGAGTCGGACGTGCCCGTACGCACCACCTGGCACACCTGGACCTTCGAACTCCGGTGGTCGGACGGCGACTGGAAGATCACCGCCGACTCCCAGAAGCCGGGCCCCGCCCCCGTCCCCGGCGACGTACCGGCGGCGACCGACGAGCAGATCGAGGAAGCCGTCGAGCAGTTCGGAGGGTTCACCTATGCCCGGTAGCCCGCGGCGCCGCGGCGCCGCGCTCCTGACCCTGCTCGCCGGCGCGCCGGCCGCCCTCCTGCTCGCCGCCCCCCGCGCCCAGGGCGCCGCACCCGCGCAGGACGGCGGCGACCCCTGCGACAGCCTCATCGGCCCCGCCCGGGACTACTGCGAGAAGGAAGACGACGGCGGCAGCTCCGCGCCCAACTCGCCCGGCGACCCGACCGAATCCGTCGACCCGCTCTCCTCGCTGGCCAAGGGCTGCGCCGAAGCCGCCGCCTGGACCATCGACAAGCTCTCCGAAGCCGTCACCTCCACCACCACCGTCGACTTCACCAACACCACCTTCCTGCGCCAGTACGCCGTCGTCTTCGCCGCCTCCACCATCCTCACCCTCACCCTCTGGCTCCTCGCCGTCGCCAAGCGCGCCATCCGCGGCGTCCCCCTCGGCGAAGCCCTCGGCGAGGCCATCGGCTTCCTCTGGCTCACCGTCCTCGCCTCCGCCTTCACCCCCCTCGTCCTCTACACCCTCGTCACCGCCACCGACTCGGTCACCGAAGCCATCGCCTCCGGTACGTCGTCCAACACCGACACGTTCTTCGGCGGCTTCTCCGAGGCGCTCAAGAAGGGCGAGGACATCGGCGGCGGCCCGATCATGCTCATCGTCGTGTCCCTCGTCTCCGTGCTCGCCGCCGGCGTGCTCTGGCTGGAGCTGGTCATCCGCGCTGCCCTCCTCTACGTCGGCGCCCTCCTCGGCACCGCCGTCTACGCCGGGCTCGTCGACAAGAACATGTGGCACCACGTCCGCCGCTGGGCCGGGATCATGATCGCCGTGATCCTCGTCAAGCCGGTCATCGTCATCGTCCTCGGCCTCGCCGGCACCCTCTCCGCCGAGGAGGGACCCGACGCCTTCTCCGCCGTCGTCTCCGGCCTCGCGATCATCCTGCTCGCCATCTTCGCCAGCGCGATGATCTACCGCTTCGTGCCCGGCTTCGGCGACGAGATCATGACCGCCAAGCAGGGCCGCCGCGCCACCTCCGCCAACCCCGCCTCCGCCGTCATGGCCACCCCCGCCGCCCTCGTCACCGCCGGCATGAAGACCCACGGCTCCCGCACCTCGTCCTCCGGCCCGTCCGGCGGCGCCACCGGCGAGTCCCGCTCGTCCGCCCGGCCCGCCAACCCCGTCGCCGCCGGCGTCTCCGCCCACAGCACCCGCCCGCAGCAGTCCAGCCCGCCCCGGCCCAGCCAGCCCAGCCAGCCCAGCCGCAACTCCGGCGGCAGCGGCGGCTCCGGCTCGGGCGGCGGCAGCGTGCCCCCGCAATCCGCCCAACAGCCCGGAAACAGGAGGTGACCTGCGGTGACCACGCACGACACACCACCGATCACCCCCCGTCGCACGTACCTCATCGGCAAGGCCCGCCCCAACGCCATCGTCGGCCGCAACCGCGAGACCGGCGAGATCGGCGTGATCATCGGCGGCGCCTTCCTCGGCATGATGTGCGGCCTGCTCGTCCCCGTGCTGACGCTGCGCATCGTGCTGCTCATGGGCTTCCCGCTGCTCGCCCTCGCCGCCGTCTACGTCCCGTACCGCGGCCGCACCTTCTACCGCTGGTTCGAGATCAGCCGCGGCCACCGCCGCCTCCTGCGCTCCGGCGCCGCCGTCTACCGCTCCGGCGCGCAGGAAGCCGGCACGCGCCTCAACGGCGAGGAGGTCGCCGTCGGCACCCCGCCCGGCATCGGCCGCATCAACTGGCAGGTCGCCCCCTTCGGCCCCGACGAGATCGCCGTCCTGCTGCACGCCGACCGCCGCACCGTCACCGCCGTCATCGAGATCGAAGGCCCCGGCGTCGGCCTGCGCGACAGCGAGGACCAGGAGGCCCTCGTCGACCGCTTCGGCACGCTGCTCAAGCACGCCGCCAACGGCGACGGCTTCGTACGCCGCCTGCAGATGCTCGCCCGCACCCTGCCCGCCGACCCCGACGCGCACGCCAAGGACGTCTCGCAGCGCGGCGACCCGCGCGCGCCGCAGTGGATAAAGGGCTCGTACGACCAACTGCAGTCCATGGTCTCCACCTCCTCCGAGCAGCACCGCGCCTACCTCGTCGCCTGCATGCCCTACACCCGCGAGCTGGGCCAGGAGGCCACGGTGATGGGCCGCGCCACCAAGCAGAGCCGCGACGAGTGCATCGCCGTCATCATGGCCCGCGAGCTGGGCGACATCTGCGCCCGCCTCGCCGAGGCCGACATCCGCGTACGGCAGCCGCTGGGCATCGCGCGCCTCGCGGCCCTCGTGCACTCCATGTACGACCCGGACCACCCCATCGACCACATCCAGGCCATGACCCAGCGCAACGCCTGGCCGGCCGAACTGGACGCCGTAGACCCGCAGTACCTGCGCGCCAAGACCCGCGAGTCGGCGACCCGCGACCCCTGGTGCCACTCCACCGCGTGGGTGAAGGAGTGGCCGATGACCCCCGTCGGCGTCAACTTCCTCGCCCCGCTTCTCGTCCACACCCCGGACGTCATCCGCACGGTCGCCGTATGCATGGACCTGGAGCCGACCGAAGTGGCCATCGAGCGGATGCTCACGGAGAAGACGAACGACGACGCCGAGGCGTCCCGGCAGGCGAAGATGAACCGCGTCGTCGACCCCCGGGACATCGCCCACCACGAGCGCATCGACCAGCGCGGCGAAGACCTCGCCTCCGGCGCCGCCGGCATCAACCTCGTCGGCTACCTCACCGTGTCCGCCCGCTCCCCCGAGGCGCTCGCCCGCGACAAACGCACGATCCGCGCCTCGGCGGGCAAGTCCTACCTGAAACTGGAATGGTGCGACAGAGAGCATCACCGCGCCTTCGTGAACACGCTGCCCTTCGCGACCGGGATCAGGTGACCCCCCATGGCCGACCTCCTCGACCTCGCGACGCGCGCCTTCGCGGGCTTCGTCTTCGGCAAGACGGAGACCCAGCGGCTGCCCGTGCGCACCTCCTCCGCGCAGGCGCAGGCCGTCTACCTCCCCACCGCCGCGCCCGGCCTGGGCGACTCCGGCGTCATCATCGGCCGCGAGGTCTACAGCGGCAAGGGCTACATCTACGACCCCTTCCAGCTCTACGGGCAGCAGCTCCCCGCGCCGCACTGGCTGGTCCTCGGCGAGTCCGGCAACGGCAAGTCCGCGCTGGAGAAGACCTACGTCCTCCGCCAACTCCGCTTCCGCGACCGCCAGGTCGTCGTGCTCGACGCGCAGGGCGAGGACGGCGTCGGCGAATGGGCGCTCATCGCGCAGGAACTCGGCATCACCCCCATCCGCCTCGACCCCCTCGCCGCCCTCGACAGCGGCATCCGCCTCAACCCCCTCGACCCGGCGATCACCTCCACGGGCCAGCTCGCCCTGCTCCGTACGATCATCGAGGTCGCCACCGGCAGCAGCCTCGACGAGCGCTCCGGCTTCGCCCTCAAGGTCGCCCACGCGTACGTCAACGAGACCGTCACCGACCGCCAGCCGGTGCTCACCGACATCGTCGAACAACTCCGCCACCCCGCGCCCACGGCCGCCGAGGCGATGAACGTCGACGTCGAGGACGTACGCAACTGGGGCCTCGACGTCGCCCTCGTCCTCGACCGACTCGTCGACGGCGACCTGCGCGGCATGTTCGACGGCCCCACGACCGTCGGCATCGACCTCGACTCGCCGCTCATCATCTTCGACCTCTCCCACATCGACCGGAACTCGATCGCCATGCCGATCCTCATGGCGATCGTCGGGGTGTGGCTGGAACACACCTGGATCCGCCCCGACCGCAAGAAGCGGATCTTCCTGGTGGAGGAGGCGTGGCACATCATCAACTCCCCCTTCGTCGCCCAGCTCTTCCAGCGGCTGCTGAAGTTCGGCCGCCGGCTGGGCCTGTCGTTCGTCGCCGTCGTGCACCACCTGTCCGACGTGGTGGACGGAGCGGCGGCGCGAGAGGCGGCGGCAATCCTCAAGATGGCGTCGACACGTACGATCTACGCCCAGAAAGCCGACGAGGCCCGCGCGACCGGAAAGGTCCTCGGGCTGCCACGCTGGGCCGTCGAGATCATCCCGACGCTGACCCCGGGCATCGCCGTCTGGGACGTCAACGGCAACGTGCAGGTCGTCAAGCACCTGGTGACCGAGGCCGAACGACCGCTGGTCTTCACCGACCGGGCGATGACGGAGTCCGCCCCGGTACCGGCCCTGGAGGCGGCGGACGACACCGGTCCGGTGGTGATGGAGAAGGAATCGACGGTGGCCTGAGATGGCGCAGGGTCGCGGTGGACGAGACGGGGGCGCTCCCGAGCGAGGCATTCCCGATGGCCTGCTCATCGGCCTGATCGCCTTTCTGCTCGGCCTGACGGTGCTGGTGTGGACGGCGACGGGCCTGGCGGGGGTCCTGGCACACGGGGCGTGGCCGGACGGCGTCCGGTTCACGAAGACACCGCAGGCGATGCGGGAGCTGGTCGCGGAGCCGCACGACCTGCCGGCCGCCTGGCCGGACGCGCAGAAGGAGTCCCTGTCGGGGTGGGGGCTGTTCTGGGGCGTGTTCATCAGCCAGCTGATGGTGCTCGTCACCTTCGCGATCGCGGGGATGACGACGCTGGCGAGCTGGAAGGCGCGCCGCGCGGGGGCGAGAAGAAAGGCGACAGCGGGCGACGAGGCGCTGGAAGAGGGCCTGGGAGACCGTGACGAGGACGCGTACGAGGAGACGGCGTACGAGGACGCAGAGCCCCCGGCACCGGTGCCCCAGACCTCCCCACGCGCCCGGCGGCGGCCCCCCACGACGAACATGACGAAGGAACCGAGCCCGCAGCAGACCGCGCCGCACCCCTTGCCGGGAACGCTGCCGGGAACGCCACCGGGGACACCTCCGACGCACGCCGGCCCGCTGGTGTTCCGCAAGGGCAGCCCGACGGCCCTCACCCTCACGCGAGAGACGCTGCTGGGGGCAGAAGGGCCAGCACTCATCGTCACCTCCGACGCCACCTTGTGGGCGGACACCAAGGACGCCCGCGCCAAGCTCGGCCCCGTCCTCGTCTACGACCCGGGCCAACTCTGCGACACCCCGGACCGCCTCCGCTGGTCCCCGACCGCCGGCTGCAAGGACCGCCCCACGGCAGCCACCCGCGCAGCGGCCCTCCTCCGCCCCGTACGCCCCCAACACCGTACGGACACCACAGTGGCGGACACCGCGGAGACGATGCTGACATGCTGGCTCCACGCCGCTGCCGTGGCCGCCCGCCCCTTCGCCCAGGTCCACCGCTGGGCCCAGGGCACGGGCGCCCACGAACCGGTGGGCATCCTCCGCTCCGCCCCGGAGGCGGCATCCGGCGCGGCCGGCGAGCTGGAGTCGGCGCTCACCGGCCACCCGGAGCGCCGGGACGCGGCGGGCGACCTGGTCGCGACGGTGCTGGAGGGCCTGTCGTCGATCCACATCCGCAACGCGTGCAAACCCACCCGAGCAGATTCGCTTGTCCTGGAGTCATTCATCGACGAAGGGGGAACGCTCTATCTGGTGGGTGAAGCCATCGAGGGCCCCCGGTCCCGGCCGGGTGCGATGCCACTGCTCACCGCCCTCGCCGCAGACGTGGTCGAGCACGGCCGCCGCATGGCCGCAGGGTCATCCACCGGCCGGCTCGACCCACCACTCACCCTCGTCCTCGACGACATCGCCGCAGTCGCCCCCCTCGCCCAACTCCCCGCCCTCCTCAACGAAGGCGAACGCGAGGGACTGCCGACACTGGCCACGATGCGCTCGCCGGAGCAGGCGCGCAGCCGCTGGCCGGGGCTGTCGCTGGGGGTGTGAGGGGTGCAGAAATGACTCAACCCCCGGACGGTGTCCGGGGGTTGAGTTCTAAAGATTGTTCGGCGGTGACCTACTCTCCCACACGGTCCCCCATGCAGTACCATCGGCGCGGTCAGGCTTAGCTTCCGGGTTCGGAATGAGACCGGGCGTTTCCCCAACGCTATGACCACCGAAACACAATGAAACAAACAACCAGCAACAAACAGGTTGTTGTCTCAGAACCAACACAGTGGACGCAAGCAGCTATGGACAAGCCCTCGGCCTATTAGTACCGGTCACCTCCACCCCTCACAGGGCTTCCAGATCCGGCCTATCAACCCCGTCGTCTACAGGGGGCCTTAACCCCTACAAGGGGGTGGGAGTCCTCATCTCGAAGCAGGCTTCC
>NZ_JCANTA010000046.1:0-24372 GCF_059570575.1 Streptomyces sp. CNX435 | reverse complement strand
CTGCGTCGTCGGCCTCCCGTCCGGCTCCTGGGCGGTCCCGGCGGACTGGTTCAGCGGGTCGCCGCCTCCCGAGCTGCCCAGCGCTATCAGCGGTATGAGGATGACGGCCGCCACCGCGACACCCGCCGCCCCCACGAACGCGCGCCGCTTGAGCAACCCGGGCGGGCGGTACTCGTCGTCGGACTGGCTCCGCTGCCCCCGGCGGCCGAATCCCCGGCCGACGTCCTCGTCGGGGTCCGGGCCGGGAGCGGGAGGGGACGCAAGTGCCGGTACGGGCTGCGGCTGCAGGCCCGGCTCGTCGCCTACGTCGTCTACGTCGCCCACGTCGGAGAGGTCGGGGGCCTCGGCGTCGAGGCCGGGAGGAGCGGGATACCCGCCGGATCCGGCGGACCCGGGCACCCCGTCCGCGTCCGCCTCCTGCCCGTGCTGCTCCAGCAGCCTGCTGGAACCGTCCGGCGCCACCTCGACAACCGCGACGTAACCCGCGGCCGGATCCGAAATCGTCGCGGTCACCGCGGAGTCCCGGCTCCGGGCATAGCCGTGCAGGGTGTCGAGGATCGCGACGTCCACCGGCTCCTCTCCCACCACCGGCATCGGCACCCCGTCGATCTCGACGCACCCGTCATCGGAAATGATCACCGCGATCGGAGGCAACGGCTCACCCGGCTCCCCACCGGACGCCGCCTTGCCCAGTCCCACCGCCTCCCCGGGTCCGGCAGGCCCGCTCTCCCCGCCCGGCTCGTCCGGCTCTTCACCCACGCTCATGACCACCCCTTTCCTCGCGCTTCTCCCGGCCTGGCCGACCGCGCAAAACTGACCCAAGTCCGACATGGTCGGTCAAGCGGCCCGCTCACGGATACGACGTCACAACGGTCCTCGCACACCGCAACGGGCCCCACCGGCAAACAGTTCAGCCCTTCGGCGAACAGCGGTGAACCGTCTCCTCACGCCAGCCGTTGCCTACTGCGACGGCGGTCCCCGGGGTTCCCCTCGAACCTCGCGGTGGTCGCCCGGCCCTGTCGGCCCACAGGACGGCGAGTGCGGTCGGCAGGGCACTCCCCCCTCTCCCCCTCTCTGCGAGGCGGTGCCGGAGCGGTTGGCCCCTCTGCCATGGTGAGCTGCACATTCCGCATGCGGTAATCTCAATCCGGCTCCCCAACCATCCCCGGCGCGGAGTCTCGTGTGTCGCCCCGGGCGACGCGACTCCCGCGGCCCGGCAGCACGTGACGGCCGAGAAGGGAACGACGAGATGAGCACGCGACGCAAGCCGCCGACGGGCTTCACAGACCGGGTGTCCCGGCTGCGGGACACTGCGCGAGAACAGCCGTAGCAGCTCGGGTCGCCCGTGAACGCGGATGACGATTCCCGGACGTGTGTGAGGGCGGACCCCCGAGGGCGCCCGGCCGGCGGGAACCTGGCGGGTATGGACGCTGTCATCGAGGCCGCCGGAGCGCGGCGGCACCCACTCCGCATGCTCACGCCGGCCGCCTGCGCGGCACTGACGCCGGTCCGTTCCACGTTCGCGATCGCCAGGGGCATGACGGTCAGCAAGGCGATCGCGCTGAAGAGCGCTTGGGCGGATTCATGAACGCAGCCATTGAGGGGTCTTTGCGGTTTTCGGTGTTGGGGCCGGTTCGTGCGTGGTGCGGTGAGCGTGAGGTGGCGCTGGGCTCGCCGCAGCAGCGTGTGGTGCTGGCGGCGCTGTTGCTGCGGCGCGGGCGGTCGGTCACGGTCGCCGAACTCATCGATGCCGTGTGGGGTGATGAGCCGCCGTCCGCCGCGCTGTCGGTGCTACGTACCTATGCGTCGCGGCTGCGTAAGGTGCTGGAACCCGGGCGGGATGCCGGTGCTTCCCCGCAGGTGATCGTCTCGACCGCGGACGGATACGTGGCCCGTGTTGCGGAACGTGCCCTGGACCTGGGCGTGTTCGAGCAGCGGGTCGCGGAGGCGAAGCGGCTGCGCGATGCCGGCCGGGCGCCGGCCGCGGCGGAGATGCTGCGCGCCGCCCTGGAGGGGTGGCAGGGTGTGCCGCTGGCCGGGCTGCCCGGGCCGCTGGCCGAGGCCGAGCGTTCCCGGCTGGCGGAGCTGCGGCTCACCGCGTTGGAGACCCGGATGGAGGTCGATGTCCAGCTCGGGCGGCACAGCGAGGTGATCGCCGAGCTGGGCGTGCTGACCGGTGAGCACCCGCTGCGCGAGCAGCTGTGCCAGCTGTTGATGCTGGCGCTGTACCGGTCCGGGCGGCGGGCCGAGGCGCTGGCGGCGTACCGCAGGACGCGCGGCACTCTGGTGGCCGAACTCGGCATCGACCCCGGCGCGTCGCTGCAGGAGCTGCACCACCGCATCCTGACCGCCGACGCCTCCCTGCACCCTCCCTCCGTACGGCAAGAGGTCGGCGAAGAGGAGGAGGAAGAGGCCGAGGCGGGAGTGTTTCCGGCCGCCGGGCAGCCGGCTCGCCCGGCGCAGTTGCCCTCCGACCTGGTCAGCTTCACCGGCCGACATGCCGAACTGGCGCAGACGGAGGCCGTGTTGCCCGATGAGGAGGAGCATCTGGCCACGGTGGTGATCACGGCGATCGGCGGCATGGCGGGTATCGGGAAGACCGCCCTTGCCGTGCACTGGGCGCACCGGATCGCCCACCGTTATCCGGACGGGCAGCTGTACATCAACCTGCGCGGCTTCGATCCGACGGGGTCTGCGGTGCCGCCGGCGGAGGCGGTGCGTATCTTCCTGGACGCGCTGGGGGTTCCCGCGCAGCGCGTACCGGCGGCGGTGGAGGCGCAGGTGGCGCTGTACCGCAGCCTGCTGGCGACCCGGCGGATGCTCATCGTGCTGGACAACGCCCGCGACAGCGAGCAGGTCCTGCCGCTGCTGCCGGGTGCCCCCGGCTGTCTGGTCATCATCACCAGCCGCAGCCAGCTCACCCGCCTGATCGCCGACGGAGCGTATGCGCTGACGCTGAATCCGCTGACGCCCACTGAGGCGCACGGTCTTCTGGTGCGTCGTATCGGCGCCGCGCGGCTGGCGGCGGAACCCGAGGCGGTGAAGGAGATCATCACGCGCTGCGCCCGGTTGCCGCTGGCCCTGGCCATCGTGGCCGCGAGGGCGGCCACCAACCCCGGGTTCCCGTTGCAGGCGATCGCCAAGGAGCTGCGTGACAACCGGGGCAGTCTCGACGCCTTCGCCGGCGGTGATCTCAACACGGACGTACGGGCGGTGTTCTCCTCTTCCTACGAGGCGCTGTCGGTGCCGGCCGCCCGGTTGTTCCGCCTGCTGGGTCTGCATGCGGGGCCTGATGTCTCCGCGCCGGCCGCGGCGGCCCTGGCGGGGCTGCCCGTCCGCGAGGCCCGCGGCCTGCTCACCGAGCTGACCCGCGCTCACCTGCTCATCGAGCACACACCGGGCCGCTACACCCTGCACGACCTGCTGCGGGTCTACGCCACCGAGCGCGTACAGGCGCAGGAGACGCAGGAGGAGCGGGACCGGGCGGTGGAGCGGCTGCTGTCCTGGTACCTGCACACCGCCGACGCCGCCTACCCCCACCTCACCCCGCGCCGCTGGCGGGTGCCCATGGCCCCACCGCCGCCCGGCTGCCACCCGCTGGCGTTCACCGCGTACGACCAGGCGCTGGAGTGGTGCGAGACCGAACGCGCCAACCTGGTCGCCGCGGTGCACCAGGCCGTGGCGACCGGCCGGTCGGGCATGGCGTGGCGGCTGACCTCGGCGCTGTGGGGTTTCTTCTATCTGCGCAGCCACCTCCACGACTGGCTGGACGTCGTCACGATTTCCCTGGACGCCGTCCACGACGGCGACGAGCGGGAGGGCCAGGCGTGGAGCCACGGCGACATGGCCGCCGCCCTGTGCTCGACTGACAAGTTCGACGAAGCCGTCACCCACCTGCGCCGGTCGATGACCCTCTGGCGAGAACTCGGGGACACCCGGGGCGAAACCCGGGCGCTGTCCAACCTGGGCCACACCTACCTCCAGGCGGGCCGGCCCGACGAGGCCGTCGAGTACTGCGGCCGGGCCCTGGCACTCCACCGGGCCAGCGGCGACTCCTGGGGCCAGGGCATCGCCCTGGCCAACCTCGGCGACGCCTACCGGCGGCTCGACCGGTTCGACGAGGCCGTCGACTGCCTGGAGCAGGCGCTGACCGTCCTGCGCGCCAGCAACAACCGCTGGGTCGAAGGCGTCACGCTCGACGTCCTCGGCACCCTTCAGCAACGGCTCCACCGCCACGACGACGCGATCGAGCACTACCACCGGGCGCTCAAGGCGCACCGGGACGTCGGCAACCGCGCGGGCGAGGGCCAGACCCTGTACCACCTCGGCGACGTCCAGCTGGCCGCGGGCGAACCGGAGGCGGCCCGCACCAGTTGGCGGCAGGCTCTTGCGATCTTGAAGGAGTTCGACCATCCGGACGCCGCGGAGATCCGGGGGAGGCTCCGCAGCCTGGACGAACGCGAGCCGGGCGCGGCGCCGGATCCCGCCGCCGGCCCGGAGGGGGCTCCGCGCCCCACGGACACGACCACGACTCGGCCGTGACGCCCGGGCAAGGGGACCGGACCCGACACTGCGGGGGGCGGCCGGGTCCGGTCCCGGCTGGCAGGTCCGCCGGTGGCAGACGGCCTTGCCAACTCCACGGAAAAAGGCGCCAAGCGGTTCAATCGGCATGAGAACACGGCATGAGAACGCGGCATGAGGACAGGTCCACCTACTTGTTCCACCGCTTGTTGGTGTCGTTGACCTCCAGCTCCGCCGCCGTCAGGTCGACGTGCAGGGGGATTCCGGGGCGGCTGCCCACCTTGATCAGGAAGTTGCCGAGACCCGGCGGGTCGGCACGGCGGCTGTGCGTGCCGTCCCACGCGGGTGGGGTGGACCAGTCGACCAGCAGGCGCTTCTCCGCCTCGGTCAGCTCCACGACCTGCCCGAGCTGCGGCATCTCCGCCGGCGGCAGGCCCGCGCAGATCACCATGCCCGCCCGTTCCACGAAGCCCTTCGCCTTGGTGCGGTCCTCCGCCGTGGGCAGGGCGAGGAGATCGTCGATGCTGTGGGTGATCATGGCCAGGCCCACGCCGCGCTGCCGGTCGAGACGGGTGAGGGCGTTGACGCGGTCGACCAGGCCCCGGCCCGCCTGGAGGACGCGCCACAGCTCGTCCATGACCAGGAAGTAGTTGCGCTGCGGCTCCAGACCGGCGTCCGCGAGCGCGTGTGCCGCGGAGACCGCGCCGAAGCCGTACGACCAGCAGGACAGCAGCGCCGCCGCCTGGAGCAGGACCTCGCCGTCGTCGATGCCGCTGACGTCGAAGCAGACCGGGCGGTCCAGCTTCATCGCCTCCGTCGTCGGGCGGGCGAACGTGCCGCCCAGGCGGCCGTCGCCGAGCATGGCGGTGAGCGACGCCTCCAGGTTCTCGGTGATGTCCCGGTAGCGGTTGATGTCGCCGCGGTCCAGCGCGACGGAACGCACCGTTTCCGGCGCGTCCTTGATGACCTGCACGAGGTCGCCGAGTACGGGGACGCGCCCCTTCGCGTGCCGGTCGTCCAGGACGTTCAGTGCCGCCGAGAGGATCGTCTCCTCGCGGTCGGTCGGCGGCTCCGTGCGCAGGATGGTCACCAGCGCGGAGACCATGTGCAGGCGGCGGCCGTGGATGTCGGCGAGCAGGCGGTGGCGTGCGTCGCCGGTCAGGCGGGCCGCGGCCTGGACCGACTCGCCGGGGTCGAGGACGTTGAGGTTGCCGCGGCCCCGGCCGAGGCTGATGACCTGGCCGCCGATCGCGCGGATCAGGTCGACGTAGTCGGGCTTGAGGTCGCCGAAGATCAGCGGGTGGACGCCGTAGCCGGACAGGCCGAGGGCCATGCGCCGTACGGCGGTCGACTTGCCGAGGCCCGGCCGGCCCAGCACGAACATCGACGGGTTGGCCAGCAGGTTCGTACGGGTGAACCATGACACCGGGTCGCAGCACACCGTGGCGCCCGAGTCGAGGTCACGGCCCAGCGGCACCCCGACCATCGGGGTGCCGGCTCCGGCGCCGAACGGCCAGAGGCCGCAGACCTGTACGGACGTGCCGCGCCACTCGGGTGCGGGATCGACGTAGCCGACCGTGCCGCCGCCGGGTCCCGGCCAGCCCCGGGCGCTGGGGCGCGGCTCGCGGGGTTCCCTGGTCTTACGTGCCATCGAAACTCTCCTCTGCTTCTTCCTCGTCCCGCTACACCGCGTCGCGTACGGTCTGCGGCACGGCCGTGTGCAGCGGCAGCACCAGCCCCAGCGGCAGCGCCGCCGCGAACGCCGCCGCCTGGGAGCCGTAGACGGGCCGCACCGCGATGCGGGCGGCGGGTGCCAGGTTGTCCACGGCCGCGGCGGCGTTCGCCAGTTCCCCGGCGGAGCTGACCGTCGCGGTGATCAGCAGGCCGAAGCGGATCACCCCGTGCCCCTGGGCCTGTTCCTCGGTGGTCCGGCGTGCCGAGGTGACCTCCGCGTCGTCGCGGGCCTGCCCGACCTGCGACTGCTGGGCGTTGAACAGGGCGTTCTTGTAGTCCTGTTGGACGACGCGGGCGCCCTCGGCGCGGGTGTGCGGGCGGTAGAGGAGGGTGACCCGCTTGCGGGCGATGTCGCGGTTGGGCTGGACCAGGCCGGTCAGGACGTTGGAGAACACCTCGCCCTGCGGGGCCTCGGTCATGGCCCAGGTCACGCTGAACGCGCCGTCGTGCCGGTAGTGGTCCCAGGACTCCTGGGCCGCCATGGGGCCGGCCTGATCCCAGGTCAGCCCCGTGCCGCCGGTGGCCCGTGCCTCCTCCACCAAGGGCGCGACGGTCGGGTCGTACGCGACGCGCACCGACTCGGCGAGTTCGGTCGCGGTCATCGGTACGGCCGTGCCGGCGCCGGTCATGGACAGCCCGGCGGTGAGGCCGGGCAGGCGGGTGCCGATGTGCACCGCCATGTCCTCGGCGGTGCGGCGGGGAGTGCCGGGGCGGGCCGCGCCGGAGTACGTCAGGGCGATGCGCGTGGTGATCTGCGCGGAACCGGCGGGGTAGGCGGCCAGGACTTCACCCAGCATCGCCCTGGCGAGGCCGGGGGCGTCGGCGACGGCGGCGTCGATCTCGTGCTGAAGCCGGATTCCGGAGTCGGGGGCGCTCTCCACGGTGACGCTCGCGGCGACGAGGCCCGGTTCGGCGCCCAGGGCGGACAGCCACTGGCCCCAGTGGGCCACCCACGTGTCGACCTGCTGCTCGTCGACGAGGGCGCCGCCGTCCGCGTCGCAGGCGATGACGGCGGTGTGGTGCCCGGTCGCCGGGATCGTGATCACGGCGAACGGGCGCCCGTAGCCGTCCCGCGCCTCCGTCAGCCTGGACTCGGCGGCCAGGCCGGGCAGTCGGCAGGTGCCGTAGCCGGCCCGGCCGAGCGGGCCCGAGCGGTAGTGGTGGCCGCCGGAGGAGGAGGTGCGCCACCACGCCAGCCGGACCGCGCCGCGCTGCATCAGCGTGCGGCCGTGCCGGTCCTTCACCGCGAGCGGGGCCATGAGCACCACCAGACCGACCGCCACGGCCAGCGCGATCCAGAGGGAGATCAGCGTGAGCAGCACCACGACGGCCAGCCCGGAGAACAGCAGCAGGGTCGCCCCCAGGGACAGACCGCGCAGGCCGGAGGTGCGGGGTTTGCGGAAGTTGCCGTAGGTGCGGGGGGTGGGCGCTTCAGTGGCTGCCACGGTGCTCCTCCTGCTGGTCGTCGGTGGGCCGGCGGGACGGCACGGGCACGGGCTCCGGCTCCTCCCGCTCGTACGGGCGCGTCTGCTCGGTGTCGTCCGGATCCCCCGGGCGGGCGGGGTCCTTGGCGGTGCGCTCGGCGTCCGGCGCCCCGGCGGGCCGCTCCGCGCCCCGGGCGGCGGGGCCCGCCCCCGCGGCGTTGCGCGCTCCGCCGCTCGATCCGCCGGGGGCGACGGCGGCGCCCGACACCGACCGGCCGGCGGCCAGGCTCCGCAGGTGCGGTACGGACAGCGCCCCGGTGGCCGCGGTCGCACCACCGCCCGCGGGGGACGCCCCGGCGGCGCGGCCCGTTCCCGAGAGCGCCGCCTGCGCGACCGGGGCGGCGAACCGCATCAGCGCGGGCAGGGTGAGGCAGGCGAGGACGATCAGCACCACCCCGGAGACCATGGAGACGACCTCGTTCTCCTGCCGCCGGCCGGTCATCGCGAACGCCGCGGCGTAGATCACGGCAGCCGCCGGCTTGTACAGCACGAAGGCGATCAGCCAGCCGGCGAACCTGCGGAACATGACCCGGCCGCCGGCGGTGCCGCTGACCGCCGCCGCCAGCGGCAGCGTGCCGGTGAGGATCACCAGCATGGCCAGGCGCACGATCATCAGCGCGATCTGCGCCACGCTGCCGGCGAGCACCAGAATGGCCATGGTCAGGACGAGGAACGAGGAGTCCGTGCCGCCGAGGGCCAGCATCGCCGAGGTGCGTTTGTCGAACTCGGCGACGCACTCGGCCACCGGCTCCCC
The DNA here is from genome assembly GCF_059570575.1 of Streptomyces sp. CNX435. Classification (NCBI taxonomy): domain Bacteria; kingdom Bacillati; phylum Actinomycetota; class Actinomycetes; order Kitasatosporales; family Streptomycetaceae; genus Streptomyces; species Streptomyces sp. CNX435. The sequence continues at coordinate 15,879 of NZ_JCANTA010000046.1, read as the reverse complement.
GGCGGCGCTGATCTGCCGGCAGCCGGTGGACCTGTCGATGATCCAGACGCTGAACTTGTCTCCCGCCGCGGTCAGCAGATTGACGGTGGCGACCCCGGCCGAGGAGACCACCACCAGGTTGAGCACCCCCTGAAGGGCTTGCCGGGCGGGCTCGCCGCGCCGCTGCCAGGCGAGGTGCCCCGCGGCGACCAGCAGGCACAGCACGGCCGCGAACGAGGTGAGCCACAGCGTGGAGCCGCGCAGGAACGCCACCGGGCCGCCGTCGTCGCTCAGGTCCGGACCGCCCAGATCCATCCAGGCGCTGCCGAGCGCCTTGACCGTCGTACTCGCCGCCTGCGCGGCGCTCTCGGCGATGTCGTCGAACGCACTGCCACCGAGGTCCTGCGGTGCCGTACCGGCCCCGTCGCCGACGCAGTAGCCGCCGACCGTCGGGGACACGAAGCCGAAGTCACAGCCCGCCATCACACGCCTCCCCATGCGGTGTAGCCGGCGAGCGAGTCGACCGGGGTGGGGGCCGCGGGTTCTGCCGGGTACTCCAGCTTCCAGTCGCCGTCCTGCCACAGCATCGTCGTGGTGGCGGCCTGCATGCGGCCGTCCGGGAACCGCCACACGGTCTGGATCACCGCCGCGGTGTCGCGGTACGTGACGAACCTGAACCCGGCGATCTGCCCGTGGGCGCCGTCCTCCGCGTCCGGGGGCGCGGTCTCCTCCGCCGCGGACCGGTCCTCGATGTAGGTGTCACGGCCCGCGCCGACGGTCTGCGCGAGAGTCACCTCCCGCCAGTCGTCGGCGGCCAGGTAGCGGACGCTGATCTGGCTGCTGGCCAGCAGGGCGCCGACGGGCGTGCGCGCGTAGCAGCGCGCCACGTCCGCGCCGGCCACGGCGGGCCCGGCCGTCTTCGAGGAGGGGAGGGCGACGGCGCGATACAGGGTCCAGGTCACCCCGTCGGGAGCGGAGACGGGTGTGTCCTGCTGCTCGTCGGCCAACTCGGGGCAGGGGGAGCCGTCGTCGGCGGGCGCGGACCCCGGCGGACCGGCCGTCGCGGCGCGGGACGACTCCGCGGCGGCCGGTCCGCCGGGGTCCGCGTCGGTGCCGGAGTTGTCCGGGCCGATGGCGACCACGGCGCCGATGACGGCGACGAAGCCGATGAACGCGGCGGCGAGGACGAAGCCGCCGCGCAGCCACGGACTGCGCGGCTCATCGGCCGCGGCGCGGCTGCCGGGCTCTGTCATGGTCGCTTCCCCATTCTCGGTGGTCTCACTTCAGGTGACTGCGTGGTCAGTTGACCGGGGGCCCAGGCCCGAAGGCCGTCTCGTCACACGAGCGCGCCGACGATGCCCGAGGCGGAGCCGACGAGCACGCACGCGCCCAGGACGAAGCCGAGCCCCCTGGCGTGCTCACGGCCGCCGCCCCGGGAGTGGTCGACCGTCATGCGTGCGGCGACGCCGAAGATGCCCGCGACGCACAGGGCGGTGACGGACCAGGCCACCCACTTCAGGACCTTCAGCAGGTCATCGGCCCCGGGCGGCGCCTCGCCCTCGCCCACGTCCGGCACGCCCGAGGGCTGCGGTGAGGCGGCGGCGAGGTGGCCGAGATGGGTGACGTACGTGGAGACGTCCGACAGGACGGCCGCCGGCAGACTGGACAACGCGGTTCCCCTCTACACGGGTCGGGTGAGTCGGGCCAGGTCGCGCGTCAGCGGCGCGCACTCCCTGGGCAGGTGCGACAGGGGTGGCTCGCCGAGCCGCCAGGGCTCCACCCACGGGATCTCCCACATCCGGGGCACCGCGCCGGAGACCAGCCGCACCAGGTTCTGGAGGACCTTGGGGCGGCGGCCGGGGACGTCGGCGACGACGACGAGGCCGAGCAGGTCGATGCCGGTGACCATGCCCGAGGCCCACTGCTGCGCGGCGTTCCGCGCGGCCTCCAGGCCGTGCGCGCTGGTGCGGGCGACCAGCACGACCGGCTCGGTCCGTACGGACGCGGGCCAGGCGCGGTCCGCATCCCGGCCGCCGGGCACGGCCCGCTCCAGCGTGCTGACCCCCGCGCCGCCGTGCACGCCCAGCCACCACCAGGCGCGATTGTCGCCGAGTCGGGGCGGAGCGACGGGCAGCGCCTGCTCGGGCGGGGGCACTCCGGCCCCCTGGGGGGCGGCCGGGCCGGTGAGGTCCGTCGGGGCGCCCTGAACCGATCGCCGCGGTTTCCCGTTTATGCCCCCTGAAGGCCGCGGGCGCGGCAACCAGGGATTGGCAGCCCACCCATCCCCTGCCACGAAATCACCTTCTTCTGCTGACGCAACGGCCCAAGTATATGCATAAGTTATCAATACTGCACAAGCAGTAAGTTCTCAACAAGTCAGGCAGATAGGGCAAGTTGCGTTGGGGGGGTTGGACATGAGCGGTCTCACCGCTCGGGCGAGATCGGCGATGCTGGTGGCGGGCTGCACCGTCCTGGGGCTGCTCGGTTCCGTGGTCGGCTTGTCCGTGCTGGGCGGAGCCGTGGAGCGGCAACCAGGCCAGGGTGCAGCGCCCACGGGGTTCGCCACCACCCTCGACGCCGGCCGCGTCCCCGACGAGTTCGTGCCGTGGATCGAACGCGCCAGCACGCAGTGCGCGGAGGTCAGTGCTCCGCTGCTGGCCGCGCAGATCAACGCGGAGTCCGGCTGGAATCCCGACGCGGTCAGCCCCGCCAGCGCCCAGGGGCTGAGCCAGTTCATCCCCGGCACCTGGGAGACGTGGGGCGTGGACGCGGCGAGCAAGGACGGCAGTGCCCAACCGGACGGCGTCGCCGACCCGTTCACCCCGGGCGACGCCATCATGACCCAGGCCCGCTACGACTGCTGGCTCGCCGGCAAGGTCGAGGAGCTGGCCCTCGGCGGCGACACCACACGGCTGCTGCTCGCCGCGTACAACGCCGGCCCCGGTGCGGTCGAGGAGTACGGCGGCGTGCCGCCGTACCCGGAGACCCAGGGCTACGTCGCCGCGATCATCGAGTCGATGGCCGACTTCACGGGCGGCGCGCCGGCCGAGAGCGGCGGCGCGTTCGGCGACCGGGTGGTGGCCCACGCGAAGGAGTGGCTCGGCACCCCGTACTCGTGGGGCGGCGGAGGTCCCGAGGGCCCGTCCCGCGGGTTCGCGCAGGGCGCGGGCACGGTCGGGTTCGACTGCTCCAGCTTCGTCCAGTACGCGGTCTACCACGCCAGCGGCGGTCGCGTACTGCTGCCGCGGGTCTCCCAGCTCCAGGTCACCGAGGGCGAGCCGGTGCCGCGTGCGGACATGCGCCCCGGTGACGTCATCGGGTTCAAGATGCACGGCAGCTACGACCACATCGGCATCTACCTCGGCGGCGGGCAGCTCATCCACGCGCCGAAGACCGGCGACGTGGTCAAGATCAGCAACCTCGACGAGCCCTACTACGACGGCGTACCCCAGAATGTGAGGCGCTTCGGATGACTCCCTCCGGCACGCGCGGTGCCACCGCGGCGGCTGCGATGGCACTCGCCGCGGTCCTCACCGCGGCGGGGTGCGGTTCCGGTACCGACGGCGCGCGGCAGGGACCCGCGACGCCCTCGGCTCCCGCCGCGACCGGCACCGGCCCGTACCCGACCCCGTCCGACGCCGCCGAGGCCGCGCCGCTGCCCGCGGGCTCGGGGGGTACGCCCAAGGGAGGCGTCCCCAAGCCGGACGACGTCGACCAGGCCGACGCCGACGTGGTCAGCAAGGGCGCGCTCACGGTGATGAGGACGTTCGACACCACGGTCGACCGCGGCCCGTCCGACGCCGAGGCGCGGGCCGCGAGCGCGGGCTGGCTGACCGACGCGTACGCGGCGCGCCTGAGCGAGCACCGCCCTCGCGCGGCCCCCGGCGCCCCGTGGCAGGAGTGGGCCGGTCACCGTGCCTACACCACCGTCGCGTTGCAGAAGGCCGAGGACGCCGCCAAGCCCGCCGACACCGACACCGAGGCGTGGCGCCAGTGGGCCGTCACCACCACTCCCCGCGGGCGCGACGGGTGGACGGGCGAGCCCGCCACCGTCCCGGCGTACGTGCAGCTCACGCGCAAGGCAGCCGGTGAAGCGTGGCGGGTCGACGACATCTTCTTCCAGTAGCCGGACCCGCACAGCGACACCGCCGGAGGAATCCTTCATGCATACGACACGCGAGTCGACCGAGTCGACCGAGACCGAGTCCACCGAGTCCACGGACGTGCCCTCGTGGCCGGTCTACGCCCTCACCGTGCACGACGACGGACGCATCACCGCCTCCGGTCCGCTGGTGCCCGTCGCCGGGCATCCCACCCGCGCCGCGGCCGTCGCCGAGGTGGCCGCCGCTGCCGGCCGGCTCGGCCGTGCGGTGCGGGCCGAGGCCACCGAGGCGGACGGCACCGTGTGGCACCTGGTGATCTCGCCCGACGGAACGGTGGGGGAGCTGCCGGGCGGTGCACCACGCGGCAAGGCGCCGAGCGGACGGCGTGCCAGAACGTCCAGGAAACGCGACGACCGGCCTCCTGCCGGCGCGCAGCCTGAGTCCGGCGCGTACGCCGAGTCCCTGGCCCAGGTCACGGAACACCTGAAGGCGGGCCGTATCGACGAGGCCGCCGCACTCGCCGCGCGGCTTGACGAGCAGGCTTCCGGCAGCCTCGGGGTGTCCGACTCCGACGCGCTGCGCATCCGCGAGGTCCGGGCCCGCGTCACGGCGGTGGCCGGGGACGCCGTCGGCAGCCTGAAGCTGTTCCGCGACATCGCCGAGCGATGGCACTACCGGGGGGAGGGCGAGCGAGCGGAGGCCGCGGCGACCCGCGCGGAGACTCTCTGGATGGGGATCACGGACGTGGACACCGCGTTGTCCGCCGGGGACGCCATGGTCCGCCTGCGCAACCAGCTTCCGGGCGAGACGGGAGAGGCGCTCGCCGCCGTACTGGAACACCAGGCGAGGCTGACCGCGGCCCGCGACGAGGGCGGACCGCAGCAGCAGCACCGGCCCGCCGCACCGGCGCCCTCCGCACCGGCATCCCCAGCACCGGCGCCCTCCGCGGTGGACTCTCCCGCGGCGACGCCGGCCACGGCGGACCCGGCCGGCACGGTGCAGCGGCGGCGTCCGACGCGCTCCTGGGAGCGGCCGGCGCAGGACATCCGGGCGGCGACATGACGCGACATCACACGCCCGGGACAGGCCCGGGTCACGCCGCGGACGAGTACGCCCAGGCCGGTTTCCCGCCGACCTCCCCGTCGGCGGTTTCCACGATGCCCAGGGCCATGCGCAACGCCCGCACCGCGTGGTACAGGCGCGACTTGACGGTGCCCGGCGGGATGCCGAGCACGAGGGCCGCCTCACGCGTCGACCTGCCGGTGTAGTACGTCTCGTACAGCACCTCCCGGTGCTTGGGCGACAGCGCCCGGAACGCGTCCTTGAGGAGCATCGAGGACAGCACCCGGTCGATGTCGTCGCTTTTCGCCAGCAAGTCGTCCAGCCAGGCGGTGCCGTCGACCTCCCGGGGCCGGGCCATGCGCAGCCGGTAGTCGTCGACGACGAGATTGCGGGCCACCCGGAACAGCCACGGCCGCAGCGGCTCGTCGCCCTCCAGGTCCTGAGTCCGCCAGCAGCGCAGCAGGGCCTCCTGCACCACGTCCTCGGCCTTGTGGCGATCGCCTCCCAGCAGTCGCAGCACGTAGCTGTGCAGCGGCCCGGCCTGTTCTTCGTACAGCGTGCGCAGCGCTCGTTCCCGGGCGGTGACAGATCCCGTGGAACCCATGACGGTCCAGCTCAAGGTCGCACTCCTTCACTCCGTGACCTCGTGAGGTGGAGGTCGGGGACCGTGGTCAGTGGTCCCGCTGCGCGGAGTTTTGCGACCCGTGTTCCACACCGCCTTGACGACCGGTTTACGACGCGGCCGGCCCGCAACCGGCGCGGCCCGCCGAAGCCGGGTGCCGCGCACCGGTGCGGCGCCGGTTCCGCACCCCGGCACGCCCGCCGTCGCCGGCCGTTGACCTGCGCCTTTCGCTCTCAGGCCGCCCCGGTCCCGCGGGTGGCCGCCGCGGTGGCGAGGGCGTGCATACGGCGATTGACGAGGTGCGGCAGTTCGGTGTCTTGCGCTGTCGGGCCGTCCTGTGCGGCGAGCGTGGACCACACGTCGAGCAGCGCCCCGCCCTGCTCGACGGCGGACGGCACGTCGTCGATCTGCCACCACGCGGCGACCGCACGCCTCAGCTCCTCGTGGGCCCGGGGATCGCCCAACCGGTGGCGGATCCGGGCGAGTTCGAGGCCGGTGGCCGTGGCGAAGCGGTGGTTCCCGCTCTGGTCGGCGACGAACGCCTCCAGGGCGCGCGCTTCGACGGTGTGAGGGTGCTCGGCGCCGAAGGTGCGCACGGCGTGCTGCCGCAGCCGGAACGCGACCGCCGCCGCCCGCTCCGGCGCTCCGTTGTCCAGGGAGTCGGTGACGAGTTGGGCGAGTTCGGCGAGTTCGGCGGGGACGTGCGCCGGGAGCGGCATGGTGCCGCCGGCGGGCCGCGGCGCGTCGTCGGTCCGCGGCCCGGCGGCGGGCCGGGGCTCGGCGGCGGGCAGAGGCTCGGGAGACGGCCGTTCGGCCGCCGACGTCCCGGGCGGCGAATCCGCGGCCAGGGGCCGGGGTTCCGGCTTGGGCGCCTCGTCGTGTTCTTCCTGGCCCAGGATCCGGCTGGATCCGTCGGGGGCGACCTCGACATGGGTGATCGCGCCCTCGTTCCGGTCGAGGATCGCCGCCTCGACCGGCTCGCCCCGGGCCTGCGCGTGGCGCTGCATCGCGTCGAGCACCGCGGCGTGGACCGGTTCGCCGTCGGGAACGCGGAGGGGCTCGCCGTCGACGAGCGCGCTGCCGTCGCGGCGGATCAGCACCGCGAGGGGGGTCGGCGGCCACTGCAGCGTGCCGTCGTATGCATCGCGTACGTCGTGGTCCTGCCGGTTCTGGCGGCTCCGTCTGCCGAACACGTGCTGGCTCCTTGCTGTGCGGGTCAGAATCCGTCCGGGATGTCCCCGGGCTCGGAGGGGAACGGCGACGGCGATGGGTAGGTCTCCCCGTCCGGGGGTTTCTCGACGCCGGCGTACAAGGGGAACAAGGACCTGATGCCGTAGACGTAACCGTTCGTCTCGGAGCCCTCCGGGATTCCCTTCGCGTCCTTGATCACATCGAGGCCCACGTCGTACGCGGCCAGGGCCAGGTCGAGGGGATCCCCCTCGACCTGACCGTTGTCGAGCAGCACGCCGATCTCCTCGGCCAGCGAGCACATGTACTTGCCCTGCGCCGCGATCGAGTCCTCGGGGTCCATGGCCGAGGACTCGTCGTCGTCGTCCGCGTCCCCGCCGAACTCGTCGAACTTGTCCGGGGGGAGCTGGGAGAGGCCCTCTTCCCCATTGGGGCCGAGCAGCTTCTCGTTCCACCCGGACTCGAACTGGATCTGTGCGGCGATGACGATGGGGCCGATCTCGGTGCACTCCCGCCCGGCGTCCCGGACCTCCGTCACCCAGGCGACGGGCACGGTGGGGGAGTACAGCTCCTGCTTCCCGTTGCCCTCGACGACCAGCGAGATCTTGTCGTCGCCCCCTCCGTCTCCGTCTCCGCCTCCGCCTCCGCAGACGGGGAAGATCTTGCAGAAGATCACGAGGGGCCAAAAGGTCTTCGCAATGCCAAGCAGGAGAAACGTCGCGATCGGGAAGAGGATGATGAAAATGATGAAACTGACGCATCCCAGGCCCGTCGTGGCGGTGCCGAAGATCAGCAGGAGAGTCACCGGGTCGGAGCTTTTCCCTTCGTCCTCGGCCATGGCGGTCGCCTCCTCTTCGCTCGATGCTCGCTCGGCTGCACGACACGGATCCCGGCGTCCTTGAACCGCGCCGCCACTTTTCCCGTGGTGGGCGGTGCGACGGATCACCGCGAGCCCGCATGCCGCAACGGACACGGCGGCTCATCAGTTCAAAGCCGATCCGCGCAGTACGCGAAGCGAACGAAGAAGCCAGGGAAGGGGGAGGCACATGGGCGTCCCTTCGGCGCCGTCCGCCGGCTCCCAGATGTGGGTCCGCGGACCGACCACGCAACCGGACGACCCGCTGCCGGCCGGGCCCGCGCCGGCGCCGACCACGCGGACTCCGGCGGCGATTCCGCAAGCGTCGGCGCCGACCGCGCCGATTCCGCGGGTCCCGGCGCCGACCGCGCCGATCCCGCGGGTCCCGGCGCGGACCGCGCCCGCCACGTCATCGGGGCGCTCGGCGCCGGGCACCGCGTTCTGGCCCGCGGAACCGGCCGAACGCAGGCCGTCGCGGTCCCAGAACCATCAGGTCACCTGGGTCAGCGCGCACGGCGGCGCCGGCGCGAGCACGCTCGCGCGGGCGCTCGGCGGCGCGGACGTGGGCCGCCGGTGGCCCGACCGGGCCGAGGGCGAGCCCGGCCGGATACTGCTCGTCGCGCGCACCCATGCCGCGGGCATCCGGGCGGCGTCCCAGACGCTGAACGCGCTGCGCATGGCGGAGCACCCGGCGGGGGTGGAACTCCTTGCCGTCGTGCTCGTCGCCGACGCGCCGGGGCGGCTGCCGCGCGAACTCGGCCAGCGCGTACGCGTCCTGCGCTCGGCGGCCGAGGTTCGCCGCATTCCCTGGATCCCGGCCTGGCGCACCGGCCAGGAGATCGAGCGGCCGCCGAGGGAAGTGCGCGCGCTGGCCGCACTCGTCTCGGCGCCGGCCGGGCATGCGGGAAGGCTGCGATGAACCCGCTGGACTCCCGCACGCTGGCGGAGCCGGTCGATCCCGACGAGTTCAAGCCCGGCGCGGACTGCGAGGCCAACCCGGAGTGCCAGTTCGACCCGGTCGCCGCCGGAGCGGGCGACCTGCTCGGCCTCCTCGCGTGGTGCGTAACGGCCTGCGCCGTCGCGGGGCTGCTCATCCTCGGTATTCAGCTTGCCTTTCAGTTTCGCCGTGGCGAACCGGGCGAGGGCGCGCACATATACCGGGGGGGCGTCATCGTGATGGGCGCCTGCATCCTCGGATCCACCGCGGGGCCGCTCATCGAATTCGTGGTGGATCCCTATCTCGTCAACAAATAGCAGTACTTCGTCCCCGACTCACCCTCACACCGGAGAAAACCATGAAGACCATCCTGTCTGCCGCCTACAGGGACGGCCACCGCTACCTCGCCCAGGAGGGCACGAATGAGGTCCCCGAAGTGACGCGGGATGCCCCGACGGAGCTTTCCGACGCGGTCGGCACGGTGCTGGGCATCGCCGCCTGGGCCGGCACCGCCGCCGGCGTGGTGGGCATCATCGTCACCGGAGTCATGATGGCCGTGTCGATGAAGCGCGGCGAGGGCTCCGAGCACATGAGCCGCCTGGGCATGGTTCTGGGCGGCTGCATCCTGGTGGCCACGGCCGGCCCCATCGTCACGTTCTTCTTCGGTGACCAGGAGGAGAGCTAGGCGCCGGGTGCGGGAGAAGGCATCGACGTGTTCGGCCCCTGGAAACGCAAAAAGGCCCCGCCTGACGGGCCTTTCTACAAACAGCGCGGCTGGATCAACTCCGCCGCCCTCCTGGGCTTCCTGGTGGTCATTTCGATCGTGGGAATCCTGACGAGCGACCCGAGCGGGCGGGACGCCGATGCCGCGGCGGAAGGCCGGGGCCCGTTGGACGGCCTCGTCGGCCCGCTTTCCCCCGGCGATCCGCAGCAGGTCCGGCAGGGGCCGGACGGGCGGCCGGAAGGCTGCGTCACCGACGACCGGGACACCGCCCAGCCGACCGCCGCACCACAGGACGCCGAGTGGAAGAAACTCGGCGACCTCACGGTGCCCACCTCACCGTCCGCCGGGCCCCTGCGGTTCGACGCGGGCGTGTGGTGGTGCTTTGCCCGCACGCCCCTGGGAGCGGTGATGGCGGCGCACGTCATTCCGGTCGAGTTGAACGGCACCGCCTGGCGCACCGTGGCCGAACAGCAGGTCGTGCCCGGCGAGCCACGTGACACGTTCGTCCGCGAACGGGAGGCGGCCGAGGGGACGGATCCGGGGAACAGCGCCGTCCCGCGATTCGCGGGCTTCTCCCTGACGTCGTACTCGGGCGACGCCGCGAACGTGCGGCTGCTCGTTGCGGACGGCCTCGGCGGCCACGTGTCGATGTCGGTGAACGTGCGCTGGCGAGACGGTGACTGGAAGGTGGCTCCCCAGGCCGACGGGGACGCCTATTCGCCGGGGACACAGGCGACGCCCGACGGTTTCGTCAGTTGGGGAGCGTGACATGGCACAACATGACCTGGAACACCTCGCGCAGTCGGACGACTACGACATCGGCGACAAGTGCACAGGCAGCATCGACTTCTTCAAGCTGATCTTCGGTGACCCCGTCGACGAGATGATGGAGGCCATCGGGCAGATCGCGATGCGCGGCGCCTTGGAGATCTTCCAGGGAATCGGCAACCCCAGGACGGTGGACCCGGATTCGGCGGAGACGATCACCAGCGAAATACGGTGGCTGATCATCTATCTCGCGATCGGATCACTCCTTTTCGCCGCCGCCAAGATGGCTCTGGACCGGCGCGCCGAATCGGGCACGATGGCGATGAAGGGCCTGCTGCGCGTCGTCGTGGTCAGTGCGGCGGCGACCACCGTGATCGTCGCGTTCGCCGACCTCATGAGCACGTACTCCGACTACCTCTTCGCCAAGGCTCTCTCGCAATTGCTGCGAGGCATCGACTGCTCGGGCGTCCACCCCATGCTGATGCTGATCATCGGGTGTCTCCTGATCATCGCCGGCATCATCCACACGATCCTGCTGTACATCCGGCTCGGCGTGATGATCATCCTGATGGGCACGCTCCCCCTCGCCGCCGCCGCGTCCATGACGGAATGGGGCGGCTCGTGGTGGCGCAAGCACCTCGGCTGGATGGTCGCCTGGCTGCTGTACAAGCCCCTGATCGGTCTCATCTTCTATTCGGGCGCCGTCATGATCTACGACACGAACGAGGAACGACAGGCCGACGTGCAGATCGCGGGCATGGGCGTGCTGCTGCTGTCGGGCATCGCCCTGCCGGCGCTGATGAGGGTGATCGTCCCGGCGACGGCCGCCCTCGGCGGCGACTCGGTCGGCCAGCAGACCATGGGCGTCATGGGAGGCGCCGCCTCCGGTGCGAAGTCGCTCGCCGAGGCGGGCGGCAAGGGTGCCACGGGTGCCATAGCCGGCGGCGCGGCCGGAGCTGCCTCCGGCGCCGCCAAGGGCGCCGCCGGCGCCGCGGCCAGCGGCGCGGGCGGCGGCGGGGGCGGCGGTGAAGGCGGCGGCTCCGGAGGGGGCGGCGGAGGCGGCGGCTCCAAGGGCGGCTCTGGAGGCGGTGGCTCCGGTGGCGGCTCTGAAGGCGGTGGCCCCTCGGGCGCCTCTGGAGGCGGCGGCGGCTCCGAAGGCGGAGGCGGCGGCGGGTCAGGTCGCCAGATGGCCGCCAAGGGCGTCGGCGCCGGCATCACCGCCGCGATCGGAGTGGCGTCCTTCGTGGCGCAGCGGGCCAAGGGCAGCGCGGATGTCGCCAGGAGCGGGATCGAGGGCGCCAACCAGGACGACGGGCGCTGAACCGCTGCCCCGCTGAACTGCCGCCCACCATCCCCGACCGAGAGGGAGAACAGGTACCACCATGTCCACCCAAGTCGCCCACGTCGACCCCACCTACGGCAACTGGCGCCGGCCGCGGCGGCCCGGCCTGGGGCCGTTCGGGCTCCTCGGCACCGTCGGGCTGTTCGGCGGGATCATCATCGATCTGCTGGCCTCGCTGGTCTCGCTGACGTTCACGCTGGCGCTCGTCGTACTCCAGGCGTTCATCCTGCTGCCGCTCGCCGTGCGCACCCAGGACGGGCGCAACGCGTACCAGCTCCTCGCGATGCGCATCGGCTGGTACCAGCGCAAGGCCAAGGGCGTCACCACCTACGTCTCCGGCCCGCTGTCCCCGCGGCCGGGCGGCAACTACCGCCCGCCGGGGCTGCTCAGCCGGGTCAAAGTCCTGGAGGGCAGGGACGCCTACGACCAGCCGTTCGGCGTGGTGCACCACCGCAGCCGCAACCTGTACACCATCGTGCTGGGCTGCGACCCGGACGGTGGCTCCCTCGTCGACCCCGACCAGATCGACAACTGGGTGGCGGCATGGGGCCACTGGCTGGCCCGGCTCTCCAGCGAGCCGGGTCTGCGCGGAGCCTCCGTGGTGGTGGAGACCGCCCCGGACACGGGGACCCGGCTGGCCGCCGAGGTGCTGCCGCGCATCAGCCCGGACGCCCCGCCGGCGGCACGGGCCGTGATGGAGGAGGTCGTCGAGCGGTACCCGGCCGCGTCGTCGGAGATGCACACCTACCTCGCGCTGACCTACGGGGCGCCCCCCGGGCAGCGGCGCGGTACCGACGACGTCGTCGCCGACCTCGCCACCCGCATCCCCGGCCTGCTGGCGGGAGTGGTCAGCGCCGGCGGCGGGCCCGCCACCCCGTTGTCGGCCGAGCGCATCGCCGAGGTCGTCCGGGTGGCGTACGACCCGGCCGTGGCGGGGGACGTCCTGGAGGCCCGCGCCGTCGACGGCGGCACCGGTCTGGAGTGGGAGGACGCGGGTCCCGCGGCGGCCGTCGAAACGGCCACCTCGTACCAGCACGACTCGGGGGTGTCGCGGACCTGGATGCTCACCCTCGCGCCGCGCGGCACGGTACGCGCCCAGGTGCTGCGCGGACTGCTGGAAGACGCGCCCGGCACCCGGCGTAAGCGGGTGGCGCTGCTGTACCGGCCGATCGACCCGGCGACCTCGGCGCGCATCGTCGAAGCCGACCGGCGGGCCGCGCAGTTCATGGCCACCTCCAAGCGCGGCCTGGTGCAGGCGCGCGCCGCCAGCGAGGTACGCGCCGCCGAGCAGACGGCGGTGGAGGAGGCGACCGGGGCCGGCCTGGTGGAGTTCTCGCTGATGGTCACGATCACGGTGGACAGCGAGGCCGAGGTGGCGGACGCGACCACGACCGTGCGCAACCTGCTGGCCGGGGCACGGCTGTCGATGCGCCCGGCCGACCGGATGCAGGCGGCGGCGTTCAGCTGCACGCTGCCGACCGGGATCCTGCCGTGGGAGTACACGCTGGTGCCGCGCGAGATGAAGGAAGCGCTGTGAAGTCCGAGACGAAGAAGGCCAGGGCGGCGAACACGAGGACGCCCGCCAGAACCCGAACCGACCCGCCCAGCCCGCGCGGCTGGCCCGGGCCCGGCGGCGGCCAGGTCGCCAACGTGGACCCACCGACGATGTGGCGCGCCACCACCGTGCAGGCCTGCGGGCTGTGGCCGTTCGCGGCGGGCTCCGGCGCGCCCATGATCGGCGTACCGCTGGGCCAGCACCTGTTCACCGGCGCCACCGTGTGCGGCGACCCGCTGTCGTGGTTCACCCGCGCCCAGTACATCTCCAACCCCTCGCTGTTCATGCTCGGCATGCCGGGCCTGGGCAAGTCCACCCTGGTCAACCGCATGCTCATCGGGCTGGCCGCGACAGGCGTGGTCCCGCTGGTGCTCGGCGACCTGAAGCCCGACTACGCCGACACCGTGCGCGCCCTGGGCGGCCAGGTCCTGTCCATCGGGCGCGGGGTGGGCGGCATCAACGTCCTCGACCCCGGCGCCATGGGCGCCGCCGCGAAGCGCATCGGCGGCGAGGCCGGGCGGACGCTGGCCATCGAGACGCACGGCCGCGTCCTGAACATGGTCGCCGCGCTCATCACCATCGTGCGCGACCACGCCATCGACGACCACGAGCAGTCGGTGCTCTCCGCGGCGCTGCACCACCTGCGCGAGCGCACGCCGCCGGGCCGCCAGCCCCTCCTGCCGGACCTGCTGCGGATCCTCGCCGAAGGCCCCGACCGGGTACGGGCGGTGACCCTGGACCGCGGGGACGACAGCCGCTACCGCGACGCCGTGGACCCGCTGCACCGCTCGCTGCTGGGCGTGCTGGACGGGCCGCTCGGGGACACGTTCGGCGCTGAGACCTCGACCCGTATCGACCTGGACGCCCCCGCCGTGTGCGTGGACATCTCCCGGATCGGGGAGGCGGACACGCAGCTCACCGCGGCGGCGATGCTGGCGGCCTGGTCCGACGGACTGGGCACGGTGGCCGCCTCGCACGCGCTGGCGGACGCCGGGCTGCGGCCGCGGCGCTGGTTCTTCACCGTGCTCGACGAGCTGTGGCGCCCGCTGCGCGCGGCCTCCGGCATCGTGGACCGCATCGACGCCCTGACCCGGCTGAACCGTACCCTCGGCCTGGGCGACGCCAAGATCACCCACACTCTCAAGGACGCCGAGGCGCTGGGCACCGACGCCGACCGGGTCAAGGCACGCGGCTTCGTCGAACGCGCCGGCATGGTGGTGTGCGCGGGGCTGCCGCGCCAGGAGATGGAGGAGCTGGGCCGGGTCGTCGGCCTGTCCCGGCGGGAGATCGAGCTGGTCTCCTCCTGGTCCTCGCCCCCGGGCTGGGCCGCGCGCGGGGACAACGCGGAGCCGCCCGGCCGCGGCCGGTTCCTGATCAAGGTCGGTGGCCGGCCCGGCATCCCGATCCAGGTCGCCATCACCGACACCGAGCGGCACCTGCACGACACCAACAAGCGCTGGGCACCGAACAAGCCGGTCGCCACGAGCGCGTCGGGGCGCGTCCCCGACCTCTCCAAGCAGCCGGCGGCGGCCGGGAGGCGTACCGGATGAGCGGGGGCGCATCAAACGGCAAGTCGTACGGCAGCGAGCTGATGCCCTGGGCCGTCGTCATGGTGACGGGCGTGGGCGCGGTGGTGTTCGGCGGCATGTGGCTCGGGGGGTCCCTGGGTGCCGTGCTGACCGGGGCGGGCTGGGATCCCCCGCCGTTCACCATGGCGACGTTCACCACCCTGCTCTCCGACGGTCCGGCGACGCTCTGGCCGGACGCGTCACCGGCCGCGGTGACCGGCGGCATCGCCCTGGTCTTCGGCCTGGCCGGCGCCGCCGGGGTACTGGCCGTGCACCGGGTGATCCGGTTCACGAACCGGTCCAAGGGCCTGGCCGGGAAGCGGGACCTGGCGGCGCTGTGCCCGGACGGCATCGCGAAGCGCGCCCGCGAGCTGCGCCCCTCGCTCAAAGGCCGGGGCGACCTGCACCCGGACGAGACGGGCAACCTGCTCGGCGAACTCGACCCGAGCGGCCCGGTGCTGCGCTCCTCGTTCGAGGACGTGGAGCTGGACCTGATGGCCCCGCGCGCCGGCAAGTCCACCGGCATCGCCGTCCCGCGCGTACTCCGTGCCCAGGGAGCGGTGCTGCTGACCTCCAACAAGTCCGACGTGTACGCCGTCACGCGGGCCGAACGCGAGAAGGCCGGCCGGGTGTGGACGTTCGACCCGCAGGGCATCGCCCATGCCCCGCGCGCGATGTGGTGGGACATCCTCTCCGACTGCCACACCATGGAAGGCGCGCGCCGCCTGGCGGGCCACTTCGTCGCCTCCGTCAACGACGACCAGTCGAAGAAGGACTTCTGGATCTCCGCGGCCCAGAACACCCTCACCGCCCTGTTCCTCGCCGCCGCCCGCGGCCGGGCCACCCTCCACGACCTGCTGGCCTGGCTCGCCGACCCCGCCGACCGCACCCCGGTCGACCTGCTGCGGGACTCCGGCCTGACCGCTATGGCCGAGCAGTTGCAGGGGACGGTCCGGGGTGCGGTGGAGACCCGCGACGGCATCTACGAAACCGCCCGGCAGTGCGTGGCCTGCCTGCTCGATCCGGAGATCGCGGCCTGGGTGATGCCCGATCCACAGCTTCCGCAGTTCAATCCGCACGAGCACGCACTGGGCCGGGACACCCTGTATCTGCTGTCGAAGGACGGCGGCGGCTCGGCCGCGGGCGTGATCGCGGGCCTTGCCGACGCGACGATG
>NZ_JCANTA010000045.1:0-26086 GCF_059570575.1 Streptomyces sp. CNX435 | reverse complement strand
ATTAGACCCCGTTTCCAGGGCTTGTCCCAGAGTGCAGGGCAGATTGCCCACGTGTTACTCACCCGTTCGCCACTAATCACCGGCCGAAACCGGATCATCGTTCGACTTGCATGTGTTAAGCACGCCGCCAGCGTTCGTCCTGAGCCAGGATCAAACTCTCCGTAAATGCATACAATGATCTGCAGCACTACAGAAACGAGTCTGCCTCGCTACTGCTGTGTCACTACATCAAACACTTGGCATCGACTACTTGGCACACTGTTGAGTTCTCAAAGAACGGACACTTCCATCAAAACCCTCACCAGGCTTCTCCGGGCGTTTCCCTTCGGTAAGCCATAACCGTAGCGGATTGTCCCCGCGGCGCAAAATCCAACCGCCCGCCGAAAAGAAACGGACACGCCGAATCCACCCCGACGAAAGGGAGTCGATCACACTCAAGTAGATGGCACGAGCCGCCCCTCCGGGACGGCCACCGTCGCACTGCGGAACCTCACCGGCCCCGTGGCAACCCGAAGAACACTACGGAGCGGCTTGCCCCATGTCAAGTGCGATCAAGGGCACTCGCGCACGTTGTGGGTGGTTTTCGGCCGTTCTGTGTCTGAACGTGCGGGTGGGCTCAGCCGCCTTCGTCGCACGGCAGGGCGAACTCGCACCACACCGCCTTGCCGCCGCCCAGCGTGCGGCGTGAGCCCCAGCTGGTGGCGATCGTGGCGACGATGGAGATGCCCCGGCCGTTCTCGTCGCCGGGTGCCGCCTGGCGGCGGCGGGGCAGTCGGTCGTCGCCGTCGGTGACCTCGACGATCAACCTCCGGTCCGTACGTCGCAGCCGCAGCCGCATCGGCGGGGAGCCGTGCTGCAGGGAGTTGGCGACCAGCTCGCTGGCCGCCAGCACGCCCAACTCGCGCAGCTCCGCCGGGAAGCGCCAGCTCGCCAGGACGCCGTCCGCGAAGGCGCGGGCGCGCGGGGCCGCCTCGACGCCGCCGAGGAGGTCCAGCGCCGCGCCGCGGAACAGCTCGGCTTCGCCGTTGTCGCGTAGCGGGTGCTCCAGCACCAGCACGGCCACGTCGTCGTCGTGCTCCGCGGTGACGCCGAGGGAGCGGATGAGCCGGTCGCAGACGACGCCGGGGGCGCCGGTGGCGCCGGCGAAGGCGGTGGCGAGCGCGGTGACGCCCTCGTCGATGTCCTGGCCGCGGCGTTCGATGAGGCCGTCGGTGTAGAGGACGGCGGTTGAGCCGGGCGGGAAGGGCAGCTCGGCGGAGGTGTGCACCCAGCCGCCGGTGCCGAGCGGCGGGCCGGTGGGCTCGTCGACGCGGCGCACAGTGCCGTCCGCGTCGCGGATGAGGATCGGCAGGTGGCCGGCGGAGGCGTGCACCAGGCGGCCCTCGTGCGGGTCGTGGACGGCGTACGCGCAGGTGGCGATCTGGTTCGGGTCGATCTCGGCGGCGAGGCCGTCGAGGAGCTGCAGCACCTCGTGCGGCGGGAGGTCCAGGCGCGCGTACGCCCGTACGGCGGTGCGCAGCTGGCCCATGACGGCGGCGGCGCGGACGCCGCGGCCCATGACGTCGCCGATGACCATCGCCGTGCGGCCGGCGCCGAGGGTGATGACGTCGTACCAGTCGCCGCCGACGGCGGCGTCGGTGCCGCCGGGCTGGTACTTGGCGGCGACCCGCAGGTCGTCCGGGTGCTCCAGCTTCTCCGGCAGCAGGCTGCGCTGCAGCGCCACCGCCGCCTTGCGCTGCATCCGCTCGCCGGCGCGCAGCCGCTCCGCCGCCTCCACCTGGTCGGTGACGTCGGCGGCGGAGACGAGCACGCCGCCGCTCTCGCCGACGTCGATGGGGCTGCAGGTGAACGTGTACGAGCGGGCGTCGGGGGCGCGGCGGGCCTTGACGGTGCGCGGGGTGCCGCTGCGCAGCACCTGGTCCATCAGCGGCAGCAGCCCCAGCTCGGCCAGCTCGGGGAGGGCGTCGCGGGCGGGCGCGCCCGGGGAGCGGGCGCCGAAGACGGCGGCGTACGCGTTGTTGACGTAGGCGATGCGGTGCTCCGGGCCGTGAACGACGGCGACGGGGGCGGGCAGCCGGCCGAGGGTGGCGCTGACGGGCAGCTCGATGCCGGGGTCGACGCCCTGCTCGGTGTCGTGTTCCGGGCCCGATTCGCGGCCCGTCCTACCACCCGTCCTGCCGCCCGTCTCGGTGCCTGTCTCGGTGTCCGCCGTACCGCCCGGGTCGCCGTCCGGGTCGACGCCGGGGGGCGGTTCCGCCGCGGCGCGGCGGCCTTGCCGCCGGGCGGAGGGGACGGCACCGCGGAACCCCCGCGCGGCGGCGGTGCGGCGCGGGGATCCGGGGAGCCGGGGGCTCCAGCGCGTGAAGTTCAAGCGTGCCAGTCCCAGGTCCACTCGTTCGTCGTTCGTTTCACTCCGTGCCGTTTCGTGCCCGTCCATCGTCACATGCCCCGGCTCAGTCGCCGTCAGGGCCGCGACCCGACCGGGTGGCGAGCTCGAATTCCGCCCGGGGGTGCTCAAGCGAGCCGAGGGCGACGATCTCCCTCTTGAACAGCCCGGCGAGCGTCCACTCGGCGAGCACGTGGGCCTTGCGGCCCACGGTGGGGAGCTTGCCGAGGTGGTACGCACGGTGCATGAGCCAGGCAGGGTAGCCCTTCAGCCGGTGGCCGTACACATAGGCGATGCCCTTGTGGAGGCCGAGGGAGGCGACGGAGCCGGCGTAGCGGTGCCGGTAGTCGCGCGGCGGTGCGCCGCGCAGCGCGGCGGCCAGGTTGTCGGCGAGGACGCGGGCCTGGCGGACGGCGTGCTGGGCGTTGGGGGCGCAGAGGGCGCCGGGTTCGGCCGCGGTGAGGTCCGGTACGGCGGCGGCGTCGCCGGCGGACCAGACGGCGTCCTCGCCCCGGACGCGGAGGTCGGCGGTGCACAGCAGGCGGCCGCGTTCGTTCAGCGGCAGGCCGGTGGCGCCGAGGACGGGGTGGGGGCGGACGCCGGCGGTCCACACGAGGGTGCGAGTGGGGAAGCGGGCGCCGTCGCTGAGTTGGGCGACGCGGTCCGTACAGCTTGACAGGCGGGTCTCCAGGCGTACGTCGATGCCGCGTTCGCGCAGCCTGCGTACGGCGTACTCGCCGAGCCGCTCGCCGACCTCGGGGAGGATGCGGTCGCTGGCCTCGACGAGGATCCAGCGCATGTCCTCGGGGCGTACGCCGGGGTGGTAGCGGGTGGCGTAACGCGCCATGTCTTCGAGTTCGGCGAGTGCTTCCACGCCGGCGTAGCCGCCCCCCACGAAGACGAACGTGAGAGCGGCCTCGCGGACGGCGGCGTCGCGGGTGGAGGAGGCGATGTCGAGCTGTTCGAGGACGTGGTTGCGCAGGCCGATGGCCTCCTCGATCGAGGTGAAGCCGATGCCGTGCTCGGCGAGCCCGGGCACCGGCAGCACCCGCGACACGGACCCGGGCACCAGCACGAGCTGGTCGTACGCCATCTCCAGGGGTGGCTCGCCGGTCTCCTCGGTGGCGAGCGTCGCGACGCGGGCGGTGCGCTTGGGGTGGTCGACGGACGTCACCCGGCCGGCGACCACGCGGCAGCGGGACAGCACGCGGCGCAGCGGCACCACGACGTGGCGCGGCTGGACGGAGCCGGCCGCGGCCTCGGCGAGGAAGGGCTGGTAGGTCATATACGGGTCGGGGGCGACCACCGTGATCTGCGCCGCGCCGCGCTTGAGCTGCTTGTCGAGGTGCTTCTGCAGCCGCAGCGCCGCGGCCATCCCGACGTTGCCACCGCCGACGACGAGCACGCGCGTCGGATCCGTCATGGGCAACCTCCTGCCTGGGGTCCCGCCTGGGGCCCGGCCTCGGCGCGCGCCGTCGGCGGCGGCGAGAACTTGGGGGAGGCCGCCGACGGCAACCTCGGAACACTCGGAACACCCATGACGCAGCGCGTTCGGGCTTTTGTCCACAGGCGGGGGAAGGATTTCCGGCGCCCGAGGTGTCCGACCCGCGGCCGATCCTTATCCACAGCCCCTTCTCTCTTGACTTCTGCTGAACTATGTTCGTACGAGCCGGAGTGGCCCGACCAGATGCGCTCCGGTAAGCAGGGTGGGGAGTCTCCGGGGGGAGACTGTCATAACCGGGGGATACAGAGATGCAGGTTCAGAGTCAGAGCAGTCGTCTGTCAGCAAACATGACGGGACCGGGCACTTCGGGCGATCTGTCACCGAACGGCCGGTCGGCGCTGCGGGTCGACGCGCAGCGCAATCTGGAGCACGTCCTGCGTGCCGCGCGCGAGGTCTTCGGCGAGCTGGGCTACGGCGCCCCGATGGAGGACGTCGCCCGCCGCGCCAGGGTCGGCGTCGGCACCGTGTACCGCCGCTTCCCGAGCAAAGAGGTGCTGGTCAAGCGCATCGCCCAGGCGGAGACCGCGCGGCTGACCGAGCAGGCGCGGGCGGCGCTGCAGCAGGAGGACGAGCCGTGGGCCGCCCTGGCCCGGTTCCTCCGCGCCTCCGTCGACTCGGGCGCCGGGCGGCTGCTGCCGCCGCAGGTGCTCGGCGTGACGGCGAAGGCGCCGGAGGGCGGCGAGGAGGCGCCGCGGGTGCCGCAGCAGCGGCCCTCGCCGGACGGCACGGCGGCGCAGGTCGGCCCGCACGCGAACGCGCACGGCGGGCCGGGCTCGGCCGCGGGCGCCGGCGCGCCGGAGGGCGCGGGCGTGGGCACGGACGGCGGGAGCGTCGGCGGTACGGACGCGGCGGCGCTGCTCGACGTGGTCGGGCAGCTGGTCGCGCGCGCCCGGGACGCGGGGTCGCTGCGCGCGGACGTGTCGGTGTCGGACGTGCTGCTGGTGATAGCCACCGCGGCGCCGTCCCTGCCGGACCCGGCGCAGCAGGCGGTGGCGTCGGCGCGGTTGCTGGACATCCTGCTGGACGGGCTGCGGCCGCACGCGGAGGAGTGAGCCGGCCGGTCGCCTGTCGGGACACGTCCTGGCTCCGACAGGGCTCCGGGCTCCGGTTGGGCTTTCGTTGGTCTTCGGTTGGGCTTCCGTTGGGCTCCGGCGGTAATTCCCCTTGACGGGTGCCTCCGTCGACGGCGGTGTGCGTTGACGGGGTCGCTCGTCAGGGTGCCTTCCGCCGGGGCCGTCACCGGGGTCGCCCGCGGGCTCGCGCACCGGCCGTCTCGACAAGCGCTACGGACATCCACCCCGTAAGCGTGACTCCTGGCGCTTCGTATGCGCGACAACCTCCCAACGGGTGGTTGGCCGTCAACGCGGGCGGCACGCCGGGCCCGTTGTGGCACGCTCACCCGATGACGGGCGGGATGAGCGTCTAACGGGAGCTTGCGGCATGGCAGTTGACGATCGGGACGATCGCGAGCGTGCCACGGACAGCGGCGCGGCCGGCGGCCTGCCGTCATCCCAGGGATCGTCACCCCAGGTGCCGTCATCTCAGGTGCCGTCGCCCCGCGGGCCCTCGGCGGATTCTCGGGGTCCCCGCAACTCCCTGACTCCAGGGGTGTTGCGGGGATCGCTAGAACCCGGGCGGCGCCGGGGGCGTACGGCCGGCTGCCGGGCGCGTAAGGGCTCACCGCCCCACGCGTACAACCCATTGCCAGGCGCGTAAACACACCCACCGCCCCACCCGTACAGCCCGCTGCCAGGCGCGCACGACCCAGCGCCCATGGCCCGCGCCCACGGCCCAGCGCGCACCGCCCAGCGCTCAGCGCTCACGGCCCAGCGCGCACGGCCTACGCCCCATGCGTACGGCCCACGGCCGCCCCCTGCGTACGCCCATGTGTATGGCCCACGGCAACCCCGTACACCGCGCAACCGCCCGTTCGCCCGGTAGGGCCCGGCCGGCGAGGCCTACGCCGGTGCCACCAGCAGCGGCCGGGCCCGCTCCCGCAACTCCGCGACCATCGGCTCGTCCCCGTACGGCTCCAGCCGCGCCAGCAGGTCCTTCACGTACTCCGTCGTCCGCGCCGACGAGATCCGCCCCGCGACCTCCACCGCCCGCGTCCCCTGCGCGCACGCCGCGTCCAGGTTCCCCGACTCCAGCTCCGCGACCGCCGCCACGATGAGCCGCAGCCCGTGCGAGCGCACGAACTCCTCCGTCGGCCGCGCCAGCGCCTGCTCCGTGAACCGCCGCACCTGCCGCGGCACCCGCAGGTCGCGGTAGCACTCGGCGGCGTCGGCGGCCAGCCGGTCGTAGGCGTAGAAGTCGAGCCAGGCCGGGTCCGGGTCGCCCGCGCGCGCCCGCTCCAGCCAGCTCTCCGCCGCCGCCAGGGCGGTCCCGCACGACGCCTCGTCCTGTGCGCGGGCGTGCGCCCGCGCCTCGACGAGGTGGAAGAAGCTCATCGTGCGCGCCGTCGCCAACCCCCTGTTGCGCTCGATCGCGGCCTGGGCGAGGTCCACGCCCTCGTCGGCGAAGCCGCGGTACGTCGCCTGCAGCGACATCGACGCCAGTACGTACCCCCCGAGCGGCACGTCCGCCGCCGCCCGCGCGAGCCGCAGCGCCTGGATGTAGTACCGCTGGGCCGCCTCCTGCTGTCCCGTGTCGAAGGCCATCCAGCCGGCGAGCCGCGTCAGTTCGGCGGTCGCGCCGAACAGCGAGCGCCCCACCTCGTCGGTGTACGCACCGAGCAGCAGCGGCGTCGCGTCCACGCGCAGGCACTCCGGCACCATCGACGCCCGCCAGTCGCCGCCCCCGTACTTGGAGTCCCAGCGCCGCGCCTCCTCCGCCGCGTCACGCAGCTTCGCGACGTCGCTGTGCCCCACCCGGCGCGGCCCGGTGGCGTCGTCGGCGGCGGGCGCGTGCAGCGCGTCGACGCCGTCGAGACCGCGGGCGACCGAGCCGTCGGCCGGCGTGATCAGCCAGCGGGAGGCGGGCGTCGCGTACGCGCTGACGGCGAAGGAGCCGGCGAGGCTCTGCCAGATGCCGCCGCTGCCGGCGCGCCGCCCGGCGAGGTCGAGCCGGTACAGCTCGGTGGCCGTGCGCACCGCCTCGCCCACGTCGCGCGGGAAGGCGAGGCCGACTTCGGGGGCCGGGTCGGTGTCGGCGAGCCCTATCTCGTGCAGCGGCACGGGGCGGCCGAGCTTGCCGGCGATGGCGGTGGCGATCAGGTGGGGCGCGGCGCCCTGCGGCACCATCCCCTTCGTCACCCAGCGGGCGACGGACGTCTTGTCGTACCGAAGGGTCATGCCTCGCTGCGCGCCGAGGTCGTTGACCCGGCGGGCGAGTCCGGCGTTGCTGATCCCGGCGAGCGCGAGCATGTGGCCCAGCTTCTCGTTCGGCCCGCGTGGCGTCCTGGACATGCACACCCCTCGACCACCGACGGCTCCCGTCCGGCAGGTGGGGATCCGGCCGGGTCGCATATGCACCCAGCGTAGTTCGCCGGATCCCGACCGTTAAGGGGATTGTTTCCGGATGGCGGGATTACAGCGCGCGTGCTCCGGGGTCGTGTGGCGGTGCGCCGTACGTGCGCTCTGCCCGCAAAGGGCGGTGCACGCAAGGCTGGTTGTCCGTGGGTCGGCTCGCCGCGCGTGGGAAACCGGCGGGCCTGGGGAACTCCGCCGTCATTCATCCCCGCGGGCGGCGGCCTACGGTCCGGGGAGCGCGGGACGCTTCCCGGACCACACAAGGCATGCCCGACGGCCCGTCGATGGCCGGGATCGACCGCGTACAGAATGGCTGAATGACGCCCCTTGCTACGGGCGTAGATCCGGGCGTTCGGGGTGGTTGCCCCGGAGTCCGGGCGCCCGGACCGGGTTTCGAACACCGATCGGCACACCCTTCGGTACGCCTCTCGGTACGCCCCTCGCCACACCCCTCGCCACACACCGCACGCCCCTCGCCACACACCGCGGCTCAGCCCACGACTCGGCCCGCGCAAGCGCTTCCGGCCGTGACAGGCAGACTCCTGCACGCCCGCATCCACTCACATGCGCCCCTCTCGTGGCAGCATTGGTCCTGACGAAACGGCAGTACGCCCTGTGCGTGGCGGAGTTGACGCCGATCGCCGGGCTTGCCCGGCTCGCCCGGCTCGCTTGGCATATGCCGATACGTCCCCAGTTGCCCACGAGGAGGCGCGCATGCGGTGGTTGGTGGGGTGGAGCAGTGCCGCCACCGCGCCCTCGTTCCTCGACGGTGCGCAGACGGCCGACGACTACGACCTCCACCCCGTCGGCGCCCAACTCGTCTGGGGTGGCCCGGATCCGCTGTGGGCGGTCGGCGACTGGCGCCCGGACGAGATCCGGGTCGTCGACGTCGCCCCGCTGATCCGGCTCGCGGTCTTCGGCGTCTGCGGCGCCGGCGACGACCAGCTGCGCGTCGGCCTGCTTGCCGCCCGCGGCGGCGCCGTACGGCACCTGACCGCCTGGTCCGGCGGATACACCGCCGTCGCCCAGGTCGGCCGCCGCACCACCGTCCTCGGCGACCTCGCCGGCGCCCGCCCCGTCTTCCACACCGCCTGGGACGGCGGCACCGCGTACGCCACCGCCGCCCTCCCGCTCGCCGACCTCATCGAGGCCGAGCTGGACGTCCCCCACCTCGCCGCCCAACTCGCCTGCCCCGACGTGCCGGAGGCCCTCGGCGACGGCACCCCGTACGCCGGCGTGCACCGCGTGCCGCCCGGCCACGCGCTCATCCTCCGCGAGGGCCAGAAGGAGATCACCGGCTACGAGCCGCGCGCCTCCCTCGCCGTCGCCGCGCCGTCGCTGGACACCGAACCGGCGGTGGCGGGCGTACGCGACGCGCTGGTGGAGTCCGTACGCGCCCGGCTGGCCGCCCCCCGCCACGCACCCGAACCCGGCTACGGCGGCCTCGACCCCGGCCCCGTACCGGGCATGGGGCCGGCCGACCGGCGCGCCGCGCGCGGCCCGGCACCGGGCATCGGCGCCGACCTCTCCGGCGGCATCGCCTCCGGTACCCTCGCGCTGCTGGCCGCCGGGCTGCCGGGGGCGCCCGGCACGCCGCCGGGGCTGGGGCCGGGGCAGGGCGAGCGGCTGGTGGCCGTGACGTTCAACGACCTGACGGCGCGGGCCGACGAGGCGGAGCTGGAGCGGGCCCGCACCATCGCCGCCAACCCGCGGCTGCACCACGTGGTGGTCGCCGCGGGCGAGGAGGCGCTGCCGTACGCGGACCTGGAGAGCATGCCGCTGACCGACGAGCCGGGCCCCTCGCTGGTCGCCGCCGCCCGGCACCGGCGCCGGCTGACCGCGGGCAGCGCCGACCACCTCGTGGGCGTCGGCGCCCGCGAGGTCCTCGACGCCCACCCGGCCCGGCTCGCGGACCTGTTGCTGGACCGCCGGCGGCGCTCGCTGTTCCGGCCCGTCACGGCGCTGGCGCGCGCGGAGGGGTCGGTGCTGGCGCCGCTGACCGTCTACCGCGCGGCCCGGCGGCTGGCCCGTACGCCGTACTGGGAGGGCATCTCCGAGGGCGCCGAGACACTGCTGGACGACCCGGCGGGCGGGCTGGGCGGGGCGCCTGAGCGCGGGCGCGCGCGGGGTGCGGTCGATGCCTCGCTGGCCGCGCTGAGCTGGTGCCGGCCGGGGCCCGCGGCGCGCTGGCTGACGGGCGAGGCGCTGGCCGAGGTGTCGGTACGGCTGCGGGGCTCCGCGGGCACGGCGAACGGCGACGGCACCGGCCGCCCCGGCGAGCGCCGCGCCGCCGCCGCGCTGGCGCAGTCGGGCGCCGACTACCGCGTCTTCGAGCAGGCCGCGGAGGTCCGCTTCCAGCGGTTGCACGCCCCCTTCCTCGACAACCAGGTCGTACGGGCCTGCCGCGCGCTGCCCGAGGCGCTGCGCGTACAGCCGGGCGCGCGGGCGGCGGTGCTCGGCGCCGTGCTCGACGGCGCGGGTATCCGCGGCCTGCCGCCGGGCTGGGGCGCGACCACCGGCGCCGCCGCGGCGGCGGCGTCGGCGGAGCGGATCGGCCTGCGCCGCGCCTCGGCGGAGCTGGCCGACCTCTTCCACCGGCCGCTGCTGGCGGACGCGGGGCTGGTGGAGGGCCGGGTGGTACGCAAGGCGCTGCGCGCGGCGGCGGACGGCGAGGCGCTGCCGCTGGGCGGGCTGGCGGAGCTGGTGTCGGCGGAGCTGTGGCTGCAGCGGCTGATGATGCGGCGGGGGTCGGTCTGGACGGGCGACGCGGCGCCGCGCCAGCGGGCGGTGGCGGGCGGGGTGCCGCCGCGGCTGCCGCTGTAGGGGGATGCCGGGGTTCCTGGGGTTCCTGGGGCCCATGGTTCCTGGGGTTCCCGCGGGGTCTGGGGTCTGTGGGGTCTGTGGGGTCTGTGGGACCGCTCGGTCCCGCGAGGCCGGGAGGGCCGGGGGTTCGTGGCCCGGGGCCGGGGCCGGGGCCGGGGCCTTGGCGGCGACCTGGCCGGCCGGGGGATGATGGGTCCGATCCCTGGCGGAGGTGACATGGCCCACGACTGCGACGTACTCGTGATCGGAGCCGGCATCGTCGGCCTCTCCACGGCGTACGCGCTCACCCGTGCCGCCCCCGGCATCCGCGTCGTCGTCGTGGAGAAGGAGCCCGGCCCGGCGCAGCACCAGACCGGGCGCAACAGCGGCGTGATCCACAGCGGGCTGTACTACCGGCCGGGCTCGCTGAAGGCGCGGTTCGCGGTGCAGGGCGCCACGGAGATGGTCAAGTTCTGCGCCGAGCACGGGCTGCCGCACGCCGTCACCGGCAAGATCGTCGTGGCCACGGAGCGGGACGAGCTGCCGCGCCTGCACGCGCTCGCGCAGCGCGGGCGCGAGAACGGCATCCCGGTGCGCGAGCTGGGGCCGGCGCAGATCACGGAGTACGAGCCGCAAGTGCGCGGGCTCGCCGCGCTGCACGTAGCGACGACGGGGGTGTGCGACTTCCGGGCCGTGGCGCGGACGCTGGCGGAGCTGGCGCGGGACGCGGGCGCGGAGGTCCGGTACGGAGCGGAGGTGCGGGCGATCGCGCGGCGTCCGGGACGGCCCTCCCGCCCCGGCATCGCCGTCCGCACCGCCGCCGGCGACGTCATCCGCGCCCGCGCCCTCGTCAACTGCGCCGGCCTGCACTCCGACCGCATCGCCCGCCTCGCCGGCGACCGCCCGGAGCTGCGCATCGTCCCGTTCCGGGGCGAGTACTACGAACTGGCCCCGCACGCCGCCGACCTCGTCCGCGGCCTCGTCTATCCCGTCCCCGACCCCGCGTTCCCGTTCCTCGGCGTCCACCTCACCCGCGGCATCGACGACGCCGTCCACCTCGGCCCCAACGCCGTCCCCGCGCTCGCCCGGGAGGGCTACTCCCGTACGAGCCTCAGCCCCCGCGACGCCGCCGCCACGGTCACGTACCCCGGCAGCTGGCGCATAGCCCGCCGCCACTGGCGCTACGGCGCCGGGGAGCTGCGCCGCTCGCTCTCCCGCAGGGCGTTCACGGCGGCGGTGCGGCGACTGCTGCCGGCGGTCGACGAGGAGGACCTGCGCCCGGCCGCGGCGGGGGTGCGGGCGCAGGCGGTGCTGCCGGACGGGACGCTGGTGGACGACTTCCGCTTCGCCGCCGGGCCGCGGACGATCCATGTACTGAACGCGCCGTCCCCGGCGGCGACGGCGTCCCTGCCGATCGGCAGGGAGATCGCCCGCAGGGTGCTCGACCTCCTGTGACGGACGGGACCGCCCCATAGTCCCCCGTCGTCCTCAGTAAAATAAGGGCACTGTGTCCGACCACCCCGATCAGCAGGATCGTCCCCAGCCCAGGTTC
The DNA here is from genome assembly GCF_059570575.1 of Streptomyces sp. CNX435. NCBI lineage: Bacteria > Bacillati > Actinomycetota > Actinomycetes > Kitasatosporales > Streptomycetaceae > Streptomyces > Streptomyces sp. CNX435. The sequence goes on along the minus strand of NZ_JCANTA010000045.1, from coordinate 14,372 downwards.
CCCGGCGGCCCCGCCCCCGCGCCCGCCGGGCCGCACTACGAGCGGCGTATCCGCTCCTTCGTCCCGCGCCGCAGCCGCGTGACCCTCGCGCAGGGCGAGGCGCTGCAGCGTCTCTGGCCGAAGTGGGGCTTCGACATCGACGGCGAGCACCTCCTCGATCTCGACGACCTCTTCGGCGGCCTCCCGGTCGTGCTGGAGATCGGCTTCGGTATGGGCGAGGCGACCGCCGAGATGGCCGCGGCCGACCCCGCCACCGGCATCCTCGCCGTCGACGTCCACACCCCCGGCCAGGGCAATCTGCTGCGGCTCATGGAGCAGCGGGGCCTGACGAACGTACGTATCGGCAACGGCGACGCCGTCATCCTGCTCCGCGAGATGCTGCCCCCGGCCGCACTCGCGGGGGTGCGGGTCTACTTCCCGGACCCGTGGCCCAAGAAGCGGCACCACAAGCGCCGGCTCATCCAGCCGGAGTTCCTGGCGCTGGCCGCGTCGCGGATGGCGCCGGGTGCGCTGCTGCACTGCGCGACGGACTGGGAACCGTACGCGGAATGGATGCTGGAGACGCTGACGGCGTCGCCGTACTTCGAGAACGCCCATCCCGGCGGCGGGTACGCCCCGCGCCCCGACTTCCGCCCGCGCACGCGCTTCGAGGGGCAGGGCCTGGGAAAGGGCCACATCGTCAACGATCTGCTCTTCCGTCGCATCCGGGATGAATAGCCCGTCGCGCGCGGTGGCGGGGACTGGCTAGGGTCGAGGGGTGCAGCACGACGGCGCTCAGCTCATGTCCCGGCCGCGGGAGCCCGAGGGATTCGGGCCGCGTCCGGAGTACGAGGATGCACGCCCGAAAACGCCGAAACCCACCGCTATCGCTCCCGCCCCCCGGAGATTCTGGCGCAGAAGGGGCGTACGCATAGGCGCGGTGGCGACCGTGCTGACGCTGGCGGGCCTGGCGATCCTGGCGCTGGTGTGGACGGAGACCGGCACGCACGGGATGCTCGTCGGCGGCGGGCTGGCGCTGCTGCCGGTGCCGCTGCTGATCGCGGGCTTCCTGTGGCTGGACCGGGTGGCGCCCGGCCCCTGGCGCTACCGCATCTTCGCGTTCTCCTGGGGCGCCTTCGTCTCGACGCTCGTCGCGATGCTGGCGAACACCTTCGCCGCCCGCTGGATCGCCACCGGCCTGCCCACGGCGTCGTCGCGCGAGGCGGACCTGTGGGGCATGGCAGTGGTGGCGCCGGTGGTGGAGGAGACGGCGAAGGCCGCCGCGATCCTGCTGCTGTTCCTCTTCCGCAGGCACTACTTCTCCGGCCTGGTCGACGGCCTGGTGCTGGCGGGGATCATCGCCACGGGCTTCGCGTTCACCGAGAACATCCTGTATCTGGGCCGGGCGTACGACGAGGACCAGGCATTCGGCGACTCCGGACCGCTGGCCACGGTGACCGTGACGTTCGTGGCCCGCGTCGTCTTCTCCCCGTTCGCGCACCCGCTGTTCACGGCGATGGCCGGCATAGGCATCGCCCTGGCCGCACTGACGTACGCCCACCAGCGAATACGCCGCGTACTCCTCCCGGTGGGCGGCCTGCTCCTGGCGATCGTGATGCACGGGCTGTGGAACGGCTCGGCGGTGATGAACGGCTACGCCTTCCTGGGCGCGTACGCCTTCGTGATGGTCCCGGTGTTCGGCCTGCTCGTCTGGCTGGCGGTCTGGTCCCGCGGCGGCAAGCTCCGCACCATAAGGGACCACCTGCCCGCCTACGCCCACGCCGGCTGGCTGGTCCCCGCCGAACCGGTGGCCCTCTCCTCGCTACGCGCCCGCAAGATAGCCCGCACCCTCGCGGCCCACGCCCACGGCGACGACGCCCGCCGCGCGGTGGCCGAGTACGAGCGCTCCGCGACGTCCCTGGCCCTGCTCCGCGCCCAGGCCACCCGCGGCCGCCCGGCCAAGAACTACGCGGAACGCGAACGAGCCCTGCTCACCACGATGTGGACCCACAAGGCCGTAGCCCAACCCGCCCTCACCAGAGCCGCCTACACCACCAACCCACCCCACCCCCACCCCTGGCCCCCACCCCCGCGCACCCCGCACCCGGGCGCCCCCCACCTGGCGAAGGCCCCCCACCCTTGACGCCCCCGCAACCAGCTGCGGCGTGACGGCGTCGAAACGGACATGGGTACCGGCTGGCTGTTCGCGCTCATCCCGCTGCTCGTCGGCGCGGTCTTCTTCGCCATCGGCTACACGGGCACCCGCCGCGCCCGCACCCTGCGCCGCACCGGCGCCACCGCCGAGGGCCGGGTCGTCCGCCTCGCCACCAGCTCAGGCAACAACGGCGGCACCCTCTACCACCCCGTGGCCCGCTGGCACACCCCCGAAGGCGAGCCCCACGAACACACCTCCCGCATCGGCAAGACCACCATCCTCAACTTCCGCCCAGGCACCCCGGTCCGCATCCACTACGACCCGAAGAACCCCACCCGCGCCGCCATGGCCGGCTACGACGGCGCCGGCACCGACTACCTCTTCGCCACCCTCGGCACCCTCCTCACCACCGGCACCCTCACGGTCGTCACAGCAGCTTTCCTCTCCAGATGATCGCCGGTCCGGTGGCGAACGGTTCCTGAGACGGAAGCGGTATAACCGAGCGATCTCAGTACACAAGATTCCCAGTCTGGTCACCGGTGTTCCGATAAGTTGAGAACTCAGACGTCGTCGAGACCCGGGGAGTGGTCAATGTCCTCCGATGCTCCGCAGTTGGAGATCCGATTTCGGGGCCGGGTGATCGAGCACCTCGGCATAGACATGTACCAGTCACCGGTGGCCGCGATCGCCGAGTTGGTCTCGAATGCCTGGGACGCGGACGCAACTCTCGTGAGCGTATCGTTACCAGAAAGGATCTCAGCACCGGACGCGGTGATCGCCATTTCCGACGACGGCGAGGGGATGACGCTCCGAGAATGTCAAGATCGCTTCCTCAACGTCGGTTACGACCGCCGGAAGGACCGATCTTCCAGCTCAACCCCCTCGGGACGACCCATGATGGGACGCAAAGGGATAGGGAAGTTCGCCGGTTTCGGCATAGCACGTTTTGTCGAGATTGACACGACGAGCAAGGAGACGGGCGAGCGCACCGTCTTCCGGCTCGACGCACGGCAGTTGATCGACGAAGGGGAAGGATACGTCGACAATGAACCGCTGAAAGTTCACGTCGAGTCCCACCACGCACCTGACGAACATCGCCGCACGGACCACGGCACGACCGTCACCCTAAGCGATCTAAGCCTCAAGGTGACGCCGAATCCAGATCGTTTCCGAACCAGCATGGCACGTCGATTCCTCCTCCTGGAACGAGCCGATCAATTCACGGTTCTGGTGAACGACAAGCACATTTCAGAGATCGACGATGTGGAGAAAATCGAGTTCTCCTTTCCGCAAGACTACACGGAACACGGACTGATTTCTCCACCCGGATTGACCGTCGAGAACGGCTGGGGCGTAGAACAACTCCCCGACGGAAATAAGATCCGCTGGAAGTTCGTCTTCTACAAGGAGCCGATTGGGGACGAAGAATTGGCTGGCGTTTCGGTTTTCAGTCACTATAAGCTGGCTCAGCGTCCGTTCCTCTTCAACCTGACCGGTGGGCTTGGCGGCCAACAGGGCACCCACTACCTCTCGGGCCGGGTCGAGGCAGACTACCTAGACGAGCAGGTAAGAGATTTGATCTCCACCGAGAGGCAGCGAGTCAACTGGGACGTCCAAGAATCGAAGCCGCTGCTGGAATGGGGCCAGAAGCGCGTCCAGGAGTTGCTACGCACATGGAAAGATCTACGAGCTCAAGGAAAAGTTGAGGCCATCCGCGGCCGTGTGCGGCCCTTTTCTCAGCGGCTCGGGCAACTGGAACGCCCCGAGCGTAGAATTGTCGACAAGGCGTTGCAATCCCTCGCAAAAGTTCCTTCGCTCACACAAGATCAATTCTCCGATCTTGCCGAAGGGATGCTGACGGCTTGGGAAGGAGGTCGCCTCAAGGACCTGATAGACGATCTCGCGCAGACCGAGTCGATGGATGCGGACAGGTTGGTGCAGATCCTGACCGACTCCCAGGTCATGAGCGCTCTGCATGCGGCGGAGCGGGTCAAGAGTCAACTCAATTTGATCTCGGGCTTGGAAGAACGGGTCAAGCGGCAAGAGTTGGAGCTCAAGGTGCGGGATTACATAGCCCAGCACCCATGGCTCGTTTCACCGAAATGGGAGACGTTCCAGGTCGAACGCAGCATCGAGGGCCTGGCGCAGGAGGTGGCCCACGTAGCGTACGGAGATTCGTGGAACGCTCGCGTTGACCTCGCACTTTCCTCAGGAAACCAACTGCTCATCATCGAGCTTATGCGTCCTGGACTCAGGGTTGACTGGGACCATCTGAATCGCTATGAACGGTATGTCAGGAGGCTTAAGACCGTGGTCCAGGCCAACGATTCTCGATTCATGATCGTGTCAGGACTCCTCGTCGCCGATAAGATCGATAAGCAGGCGGACTTGCTGGACAAGATACAGGCTCTCCGCACCGAGGACATGGACGCTACGGACTGGCCCGGACTACTCCGGCGCGCGAGGAGTCAGTGGAGGGATTATTTCGACATCCTGTATCAGCGTGCTCCCGACGACGCTCGAATGAGGCAACTCGCTGAAACGGGACCTGAAGGCGAATCGACACCTTCTCCGGCATGAATCAAGTCAACGTTGCCGGAGTCCACTAAATGCTTGCCGGACATCTGAACGCACACTCCAAACCAGCGCCCTAAGTTCACTTTCGGAGGCCGCGTCGACGTCGACGATTGCAGTCAGACGCAGAACACGTATGAGTGTTTGACGCAAAATCTCGCGCGACGATTCACTCTCCTCGATTGCAGAGTCGTCACGATGAGCACGTACGAGGGCCCGCACGAGGGCCGGGGAACCCGCAAGCCCAGCCCTTCGGCTCATGATGTGATCGAGGTCTGCCTCACCCAACACTTGTAGCAATTCATACGGATCTTCTTGTTGCGGATCGTACAGAACGAATGCACGTGTCCAAAGACGCGCCAAAGCATGGCGAGTGAGATCCGTCCCTTTGAAGCGGTCGGCCACGTACCGGCCGTCCGCACGGGCGGGCCACCTCCACACGCAGACGTCGGGCAGAAGCACCAGAGCCAAGAATGCCCAGACTTGCCGTTGTGCCGCCTCACCGGGGACCATCCCACTCTGCTCGTGAAGCACTCGGGCCGTGCGTCGGTCGAACTCATTGCGCTTTGCGACGCTCGGAGTATTCGGGTAATCATGCTCCAAGGCGAGGGTGAGGATCGATCGGCGCAGACGAGTAAGATCCTCACGAGAGATACGTTGCCCACCTGTGGCGGCGAATACCGCCCGCGGTGAGTGTGTGGCGGCCATATTCTCGTGAGCACCGAGAGGGACCCGATGCAACATGCGGAAAAGCCTCTCGGCTTCCGCCGGCAGTAGCCTCGGGTAAAGAGCCTTCATACTCACCTCTCTCGCGGAAAACCGATACCAGCATGAACGTAGGCACGGAAGCGCGACGGATCACGCCGCCGCTCGTCACGCAATCGGTAGGTCGCGCCTTCCACGCTTTCGGTCGGCCTGGCGAGATACGTTCGTATCAGCGCTTGTATGAGGCCCGCCATCGTTAGTTCCTTCTCACGTTCGATTTCGACGGATTCCATTTCCACGAAGGCATCGTCGTCGAGCGCTTTCCCCACCAAGTCACAGACGATGTCGACCTCCAAGAGCCCCCACATCGCCGAGACCTCAGCTGGCCCGCTCTTCTCCGCTTCAATCGCCTGCCTGACGGCGATATTGTCGGTATTGAGTAGAATAAGCAGACTCCCCATGGCTGCTTGCTGCCAATCTCCACCGTCCATACTCACGTACCAAGCGGCGCCCTCCGGCAATCCGGCTTCTCGGAAGGAAGCAGGTGCGACGGGGAGCAGGCCAGCCGTGCCTTCCAGGTGGGTTTGAACCTGATCGCTCCAGAGAATGGATCCTGATCTCCACGCGACGAATGGATCCGTGTGCGGGATCTGCTCAGCAAGTTCCAAGAGTGTTTCGATGACGAGCCGTCCCCCCAGCTCATCCCCCTGGGCGGTAGCGAGGACTTCGATGGCGACCTTTCCGCCGCTTACGCGGAAGGGTTCATAGAACGCGGTACGCCGGATCAGGGCCGTCGAGGCCCAGTACCGGACGCTCAGGCAGAGGAGGGCGTCCGCAGGAAGACCGCAGTCCTCGACGACACCGTTCAGATCGACCTGGACGAGACGCGACATCGTCACGTCGGTGTCGTAGTCCCAGTTCGGGAGCGCATGAGGCAGTAGATCTCCCATGACGTCGCTGCCGAGCCGCCATGGCTCGGCGTGGACGCGGTCCTGCGTTCGACGGAAAGGCCACGCTCGGATACTCATCCGGGCCTCGTGACACTGATCTCGACGAGAACATCGGCGACAACGGACACGATCAGCTCCACTTCGGTGGGCCCGCCGGTGTGACGGAGGATGGCGCCGCTGACAAGCCTCCTGCCGGCGAGCCGCCATCCGAGGATCTCGGGAGCCGGTGCCCCGCGAGGGGCTACATCTTCCGCACGCCCATCACCCGTCAAGACTTTCACCACGCCCTCAAGCACATCCGGGCCACGCACCAATACCTGCTGGACCATCACCGGACGGCCATCCAACACATCGAACCTTGGTGTCGATACGAGGACGGGTCTGCGAGTGTGCCGACCTGAGCTCGGACCGGAGGGTTCTCCGGTGATCACTGTTCGGCCCACCGCTTCCTCCCCCTCAGTCACCCCCCTACCGTCGCGGGGGACCGGTCGGTCGAACTCCGAGGACGACCGAGAGCCGAGCGCAGCGGTACCTGTTCCACCTGGTCCGGCGAGCAGGTGCCCCAGGCGCTGGGCCACCGAACCCATCACGTAGTCACCTACTTTCAGCCCTCGTCGGGCCTGCGCACCGCTCAACCTGTCGCAGCGCTCCCGCAGGCGCCTGCCTGCGGTTCGAACGAAGGTGGCTTCCTTACCCTTCAGCTGCTGGAACTCCCATCCATCATGGGTGGGAGGCTCAGCGCGGGCGAACGTCTCATCGAGATCTGGGACGACTTTGAAGACACCTGCATATCCTGCATCGGGGTTGGATCGTTCAGGACCCGCGTGATACCGCGTTACGAGCTCAGGCCCCCGTATGAGGCACACGTGGTGGGGCGCGCCGTCCAGCCCCAGCTCGCGTGCGGCCGGTGACGTCACTAGAGTACCGAAGGTGTACTCGAAAGCGAAAACACCCAGATCCTTGCGGGGATTTCGGCAGGACAACATCTCGCGGGGGCCCTCTAGGGACTTACGGAAGGCGCTGGCATAAAATGCCAGAGCGGCATCCTCCTCAGGTGACGGGACAGATATAGAAACACCGTTGCCGGTTACGGCCGCCGACATCCGAACCACCCGATCTGTCAACATGATCGGCCAAAGGTTCCACGCAAGGGCGCCGGCCAAGTACCCGCTCGCGTCGGCGACCGTCAACTCCTCGGCGGGATCAGCGACCGGCAACGTCGGATCGGTTAGGTCAGGATCTACTACGATCAGAGTGGTTCCAGTCTCGTCTCCGTCAAAACCTCGCAGGCCGAGGCTGTGCGCAACCGCATCCGCCTGTTCGTTGCGAAGAGGCTCACAGTGATTTGTCTCCGGGATACCCCACCACTGGCGTCCTGTATAGCGTCTCCCACTCTCCCAGAACGCTTCGCGAATCCCCACTCCGATGAACCTCGACTCCAGTCGCCCGCCCTCATTTTCGAAGCGGGTGTACACGAGGACGCTGTGAGCACGGGAGAGTTGGTAGAGCGCGCCCTTGCCGTAGCCGAAGGTTCCTCCCCGCGGACCAGCGGCCGTAATGCCGTCACGATCTCCGCTGTTCAGGATGAAGCGCAACCATTCAACTCGTTCACTGGGACCTGCGTCCGAGCGTGTGGGACCGCCGAGACCGACAGTCCCCCGGTCTTCGATCGCCAGATACCGCATCGATCGTGCACGTGCGAGCCGACGGAAAGACCCGTCTCGGTCGACTCCGTGTTTTCCGCCGTCGGCGAAGAGCAAACGCCAAGCATTCACATGGCCCGCAGAAACCGTCCCCAGGTTGAGCCGGAAGCTGACGAGGGATCGATCCGGCCGGCGGGCATCCCAGGAGTTCTGCGCTGCTTCTCGGACGAGCATGGTGAGACGGCTAAGACGTGGCCGACCGAGCTGATCTAGAAGGCCGTCAGCGGTGATGCCCCCGTCCGCCCGAAATGGCTGGGCATACCAACCCGGTTGCTTCACACATCGCCTCCGATCTCGTTCAGGGCAGCTCCGCGAGCGACTAGCGCGGGGTGTCCTCCAAGTGCGGCAGTGCAGTCGCCTTCAGCGAGAGCGACCGACATCGTTGTTCGCTCTTCATCGGGTTTGCTCAAGAAATTCCTGAAGCGGTCACGCTTCGACATCTTGATCCTGGTCGAGCACACCGGTGTCGTCTTCCTCGTCGTCTTCTGCGGCCGCGGGAAAGACCGTTGATAGGTCTGCCTGAACGAAGTCGTACTCGACTGCGACGTCCCTGCCACCGGTCGGCTCCGGGAAGACCATCGCCGCACCCCAAACGACCTCTCCCGGCGCATCGAGCGGTGCGCGGCCCTGCAGTGGGGTCTCGACACCGCCCGTCCGACGCAGAGGCACGGGCGACTCCGCGTCGATTGGATACAACAGGAGGAGGCCGCGTTCCGGCTCCTGCTGAACCCGCCACTTCTTGAGCTTGGAACGATTGATCTCCTTCTCACCTGCAGGGATGCGCAGATCCAACGCCTCGTCACGAGAACCTGTGAGTGTCTTAACGTCCGCAACGGGTGCGCGGTGGCTGGTGGAGAGGCGAGTACGGGTCACCGGGGCCACTGTGTCGCCACTCGGCAGCACGACGTTACGCTTCTCCTCCTCGACCGCCTTGCCCACGACACCGACGTTCCACCGAGTCAGCGCGCCCTTCTTACTCCGACTCTCGATGTACTGGCGCATCAACTCGCGTGGCGCGTCGACGGACTTGGAGTGGAACTTGTAGGAATCGATGAACTCGAGAATGTGCTCCAGGGGGACGTCGCGCCACAACACACGTCCGGCGGCCACCGAACCGTCAAATCGCCCTTCGTGGTGAGCCCTCCGTAGCAGACTCGTCACCGCAGTCTCGTTCTCCGCGTGCCATACCGCGTCTTTAGGCTCACACGGGAAGTATCGAGTTTCCACGAGCTGCCCACCGTATGACGCTGAAGCCCGCACGGCGTTCCTGGACTTCGTCGGTGCTGTCACCCGCATCTTCGGGTGACAGCGGATGCGAACGGCCAGTTCAAGGGGCGTGTGATGTTCGATGAGGTATCGATCGATCTCGACCCGCATCTCGGCCTCGACTGTTGCCAGGTGGGTGAACCACTGACGGGTCTCCTCGGGCATGTAGATGCGGGGAAGGTCCTCATACCCGGAGCGGTACCCGAACCAGCGTCCCATCTGCAGGAGAGTGTCGTACATGTTGGAGGAACGTACGAAATAGCTGACCACCAACCCTTCCAAGGTCAAGCCTCTGGAAAGGGTGTTGCCACCGACGGCGATGACGTTGACCGGTCCGGAGTCGTAGTCGAGCCGTTCGCTGCTCCGGTAGTGGTCCATCACGATCTTCGTATCCGACACGATTTGAGGCAAGCACCCGAGGATTTCGGTGAAGGCCGGTATGTTTTTGCCCCACTCCCCGGCATGGACCCGTCGCGTCTCCTCCTCCCACAGATCGCGCAACTCGTCGATGGTCCGGTCATTGTCACGCAGTCCGGCGTCGAACTCGGCGCACAGGGACTCAAGTACAGGGCGGTAGGCCTCGTGAACGCGCGTGTCGGAATGCGCGTGCACAAGCATAGAAGAATGCTGATCTCTCTGACCACGGTGGTGACGAGTCGCGGTGGCGAGCCAGAACCACATCACAGCCCGACGCAGCGACAAGGTCGCCGATGGAACGAACTCCGAAGCAGCGGCTCTGGTCGGCGGCCTGAGGCAGTCGAGTTCGTTCACCGGAACCGTTCTGATCATGTCGAGTCCGCCCGGGACGTCAGCCGGATCCTCTCCGTCCAACGGGTTGCGGCCGAACAGGGTTTCCGGCCCTTGATAGTCCTTGCCACGCTCAAGGCTGAGAATGAAATCTCGTGGATAGAAATCCTCATCGTCCGACGGGTCGATGAGAAGGTTCGCGAACGGCGTCGCCGTGTATCCGATGTAGCAGGCCCTGGGGAGCCGGCCCATGACGTCTCGGATCAGCGGGTTGATCTTACGTGTCGCCGTGGTCGCTTGATCCGCCTCGTCGTCGATGATCAACGTAGGGCAGTGCCCAAGCTGCTCACGAGCCTCCTCGAGCCAGTCCCGTAGCTTCCGGAGCACAGGCCCGTTCTTTTTGACGACCAGTAGCAGCCACTGACTCCTGGATGCGATCAGGGATTGCGCGTTGGCAGGCGGGACGAAGTCATGCTCCGGCTTGGTGATCTGGTGCCACAACGGCGGGTTGAGATTCACGACGTCACGTATCAGCCGCGTTTGTGTCTGTCGCCGTAGGGAGTTGGTCACCCCTGACAGGATGATGAACATCCGGTATCCGCGGTCTGCAGCCTTGCAGATCACCGCAGTGAAGTTGCTCGTCTTCCCGGACTGAACGTGGCCGAGAACGAGTCCACGCGAGCGGAAGCTGTAGTTCGCCGGGTGATCGAGCATGGCAACGACGCGGTCCGAAGCGTCGTCGATCTTCTTGACCTCTTCCGGATCGAGCGAGCGGAGAAGGCGCTTCTCGTAGGCCGGCCAGTTCTTGTCGTCCGCGCGCACCCCCGAGTACCACCGCGGCATATCCTCACGCCCCAGGGCGAGCGGCGACCGAAGGCCGGCGATCTTCGTGGTCTCGGACTCGTGCCGCCGGAGCAACTCCTCGATGAGCTCACCGGGAACCGAGAGGTCACGTAAGGCCTGCGTGGCCTCGTGGGGCAGTCTGCCATCGATCATGGCCTGGAACTGCTTCCAAGCCGCTTCCGTCCTCGGATCGCCCATCACGCCTCACTGAAGTATCATGATCGTTTCGTGCGCCACGTCGCGTTTCGATGTGTCGATGAGGTACGGATACCACGCTACTCACTGACATCGACAGGTGATGCGAAAAGTAAGGATATACGTGACGTGAAACGCGCTCAGAAGACGTCTAGATGGCCAGCGCGCCTTGGACTGTGGAGCCCGTTGTACGCTGCTCGACCGACGGCAGCGCCTCGGGCGCCGCGGCTTGGACGGCGATCGCCTTCTCCACGGCGGCGTCCCGGGCTTCGTCCCCCAACTTGAGGGCCGCGGCGAGTACGTGGACAGCGAGAACCGGGGGGATCGCGTTGCCGATCTGCTGCGAGACGTCATGACCTCGCCATGGATAGCCGTCGGGGAAGCTCTGAAGCTGACCTGCTTCGGAGTTGGTGAACCGCGAATCGGGAAGGCCCGGTGGCCCCACGCGGTTGCGGCTGACCTTGCCTGTAACTGTGAACGCCGGCTCGTTATGTCGACGCTTGCCACGCACCTTGGGGTCTCCCCCGGTTCCATAGTTGGACACGACCTCGAACGGCTGCTCACGGCTGAGCACGTCACCCATGGCGACCCATTCCTGCCGGTGCATCTCCTCGACCGTGAGGCGCTTCCGAAACGGGCGGTGAGTCTCAATCGGAAGCGCGGCTCCTCCGCCATCCCCCTGCAGTCGCGCGATCAGGACAGCCCTACGCCTGGTCTGCGGCACCCCGTACTCCTCGGCATGCAGCACCTTCGTGACCGCCGAGTAGCCCACCCGTCTGAGGATTCTGCCGAAGGCCTGCCACACCGGCAGTACCGTCGTAACCTGCTCAAGCACGATCACCTCATAAGGGCGGTCCGCCTTCACTGCCTCCAGCGCCCACCGCAAGGGTTGCAGGACCAATCCCGTCCTACCGTTGTCACCTGGCGTCTTCGCCAGCCGGGCGAGCTTCGTTTCGACCTGCGCATCCTCACCCTTGACCATGAGTTCGGCCAAATCCAATACCTTCGCAAGAGCTCGGCGCCCCGCACCTGCACCCGCTACGGCATACGTCTGGCAAGGGGGCCCGCCCGCAAGGATGGTGGCATCCGGAAAATCGGAAGGACCGAATGAGCTGACGTCACCCTGTTTAGTCGCCAGCCCTGCGGCGTCACGTGTGGCACAAGCGCTCGCATCCAGTTCGACACCGATCGCGGGTACATCCAACCAGCGTGCAGCAACGTCCAGTCCGCCCGGCCCGGCGAAGAGATCCACGATCTGGCCGTCGTGCACGAAATCTCCAGGTTGTAAGGAGACCGCGGGGTGGTCTAGTAAGATGCCACGACCGCAGCGGCTCTGCTTCCAGGGTTCACCCTCGTCGACCGAGAGACTAACTCGTTCGTGTGGTGGCTAGCCACCGTGGTGCGCTAGTTTTGACGCCCGATCGACGCAGACGCCCCTCGGCGGGTTGTCGCCCCGCACCCGCCCCCACGAGCGGACCGGTCCACGGTCGCGCAGGCGGTTCCTCCGCGCACGGCCCGTCTCATCGGTCACTTTCGCCAGCCCTTCGGGGACTGCGATGATCTACCGTCGCGCTCCAGACCGACCTCAGTCCGTCAAGCTCACGCCCGATCACGGAACGCCGCACCGGCGGTCCTCAACGAGTACTCACTACGCACGATATCGGGACTGCACTCTATGAGTCACCCAGTCGCCTCCTGTAGGCCTCGCGCACTCGCAATGCCGCGTCGTAGGGGTTCTCGTGCTCCCACACACGGAGCACTTCCCAACCTGCCTCGTTGAGCCATTCGTCCGTCTGACGATCTCGCCGGCGATTGGTTTCGAGCTTGTCTACCCAGTACCTCGTATTCGTTTGCGACAATGTGTGATGTTCCGGACAACCGTGCCAAAAGCAGCCATCCAGGAAAACAGCGAGATGCGCCCTTGTAAAAACCAAATCAGCGGTGCGCCTGACCTTGGGCAGAGGGCGCACCGAAACCCTGTAGCGAAGCCCCAAAGCGTGCACTGCACGGCGTAGCGCTAGCTCAGGCTCTGTATCTCGCCCTTTATTGGCCTGCATGCTTCGCCGATTGGCGGGTGACGATGCCCACGAAAGGTCGTCTTCGCTGCGGTCTGCGGTCATGACATCTCAGGGCGCCATCGCTTTTGCTTCGGCGCACGTCTCAAGATAGTGGTTGGGGGCCAGTGTACCTAGAGAATCCTCATCCGTCTCCGTTTTGCACATGACGTTCGACGTGTCATGCGTCGGTCGGCGCCGCTCCCGCCGAGCTGAGCGGATTGCTGCCCCCCAGCCGCCCCGAGGTGGTCACCGGCGTCAGACGTCAACCCGGGGCGAAGAGCATCTGCTGCTCAAGGTGCGCTTCTGCGTGGCTCGGGGCCGTGTCCGAGTCGTAGCCATGGGTTTCCAGCCAACGGAGGAGGGCGGCGATCAGGTGGGTTGCGGCGTCTTCGAGGAGGGCGGTGGTCAGGGGGTTGGGGCGGTGAGTGCGGTGGTGGTGTTGGCGGTAGAGGATGAGGAGGGCTTCGGCGGCGGTGACGCGGTCGCCGCCGGCGTGGGCGGTCGGGGAGTCGAATTCCGTGGCCAGTTCCGCCCAGGTGGTCTTGCCGTCGTCGCGAAGGTCAACGCCCCAGACCACGACCGTGGCGGCGACGAGGAGCAGGCCGCGGCCGGTTTCGTCGTCGGGGTGGGCTTGGTTTGGATCGGCACCAGCCCGCACCGGGGTCGTGGAGTTCGAGGGGGAGGCGAGTGTCTCGCATCGAGGCCGTGAGCGTGGCCGGGGCACCGATGCCCACGTGGCAGATGACGTTGGTGACGAGCTCGGTCACGGAGCTGAGCGGCGTCAACCACGTGCGGCAAGCTCCAGGGCCGCAGATGGCGTTGGAGCATGCGGCGTAGTCCGGCCACTAGTGTCCTGAGTCGTGGTTTCGTTGGCGGTTGTAGGGTGGGGTGATGCCTGGTCCGAAGCCGTTGCCGGTGGTGCTGTCCGATGATGAATTCCGGGTGTTGAAGGGCTGGTTGAGGAAGCGGACCGCTGCTGCGTCGCTGGTGCTTCGGTCTCGGATCGTGCTTGCCTGCGCGGAGGGTCTGTCGAACGCGCAGGTCGCGGATGACCTGGGCATTTCGCGGGAGACGGTACGCAAGTGGCGGGCCCGCTTCGTCGCCGACCGGCTGGAGGGCCTGACGGACAGGCCGCGTCCGGGGCCGCCGCGGAAGGTCACGGACGAGCAGATCGAGGCCCTGGTGGCCAAGACCCTGG
>NZ_JCANTA010000044.1:0-26803 GCF_059570575.1 Streptomyces sp. CNX435 | reverse complement strand
CTACGGGGCCTTCGCCTCCGGCGCCGCGCTGCTGCCGATGACCGGGCTGCTGATGGTCGTCATGACCCTGCTGGCCGCGCGGCTGCTCGGCCGGTTCGGGCCCAAGCCGCTGCTGGTCGTCGGGCTGCTGACGCTGGCCGCCGGGCTGCTGTGGCTGTCGGCGGTCGGGCCCACCGGGTCGTTCGCGGTCGATGTCCTGCCCGCCTCGCTGGTGGCGGCGCTGGGCATGTCGCTGGCGTACATCCCGGGGCTGATGGCGGCGATGTCCGGCGTTCCGCAGGAGCAGGCCGGGCTGGCGTCCGGCATCGTCAACACCACGTACCAGGTGGGCTCCGCCCTCGGCCTCGCCGCGCTCACCGCGCTGGCCACCTCGCAGGGCGCCGACCGGCTCGGCGATCTGCCGGCGCTCACCGACGGGTTCAGCGCGGCGTTCACCGGAGCCGCCGGAGTGGCGGCGGCGGGTGCGCTGCTGACCGCACTGCTGATGGGCCGCCGCGGCAGCCGTCCGGCGGTCCGCGACGCCGGCGTGAAGGAGTCGGCCGAGGAGGTGAGCCGCTGAGCACCGGGCGATCCAGTAGCACCCCGGAGCAAACCGAACACGGGCCGTCGCGCTGGGAGATGATCCCCGCGGCGGCCTCCGTGCGCGCCACGCCTCATGCCCACGCGGATCGTGGCTGCCACCGGCTGCGGCTTCCGTATCCGAGCCGCTACTGCGTCCACAGCTCAGATGCGGAACCCGAAGAGCCCTCCGCCCTCGAACTCGTCGGCACCCTGATGCGTCGCAGCGCGTGCGCCCTGCCTGATCCGGGTCGCCCAGGTCGTCGGAGCAAGAAAGTCGGGCCCGCGCCCGTGCCGGTGAGCGACAGCCGCTACCGGCAGGTCGCACCAGAAGATCACCATGTTGCCGATGTCGCGGGGGCTTCGAAGGCCGCGGCGAGAAAGGCCGTCAGGCGCTCCACGTCGTCGGGCTGGTCGGCATTGCCGGCCGTGGAATCCGAGTTCTCCGGGGTGTCGGAGGCGTCCGGGCGTGGGCCCGGGTGGAAGTCGGCCAGGGTACCGGACTGGTGGAGGGCCAGGAGGCCGACCATGGCGCGGTAGCGGTAGGCCACCTCGTCGGGGGCGAGGTGCGGCAGGGCCGCGGTGAGGGCCTTGAGGTACTCGCCCTCCACCGGGGCGACCTCCGCGCCGAACAGCTTGCGGATCGCCGGGTCCGGCTCGCAGACGACCCGGCCGAGGAACCGCCGGAAGCCGGCGCCGCCCTCCTCCGGCCCGGCGACGCGCGCCCCCGTCTCGACGAAGGCGCGCACCAGCTCCGCCACGGTGGGCGGGCGGCCGGTGGCGCGGAGCTCATCGAGCAGGCGCAGCCGCTCCTTGTTGACCGCGGTCATGGCGCGCTCGACGACGGCGCGCAGCAGCCCCTCCTTGGAGCCGAAGTGGTAGTTCACCGCGGCCACGTTGGCGCCGGCGGCGTCCGTCACGGTGCGCAGGGAAGCGGCGGTGAAGCCGTGCTCGGCGAAGAGACGCTCGGCGGCGTCGAGGAGGCGGGTGCGGGTGGGGGTGGGGGTGGGGGCGGCACGGGGTGTGGTCATCGAGCACGAGTTTAAAACGCTCGCTTGAATCCGGCAACGAAGGCGTGCTACGAATTTAAACGATTGATTGAATCAGTCGTTTGAACGGAGTCGATCCATGCCGCCCAGCACCGCACCACCGACCGTCTCCGCGGTGAGTCCCGGCCGCCGGACGGCCGTGCTGACCGTGATGTGCCTCGCGCTCGCCGTGGTCGTCGGCATGCTCGCCTCGCTGCTGGTGGCGGTGCCGGACATGGCCCGCGAGCTGCGCGCCACCGAGTCCGAGCTGCAGTGGATCATGAACGCGTACGGCGTCACCTTCGCCGGCCTGCTGCTGGCCGGCGGCGCGCTCGGCGACCGGTACGGACGCAAGGGCGTGCTGCTGGCCGGACTTGCCGCCTTCGGACTCGCCTCCGCCGCCGTGCTCCTCGTCGACGACGTGACTCTGGTCATCGTGCTCCGCGGCGCGGCGGGCGTCGGTGCGGCCCTCGTCATGCCGATGACCCTGTCGATCATCACCGCCGTCTACCCGCCGGAGCACCGGGGCCGGGCCGTCGGCATCTGGTCCGGGGTCAGCTTCGGCTCCGCGCTGCTGGCCGTGCTGGTCGCCGGCGGGCTGCTGGAGGCGTACTCCTGGCGCTCGGTGTTCGCCGCCAACGCCGCGCTCGCCACGGTCGCCCTGGTCGCCGCCGCCGCGCTCGCGCCCGCCTCCCGCGCCGCCGTCGCCGTGCCGCTGGACGTCGTGGGCGCCCTGCTGTCCGTGACCGGCATCGGCGCGGTGGTCTTCGGGATCGTGGAGGGCCCTGAGCTCGGCTGGGCCCACGGCGCGGTGCTCGCCGGCTTCGCCGCCGGTGCCGTGGCGCTGGGCGCGTTCGTACGGTGGGAGTTGCGTACCCCGTATCCGCTGCTCGACCTGCGGGTGTTCCGCCTGCGGGGCGTCTCGGCCGGCTCCCTGGTCATCACGGCGGAGACGCTCGCGATGTTCGGGTTCTTCTTCCTGGGCCTGCAGTACCTGCAGGAGATCCTGGGCTACTCGCCCCTGCGCGCCGGGCTCGCGCTCGTCGCCATGGCCGTCGGCGCGATCGTCTTCTCTCCCGTCGCGCCCGCGCTGGCCAAGCGGTACGGCATGGCCGCGGTCATCGGACTCGGCATGGCGCTCATCGCCGCCGGGCTCCTCGTGCTGGCCGCCGTCATCGACGGCTCCGGGATCGGGGCCTTCCTCGCATCCACCGTGCTCCTCGGCGCCGGCATCGCCTTCGCCGCGACCCCGGCGACCGAGGCCATCGTCGCCGCGCTCCCTCCCGACAAGCAGGGCGTCGCCTCCGCCCTGAACGACCTCACCCGCGAGTTCGGCGGCGTCCTCGGCATCGCCGTCCTCGGCAGCGTCTTCAACTCCACCTACCGCGCGGACGTCGGCGAGGCCACCGAAGGGCTGCCCCCCGGGGCCGCCGACGCCGCCCGCGACTCGCTGGCCGGCGCCCTGCACACCGCCGACCAGGTCGGGGGTGTGCAGGGCGCCGAGCTGGCCGAGGCGGCGCGCGCGGCGTTCAACGCCGGGATGGCCAACGCGCTCGTCGGCGGGCTCGCCGTCGTCGCACTGGGCGGCGGTGTCGCGGTGGCGCTGCTGCGCCGCGGCAAGTGAGGTGTGCGAGTGCGGTTCGACCCGCAGCCCGCTGTGGGTCGCGTGGGGACGGTCGGCGTCACCGTCGACATGGGGGACGATCTGTCGGCTACGGAATCCGGCGTCACCACACCGGACGAGCCAGAGCGGCGCTGGGGCTTTACGCGCCTCGCAAGGATGCGCGCCCGGGCGGCCTGTGGTTGACGGGGAGCCATCCTCGTCCCGCCCGGGCACGCGGATCGGGGGTTACCGCAGGGCGCTGCCCGCCTGCCACTTGTCCCAGTCGACGTTCCAGGCGCCATAGCCGTTGTTCACCGGGACCGTGTCCGTGGACTTGACGACGGTGACGGGGTCGCCGAAGTGGACCTGGTCGTAGAACCACTTGGCGTCGGACGTGCTCATCCCGATACAGCCATGACTGCCGTTGACCTGGCCGAACTTGCCGTCGTTCCACGGCGCGGCGTGCGCGTAGGTGCCGGACGGGGTGAGCTGGACGTCCCACTTGACGTCCTTGAGGTCGTACGCCTCGGGCCCGAATATCCCGACGGTCTCGGAGTTCATCCGGATGCTGGGCACCTTGCTCAGCACGACCATGGTGCCGTTCCAGGTCTCGAAGCCCTTCTTGCCTGCCGAGATCGGCAGGGTGCGCAGGAGCTTGCCGTTCTTCTCGACCGCCATGGTCTTCTTCACGACGTCGACGGTGCTGACGACGGCGTCGCCGACGGTGAAGTCGATCTTGCGGGTCTGGGTTCCGTACAGGCCGTCGCCCGCGTCGACGCCGTCCAGGTTGATGCGCAGCGTGACCTCCGTGCCCGGTTTCCAGTACTCCTCGGGCCGGTAGTCGATCCTGTCCCGGCCGTCGCGGTCCTTCATCCAGTTCCACGCCCCCTCCACGCCGGGGTCGGCGGTGACCGAGAGGCCGCGCTCGACGGCGGCCTTGTCGTCGATGGGCTTGTTGAACACGATCGAGACCGGGAGGGCGACGCCCACGGTGGAACCCTTGTCGACGTTGTACTCGCCGACGAAGGTGTCCTCTTCAGCCGGATCTTCGGTGGTGAAGGTGGTCTTCTCGGAGACCGGCTCGGCGTCTTCGCCCGTGGCCTCGGCGACGACGGTGTACGTGACACCGGGCGCGAGCGGCTCGCTCGACGACCAGGTGTCCTTGTCGCCCGACAGCTTCCCGTCGAGCCTGCCGGGGCCGGTTGCGGTCACCTTCACAGAGGTGAGTTCGCCGCCGTCGGAGGCCCGAACGGTCACCTTGTCCTCCGTGGCGACGGCGGTGGCAGCGGAGCCGGGGGTGACCGTGATCCTCGTGGGGCGCGGGTCGTCCCCGCCGGCTCCGCCGCCCTCCTCCGAGTCCTTGTCAGAGCCCGCGGCATCGGTGCAGGCGACGAGGGCAAGAGCCGCGACGGCGGCCAGCGCGGCGGCGCGGATGGCCTGGGCAGGTCGCCTCGATATGCGGGAAGTGATCATGGGCGTGCCTCCGTCTTCGGCAATTTCTGTTAAACATCTTAGTGGACGCGCCGCGGTTGTCCGCGGTTCCGGCGCAGCGGTCACCCGTTCCGGGCATGCCGTTCAGGACTGCCCGGGCCGCCTCCGGTTCGGCGTGACATGCTCGGCGTCGGGTGGCTAAAGCACTTAGCGATCACTTACGCCGATCAGCTCCGAGTGCCGCCCGAGTCCGTGGTCGCCATCGGCGCCGGCGGTCGCGGTCGTGGTGTGCGCGCACCCTTCGCGAGCGGGTCAGCGCGGGCGAAGTCCGTCCAGAGTGACCGCCAGCAGCCGGCGCACCGCAGCCTGGGACGGCAGCTCACCGGCCGCGGCCAGCGCGTGCAGGCAGTAGCGTGCGAGCTCATCGGGACCCGCGTCGTCCCGCGCGGCTCCAGCCTCGGCGGCCTCGGCCAGGAGGTCCCGGAGCAGGCCGACCAGTTGCTGTTCCGCGTCGGCGACGACCCGGCCGCGGTGCAGCAGGGCGAACAGCTCCTCGCCGTGCCGGCCGCGATGGTGGCAGATGAGGGCGTAGCGCTCCAGGACCGCCTCCAGCCGCCGTCCGGCGTCGCCCGGCCCTTCGCGCAGTCGCGTGAGTTGGTCGAGGTGGGCGCTGACGTGATCTTCGTGGAACGCGACGAGAATCGACTCGACGTCCGGAAAGTACTTGTACAGCGTGGCGCGGCCGATGCCCGCCCGCTCCGCGACCTGCGACATCGTCACCGACATAGGCCCGTGCTGGGTCGCCAGCGACCAGGTGGCCTGCAGGATCGCCTCGCGCACCGCCTGGCGATGCGACTCGATCGTCTGGTTCCACAGCTTCGGCACCGGATCAGTATACGCAACGGCGGTGTCGGGACACTTTGCCTTGT
Source organism: Streptomyces sp. CNX435 (assembly GCF_059570575.1). Taxonomy (NCBI): domain Bacteria; kingdom Bacillati; phylum Actinomycetota; class Actinomycetes; order Kitasatosporales; family Streptomycetaceae; genus Streptomyces; species Streptomyces sp. CNX435. The sequence goes on along the minus strand of NZ_JCANTA010000044.1, from coordinate 21,254 downwards.
GATAGACAATGTGTCTTGTAAAATCCAGTTGCCGCCCGACTTGGAGGACCGTCATGGCCGATCCGACGCGCAGTTCCGCCACGGACGAAACCCGGCCGGGCCGCGGCCGCACCCCGCCACCGGGCATGCCCCGCTGGCTCAAGCTGACCGCGTTCACGGTCGGCGCCCTGTTGCTGATCGGCCTCGTCGTGATGCTCACCGGCCTCGGCGGCGAGCACGGACCCGGCCGGCACACGGGCAGCACCGGGGCGCCGCCGGTCGATCCGGCCCCCGCACAGGTCGTTCCAGGGACCGGTCGCGCATGACCATGCCGCCCCGCCTGCGCAAGGCCGCGCTCTTCGTCCACGTCGTCTCGTCGGTCGGCTGGCTCGGCGCGGTGGGCGCGTACGCGGCCCTCGACATCGCCGCAGTCAGCGGCCGGGACGTCGAGACGGTACGGGCCGCCTACGTCGCCATGGGGCTGACCGTCTCCTACGTCATCGTGCCGCTGGCGCTGGCTTCCCTGCTCACTGGGACCGTGCAGGCCCTGGGCACGTCCTGGGGCCTGTTCCGGCACTACTGGGTCCTGGTGAAGCTGCTGCTCACCGCATTCGCCACCGGCGTCCTGCTCGTGGAGACGCAGACCACGGACCACCTCGCGCACGTGGCGGCCTCCGGCGCCGACCCGCGCGACCTGCCGGGCACGCTGCTCCACTCCGTAGGCGGCCTGATGGTGCTGCTCGCCGCCACGCTCCTGTCGGTGTTCAAGCCCCGCGGTCTGACCCGGTACGGATGGCGCAAGCAGGCCGACGAGCGTGCTCAACCGCGCACCGCGGAGGGCGGAGCCGCGCAGTCAGCCCCGGCCATCGGCGACCGGCCGCGCCAGGGGGCTCGATGACCTTCAGCCTGACCTGCCGACACTGCCACCGGGCCATCACCGGTGCGGACGAGGACGACCTCGTCCTCCGGGTCCAGGACCATGTCCGTGAGCACGCGCACGAACACGGCCGCAGCCACGCCGTGACCCGAGAGCAGATCCTCGCGCGACTGCATCGCGACCGGCGCCCGGGGTCGACGCCGCCGGACCGGCCGGAGGAGCGCTCGACTTAGGGTCCCTGCTGGCCGGGGCCGGTCGCCGCACGGCAACCGGTGTCACCGCCGTCCTGGACGCTGCCTTCAAGGCAGTCGCGGGTACGGGCGTCGGCGTGATCACCAACCGAGACGAGGAGCACCGCGAACCGCTCCCCTGAGCGCACCAGAGTGACCCGGGCGGTACTGCCCGCGGAGGTCAGGACATATTCGTGCGCGGCGTCGGGACGCGGGTCATTGCCGTGGTGGCGTACCGCGGCCGGATGCCAGCCGCACGAGCGCAGGGCCTGCTCGAAGGCGGCCATGGCCGCGGCCGCCCGGTCCGTGCCGCCGTAGCGGGCGATCCGGTGCTCTGCGTACGCCCCGCCGCGGCCGGAGTACGCCGCGGTGACCGTGTCCGGCGCATTCCCGGCCGGGGGCGGCAGGGCACAGCCGCCCAGCAGAGCCGTCGGCGGGCCGTGGTGCGCCGCTGTTCCAGCGGGGCGCCAGTGGTAGGCGTCGTGCCAGGGCAGCGCCGACGGGCCCAGCAGGGAGGCGCGCGTCAGCCGGCCGTCCTCCTCGGGGGCGGGCAGCACGGCGGTAGCCGCCACGTAGTTCGTACGGGCTTGAGGAGGCGCCTCGCCGCCGGGAGCGGTGACCGCCGGGACGAGCAGCCAGCCGCTGACGGCGAGTACGGCGCCAGCCAGCCCGGCCGCGCCCCTGCGGCGGGTCCGGCGGCGGGCGGCCCGGCGGCGGGCTGCGGCCGGTCCCGGGGGTGCGGCGGCGCCCTCCACGGCGTCGCCGAGGTGCCGCAGTCGCGCGCCGATGTCCGGCTGGTCAGCCACGGGCCGTCACCTCCTCCGCGAGCCCGCGGGGCTCGCGTCCCGGAGGATACGCGGCGCGCGGCGGCGGGCCGGCCTCGTCGGTGAGGTCGGCGGCCAGGGCGCGACGGGCGCGGTGCAGCCGTGTGCGTACAGTCGCGGCGGTGGCGCCCGTCTCGCGGGCGACGGTGGCGATCGGCAGGTCCAGCAGGTGGTGCAGGACGACCGCGCGCCGCTGGTCGGGGCGGAGCCGGCGCAGCGCGGCGACCAGGGCGACGTGGTCGGGGCCGACACCCGGCAGGTCGGGGGGTGGACCGTGGCGGAAGTGGGCGCGGACCCGGTTGCGGGACTTGCGCCAGGAGCTGACGGCCAGGCGCATCGCGACGGTGCGGATCCAGGGGTTCGGGTCCCGGCCGCCGGCAGTGAGTTTGTCCCAGCGCTGCCAGGCGCGGGCATACGCCTCCTGCACGGCGTCCTCGGCCTCGGCGGCGTCGCCGGTCATCGCGTAGACGGCGGCGATGAGGCGGCGGGCGCCGTCGGCGTAGCAGCGGTCGAAGTCGTGCTGCGGGGCATACCGTTCGGCGCTCATCAGCCCACCGCTCTGCGGTGGCGGCCGCCACCTCGCCGGCGGCGACCGCCACGTCGCCGGCGGCGCCGGGTCAGCGGCACGGTGAGCTCGCCCACTTCGGGGATGCGCAGCAGACGGGACAGCAGGAGAACGGACAGGGCGATGACGGCGGCGCCGAGGACGAGGCCGCCTAGGTCGCCGGGCGGGCCGGTGCCCCACCGGCGGTTGGCCCAGTGGGCGAGGGGATACGCGGCGAGCGCCCCGGGGGCACAGGCGGCGACCAGAGCCAGGTGGGTGGCGAGCACGCGCTGCCCGCGCAGCCCCCGGTTGCGGGGGCCGGTGCGGCGCAGCCGCCGGTGCAGCGTGCGGGCGGTGCAGAACACGCCGAGGGTGCAGGCGACGGCGTAGGCGGCGGCCATCCCGGTGACGGCGTGCCGGGCGGGCAGCAGGGCGTACGCCGCGGCCGTGCCGGCCGCGTTGGCGCCGGCGATCACCAGGGTGAGCAGGAACGGGGTGCGCGTGTCGGAGAGCGCGTAGAAGCCGCGGGCCAGGGCGTACTGGGCCGCGAACGCGGGCAGTCCGGGGGCGAACGCGACGAGGACGCGGGCGATCGCGCCGGCGTCGGCCTCGTCCACCTCGGCGTACTGGTAAGCGACACCCACGACCTGCGGCGCCAGGACCAGGAAGACGACCGCGGCGGGCACCACCGCGACGGCCGACCGGCGCAGGCCGCGACCCAGGTCGACGGCCAGCCGGACGGTGTCGCCCGCGACGGCGGAGCGGCTCATGGCGGGCAGCAGGGCGGTGACGAGCGCGACGGTGATCACGCCCTGGGGCACGACCCACAGCTGATAGGCGTTGCTGTAGGCGGTGTAACCGACGCCCTCCTCGATGCCCTCCCGCACCGCGCGCACGCCCACGGAGGTGGACAGCCGGGTCACCACCCAGTACGCCACCTGGTTGGCCAGCACCAGCAGCACGGTCCAGATCGCGGCCTTCAGCGGCCGGGTCAACCCGGAGCCACGCCAGCCGAAGCGGGGGCGGAAGCGGAAGCCGGCCGCGCGCAGCGACGGCAGCAGGGCCAGCGCCTGCACGGCGATGCCGGCGGTGCTGCCCAGACCCAGCAGGAGCATCTGCCGGTCGGTCACCTCCGTCGCGTCGGAGGCGCCGACCGCGACGGCCAGATACGTGCCGAAGACGGCGATGACGACGAGGTTGTTCAGGACCGGGGTCCACATCATGGCGCCGAACCGGTCGCGGGCGCCCAGTACCTGGCCGAGCAGGGTGAACAGGCCGTAGCAGAGGATCTGCGGCAGGCAGAAGCGGGCCAGGGCCACGGTGAGGTCGCGCTGCGCGCCGGTGTAGTCGGTGTAGGCGCCGACGATCCACGGCGCGGCGAGCACGGCAGCGGCGGTGATCGCCAGGAGGGCGAGCGTGCATGCGGTGAGCAGCCGGTCGGTGTACGCGGCGCCGCCGTCGCGGTCCCGGACCGCCGCGCGCACCAGCTCGGGGATGAAGACCGAGTTGAGCGCGCCGCCGAGCAGCAGGATGTACAGGATGTTGGGCACGGTGTTGGCGACGTTGTAGGCGTCACCCACCAGCCCGGTGCCGAGCGCGGCGACCACGACGGCGCTGCGGACGAACCCCGTCAGCCGGGAGACCAGCGAGCCCAGCACCATGCTCGCCCCGCCGCCGCGGGCGGTCGCCGCTCTCACCCCCTTCCCGTCCGGCGGCACCTGCTGCCGCGAGGGCGCGCCGAATCCATCTGTCACGCGGCCGTGCCCCCAGGCGTGTCCCAGGTGAGCGGGCAGGTCCCGCCCCCTCCCGCGTGAGGGTCCCGACTCGCCCTGAGGAGGTCTTCGTGACGGTGACGACACCCGCGCCGCACCGATCCCCGACGCTGACCGTGGCGCCCACCTCGCCCGACCGGCACACCGACTACCTGCGCTACCGCAGCCTGAGAGGCGGCCCCGGCGCCGTGAGCTTCCTGCAGACCGCTGCGTGGGCGCGCGTGAAGCCCGAGTGGAGCGCCGAACGGCTCGGCTGGTTCGACGCGGACGGTCGCCAGCTCGGTGCGGCCCTGGTGCTGCACCGGCGGCTGCCCGGCGCGCGGCGCACCTTCGCGTACGTACCGGAAGGGCCGGTGCTGGACTGGTCGGCCGCCGGCCTGGACCGCTGGCTCGACCCGATGCTCGAACACCTCGGCCGGGCCGGCGCGTTCGCCGTGCGCATGGGGCCGCCGCTGGCCTACCGCCGCTGGACGGCGGCGACGCTGAAGGGCGCGGTGGGCCCGGGACGCCGCATCGGCGAAGTCGTGGCCGACGTGGTCGACCCGGTGGGCGCCTCGGTGGCCGAATGGTTGCGCGAGGCCGGCTGGACGCGGTGTGCCGAGGACGCGCAGCCGCGCCACCTCTTCGAGATACCGCTGGCCGGCCGCGGCATGGACGACGTGTGGTCGGGCTTCAGCCAGGAGTGGCGGCGCAACGTGAGGAAGTCGGTGAAGAGCGGGGTCAGCGTCCAGATCGGCGATGCCGGACAGATGTCGGTCTTCCACGACCTGCTGACGGTCACGGAGCGGCGGGACGGCTTCTCCCTGGGCCGGTCGCTGGAGTACTTCGAGCGGCAGTACGCGGAGATGAACGCGGAGGCACCGGGGCGGATGCGGCTCTACCTCGCCCGGCACGACGGGGAGACCCTGGCCGCCCACACCCTCGTCACGCTGGGCAGCCGCGCCTGGTACGTCACGGGCGCCTCCGCCGACCACCGGCGCGAGGTCCGCCCCAGCCACGCCCTGCAGTGGCGCATGCTGCGCGACGTCCTCGGCAGCGGCGCGGAGGTGTACGACATGCGCGGCGTGCCCGACACCCTCGACCCCGCGGACCGGCCGTACGGGCTGATGCGCTGGAAGCTCGGCACCGGCGGCCAGGTGGCCGAGACCCTCGGCGAGTGGGAGCTGCCACTCGACGGCCCGGTCAACCGCGCGCTGCACCGCGCGATGCGCGCCTATCTCACCCGTCGCTGAGACCGGCGTCTTCCTGAGGGTTCCGCACATGTGCCTGCGCACTCCCGTGACCTCGATCTGCTATACCGCTAAGCAATTTAACAGTACGCTGGTGTCCATCCCGACAGCCTTCCCCGCCGCTCCCCGGTACGGCGGGGAAGGCTCACGGCCGACGTTGCGCTCGGCGGCGGGTGCGCGGAGGCGGGGGTTGTGCTGCGGGCCGGTTGTCAGCCGACGGCCGGCCCGCAGGCCAGCAGCAGCGGCAGCGCCGGTGCGGCGAGGGACGCCAGGACCAGACCGAGGCCGGTGACCGGGCGGGGTTTGGGGCGCGGGGCGAGCATCCGGCGCAGCCGGATGAGCGCGCCGGGGCCGCCCGCGCCGATGGCGGCCTGCGGTGCCTGGCCGGCGGCGACCTCGCACATGGCGGTCGCCAGGACGTCGCGCGGATGCGCGCACAGCGCACGGTCGTCCGCGACCATCTCCAGCAGGAGCGTCGTCTGCTCACGGGCCAGCCGGGCCAGCGGCAGCCGGCCGTACGCGCGCTCGAAGGCGCGGGTCGCGGCGTGCAGCAGGTGGTGACGGCCCTCGATGTGGGCCCGCTCGTGGTCGAGCACCGCGCGCAGTTGCTCGTCGGTGAGCACCTCCAGCGCCCCCCGCGTCACCACGATGCGCCGGGCACGGCCGGGCAGGCAGTACACGGCGGCGGCGTCGAGGTCCACCACGGTGGCGCCGTACTCCGGTGCCGGGCGGCCGAGCAGGGCGAGCATGTCCAGGTGGCGGCGCTGTGCCCGGGCGGTCTGGCGCAGCGCCAGCAGCAACCAGCCGACGGGGACGAGGACGATGAGCGCGGGTGGCACCAGCAGGAGTGCGTCGGTCAGGGTCGGGGTCGCGTCACCGGTGGCCGCGTTCGCCGGCAGCCCGCACAGGCTGAGCAGACCGACGACGCCGCCGTGCACGTGCTGCTCGACGAGCACGAGGTGGTAGACGGCGAGCGCCGTCGCCACGAGGAAGGTCGCCACGAGTCCCTGCCAGGCCAGCACGGCGACCCTCGGGGAGCGGTGTGTCCACTGCGCCCGCGCCAGCGCGTACGGAGCGACCGCCCCGGCGAGGGCGGCGTAGGCGGCCAGCACGAGCACGGTGGTCATGCGCGACTCCGGGAGATCACGCGCCGCTGCGGCGCTTGGCGGCGCGGAGGGCCGAGCGCAGCGCCTCCACCTCTTCCGGCGAGATCTGCTCGACGAAGCTGACCAGCGCTCCGGCCGGATCCGGGTTGCCGCCCAGGGCCTGCTGCATGAGCGCCGCGGTGTACTGCTGGCGGGTCAGGGTCGGCTCGTACACCCAGGCCCTGCCCTCCTTCTCACGGGTCAGCAGGCCCTTGCGGAAGAGGATGTCGGCGACGGTCTTGACCGTGCTGTAGGCGATGGGCCGCTTCTTGTTGAGGTCCACGAGGACGTCACGTGCCGTCGCCGGCCGGCCCCAGGCCCACAGGCGGTGCATGATCTCCGCCTCGAGCTCACCGAGCTGTCGCACGCTCGCTCCCTTCGCTCCTGGCCTCCCCAGTCGGCCGAGGGGTCAGCCAAGCTCCATCGTAGTCGGCCGGCGAGCCGGGTCGGGCGGGCACCGGGCAGGCGTCCGCCGTGCGCAGGCGCCGCCGCAGGGCGTAGGCCAGCAGGGCGACGGAGGCGATGCCCAGCACGGGCTGGACGGGCGCCCAGTACGACAGGGAGCCGCTGACGCCGAGCGCCAGCACGACCAGCTTGTTGCAGACGGGGCAGCCGACCGCGAAGGCGGACACCAGCCCGGCGACGACCGCGCGAGCGGGACGGGGCCTGACGTCAGCCGGACCGCCTGGAGCGGGTCGCGGTGCGGGCGGCCCATGCCGTACGTACGACGCGACGAGCAGCCCCTCAAGGGCGGACGTGAGCGCCCACACTGGGTAGTTCCACCACAGCACCGGCGTCATCCGGGTGTAGAAGGGTGTGCCGACGACGCCGGTCGGCACCCCGATGGCGACGGCGGCCACGACCGCCACCGCGAGCGCCATCAGCCAGTGGCGCGGCGTCCAGTCACGCATGCGTGACCCTCCCCTCTTAAATGCCAAGTAGCTTAGCTGAAATTCGGAGGGGTTCCGAGGCGGTGAGCGTCCGGCTTGGGTAGTCTCGGCAGGGAGAGGAGATCGTGATCGTGAGCAACGCCTGGCCGCGAGCGGGTGGCGTCATAGGGCGCCTCCTGTTCATCGGCGTGCTCGCGCTCGGGATCGTGGCCATGCACAGCGCGGGCCACCCCGACGGCTCCTCAGGTCAGGGGATGTCCGGCCACTCCACGGGCTCCGCGGTCCACGCCGGCGGCACGCTCGCCGCCGCTGCCGACCCCGCCCACGACGCCACGGGCCACGGGGCCGCGTCCGCGAAGGCGGTGGCGGACCCGGGGTCGGCAACCACAGAGCGCGCCGCCGTCACCGACGGTCTGACCACCGGGATGGACATGGCCTCCATCTGCCTGGCCATCCTCGGCACCTGGGCCTTCGCCGCACTGCTGCGCGCTGCCTTCGCCCGCAGCGGCGGTAACCGTACTGCGAACGCACTGCTCCGCACTCTTGCCACGATGCGGCCTCGCCCGCCGCCGCCACGACCACCCGACCTCGCCCGTCTCTCGGTCCTACGGATATAGGCCGACCCCGCCCCGCCGGCGTGCCGCTTCGCGCACCCGGCGGTGCAGCCGTGTCCTGTACATCCGTAGATCACGACAGCGAGGAATTCATCATGACCAGCACCACGCGCGCACTCGGGCGCTTCCGCAGCCGCCGCGCCGCCGGGGTCGGCATCGTCGCCGCCGGGGCCCTGCTGCTCGCCGCATGCGGCGACGACGGGGACGGCGGGGCCGGCATGTCCGGCATGGACCACGGTGGCGACTCCAGCAGCTCCGCTCCAGCGGAGGCCGGGCAGGCCGACGAGTTCAACGACGCGGACGTCACCTTCGCCCAGAGCATGATCCCGCACCACCGGCAGGCCGTGGAGATGGCCCAACTGGCCGACGACCGTGCCGCCGACCCGGAGATCAAGAAACTGGCCGAGCAGATCGAGAAGGCACAGGACCCGGAGATCAAGACCATGACCGGCTGGCTGAAGGAGTGGGGCGAGCCCACCGAGATGCCGGACATGGACGGGATGGATCATCCCGGGATGTCCGGGATGATGTCCGAGGAGGACATGAAGGAGCTCGAGTCCGCCCAGGGCGCGGAGTTCGATCGCGCTTTCGCAGAGATGATGATCGAGCACCACGAGGGCGCCATCGCGATGGCCGAGGACGAGCAGAAGAACGGCGAGAACGCCGACGCCAAGAAGCTCGCCGGCGCCATCGTCGAGGGCCAGTCCGCCGAGGTCGAGAAGTTCCAGGACATCCTCGACCGGCTCTGAGCCGTGACGCCCTGCCCCGGTCCGCCGGGTCCCGCACCTGCCGGTGCGGGACCCGGCGGACCCCGCCCCCTCGTCTGACCGCGGCGCCGGCCGCACACCACGAAGGATCCTCATGACGAAGCAGCCCGCCGTCGCCGGCGGCGCCCTGGCACTCACACTCGTCCTCGCCGCCTGCTCCGACGCCGACAGCGACGGCAGCGGCCCCAAGGCCGAGGGGACTGCGGACGTGCGCATCAGCCACGTCCACGGCCTGGGCCTCGACCCCGCCGACCAGCGCCTGTACGTCGCCACCCACGAGGGCATCTACACCGACGGCGACGGCGACGGCCCCCGGCTCGTCGGCGACAGCAAGGACGACTTCATGGGCTTCACCGTCGCCGGGGCCGACACCTTCCTCGCCAGCGGCCACCCCGCCCCCGACGCGGGCGGACCCGGCAACAAGGGGCTGATCCGCAGCACCGACGCGGGGAAGACCTGGAAGACGCTCTCGCTGGCCGGCGAGACCGACTTCCACGCACTCGACTACGCCCACGGCACCACCTACGGCTACGACGCCACGAACGGTCTCCTGCGCACCAGCAAGGACGGCGTCAAGTGGAAGGACGGCGCGCAACTGCAGGCCGTCGACATCGCGGTCAGCCCCGAGGACCCGGAGCTGGTTCTCGCGACCACCCCGGACGGCGTCGCCCGCAGCACCGACGGTGGCGCGACGTTCGCCGCCGGCGAGAAGCCCCCGATGACCTTCGTCTCCTGGAAGGCCACCGGTGCCCTGTACGGCATCGATCCCGCGGGCGCGCTGCACCGCAGCAGCGACGACGGCACCACCTGGAAGAAGACCGGCACCGTCCCCGGCGGCCAGCCGCAGGCCCTCACCGCGGTCGACGCCGGCCACGTCCTGATCGCCACCCAAGACGGGATCTACGAGTCCGAGGACGGCGGCAAGACCTTCACCAAGCGTCTCGCGGTGACCCAGTGACGTCGATCACCTTGATGACCGACGAGGTGACGACCGCGGGAGGCGAGGAGGCGGAGCAGCGCCATGCCGCCCTCGCGCGCTTCCAGAAGCTTGTCCACCAGCCGGGTGCCGCCACCGCGGGCGGCGATGCCGACACGGCCTGTCCTGCCGAGAAGAGGACCACATCGTGAACACCGTCAACCGCCGCACACTCATCCGCGCGGGTCTCGGCGCCGCCGGCGTCGGCACGCTCGCCGCCTGCGGCGGCTCCGCCAGCTCACCTGCGATGGTCAGCCCTTCCGGCTCGGCGGTCGCCCGCGCCGAGAAGCGGCGCGGCGGCACCGGCCGGGAGCGTCAGGTCGCGCTGACCGCGGCGCCGGCCACGCTCGACCTCGGCGGCGGCGTGCGCGCCAAGTCGTGGGCGTACGACGGCCGGATCCCCGGCAAGCAGGTCCGGATCACCGCCGGCGACACGCTGGTCGCGGAGCTGGTCAACCAGTTGCCGGGCAAGACCGCCACCTCCGTCCACTGGCACGGCCTCGCCCTGCGCAACGACGCCGACGGTGTCCCGCCGGCCACCCAGGCGGCGGTGCGGGCCGGTTCGGCCTTCACCTACCGGTTCGTCGCCGGCACGCCTGGCACGTACTGGTTCCATCCCCACGTCGGCGTGCAGCTGGACCGCGCACTGTACGCCCCGCTGATCATCGAGGACCCGAGGGAGCCGCTCGCGTACGACGAGGAATGGGTGGTCGTCCTCGACGACTGGCTCGACGGGATCACCGGGACGCCGGACGAGGTGCTCACCCAACTCGGGCGGGGCATGGGCGGAATGGACACGGGTGGCGACATGCCCGGCCACGACATGGACGAGGAAGGCGACGGCACGTCGATGAAGCACATGCTCATGGGCGCGACGAGCGACTTGCTCGGCGGTGACGCGGGGGACGTGAAGTACCCTCACCACCTGGTCAACGGGAGGGTCTCGCACGATCCCGAGGTCTACCGGAGCAGGCCGGGCGCACGCGTGCGGCTACGGCTCGTCAACGCCGGCGGGGACACCGCGTACCGGGTGGCGCTCGGCGGCCACCGGATGACGGTCACGCACACCGACGGCTTCCCCATCGATCAGGAGGAGGCCGATGCGCTGCTGATCGGCATGGGTGAACGCTACGACGTGCTGGTCACGCTCGGCGACGGCGTCTTCCCACTGGTGGCGCTGGCCGAGGGCAAGGACGCAACCGGCCTTGCGGTGATCCGCACCGCCTCGGGACGTATGCCTTCCCGCCGGACCCGGCCGCGCGAGCTCGACCGCCGGGTGCTCACCGCGGCCGGGCTGCGCGCCGCGGCGGACATGCGCCTGCCCACGCAGAACACGGACCAGCGGCACGTGATCGAACTGTCCGGAGGCATGGAGAAGTTCGACTGGTCCCTGAACGGCAAGAAGTTCGACATGGACGAGCCGGACGCCGATCCGTTCCTGATCGAGGAGGGACAGCGGGTGCGGCTCGACTTCGTCAACAACACTGACATGTGGCACCCGATGCATCTGCACGGGCACACTTTCCAGCTCGGCGGTTCCGGGGCGCGCAAGGACACCACGATCGTGCTGCCCAAGAAGACGGTCTCCGTACTCTTCGACGCCGACAACCCCGGCCAGTGGCTGGTGCACTGCCACAACGTCTACCACGGGGAGGCCGGGATGATGGGCCTCGTGGCCTACCGGGAGTGACGGCCTCGACGGACCTGGCACATGAGGCGGCGGTCTCGTACGGCACGGGCCCGCCGCCCAGGACAGCCACCCGCGGCTTAACGAACCCTCATCTACGGGAGACCCGGTTGATCGGCGACGACAGCGCAGTCCCCGCGTGCGGCCGGGCGCCTGCGTCGGTCGTGCGGACCGCGCTGCTGCTGGCCCTCGCCGGCCTCCTCATCACCGGCTGCTTGCCCTCCGCGAGTGACAAATCTCCGCCAGACACACCGCAGCGGCCCCGGCCGACCTCCGCCGCCCCTCGTCCCAGCCCGTCTCCCACGGCCTCGCCGTCCGGCTCGGCCTCTCCCGCTGCGACTGTCGATGCCGAGGTGTCCGAGATCGGCGACGCCCAGTGGGCCCGTATCACCGCCGCCGGCGTGTGGCGCGAGGGCTGCCCGGTGGGCCGCGAGCGGCTGCGCCGGGTGTCGCTCGACCACTGGGGCTTCGACGGCCGGGTACACCACGGCGTCCTCATCGTCCACGAGGATGTGGCCGGCAGCGTCGTCCGCATCTTCACCCGGCTGTTCGAGGCGCACTTCCCGATCCGCCGGATGGTGTCGATGGAGGAGTACGGGGGCGACGACCGGGCGAGCATGAGGGCCGACAACACCTCCGGCTTCAACTGCCGCCGGCAGGGTCAGGCCAACGCCTCGCCCGCCAGGTCGCCCCACGCCAACGGCCGCGCCATCGACATCAACCCGCTGGAGAACCCCTGGAAAGACCTGCGCTGCACGTGCTGGAAGCCGAGCCCGGAGCACAGCGAGCGCACACCGGGGAAAGGCAAGATCCTCAAGGGCGGCATGGTGTGGCGTACGTTCACTGACGCGGGCTGGATCTGGCAGAACATCGACACCCCCGACTACCAGCACTTCGACACGGGCTTCCCCTCCCGGCCGTTCGCCGACCGGCCACCGGCGGACAGCCGGTCGCCGACCGGCGGCGAACCCGGCTAGGGCGTGCCGGTGGGGCCGTGGCGCACGTGCTCGACGTGGGGTCATGTGCGGTTCCCGTGCTCGGCCGGGGCCTCTCCGGCGCCGAGCGTGTGCCCGGGGCGGTGGTTCTTCCCGAGCAGGGCGGCTATGAGGACCGCGCCACACGCGAGGAGCGCGGCGGCGACGGTGAGCGCGAGCGAGAAGCCTTCCGTCGCCGCGCGCAGGGGGTCCTCCTGTACGGTCAGCGCGTCGCGGCGGCGCGTGGCCAGGGCGACGAGCACCGCCACCCCCAGGGCGCCTCCGACCTGTTGCACAGAGCTGAGGACGGCCGAGCCGAGCCCGGCGTTCTCCCCGGTGGTGCCGGCGAGCGCCGCGACCGTCAGGGCGGGCAGGCTCAGTCCGCACCCCAGGCTCGTGACGAGCATCCCCGGCAGGACGCCGGAAGCGTAGCCGTCACCCGGCGCCACGCCGGACAGCATCAGCAGTCCGGCCGCGGTGATCAGGAACGACGTGACGAGGGCCGGGCGCGTGCCGAGCCTGAGCACCGCTCGGGAGGAGAGCCCCATGCCGGCCAGGATGCCTGCGCCGTAGGGCAGGTAGGCCAGGCCGGCCGTGAGCGGGTCGTAGCCCAGCACGGTCTGCAGATGCACCATCAGCAGGAAGGCCATCGCGTACATGGCGGCGGAGAACAGCAGCGTCGTCCCGTTGGCGACGGCACGGAACCGGAAGGACAGGAACGACAACGGCACCAGTGGCTCGGCGGTCCGTGCTTCGACGGCGACGAAGGCGACGGCCAGGAGTACGGCGAGAACCAGCGGCCCGGCAGCGGCCGTGTCCCCCCAGCTCGACTCGCTGGTCTGGAGCAGTCCGTAGACCAGGGACACCACGGCACCGGTGCCCAGTACCGCACCGGGTATGTCGAGGCGTACCGTACGCACGGCCCGGCTCTCGGGGACCAGGCGCGGGAGCAGCACGAGGGTCGCCAGGGCCACGGGCAGGTTGATCAGGAAGATCCAGCGCCAGGACGCGAGGCCGGTCAGCGCGCCGGAGATCACCAGGCCCGCCGTGCCGCCCAGACCCGCGATCCCGCCCCAGATGCCGAACGCCTTGGCGCGCTCGCGGGTACCTGGGAAAAGGAGCGCGATCAGTGCCAGTGCGGCAGGGCTGGCCATGGCCGCTCCCGCGCCCTGGACGAACCGCCCGGCCACCAGTTGCCAGGGCTCCTGCGCGAGCCCGCAGACCAGGCTCGCCGCACCGAACAGCGCCACGCCGCTCAGGAAGACGCGCCTGCGGCCCAGCAGGTCGGCCATGCGGCCGAACAGCAGCAACAGCCCGCCGAAGGCGAGGAAGTAGGAGTTGACGACCCAGGCCAGACCCGCGGTGCCGAAGCCGAGGTCGTCGCGCACGCTGGGGAGCGCGACGCTCACCACGTTGTCGTCCAGGACGAGCATGAACTGCACGAAGCACAAGACCACCAGGGCCGCTCCACGACGCCCCACGGCTTCAGCGGTGGCCGCTGCCGGTGCCGACGTCATGCCGGGCGCCCCGTCCTCGTAGACGGGCCGTACACACTGCGGTGGCGCCCATGGCGCGGATGATCGATCGGCATGAGACGACGCTATGCACCCGCCGCGCTGGCCGCGATGCGCTACAGGGCCAGGTCATATCGCATCGAGGACATACGCTGGGAACATGAGCGATGACGTCTTCGGAGCCGTCCCGGTCGGCGTGGGGGCCATCGTCGTCGGGACCTTTCCACTGGCCCCCGGGCAGTGGTTCGTCCCGCACAGCCACCCGCAGCACCAACTCGCCTGGGCGCGGCGCGGTGTGCTGGGCGTCGCCGTCGGCGACGCCTACTGGGTCCTGCCGCGCACACGGGCGCTGTGGCTGCCGGCGGGGGTGGTCCACCGAACCGGCGCGACCCGCGACGCGGTGTTGTGCAGCCTCTACTTCGAGCCGGACCGGTGCGATCTGGCGTGGCCGGAGCCCACGCCGGTCGGCGTCGACGGGCTGCTCGCCCACCTCATCGCCCATCTCAGCCGCAAGGACCTCCCCGATGACGCGCGGCTGCGGGCCGAGGCCGTGGTGCTGGATCTGCTGCGCCCCTTGCCGACCACGCCCATCGACGTGCCGCAGCCCACCGACGACCGCGTCCGCACCGTGGCCGAAGCGCTGCTCACCGACCCTGCGGACCCGCGGACCCTTGACGGGCACGCCCGGGCCGTCGGGGTGAGCCGGCGCACCCTGACCCGGCTGTTCGTCCACGACACCGGCATGAACTTCGACCGCTGGCGCACGCATGTGCGGCTGCGTGCCGCCCTGCCCCTGCTCGCCGAGGGCCAGCCCGTCTCCCGGGTCGCCCACACCGTGGGATACGCGACATCGAGCGCCTTCCTCGCGGCGTTCCGGCGGACCGTCGGCACGTCCCCGGGACGCTACCTCCATGGCGACGCCGCGTTCGAGGCATCTTCTGCGCCTGCCTCGGTGCCCCCGTCAGCGCCTGCTGTTGCAGCGGGGGAGGCGTGGCAGATCTGAAGGCTCAGCAGGCCGAGGACCAAGGAGGGAAACCCGACCGCGGGCTCGTGCTACCCGAGGGCGCGGAGCACCATGCCGACCGCCGGCTTCGGGCCGAACGACGTCATCTCGCGCGGCGGCATGACGCTGGCTACGTCAGAAAGGACAGCGCTTCTACACCAGCGGCCCGGTCAGTGCAGGGTCTGGAGCACGTAGAGGGCGCCGATGCCTGTGGCGAGGGTGGCGAGCAGGAGCCGCAGCGCGGTCTCGGGCAGGAGCGGCTGGATACGGGCGCCGAGGTAGCCGCCGGCCAGGCCGCCGAGCCCGCAGGACAAGCCCAGCGGCCAATCGGGAGCGACAGCACCGGCGGCGGCCACAGACAGCAGCGCGTAGGTGCTCGCGCCGGCCACGGACGTCACGAAGGTGGAGGCCAGAGCGGCGGGCGCGACGGTGGCCACCGGCGCTCCGCGGCCGACGAGGATCTGGCCGAGCAGGGAGCCGCCCCCGATCCCGTAGATGCCCCCCGCGACACCGACAGCCAGTGCCAGCGACGTCGTCGTGCGGGGCTTCGGCTCGCGGGTGGCGCGGGCTGGTGCCGGGCGGACGGTCCGCAGCCACAGCCACAGCCCGAGCGGCAGCAGCAGCGCGGCGATCAGGAGGCGGAAGACCTGAGGGCCCGGAACGGCGAAGACACGGATCACCGCGCCGATGACAACACCGGGCACGGTACCCGCGATGAGCAGGCGGGTCAGCGGTCCTCCCAGACGACCGGCTCGCCAGTACCGCAGGAGGGCGCCAGGGGCGGCCACGACGTTGTACAGCAGGTTCGTCGGCGTGACCGCCGGGCTCGGCACTCCCAGGATGCTGACCTGCACGGGCAGCAGGAAGACCGCTCCGGAGACGCCCACCGGCGAGGTGGCCACCGAAATCAGGAGCCCGGCAAGAAAGCCGAGCAACCCCATCTCCCAGGCCAACACAGCCTCCTTGAGAGGTCATATCCCAGCACGCCCCGGACCGGGCGCCTCCCGAAGCGATGAACCACCGCTGTCGAAGCCGAGGCTGATGGTGAACTGATTCGCCACCAGCGGCTGCATGCCCCGCTCGTACGAGCTGACTTGCGTGATCGTATTCCTCACGGCTCCCCCTCCCCGCGCGGGCCGGCGGGCAGGGCGAGGGAAGAGACGTGGCCGGCCACCGCGGTGCACCGGGTTCAGCACACGACCTCCTTCTCGTCGGGCCGGCCGATGATGTCCGGCTCGGCGGGTGGCGGAGCGTCGAGCAGGCCGTGTGCGGCCCGGTAGTCGTCGTCACCGGTGCACCGCGACGATACGGGCGTCTGCGGCTGCGTGGCGACGCACTCGTCGCCCGAATCCGGCCGCCCGTGGTCGTCGTGCTCTCCGCCGGGCGCTGCGCCGCGCGGCGCCGGCTGCGCTGCCGCCGACCGGAGACACGTCGGCGGCCGCCCCCGTCTCTCCGCGCGACTTGCGCCGCGTCCGCGAGCCGCCTGGTGGTGCGTTGACCCTGCGGAACCGGGCAGGGCGGGTGCCGGCGCACATGCCGGCACCCGCCCCTCCCCCCGCCTCAGCGGAACCGTCGCAGCCGCAGGCTGTTGGTCACCACGAAGACCGAGGAGAAGGCCATCGCGCCCCCCGCGATCATCGGGTTGAGCATCCCGGTCGCGGCCAGCGGGAGGGCCGCGACGTTGTAGGCGAACGCCCAGAAGAGGTTGCCCTTGATCGTGGCCAGGGTCTTCCGCGACAGCCGGATCGCGTCTGCCGCAACCCGCAGGTCTCCGCGGACCAGCGTCAGGTCGCCGGCCTCGATCGCCGCGTCGGTGCCTGTGCCCATCGCCAGGCCCAGGTCCGCCGTGGCCAGTGCCGCCGCGTCGTTGACGCCGTCGCCGACCATCGCCACCGACCTGCCCTCGCCCTGCAGCCGCTTGACGACGTCCACCTTGTCCTGCGGGAGGACTTCGGCGATGACCTCGTCGATGCCGACATCGCGGGCGACGGACTCGGCCACGGCCTGGTTGTCGCCGGTCAGCAGCACCGGCGTCAGCCCGAGCTGCCGCAGCTCCGCGACCGCCTCGGCGCTGGTGGGCTTGACCGCGTCGGCGACGGTGAGCACGCCGCGCGCCTCGCCGTCCCAGGCGACGGCCACGGCCGTACGGCCCTCTGCCTCCGCGGCGTCCTTCGCGGCCCGCAGTTCCTCTGGCAGCTCCAGCGCCCACTCGCGCAGCAACTGCTCGCGTCCCACGACCACCGCGTGTCCGTCGACGACGCCCTGCACGCCGAGACCGGCGACGTTCTCGAAGCCCTCGGGCACCGGCAGTTCGCCTACGCCGGTGATCGCGCCGTCGGCGATGGCGCGGGCGATCGGGTGCTCTGAGGCGTGCTCCAGCGCGCCGGCCAGCCGCAGCAACTCCTTCTCGTCGGTGCCCTCCGCGGCGTACACGCCGGCGAGCGCCATCCTTCCGGTGGTGACGGTGCCGGTCTTGTCCAGGACGACGGTGTCGACCCGCCGCGTCGACTCCAGCACCTCGGGGCCCTTGATGAGGATGCCGAGCTGCGCACCGCGGCCCGTGCCGACCATCAGCGCGGTCGGCGTGGCCAGGCCGAGCGCGCACGGGCAGGCGATGATCAGCACGGCCACGGCCGCGGTGAAGGCCGTGGCGGCGCCCTCGCCGCTGCCCAGCCAGAAGCCGAGGGTGGCCAGGGCCAGGGTGATGACGACCGGCACGAAGACCGCGGATATCCGGTCAGCGAGGCGCTGCACCTCGGCCTTGCCGTTCTGCGCGTCCTCCACCAGCTTCGCCATCCGCGCCAGCTGGGTGTCGGCGCCGATGCGGGTGGCCTCGACGACCAGCCGCCCGGAGGTGTTGACGGTCGCGCCGGTCACGGCGTCCCCGGCCGTCACGTCCACGGGCACGGACTCGCCGGTCAGCATCGAGGCGTCCACCGCCGAAGTGCCGTCGACCACGGTCCCGTCGGTGGCGATCTTCTCGCCGGGGCGTACGACGAACCGGTCGCCGACCGCGAGCTGCCCGACCGGGATACGGATCTCGCGGCCCTCGCGCAGCACTGCCACGTCCTTCGCGCCGAGTTCCAGCAGGGCCCGTAGCGCGGCGCCGGCCTTGCGCTTGGAACGCGCCTCGAACCAGCGGCCGAGGAGGATGAACGCGGTGACGCCTGCCGCCGCCTCCAGGTAGATGTTCGACGCGCCGTCGGAGCGGGAGACGGTCAGGTCGAAGCCGTGCCGCATCCCGGGCATCCCCGCGTCCCCGAGGAACAGCGCCCACAGCGACCAGCCGAGCGCGGCCAGCGTGCCGACGGAGATCAGGGTGTCCATCGTCGCGGCGCCGTGCCGCGCGTTGGTGTAGGCGGCCCGGTGGAAGGGCCAGCCGCCCCAGACGACTGCCGGCGCGGCCAGGGTGAGGGAGAGCCACTGCCAGCTGTCGAACTGCAGCGACGGGATCATGGCGAGGGCGACGACGGGCAGGGCGAGGGCGATCGACACGAAGGTGCGGTGCCGCAGCGCGGCGAGCTCCGTCGCCGCCCGGTCCGCCTCGCGCTCGCCGACCGCGTCCGCGCCTGTCCCCGCGCCCGCGTCGTCGGGCTCCGGCGCCCTGCGCTCCTCGGCGGTGTAGCCGGTCTTCTCGACCGTGCCGATCAGATCGGCCACGTCGACCTCGTCCGCGAACGTGACCTTGGCCTTCTCCGTGGCGTAGTTGACGGTGGCGGTGACGCCGTCCACGCGGTTCAGCTTCTTCTCGATCCGCGCGGCGCAGGAGGCGCAGGTCATCCCGCCGATGGCCAGTTCGACCTCACGGTCGGCGAGTCGGGTCTCAGGTGCCGTGCTGGTCACGTCTCTGCTCTCCTCCGGTGTCGTGCGATGCGGGTCGGGCGGCGGAGGGGCGCCGCCGCCCGACCCAGCAGGGGTCAGGCCCTGCCGACGAGCTTGTAGCCGGCCTCCTCGACCGCGGCGCGCACCGCCCCGTCGTCGAGGGCGCGGTCCGCTTCGACGGCGACCGTTCCGCTGGCAGCGTCGGCCTTGACGGAGGTCACGCCCGGCAGGGCCGAGACCTCCTTGGCGACTGATGTCTCGCAGTGCGCGCAAGTCATGCCGCTGACGGTGAAGACCGCGCCGGTCTGCGGTGCGGTGGTGTCCGCGGTGGCGGCACCGCCGCAGCTGCCGTCGGTGGTGCAGCAGGAGTGGCTCTCGCTCATGGTTCTCTTCCTCCAGAAGGCAGGCGGGGCGCGAGGGAAGTGCGCCGCTCTCACCGATGCACAAGCTAATACCCTAGGGGGGTATCCTGCAAGCCCCGGCGCGCCCGCCGCCTGCGGACCGGACCGGCCCCCCATCCGCTATGCGACTTCCGGCCTGAAGCCACCCCTCCCGGCAGTAATCCATGACTGCGTTACCCGCGCCACACCTGAAGCCGTCATCGAGCGATGCAGTTGCAGCTAATCTACGTAGCAGATAAGTTGCACGAAGTTTCGATACCCGCCACGGTCTGGAGTAGCCGCAGGATGGGAAAGCACCGCCGCCCCAAGCCCCCGACCCGCGCCCGGCTCACGGCCCTCGCCGCCACCGCCGGGGCCGTGAGCATGCTGCCGACGCAGGCCGGAGCCGAGCCGAAGCCCTCCATCGAAGAGGTGCGCCAGCAGGTCGAGGAGCTCTACCACGCCGCGGAGGTACCGACCGAGGAGTACAACGCCGTCCTGGTGGAGCAGAAGAAGCTGCAACGGCAGGCAGACCGGGCACAACAGCGACTCGCCGACCAGCAGGCGGAGATCAACGAACTGCGCCGCAGCCTCGGCCCACTCGCGGCCGCCCAATACCGCGACGGCGGACTCGACCCCAGCGTCCAGCTCTTCCTGTCCAGCGACCCCGACACCTATCTCCGCGAGGCCGAGTTGCTCGGCCGGGTCAGCAGCCGCCAGGCCGTCCAACTCAGCAGCCTGGAAGCCGGAGAGCGCGAGCTGGCCCGCCAGCGCGCTGAGGCGGCGAAGAAGCTGGCGGAGGCCGAGCAGGCCCGTAAGGAGGCCGGCACCAAGAAGCGGGAGATCCAGAGCAAGCTGACCGAGGCCCGGCAACTGCTCAACTCCCTCACCGCGGAGCAGCGCGCACAGCTCGAAGCCGCCGAAGAAAAGGCCGACCAGGCCACCGGAGCAAGCGACAGCCCCGCCTCGTACAACGGCCCGGCCAGCGGCCGCGGCCGTACCGCGATCGAGTTCGCCTACGCCCAGCTCGGCAAGCCCTACGAGTGGGGCGCCACCGGCCCGGACTCCTACGACTGCTCCGGCCTCACGGGTGCCGCCTGGGCGGCCGCCGGGGTCTCACTGCCCCGCACCGTCCAGCAGCAGTACTCCGCCGGCCGCCAGGTCGACCGCTCGGACCTGCAGCCGGGCGACATCATCTACTGGTACAACAGCACCCAGCACAACGGCATGTACGTCGGCGACGGCAAGGCCATCCACGCCCCGCGGACCGGCAAGAACGTGGAGATCGTCGGGCTCGACACCATGCCGTACTACGCCGCGACCAGGCCCTGACGCTCGCCGGCTGACGGAAGCGGCGTGCCGCTGACCGTCGATCGAGGCCGCGGTGGTGCTCTCGCTGGTGCTGGCCGGAGTACGTCCGCGAGATCGTCGACGACCAGGACGGCCGCGTGGGCGGGGGTTGCGAAGCTTAACCTCGATCTTTCGTGACGGTCCGTCGGTTTGTTCGGCGGGCCGTTTCGGTGTTCGGGCTGGTGGTAGTGAGGCTGATGGCCCGGCTGTCGCGTCGGGTGGGCGCCGGGTTCCACGGCTCCGGTCGGGTGGTGCTGCTCGCGGGGATGGGAACGTGCTGGTCAGCCGGGGTTCGGGAGAGCTTCGAGTCGTGCCAGGGCGTCGGTGATCACGTTGGTCCAGGGCCAGTGGCGGGTGAATCTCAGGTGCCGGCGGCGGGCGGTGGTGACGATCTGGGCGGCGGCGGAGAAGAGGCGGAGCCGGAGCCGGCGGGGCTCTCACCTGCGTGTTTCGCCTTTCAGTGCGAGCATGGGCATCCATGCGAGGAGGTCGAGGGCGATCTGGACGATCTCCAACCAGATCTGGTTCTGGGTGGTGTCGTGCAGGGGCAGGTTGCGCAGGCCGGTGGCGCGGGCGGCGCGGATGCGGTCCTCGGCCCTCGCGCGCTGGCGGTGCCGCAGTTCGAGGGCGGCGATGGGGATGCCGGTGGTGTTGGTGGCGAAGGCGGTCAGCCGCAG
>NZ_JCANTA010000043.1:0-28061 GCF_059570575.1 Streptomyces sp. CNX435 | reverse complement strand
GGACGGGGTGCCCGGGTCCGCCGGATCCGGCGGGTATCCCGCTCCTCCCGGCCTCGACGCCGAGGCCCCCGACCTCTCCGACGTGGGCGACGTAGACGACGTAGGCGACGAGCCGGGCCTGCAGCCGCAGCCCGTACCGGCACTTGCGTCCCCTCCCGCTCCCGGCCCGGACCCCGACGAGGACGTCGGCCGGGGATTCGGCCGCCGGGGGCAGCGGAGCCAGTCCGACGACGAGTACCGCCCGCCCGGGTTGCTCAAGCGGCGCGCGTTCGTGGGGGCGGCGGGTGTCGCGGTGGCGGCCGTCATCCTCATACCGCTGATAGCGCTGGGCAGCTCGGGAGGCGGCGACCCGCTGAACCAGTCCGCCGGGACCGCCCAGGAGCCGGACGGGAGGCCGACGACGCAGCTCAACCCCGGAACGTCCGATCCCACGTTCCCCGGCACCTCACCGTCGAACTCCTCGCCTTCCCCGTCGGACTCGGAGTCCGGCGCGGAGAAGCCGAAGCCGGAGGAGCCGAAGGACGGGACGGCGGGCCCGATTACCGGCGCAGATCCCGGCGTCCCCCAGAACGAGATCGTGCTCAGGAACAAGAAGTACGGCCTGTGCGTGGACCTTCCCGGCACCGGCGAGAGCACACCGGAGACCAGCACCCAGGACGCGGGCTGTGAGCCGTCGGGCGACGACAACCAGCAGTGGGTCCTGGACCTGGTCGACAAGGGGGCCGGTACCCACGGGGCCGACCTGTACCTGGTCCGTAACGTCACGTCCGGCCTCTGCCTGGACGTACCCGGCAAGGGCCCCGGACAGGTGGGCTGGGCGATCGGTGTCCACGACTGCGTCGACAACGACGAGGACAACCAGCTCTGGTGGCTCCACCGGCACCCGAACGGCGCCTATTGGATCCGTAACCAGAAGAGCGGAGACATGTGCCTCGACTCAGCCAGGACGGGCCAGAAGCGCGCGCACACCAAGATCACCCTCTTCGAATGCAGCGCCCTGGACGACCAGAAGTGGAACTTCGTCGCGAGCTGAGTCAGAGGCGACAGCGTCCGAGAGCGGGATGTGCGCCCGGCACGTACATCCCGCTCTCCGCTGCCCGTGATGCCTCCGTCAGGCCGAGAAGGGCTGCGGCCCCGGCGGCGGGCCGAACGGGTCGACGGCGTCGACCTTGGGAGTCTCCTTGCCCCGGTGGGCACCCACCTTGCAGCCGGCGAAGGGGCCCATCGGGTCCCGCAGCGTGCCCATCACGGGGCCCAGGTAGTCGCGGTGCCAGTTCGCGGGCCCGGCCATCCCGGAACCGGGTCCGGTCAGTTCCCCCCAGGCGAGCCACAGCCCGTGGAGCTGGGCGACCGCTTCCGGGTGCTCCCACCAGCGGGAGCACCACGGGGCCGCGGAGGTGACCTCCCTGCCGTAGACCGGCAGCAGCACATGGTGGGTCCACAGGGTCAGCTGTCGCAGGTTCTGCGCGTACTCGGGCCCCGTCATATAGAGGATGAAGTGCGGTGGGGCGAGCGGAAGCTCCTTTGGATCGGTGCTTTCCGATTCGGTACGTGCCTCCTCGGGGGGAACGGCGTCCCCCTCCACTTCGGATACCTCGGAGGTCTCGGTGGACATGGCCGTCCCGCTTTCTCTCGGCAGCTTCCGCCTGGTGCGTGACCACCACGTCTCTACGCCGCATACGGTTCACCGACCGGCGGTGGCGCGAGCGCCGAAAGGACGAGGGGCAATTCCTTTCCGCAGTCAGATCCCCCGTTCACTCGCCGAAAGGACATATGGCGTCTCGGCCGTGGGCTGCTCGAATGGTCAAAGCGGAGAAATGCACGTCTGTTGAACCGTCCGCCGCGCGTTTACGTCGTGGGTGCGCAGGCGATCTCCGATCACCGATCCGACGCACGCCCCCACTCGAGAGGCACGTTCTATGCGCGTGAGACCACCTCGATCATCTCGATCATTTCTGTTCGCGTTCCTGCTGGTCGTCGTCGGCGTGTCAGCCGTCGCCGCGGCGGCGTTCCAAGGCCCTCCCGGCGACCGTGCGGACCGCGTCGTCGACGCCGCGGCCACCGGTGACGCCGAGCACACCGTCACGTTCGTGAACGACACCGGCGAGCGCATCTGGGTCGGCAGCGTGGCCAGCACCGACGACGGTTCGACCCCGATCACCGGACTGCCGACGCTGGACCCGGGCCAGTCCGCCACCGTCACCGTCCCCGAGCAGTCCGGCGCCGGGCACTGGCGCGGCAGGTTCTTCGCCCGCCAGGACTGCACCGGCGAGGAAGGCAGCACGTTCCACTGCGCCGTCGGCGACTGCGGGCCGTACGCCGACCGCTGCGACCGCGGGGCACAGCCCGTCAGCCTCGCCGAGTTCAACTTCGACACAGCCGACCAGTTGGCGCCCTGGTACAACGTCAGCTACGTCGACGCCGTCTCGGTGCCCATCACCATCACCCCGGACGGCGTACCGCCGCCCGCGGACAACGGCGAGTGCGCCACGGTGGGCTGCAACGTCGACCTCCTGTCCGCCTGCCCGCCCGAGAACCTGACCAAGGACGCGGCGGGCCAGCCGCTGTTGTGCGTCAACCCGCACGAGGACAAGGACAGGCCGACCGCCTACAGCGACGCGCTCCTTGAACGGTGCCCCATGGCGTACGGGTGGTCCAAGCTCGACCACCAGCGGGGCAACCAGGTCATGCGGCAGTGCAGCGCGTGCAGCGGCGTGACCGTCGCCTTCCACGGATCCGGCACCGGCGGGGACTCCGGCACCGGTGACGACTCCGGCACCGGTGACGACTCCGGCACCGGTGACAAGACCAAGCCCAATGCGCCGAAGCGCCCCGATGCTCCGAAGGGCCGGACCACGCCCCTCAAGGGCGCCGCCCTCAACCCCGTCGACGGCACCCCCCAGGCGCTGACCGACTCCGGCGTGTCCTGGTACCACAACTGGACCTCCTCCAGCAACGGAGTCGCGAGGCCCAAGGGCGTCGAGTACGTCCCGACGATCTGGGGCCCCGGCTCGGTCAACGAAACCGAGCTGAGCAATGCCACCCGGGAGGGCAAGAACCTCCTCGCCTTCAACGAACCCGACCTGCCCGGGCAGGCCAACATGACGGTGGAGCAGGCGCTCGACCTGTGGCCCCAGCTGGAGAAGACCGGCCTGCGCCTGGGAGCACCGGCGGTCGCCACCGATGCCGACAAGGCCGGCGCCTGGCTGGACCGTTTCATGAAGGGGGCCGAGGAGCGCGGCCTGCGTGTCGACTTCATCCCGGTGCACTGGTACGGCTCCGACTTCAGCTATCGCGCCAGCTACCAGCTGGCCTACTACCTGCAGCGCATCCACGACCGGTACAAGAAGCCGATCTGGCTGACCGAGTACGCCCTCATCGACTTCACCGAGGGCACCCCCCGCTACCCGAGCGAGGAGGAGCAGAACCAGTTCATCAAGACGTCGACCGAGGTCCTGGAGGTCCTGCCCTTCGTGAAACGCTACGCGTGGTTCGCCCTCTCCACGGAGACCAGCCCGACCGGCCTGTACGACGGCACCACCCCGAACACCAGCGGCAACATCTACCGCGACGCCGGCTGACCCGCCCAAGCCGCCCCCGGGAACAGAACCGTCTGCGCCCGGGGCCCGTACCGAAAACGGACTCGCCGTGGCCCACACCAGGGCCACGGCGAGTCCGACGTACGACGCGGCGCGGCGCGGCGCGGCGCGGCCGATCAACGGGCCGCCCGGGACGAACGGTTCAGTTTGAGAGGACGACCTCGGCGACGCGCTGGATCTCGTCGATGTCGTCGCTGGTCGGGTTGAGGATCAGCTCGTCTGCTCCGATAGCCTCGAATTCCCCGACGGTTTTCTTGATCGCATCCGCTCCTCCGCTCACCGCAGACGAAATGAAGCCAGCGGTGTCTGCTCCCGCGGTGGAGTAGTAGTCGTAGACGTTCGCTCGGCCACCCTCGATGTCCGCGACGGCGAAGTAGGCGATGCCGACCAGGTACGGCGAGCCGTCGCGTCCGGCTTCCTTCCAGGCCGCGCGTACGCCGTCGAAGGCGCCGGCGACCATGTGTGCCGGTACTGACGCGCCGACATAGCCACGGCCGGAGCGCGCCACGCGGTCGTATGACGCCTGGACCATGCCGCCGAAGAGCAGAGGCACCTCACGGCTGCCCTCGGGCACCAGCGGGTTGTCGCAGCCGGCGGGGGTCTCACCGCGCCACACGCTCTTGTACGTCTCGATGTCGCGGTCGAGCCGCCCACCGGTGCCGCGCGGACCCAGGCCCTCCACCACGAAGTCGTCGGGACGCCCCCCGAGGCCGATACCGAGGGTGAGACGGCCGCCCGAAACACCGTCGATGCTCTGAGCCTCCTTGGCCAGCAGCAGAGCGGGCCAGACCGGGCCGAGCATCACGTTGCTGATGAGCCCGATCCTGCTCGTAGCACCTGCCGCGGCTGCCAGCGCGACCGTGTCCATCACCCCCGGATAGGCGACACGGCCCACAGTGCCCAGGGAGGAAAACCCCGCGTCTTCGGCACGCCGCGCCCACTCCGGGATGACTTCCGCTCCCACATTGCGTATCTGATTGGGAATGCCGATACCAATTTTCATAAGCTGTACTCCTTGTGCGAATGCCAAGTGCATCGACTGGACTTGAGAGTGTGCCGTTCCTCTTGTGGCATGGGCGTGTGGAACGGTACAGGACGCCCAGTGAGCGCAAGCCGGACGGGGCGTACTACCGCATCTCCGGGCCGGAATAATCGCCAGAGTTGCCGGGACCGGAAGGGGACCGCGCGCGGCGCCACCGCCCCCTGATCCGGTGTACCAGGGCCTGTTGCGCACAAGGCCGGGTCCGTGGGTGCGTCAACTCTCCCAGATGGCCCGGGGCATACAGATCATGCGCTGACGCCTCGGGGGGGGCGGGGTGGCAGAATGCCGCAGCAACGGGACCTCCGGTACGACGATCTCTGGGCTCGACACCACAGGGATCTACCAGGGGTCCCGTCCTCTCGTTCATGGACTTGACAAAGCATCAGACGGCAAAACGCAACGGTGTTGCACCTCGCGGGACGCGACCTCCCACGGCGGTGCGGATGACACCGCCAGCGGAATGCCCAGCGGGCGGACACGCAGAGCACGCTGCCCTCGCGTATCCGCCCGCTTCGTGAGGGAAACGGCGCCTTCAGTTTGCGGGCCGCCCCCGGATCATCGCCCGGGGGCCGCCGTTGCCCTCCGCCTCAGCCCTGGTGGGCCGGATTGGGGCAGGGCGGGGGGACGCGCGCTCGGCTTGGGGAGATCTCCTCGGCGCGCCTCGGCGGCGGTGGCGGGTGGACCGGTGAGGCTCCGGGCCGGCTGGGGGGGCCATGGTCCGGCCGGCTGGTTGTCTCCTGCCCCTGCGACCGTGGCGACTGGCCGCGGCCCGCGTTGGAGGGGCGCCATCTCGCGGACAAGGGGATTCCCCAGTTCCAGATCCGACAGCCGCTGCCGCGGGGTCTCCGTATGCAGGTCGTGCACGAACTCGGCCGTTGACCCGGCGAAGGCCAGTCCGGTCGCGGCGCCGCTGAGTGCGTTCCGGAGGGCTGGATTCTGATCTCCGACCGCGACGGCCGCCGTATTGAGCGCGACGGAAACGAGCCTTGCGACGTTCGCCCCCAATTTCGTCTTGTCGAGGTTCTTCTTTGGATCGCGGTTCACGAGCTGCTCGTAGAGTTCATAGCAAACTTTGATGGCTTGTGCCGAGATGCCAGCCGTGTTCACGTGCGGGCCGGCACTTCCTGCCAAGGGGGCGATGCCCTGCACGGCGGTGGGGCCGAGGTCGGCAAGCGCCAGCCCGATCCTTCGGCCGTATGACTGCCACCAACTGCTGTCCGAGGAGGGCTCCGCAAGGGTCTCGCCCATGCCGTCGACCCGAGCGGTCGAATGACTCTGGCCGGATCGCGGCTCGTACAGGCCGAGAACGGCGCCCTGAGGAGGTACCGGTACCTCCTCCGGGATCGGCGCCGCGGTCGACGCCGCGATGGTCACGCCACCATCACCATTGGGCGCCACACTCACCGAAACGAGGGTGCGGGATCTTGGTAGGGGCGCGGTGTGCCGGGAATCGTCGGTGTTGGAACGGGACGGCCTTGGCTGAGGAGGCAGCGGTGTGGTCATATCAACCTTTCTTCGCGGCGGGCAGCCAGTCGCACGACGCGAGAGTGCTTCGGCACGGACGGCAGTACTGCCGACCGATTCGCAGTCTGATCCAGGGGCACCACGTGTCCGCCGCCGCTTCGGTTCACCGGGCCGGCGGGCGATCGGGCCGCACGCACGCCCGGCACGGCCAGCGGTACTCGGGGTTGGGGAAGCCGGGGTGAAGCCCCGCGTCCCAGCCGGAGCGCTGGTTGCCGTATGCCGGGATGCCTCCCTCGCGTTTGACCATGGCGGCCGTGTCACGGGCGATGCGTTCTCAGGTTCTGAGTCGGAGCGTGACGATCGCGTGCTGAGGTCGTGACCTGTGGTGATCGGCTGCGGCGGCGGTATTGGTCCAGCCTGCTTGGCGCATGAGTCCGATGGCGAGGTTGTGCAGGGTGGCCATGGCGCGGGGTGCGGTGCCGGTGCGTACTCGTGAGGCCGGGGGCACCGGCCGGTTCCCGCCCCCTGCCGCCGCCACGGTGCAGCCGCGTGGGGGCAGTGCCACTGGCCCTGTGCGGGGGGATCCGCCAGCGGCGGCGCGGACCGGCGCGGCCCGGGCGGCGCCGGCTGCTTGAGCCGGGCGAAGGCCCGCACGACCGGGCTGCGCAGCTTCGCGTGCGCGCGGTTGCCTGACCGGACCCGATGCCGCCATGGACCTCATCCGGGGGGACCTCACCGCGACAGGCCGCACGACGAGGCAGACCCGCACCCGACC
The DNA here is from genome assembly GCF_059570575.1 of Streptomyces sp. CNX435. NCBI lineage: Bacteria > Bacillati > Actinomycetota > Actinomycetes > Kitasatosporales > Streptomycetaceae > Streptomyces > Streptomyces sp. CNX435. Next base: position 21,181 of record NZ_JCANTA010000043.1, on the reverse strand, counting down.
GGACCTCCTTCGTCCCGCCCACCGGCCAGGGGGTGAACCCGGGTGAACCCCTTTCGCTCCGCTTCCGTGTAAGAGGCACAGGAGAGTGTCGGTCGGTTGGTCTCGCAGCCGGCCCTCACCGTCGAGGCACACACGGATTCTTTTCGCGATCAGATTGAGGGCACATGCCAATAGGAGAGCGGTTTCGAGCACTCATGCAGAACACCGCTAATCGAGAAGTGTTGCGTCAGCTGCAAGACTCCTGGCGAGCGACTCGCGCTACGTGGAATGAGCTAGAACAGCTCCATAGAGACAGGGGGGTGGAGCTGAGCCCTCAGCTGGCGGAGCAGGACGAGGCGGTACGGTCGGCGTTCGAACGAGAGGAAAGCGCGGCAGCGACGTTTAAAGACACGTGGACACGGACGCACGGGAGGGCGATGCGGTCGCTGACCGCGAGGGGCGAGCTGCAGCAGTCATTGCACGGCCTGCTGTCAGCGTTCAATGAGGCTCGGGAGAACGTTCTGAGGACCGTCCGGTCGCCGCATCCGGACGCACCTCCACCGCGGTACAGCCCCCATCCACAAGTTGGCGAGGCCGTCGTGCAGTTTTCTCCAGCACCCGGTCCGAGCACACCGGCAACAGCGCCACCACCGAATAACCCCTCGCGGCGCTCACCATCGCCGAGGCGGCGGTAGGACCGAACCAAGTCGGCGGCGACGTTCCGTACGGCCTTGTCCCTGCGTTGCACGTGCGCGATGGAGCGGCGCAGGACGGCGAGCAGGTCACGCAGGCTTCGCGTCGCGAGGAATTCGGCCCTGCCGTCCATCCAGTCATCGACATCATCCGCGCTGAGTTCCTTCAGCTTGGCCTTGCCGATGAACGGAATCAGGTGCTTGTTCGCCATCGAGCGGTTCTTGCCGATGGTGCCCTTCTCGTCGCGTCCCTTGAGTCCGCCATCCAGCCAGTCGTTCACCGCGTCGGCCACCGTGTAGTTGGCCGGAGCCTTGACGCCGGTCTGTACCTCCTTCTTCAGGTCCCGGATCTTCTGGCGGACTTCGGTCTTCGTCTTGCCGTACGCCTTCGGTCGACGGCGCTTGCCGTTCGGGGCTTATCCACGGGAGACGGCCCCCACGTAGATCGTGTCCGTACCGTGGCCAGCCCTTTGGGCGCGCTTCGGGAGGCGGGGCTGTCTGGTTCGCGGACGGGGCGCCGGGTCGGGGCGGGGCGGGGCGGGGCGGAGTTCGCCGCGATCGGCGGCGGGGTGCTAGGGCGGGGGGTGGCGCGGATGGCATGAGCCGGGGTCTCATTCGCCTTGCGTGAGCGTCGCGTGACTTACAGTAGGGCAAGGAGTGGCACGGCGCCACCTTATGCGTGAGGTAGTGCCCCTATGGATTACGCTGCCGCGCATCGGCAGACTGGGTCCCGGCACGAGGAGAAAGGCGATCGATGCCCCCACGCACCACACCCACACAGCGACAACGCAGACTCGGCGCGGAGATCAAGAAGCTGCGCACAGAAGCGGGGCTCACCACCGAGTACGTCGCTGGCTTGTTGGGAGTCGATCGAGGCAAGATCTCGAACATCGAGACAGGCGTCCGCAACATCAGTCCGGAACGCCTGCGAACACTGGCAACGCACTGCGAGTGTGCGGACGAGCGGTACCTGGCGGCACTGGCGGACATGGCCCGGCCGTCCGGGTCTCACTGGTGGGATGAGTACAGGGGCAGGGTCTCGCCCGGCCTTCTGGACATCGTCGAACTGGAATGGCACGCGGCCCGCATTCAAACGATCCAGACCACCCATCTGCCTGGGCTGCTTCAGACGGAGGACTACGCACGGAGCATCTTCGCGGCGGGGCTCCCTGCGATGTCACGCCTCGAAATCGAACTGCGCGTCGCGCATCGCATGGACCGGCAGCGGGTGTTGGACCGCGAGGAGCCCGTGGCGTACGTGGGGTACGTACACGAGGCGGCGCTGCGCATGTTGTTCGGGGGACGTGAGACGACCAGGGCTCAGCTCAACGCCCTGGTCCGGCACAGCACGCGGACGAACGTTGTCGTGCGTGTCGTGCCTGTGGGGCTCGGAAGCTTTCCTGGTGCGGGTCATGCCCTGTTGTACGCGGAGGGTCCTGTGCCTCAACTCGACACGGCGCAGTTGGACTCGGCCCACAACCCGGAATTCATGCATGCGGAGCTGCAACTCTCCAAGTACCGTGCCCACCTGGAATGGATGGACCGCATGAGCCTGTCGGCCGACGCGTCACGAGACTTCATCCACGCCATCATCAAAGATCTCTAGGGAGTTCGACCGTGTCAGATATCGTCTGGGAAGCACCCTTCTGCGCAGAGGGCAACAACTGCTTCCGCATCGGAACGGACGCTGACGGCAACGCGTACATAGCCGTAGCTGGCCACGAGGACACGTACCTCACCGACACCCACGAGGCGCTGCGCACGCTCATCCAGGACATCAAAGCAGGCAAGGCCGACCACCTGCTGTAGCGGTCGAGGGGCGCCCCCTCAACGGGCTGTCCGGAGTGCGGGGCGAGATCGGAAAAGACGGGCTCCATTCGAGTAACCGGACTCCTTCTCCCGACTAACGGTCCACCGACGCCGTCGGTGGACCGTTTCGTGCCGTGGGCTGAGGCTGGACGGGTCCAAGACCCGCGTGTCGCCCCGGGCGGCGCCGGATTCCGCTGCTTCGGGCGTGGAGGTGCTGTCGAAGGGACGAGGGTGGTCAACTGCTTGTCTCTGAGGTCGATTGAGTGAGTGTAAGGCTGATCAGGCGTGATATGATCATGGGGTGAATCTGACTGAGTGGGCACGAGCGCAGGGCGTCCACCCTCAGACCGCGTACAAGTGGTTTCGCGAGGGGACGCTGCCGGTGCCTGCTCAGCGGGTCGGGCCGCGCACGATCCTGGTGAACGTCGACGCGAACACCACGCCTCAGGCCGCTGGCGGTCTGGGCTTGTACGCCCGTGTCTCTTCCCACGACCAGATGGCTGACCTGGAGCGTCAGGTGGCGCGGTTGTCGGCGTGGGCGGCGAAGGCCGGTCATCGCGTGGTCCGGGTGGAGTCGGAGATCGCGTCCGGGGTGAGCGGTGCGCGTTCGAAGGCACGGCGTCTGCTGGCCGATCCGGATGTGACCTGCGTGGTGGTGGAGCACAAGGACCGCCTTGGCCGGATGAACGTGGAGCTGGTCGAAGCCGCACTGTTCGCGCACGGTCGTCGTCTCGTCGTCCTCGATGACGGCGAGGTCGAAGACGACCTGGTGCGGGACATGGTGGAAGTTCTGACGTCGTTCTGTGCCCGCCTGTACGGCCGACGGTCGGCGAAGAACCGGGCGAAGGCCGCCCTTGAAGCGGCGGCTGAGCATGGCTGAGAAGAAGAAGCTGCGGGCCATTGCCCGTCCGTTCGTCGCCGACGGCCCGACCGGCGTCAGCATCCGCGACCGTCTCAAGGGCCTCACGCCCGAGGATGAGAAGGTGCTGCGCACTGTGGGCAAGCACATGGGGCATCTGGCCTCGCGTGATCTGGCCCGGCGCTGTCGTGACGGTCTTCAGCACTCCACGGACACGTGGGCGACGCGGAAGCGGGAGCTGACGGCCAAGTCGTCGTCGCGGTGGGCCGGTTCGGTTACCTCCCACACACACGACCAGTGGGGCCTGTCCCGGCGCGGGCAGGATGCTCACCGGTTGTCGCTGGCCGCCGGGATCGGCATGCTGATGCACCGCTTGTCCCTGCCGGTCGGCGAGAAGGGCAGCCGGGGAAAGCCAGGCGGCTACCGATCCAAGAACGAGTGGTTCCACAAGACGCGCCGTCTGGCGCACCTGGAGCGCGAGTACGAGCGTGTCACCGCTGAGCGGGAAGCCGGGCGCGTGTCGGTGGTACGCGGCGGCAAGCACGTGCTGAACAAGCGCCACAACCTTCAAGCTGCTCAGCTCACCGAACAGCAGTGGCGCGCCGGGTGGGAAGCCGCTCGCTGGTTCCTGGCCGCTGACGGCGAGTCCGGCAAGCGCTTCGGGAACGAGACGATCCGCGTCACCCCCGACGGCGAGATCAGCATCAGACTGCCCGGGCCGCTGGCCCATCATGCGAACGCCAGGCACGGCCGGTACGTCCTCGCCGCCCGTGTGAGCTTCCCGCACCGGGGCGATGAGTGGCATGACCGCGTCGAGGCGAACCGGTGTGTTGCTTACCGCATCCACCTCAACACCGCTACCGACCGCTGGTACCTGGACGCGTCCTGGACCCGCAAAGACCTTCCTGTCGTGCCGCTGGACGCCCTGCGTGCCGACGGTGTGACCGGCGTCGATACGAACGCCGATCACCTGGCCGCGTGGCGGCTGGACGAGTACGGCAACCCAGTCGGCAAGCCCCGCCGTTTCGACTACGACCTGTCCGGTTCGGCAACCCACCGCGACGCCCAGCTCCGCCACGCCCTCACGCGCCTCCTCCACTGGGCGAAAGACACCGGCGTGCAGGCCGTCGCCATCGAAGACCTCGACTTCACCGACTCCAAGACCCGCGAAAAGCACGGCCGTAAGAAGAAGTTCCGGCAGCTCATCTCCGGCATTCCGACCGGAAAACTCCGCGCGCGCCTAGTGTCGATGTGCGCGGAGACCGGTATCAGCGTGATCGCTGTCGATCCCGCCTACACCTCCCAGTGGGGCGCCCAGCACTGGCAAGCCCCCCTCTCCACCCCGAAACGCTCCATCACCCGCCACGCGGCGGCCTCGGTGGCGATCGGACGACGCGCCCTCGGACACCGGATCAGGCGACGGACGGCACCGCCCCGTGCACACCAGAGCGATGCGCACGGGCATCGGACCGCCCAGGCCCGACCCGGTGACCGGGGGCGTGAGGGAAACCGCCTCCGTATCCCCGGACCACGGACACGATCCGCTGGCGCTGGATACGGCAGGAACGCGGTGGACCAGAACGCCCAAGACCGTTCGGGGCGTTCGGCTGAGCACAGGTTCTGGCAACAGGACTCGCTCCCGCTCAGCCTTTAGGAACGGTATCTCCGGACCAGCATCAGAGCCCTGTCGGATTCGAACCGACGACCGGTGGGTGGTGTCCCAGGGCGCGTTCCTCGGGCTCGCCGAGAAACGATGTTGTCCCGCAAGCCAGCGTGGAGCCAGTGGTGGAAATCCCCTCAACGTCGGCGTTTGGACTGCTCGGTGGTGTGTGCCGCTGGGCGATTGTGGGAGGGGGCGGCGGGATCGGGTGCCGGGGCGGGAGCGGACTGACCGGGAGCCCCCGTGGTCTGCGCGCCGCCCGTCGGCAGGAGGGAGGCGTGTGCCGCAGCTGGTTCATTCCCTTGCCTCGGCGCTGTCTTCAGCTGCTCGGACTCGACGAGCCTTCCCTCCAGCTTCTCGCTGAAGGCACCCGCAATCTCCAGGAGCCATTTCAAGCCCTCTTCGGGGACTACGGCCCCCCTGACCTTCGCACTCATGTAGCGCCCCGACTGATCGTTCACCTTACCCTTTTGCGCATTCGGTGAGAATCGGAATTCGCCACTTGCTGCGGCTTCCCCCTCCACCGTCCTCCCGGTCCCCTTTTCCCAGTCTACCGTTATGGTGGGATGGCCTAGTTCGCTGATCCCCTTCTTCAGGTCATCTATGTCCTCCCGCGTCAGCATCCTTACTTCCTTCTCCGGGTCTTCCGATCGCTTCCTTTTGGCGTCTTTCTTCGACTGCTCCAGCATGTAGTCCCAATATTCCTCGGAAATGATCGTGAGGGGCTCTTCGCTGCCCAGCATGATCTGCCAGCGCGCGGTTTCCGGCTTCTCCGGGTCGTCGGGACGGAGTACGGCCGAGTATTGCCAGACCGCACCTTCTCGCCCCTTAAGAATCCAGTCGAGGGGAATATCATCGAGTGATATCAACAAGGGGTTGACGCGGATGCGACCTGCGTCGTCGCGCTCATGCTTTTTGATGCGACCAGGCACACCGGACGCCGAGCTGAGTACCAGGGGACCGAAAGGAAGTATGGGCGAGTTCTGCGGTTCTGTGGATTCGCCTGAGGGTTCGGCCGGCGACGGCCTCGCGGAGTCTTTCGGCATTTCCTACCCCTGTCCGTTCCGTTATCTCTTCGCCATGGGATCCGTGGCGGACATCAGGCACATCGTTAGCCTCCTGAACTCTGAGCCAATCGAAGATGACATCACGCCGAACTCAGGATTGAGGGTGTGCCGCCCGTCGACCTCGCGAGACGACGAGAGGCGGCCCCGCACGATCTGCGGCCCGACCCTGGCCTCCTCCAGGGGCGGTGCGGACAGCGAGGCCCTGAGGGTGCCGCCGATGCCCTCGGCCAGCAGCGCCCGAAGGCGACCGCGGACCCGATCGGCAGCGATTGTCCCGGCGCTGCTCGCCGCCTGGGTGCCTGGGCGATCTCGCAGCCGCCGGCAGGCCCTCTTCAAGGACGGTCGTGGCCCGCGGCCAGGAGCGGAGAGGAAGTGTCGTCCGGGGGTACGGGGAAGTCGGCCACGGCAAGGTCGACCTGCTCTTCGCAGCCGTCCCGTGCGCACTCGCAGGAGAAGGACAGCACGACATCCGAGGTGCTCCCGAGCGCCCGTGCCCAGGATCGGGTGAAGAAGGTCTGGTACTGAGCGACGAAGGCGCGGTTGGCGTAGCGGAGTAGCTGCTGTCGCTCCGCCCGGCTGGTTGCCACGGGCCCACGAGCGAGCGGCTCGGCGAAGTGGACCTCGACCTTCCTGACGACGTCCTCCACGCTGCATGAGGCGTCGACCACCACGGTCCGGCCGCCGAACTGTTCCACCTCCGCCGCGATTTCGTCACCCAGAAGCTCGTACAGCTCCCGTACCCCGGGTAGCAGGTCACGCTCGTTCAGGCGGTCACGCTGCAGCTGTGGAGTCGGGACGAGCCACAGGGCCGGGCCCTTTGCCGCCTCCGGCGTGATCGGGGTGCCCTCGGCAATCGTCAGTGGTGCGGCGGGCAGTGCACGGACGTCGTCCTGGACCATGTGGCCGCGTACGTCGTGCAGGGACATCGCGAGCCGGTCCGTCAGGGGCGCCGACCAGCGGTCCGGGATCGACATCTCCTCGTACCGAATGGCGGCCGGACAGCCTGCGGCGATCGCTCGGTCGCGGTGGTCCCAGGTGTGAGCGTCGGCGTTGTACCAACGCAGCCCGCGACGCCGGGCGAGCAGCCGGGCAACGGTGGACTTGCCCGCCCCCGGCGGGCCGCCCAGCCACATCACGGATTCGAGGCCGTCCATCTCCTGTCACTCCTCTCACTGCCACTCCTCCCCCTGCCACTGTCTGACTCTGCCCGGTAAGGCTGGGGCTCGGGGCCCGGTCAGCTGCTCGGTGAGGTGTGACGCGGTCGGCGACCAGCGCCAGCCGGAGGCGTGCAGTGCTTCGGCACGATCGATGGCGATCTTCTGGCGGAGTGTCTTCTCCTCGTCGTCGTGGTAGGCCGCGGTGACGGTGTGCTGGCCGGGGTGCTTGCGATACACCTCGCCCGGCCTGGCCTGCATCCACCCCCTGCTGACCGCCTCGCAGAACAGGGCGACGGCGGCATCCTCGAAAGCCGGGATCGCCGGCCAGCCGCCGACGAGACGCACAAGGTCCGTGCGGGCGGTCAACGTGGTCCCCATGACCGGCAGTTCACCGCGCTTGGCACCGTCCAGCAGTGCCCGCTCCGGCAGCAGTCCGGGGTCGGGGTCGTACGGACCTGGCTCCACGCGGCCGTCAGTGTGCAGATCGAGGCACGGGGCAACCGTCCAGCCGCAGCGCGGGTTGGCCTCCAAGACCTCGATATCGCGGGCGAGGGTCTCCTGATCCGGCAGCAGGTCGTCGGAGTCGACGCAGCGCAGCAGCGTTCCGGTGGCGCGCGCCAGCCCCAGCATGCGGGCCTGGGCGGCTCCACCCCAGCGGCCGACCCCCTTCGAGATCCACGGCACGTCCGGGAGAGCATCCAACGGCTTCCCCGTCCGTCCGTCCTCCTGTACCACCCACTCAAGCTGCCAGCCGGCGGGGAGCTTCTGCCCGCAGAGGCACTCATGCAGTTCGCGCATGTCGTACCTGCCCTCATGCACGGGCGTCAGAACGGTGATCATCGGCATCGGGAGACACAACGTGAGTCATCTGTCAGCGGTTCAACGGGCAGCGCCGTAAGCGACCAGCAAGCGCCCGGACTCCTGGATCGTGGGGGCACGGTTCCCTACCTTGCGCCGGCTCGGGCCGGGGGGCGCGCTGCTCGGCCGGCGGCGTCCGGGAGCTGGCTCACCCGGCCGGGCGCCGGCGGCGGGTTCTTGACAGGGGTGTCCGCCGCGATCGACAGTGGGCGAACGTTCGCGCTCGCCAGATTCCGGAGGTCGGAACCGCATGCACGGCACGCCCCAGCGTCGGCCCAACATCCTCTTCATCTGCACCGATCAGCAGCGCTACGACACCCTCGGCGCCTACGGCAACGAGCACGCCCGCACCCCCGTGCTGGACGCCCTCGCCGCGAACGGGGTGGTGTTCGACAACTGCTACGTGCAGAACCCGGTCTGTGCGCCGTCCCGCGCCTCCCTCATGACCGGCCGCTACGTCGCCGCCCACGGCCTGCACGCCAACGGGGTCGCGCTGCCCGAGGGCAACCGCCTGTTCATGAGGAACCTCGCGGACGCCGGCTACGACTGCGCTCTCTTCGGCAAGCAGCATCTGTCGTCCTGCTTCGGCGGCCGTGACGAGGTACGCCAGGACGACGGCTACCGCGTCTACCGGCACTCCCACGACCCCCGCCACCCCTCGCCCCGGAACGCGTACCACCAGTGGCTGCGGCGCGAGCACCCCGCCCTGTACGCGGCGGCCGAGGAGGGCACCGGCAGCTTCGACGACATGCCGGCCGAGGCCCACTACAGCCACTGGGCCGCCGAGGAGGCCATCGACTATTTGCGCGCCGGCCGCGAGCCGGGCAAGCCCTTCTTCGCCTGGGTCAACTTCTACGACCCGCACCACGACTTCGTCGCGCCGCCGGAGTACCTGGACCGCTTCGACCCCGCCGCGCTTCCCGCCCCCGTCGGCTCGCCCGCCGACCTGGCCGACCGCCCGGCCGTGCTCACCGAGGCGTCGGTCAAGAGCTACGCGGGCCACCTGCCCGGCTTCCAGGACTACGACGAGGCCGGCATCCGCGACATCGTCCACAACTACTACGCGATGGTCGCCCTGATCGACGACGAGGTCGGCCGCATCCTCGCCGCCCTCGACGAGGCCGGGCTCGCCGAGGACACCCTGGTCGTCTTCACCAGCGACCACGGCGAGAACCTCGGCGACCACGGGCTGCTGCTGAAGGGCCCGATGTTCTACGAGGGCGCCGTCCGCGTCCCGCTCGTCATGCGCTGGCCCGCCGGGCTGCCGGCCGGCGAGCGCCGCCCCGGGCTCGTCCAGTGGATCGACCTCAACGCGACCCTCACCGACGCCGCCGGCATCCCGCCGCTGCCGCGCGCCCAGGGCACCAGCCTGCTGCCGACGGCCAGGGGCGAGGCGGCCGGCGTGCGCGACTGGGCCCTGTGCGAGTACCGGGACTCCGGCCATCCGTACGCGGACCCGTGCCACGCCACCATGCTGCGTACCGGCGTGCACAAGCTGGTCGTGCACCACGGCGCCCCCGTCTCCGGGCGTGCACGTGACGGTGAGTTGTACGACCTGGCCGCCGACCCGCGCGAGATGACGAACCTCTGGCACGACGCCGGCTCCCGCGAACTGCGCGCAGATCTTGAGGCGTATCTGATGGACGTGCTCGTCGCCGCACAGGACCGCACCCAGCCCCGCGACGGCCACTGGTGAACCGGTGAGCCGCTGAACCGTACCCCGTCGTCCCCGTCGTGCAGGCGTTCAGGACGGGGCGACGGCCCGCGACGACGCGCGGTACACCATGGCCACCGGCATGGTCCTGTCGGCCGCCGCGCCCGTCTCCATCTGTTCGGCGAGCAGCCCCAGCGCGGTCTCCCCCGCGCGGTGGAAGGGCAGCCGCACCGTGGTCAGCGGCGGGATCGTGCGCGCCGCGAAGTGCAGGTCGTCGCAACCGACGACCGAGCAGTCCTCGGGCACCCGCAGGCCGCGTTCGTACAGCGCGTTGAGCGCGCCGACCGCCATCGTGTCGTTCTGCGCGACGAGGGCGGTGAGTCCGGGTATGCGGTCCAGCAGCCGGTGTGCCGCACGGTGGCCGCCCTCGACCTCCCAGTCGCCCTCCTCCACCAGCTCGGGCGGCAGGGCCATGCCGTGTTCGCCGAGGACCTCCGCGTAGGCGTCGAGGCGCTCGCGGGTGACGCGGCGCGCGCGCAGCCCCGCGATGACGCCGATGCGCCGGTGCCCCAGCGTCAGCAGGTGGCGCATCGGTAGCCGGGCGGACTCGCGGTTGTCGCCGTGCACCACGGGGATGCCGCCGCCGTCGATGTGGTGCAGGGACACGGCGGGGATGCGGCCGGAGCGCAGGAGGGTGCCCGTGCGCGGGTCGTCCTCGACGGCGGGGGCGTTGCAGATGATGCCGTCGACGCGCCGTTCCGTGAGCACGCGCAGCGCGCGCTCGGCGTCGGAGCCGGTGGCGTCGACGCTGCTGATGAGCACGCCGAGGCCGCGGCTGCGGGCCTCGCGCTCGATGCCGACCAGGTGCTGCGCGAGGACGGTGTTGCTGAAGTCGGAGTTGAGCACGCCGATGGTGCCCGTCACCTGGGTCTGCAGGCCGCGTGCGAGAACGTTCGGCACGTAGCCCAGTTCGTCCGCGGCCTCCCGCACCCGGCGCCGGGTCTCGGCGGAGACCCGGCCGGAGTCGTTGAGCGCCTTGCTGACGGTCTGGAAGCTCACTCCGGCCCGGGCGGCTACGTCCTTCAAGGAGACATTCGGCACTGTCGGATCATAACGACCCGCGAATCGGCAGTCGATCGGCCGTCGGCCGACGGACATCGGTACGAGGTGTTGACGCGCCGGGGCGTGGTGGCCACGATGAGCGAACGTTCGCGCCACGGGGATGTCACACGCCGGGCGTCCCGCCCCGCACCGACCGACATGCCCGGGGCGCGTACGGGCCGGGACGACACCAGGAGGAGAGATGGCGATCAGCCGGCGCACGCTGCTGGGACACGGCACCGCCCTGGCCGCCGCACCGGCCGGCGGCGGACTGCTGGCGGGCTGCTCGTCCGGCTCCGCCGAGGTGACGGCCGACGGCCGCAAGGCGGGCGCCCTGACCTGGTGGGACCAGTACGAGCCGGTGGCGGAGGTGCACGACCGGTTCGCCCGGGTCTTCGAGAAGCACCACCCCGGCACCGCGGTCGCCCGGCAGGTCTACAACCCGGACCAGATGGGCCAGGCCCTGCAGCTGGCCCGCAAGAGCCACCAGCTGCCCGACATCACCACCCTCGCCGGCCTGGAGGTGCCCGGCGGCACACCCGCCGCGGGGGTCGCCCGGCTGAAGCGCGACGGCTGGTTCCAGCCGCTGCGGCTCTCCGCCGAGGCCCGTGCCCGTATCCCCCGCGCCGGGCTGGTGGAGGGGCTGAACGTGTTCGACGGCGAGATCTACGGGATGCCGCTCTTCAGCGACCGGTCCCACTCCACCCTCAACTGGTTCGACAGCAGGCTCGTCGAGCAGGCCGGCGGCGACCCGGACGCCGGCCCGGCGACCTGGGACGAGTTCCGCGCCCTCGCCCGCCGCATCACGCGCGCCGGCGACAACCGGGTCTGGGGCTGGATCGAGGGCGTGCAGTTCACCGACCGCCTGAAGCAGCGCCTGGTCAACCTCGCGAACGTCGCCGGGGCCGCCGCCGAGTGGGACCCGGCCACCGGGGAGTACGCCTACGCCGACGAGTCCTTCGTGCGCGCCCTGGAGTTCTTCAAGGCCCTGCGCGACGACAAGGTGCTGTTCCCCTCCTCCACCTCGCTCGACGTGCGCACCGCCCGCTCCCGCTGGGCGTCCGGGGCGGCGGCGATGTTCCTCGACGGCCCGTGGAACGCCGGCGTCGTACGCGGCGGCTTCCCCCAGTTCATGCCGAGGATGCGGGTCGGCCAGATCCCCGTGCCCGACGCCGGCACCGCTCCCCTGGTGCACGTCGCGTACGGCTCCACCCAGCTGTTCGTCACCGCCGACAGCAAGCGGCCCGAGCTGGCGGCCGAGCTGCTCGGCGAGCTGACCGGGCCGGACTACTACCGCGGTCTCGCCGAGGGCATGGACCTGCCCCCGCTCGACCTCGGCGCGGTGGCGGACGCCGACGTGCCCGGCGTCTACCGTCGGGCGGTGCGGATGTACGCCGAAACGGTCCGCCTGCTGCCCGACCCCACCATGAACAACCCCCGCATCGGCGACATCACGGCCCGGATGCGGCAGGTCACCCCGGACCTGGGCCAGATCGTCCAGGGAGTGCTCGTCGGTGCGCTCGACGACCCGGCCGCGGCGCTGCGCACGTACCAGAGCGACATGAGCGCCGAGCGGGACCGCGCCATCCGGCTCTCCCGCGCCGACGGCCTCGACGCCTCCCTCGACGACTGGGTGTTCCCGGACTGGCGGCGAGGGCACGACTACGTGCCCGGCAAGGAGGGCGACGAGTGAGCCTCACCAAGCCGGCGCGCACGCCGCGCGCCACCACCACCCGGGCGCCGCGACGGCCGGACCCGCACGGCGACCACTCCCTCGGCACGCGCCTCCGCCGCAACAAGTGGGTCTACGCGTTCCTGCTCCCCACGATCGTGCTGTACGGGATGTACACGCTCTGGCCGATCGCCGCCAGCGTCTGGTATTCGCTGCTGGACTGGGACGGGCTGACCGGCGACGGCGAGTTCGTCGGCGGCGCCAACTACGCCGAGGCGTTCTCCGACCCGTTCTTCTGGAACGCCCTGTGGATCACCCTGCTGTTCATGCTGGTGTCGGTGCCGGTACGGGTCGGCCTCGCGCTCGGCGCGGCCATCGTGCTGAACAACCCCAGGCTGCCGTTCGCCCGGCTCTTCCGCACCGCGCTGTTCCTGCCCGTGGTGACGACCACCGCCATCGTCGGCATCGTGCTCGGCTTCGTCCTCGACCCCGTCGGCGGCCCGGTCAACCACGTGCTGCTGTCGCTGGGCATCGTCGACACCCCCGTGAACTTCCTCGGCGACGCCGGCCTCGCGCCGTGGACGGCGATGGGGGTGCACGTCTGGAAGTGGTTCGGCATCACCCTGGTCTACTGGCTCGCCGCCCTGCAGACCGTGCCCCGGGAGCTGCTGGAGGCCGCCGAGGTCGACGGCGCGGGACCGTGGCAGCGGTTCCGCCACGTCACGCTGCCGGTGCTGAAGCCCTTCCTCGTCATCATCACGCTGCTGAGCGCGGTGGAGACACTCCAGGTCTTCGACCTGGTGCTCACCCTGACCAACGGCGGCCCGTTCTTCTCCACCGAGGTCGTCGAGGTCTACATCTACCGGCTCGCCTACGCCTCCACCACGCCGCGGCTCGGCTACGCCTCCGCGGTCGCGGTGCTCTTCGGCGCGGTCACCGTGGTCCTGGCGGCGCTGCAGGTGCTCGGTGTCCGGCTGGCCCGCCGCAACGGGAGGAAGGAAGCATGAGCCAATCCGCGAACCGTCCGGCGGCCCGCCGCCTCCCCCTACGCCCCCGCCTCCCCCGCCGCCGCGAGCGCCGGTCCGCGTCCGTCCGGACCCGCCGCCGCGTCCTGCTCTGGGTGCAGGTCGCGATCATCGCCGTGATCTGCGTGGCGTGGATCTACCCGCTGCTCTGGGTGGTCTCGGTGTCCTTCAAGGACCAGGCCGAGGTGTTCTCCGGGGGGCTGTCGCTGATCCCCGACCGCTGGAGCCTGGACAGCTACGAACGGGCGTGGGACGTCGGCGGGTTCTCCGACTACCTGCTCAACAGCATCCTCGTCACCCTGGGAACGGTCGTCCTCGTCGTGGCGCGCTGCGCTATGGCGGGCTACGTGATCGCGCGGTACAGCTTCCCCGGCAAGCGGATCTTCGTGGTCCTGCTGGTCGCCACCCTCTTCGTGCCGGTGGGGCTGACGGTCATCCCCGTCACCGAACTCAGCGACTCCCTGGGGCTGCTCAACTCCCGCTGGGGCCTGATCCTCGCGCTCAGCGGCACCGGTCAGGTGGCCGGAGTGCTGCTCTACGCGGGCTACTTCAGGTCCGTACCCCGCGAGCTGGAGGAGGCCGCCATGCTCGACGGCGCCGGATTCGTGCGCACGTTCACCAAGGTCATGCTGCCCATCGCGCGCCCGGTCACCGCCACCGTGGCGGTGATGACCTTCCTGTTCGCGTGGAGCAACTTCTTCCTCCCGCTGGTCTTCACCCTCAGCCGTCCCGAGCTGCGCACCCTGTCGGTCGGCATGCTGGCGTTCCGCAGCGAGAACTCCATCGACTGGCCGGGACTCGCCGCGGCGGGCACCATCTCCCTGCTCCCCGTCGTGATCGTCTTCGTCCTGCTGCAGCGGCACTTCATCGACGGCGTCGCGGGGGCGGTGAAGTCGTGACCGTGCAGGCGGTGATCGAGATCGACGTCCGACGTCCCGCCGGCCGCATCGAGCGCGACATCTACGGCCACTTCCTGGAGTCGGCGTTCTTCGGCAACATCGAGGGCGGCGTCTTCGACGAGGACTCGCCGTTGTCCGCACCGGGTCCCGGCGTACGGGCCGGGTTCCGCGAGGACGTGCTCGCCCTCTGCCGCGAGCTGGGCATCCCCAACGTCCGCTGGCCCGGCGGCAACTTCACCTCCCCGTACCACTGGGAGGACGGCATCGGGGAGCGCGCCGCGCGCCCGCGGCGGCTGGAGCTGGCCTGGGGCGGCGAGGAGTCGAACCGCTTCGGCACCGACGAGTTCCTGGCCTGGTGCGCGGACGTGGGCGCCGAGCCGTTCCTGGTGCACGGCTGCCGCAGCGTGGACGACGCGGTGCGCTGGGTGGAGTACACCAACTACGCCGGCGACACCGCCTACACCCGCCGCCGCGCGGCGGGCGGCCACCCGGAGCCGTACGGCGTGCGCTACTGGGGCGTCGGCAACGAGCCCTACGGCCCGTGGCAGATGGGCCACCGCCCGGCCGCCGAGTACGCCGCCGCGGCCCGCGAGCACGCCCGCTTCATGCGCCTGGCCGACCCGGCGATCAAGCTGATCGCCTGCGGCAGCCCCTGGCAGCAGGAGGAGTGGACACGGCCCCTGCTCCAACGGGCCGGGCCGCTGATCGACTACGTCTCCCTGCACCTCTACGCCGCCAGCACCCACCCGTACACCGCCCGGCACGGCGACGACGACTACGAGGCGGTCGTCGCCCAGCCGCTCTACTTCGAGCAGCGCATCCAGGACTACGCCCACCTGGTGGCGGACCTCGCCGCCGAAGCCGGTCTGGAGCGCCCGCCGGCGCTGGCGCTCGACGAGTGGAACATCCGCCACCTGGAGCCCGCCGACTGGCCCGAGCCCCAGCCGGGCAGCGACGGCGGCACGGCCACGCGCGAGCTGCCGGACGCCGGGGCGGCGCCTCGGCCCGAGCGGCTGCGCGTCAACCGCTACAGCCCTCGCACCCTCGCCGACGCCCTGTTCTACGCGGGCGTCTTCCACACCCTGCACCGCGCCTGCGCGCTGCCCGCGCCGGTGACGATGGCCAACACGGTCAACCTCGTCAACGCCAACGGGCTCGTGGTGGCCCGGCCCGGCGGTGCGGTGAAGTCCGCCTCTTACCACGTGTGGGATCTGTACCAGAACCACACCGGGCCGGTGGCGCTGCCGACCAGGGTCGAGGGACCGGCCCGCACCACGGCCGTCCGCCAGGGCGACAGCAGTGAACGCGGCGGCGCGCTCGCCACCCGCCCCGGCGTCGTGGCCCACCTCGACGCCAGTGCCACCCTCTCGGCCGACGGCCGCCACCTCCACCTCGCCGTCGTCAACCGCCACCGCGACACGGCCCTGTCGGCCCGCATCGTCCGCGACGGCGGACACGGCAGCCTCCCGGAGGTGGCCGCGGCCCGTGACCTGGGCGCGGAGACGGACGACGTACTGGCCGCCAACAGCCTGAGCGCCCCCGACCGGGTCGCCGTGCGCCACCGCCCAGCGGTCCAGACGCCCGAAGGCCGCTACACCTTCCCGGCGCACTCCGTCACCGTGCTGGACTTCGACCTTGCGTAAGAAATGCGGTCAAGGGACCACCGATGAACCCGCCGGATGTGGGATGCGTTGTAGCGGATTGCAGGGGTCTGGAGCGACCCTGCGGCCCAAGAGCACAGGGAAGGAGCGGCCATGCCTCATGCAGTGGACAAGGATGGAAACGCTGAGGGGTACACCGAGCAGCTGGATCCCAGCACGCTGACGCGCCGGCAATGGGTGGCGTACGAACAATGGAGGGCAGCCGCGAGCCGAGGGGAGCAGATCGACCCGTTCGCTGACGTGAACGAGATGAGGGACCTGGTGCGGCGCCTGACGGCTCCCTCAGGGCGGAGGCGGCTCGACACGGAGCGGTTCTTGCGCCGCCTCCGGGAACAGGCCCGCAGTGACGGCAGGGGGGAGATGAACGCGCTCACCGCCGAAACAGCCCGCGACACGCTGCCCTCCGTGAACGGCGCGAACGGGAATCCCCCCGGTGCCGAGCGCCAACCGGCAAACGGTGCCAACGGTCACGGACCCAGCCCTGAGCGAGGCCGCCGCCGGGCGCGCTGAGAGGGCGTTTGAAGTAGGCAGATTGCCCTTGATGCCCTAGTACGTTCCTCGCCAGGCGAGGGTGGTTTCGTCCGTTATGCGCCTGGCGAGGTTGCCGACCGAGGCGATGTGGATCATGGCTTCGGAGCTGACGGTGAGTGTCTCGTAGTCGCGGGCGAGACGGCGGTGCAGCATGATCCAACCGATGCTCCGTTCGACCACCCAGCGTCTTTTCACGACGTGAAACCCGCGGGTATCCGGGTTTCTGTTGACGACTTCGACATCGATGCCGAGGCGGGCGCCGTGCTCGACGACGGCGTTCTTGAAGCCGGTGTCGACCCAACACTTGGAGATGGTCGGGTACTTCTCCTTCGCCTGGTCGAGGAGGCGTATTCCCAGGGCGTTCTCCGAGAGGCCGGCAGCGGTGACGGTCACGGCAAGGATGAGGCCGATCGTGTCGGTGAGGATGCCACGTTTCCTCCCGACGATCTTCTTGGCCGCATCCGTTCCCTGGCTGGTCAGGGGCACGTTACTGGATGTCTTCACGCTCTGGGTGTCGATCACGGAGGCGGTCGGCCCGGGCTTGCGCCCCTCCTTCACCCGGGCCAGTCCCGTCAAGTCGTAATTGAGCTCAGGGCTGATTCAAAGTCTTGGTAATCATGTGAGGGTGCTGGTCAGGGCAGGTTGAGCAGCTCCAACGGGCGGGTGAAGGGGCGGTAGGAGACCTCGCGCAGGCTGGCGGCGATTCTGTGGTGGCCGGCGGCGCGCAGGGTGGTGATCGCGAAGCTGCGCAGGGTGGCCATATTCTCCGGGCCGTGGCCGGTGCGGATCTTCGAGGAGTCTTCGCCGAAGGTGGTGTCGCGCACGTGGTGCACGGCCTCAACTCCCCAGTGGGAGCGTGTGAAGTGGCCGATGGCCTGGGGCGATGCGGCGCGTGCCGGCAAGTCGGTGATGGTGTAGACGGTCTGGCGGGTGACCTTTCCGGTCTTCAGGTCGGTGCGGTGGCGGTGGATCTTCGCGGCCTGCGCCACGTGGGGGAAGTCCAGGTCCAGAGCGGTGATGGTCAAGGTGCGTACGCTGCGGGTCTCGGCCCGTCCGTGTCCGAGGGCGCGGTCGTAGTGCCGGGCGGTGGACCTGGTGCCAGGGCAGGGTGCGCAGCGTCTCGTGCAGCGTCGGCTGGTTCCGCTTGACGACCAGGAGGTAGTGCGCCTGCTTGGTCTCCACCAGCCACTTCGCGTGCTCGCGGTGGGTGTGCAGCGCGTCCGCGGTCACCAGCACGCCGGTCAGGTCGAACGGCGCCAGCAGCCGGGTGAAGCCGGTGACTTCCGTGGTCTTGTCCGGTACCCGCAGCTGGCTGACGGTGCGTCCGCCCTCCAGCACGGCGGACAGCAGGTGCGCGGCCGCGGCGGCGTCGGTGCGCGAGCCGCGCGCCGTCTTACCGTCCACGGCCAACTGCCGCGCGCCCACGGGATCGCATCCGAGCAGGTCAGCGAGCCCTCCCGGGCACACAGCAGTCAGCACGCGGCGGATCGTGGAGGGCGACGGCACGCGTCGCACCCCCAGCGGGCCGCCCGCACGAACCCCCAGCCGGGCGAGCGTGTCCTGCGGCGCATGCCGCGCCCACTGGCCCGCGGCCAGATAGGAGCGCGCCCCGGCCAACACCGCGCAGCACGCGGTGAGCAGCACCGACACCAGCGAATGACGCCGGCCACGCCGATCCCGCGGATCGGGAAGCGCGGCCAGCCGCTCCACGATGCCGGTCACGGCGCGCTGTGCGGCGGTGAGCGACTTGATCAGACAGACGGTGGCAGACTGGCGGCACATCGAAGCTCCGGCGATACGAGGCGACTTGTCGAGGTCACCCCGTCAACCGGAGCTTCGATACGTAAGTGGCGGCATCGCGGCACCCATCACGACGTGATGACCTGCACGCCCACATGATCATCTGGACTTTGAATCAGCCCTGGCCGTTCTCCCGCACCCCGGCGGCCCGGTCGCAGGGGATGAGGGTGCCGTCCAGGATCACGTGGCTCACGCCGTGTGCGCGGCAGTGCTCCAGTACCTGGTGCAGGTCGGGGGCGTGTTCGGACAGAACGTGGATGGCTTCGTGGAGATAGCGGTAGCCGGTGGCCTGTGAGATGGCCGCGTCGCGGGCCAGGCAGTGCACACACGCCGCCTCGCGGAACCAGCGCAGCACGAACACGGCGTGGCGAAACGGGCCCAGTGCCCGTGAGCGCTCGGTGTGCCGATCTGGCGGCGGTGTGCGGCCAGTAAGCGGGCGGTGCACTGCACCACGTGGCGTGGGAAGTCGAGCGTGGCAGCATAGACCCGGATTAGGGGACCAACGTGAAGCCTCTGGGTTCGACGGACACGATCTTGTGGTGAGACCTGTCCTACCAGGGGCTTCACGTCTGTCGAGGCGGATTCCAGGATGTCCAACCCGGAGCAGGACGCGAAGCTCACCCCACTCTGCGCAAGCCATTTCACTGAGAAAACGTCACTGCGTCGAAGCTCCCGCCGACCGCACAATGGAGCGTCGGCAGTGCCGCAGTGAACTGCTCCGGCACCTGTTCCGTTGTGAGCCAGTACGGGCAAGCAGGCCCAGGGGCGTCAGGACCGGCTCCGGCGTAGTCCCTGACAGCCTGTGAGTCCGAACCACACACCACGCCAAGGAGCAAACATGCCTAAGAAGGACCTCGACGAGGTCGCCCGCCTTATAAACGAGTACCTGACAAGCGAGTACAGCCAGCGGGCTTTCTGCGAGAATGAATCGCTATCTTGCACTACCTTCGGCAGGTGGCTAAAGAAAGCAGAAAAGGGGGAAATTGAAGACGTAAACCCTGAGGACGTAAAGAAGAAGAAGAAGAATTCAGGGAAAAATTCAGAAAGGGAGCAATCTCTTAAGGATTGGATTAACGACCAACCCGATCGCCCCATGTCGGTGTACGTTCGGAGCACCAATCACATTCCCCTCAATACACTGACGGATAGAATAGCGAAGGAGGAGGAGCACAACGAATTCGGCCTGCGTGATGCACTGTCAGATAAAAAGGAAAGGGTGTCGGCCGCACCTCTCACCCGGCAGAAATTTACGCCCGGCCAAAAGGTGGAGCTCAAGCTTAAATTTGTCGAGCAGCATCTTTCTATAGAACAGTATGCACGCAGCATAGGGCAAGTAAGGGCGACACTTGCGAATGTGCTGCACGACCCGAAGGTGGAGGTACCGGGCTGGCCCCAAGAACAAATAGAACAGGCAATCAATGAAAGGGAACATTGGTACCGAGCGGCGCGCCACGCAACTCACGAGGGTAGAAGGCAGGAGGGCCCCTCTAACCCTGTCGCCCCCTCTCTTGTCGAACCCGACAACACCTTCGCCCCACCCACCCAAGCTCGTTTCCCGGTAAATTACGACGCCACCACTCAGCGCTACAGCGAAGGGGAGGCGCCCTACGACCCGTACAGCCAGCCCACTCAGCCTTCATCTTCGTTTCCGACGCCTGGCTGGGGGTCCGGTGTCTCCGTCACCCAGCGGGACACACCCGCCGGGTGGTCAAACACCGCGAACACCTTCGCCCCACCCACCCAGGCCCCGTACCTCCCCCCTGCCATTCTCGGTCCAACCCCTCAGAACTCCCGTATTCAGTACGACCAGAACGCCGCTGGTCCGTATACGGAGTTCAATCCTTCGCGTGGCTACGGGAATGTCGACGGCGGGTACCCCGAGGGAGCGCTTCCTCAGCATACGGTCGATCAACCCTCGTGCCCGCAGCCGTCCTGGTTCAATCCGGCCATACACGCTCCCCCGGGCACGGGTGAGTCGGCCAGCTCCTATGACCCACCCCCCCGGCAGCACAGCCAGAGCCCCGGAGGTCCGAGCCATCCCGCTCAGCACCGGAAGTGACGGTCGAAGCCGTGGTCAGCACGGCTGAACGTGAACCGGGCCGGCAAGCGATGCGTTGCCGCGGGCATCGGGTGCGAGCCGCGCAGTGTAGCCCCGGCCCGCCCACCGCCTGCCCTGACGGCCCTCGAAAGCTTCGCAAAGACGGATGGTCGTGTCAGTTGCACCGTCTACGCTGCATCACTGGCGACGCCATCCTCTCAGGACACGTACGCCACCCGGCGATCCGCTACCCGATAGGTTCGTCCCATGCCCGGCCGCCTGGGCTATCAGGGTGCCGGCATCGGCATCCACACCCCCCATCCACCCCGACCGGCCCCAGCCGCTGTGCGTGGCCAACCGCACCCACAACCGACTGCTCCGCGGCCTACGAGCCGTGGGCGAACGCGCCGCCGCCACACTCAAGCAACGCTGGCGCGCGCTCCAGCACATCACCCTCAGCCCTAGTGAACTGAGTCAGAGAGGGTGTGTCCAGTAGACGGCTGATCTGCGGTTGTGTGGTGGTCAGCGCCTGGCTGTGGCCAGGCGTCCTTCGAAGGCGATCTCGAAGGCGTTCAGGGGCGTTGCGCAGCAGGCGAACGATGCAGGTCTGCACGATCGTGCGCGGTCGGCCCGCATCGTCCGCGACGGCGGACACGGCAGCCTCCCGGAGGTGGCCGCGGCCCGTGACCTGGGCGCGGAGACGGACGACGTACTGGCCG
>NZ_JCANTA010000042.1:0-28532 GCF_059570575.1 Streptomyces sp. CNX435 | reverse complement strand
CGTGCCCTGTCGGGCCAGGGGGCGATGGCTTCCGTCGCGCTTCCGCACACCCAGGTCGCCGAGGAAATCGCCGCCTGGGACGGGAAGTTGTCGGTGGCGGTGGTCAACAGCCCCACCGCCACCGTGGTTTCCGGTGACACCGACGCGGTAACCGCCTACCTCGTCCAGTGCGAACAGGCAGGCGTACGGAACCGGCTGCTGCCCGTCGACTACGCCTCCCACGGGCCGCACGTCACCGCGCTCCGCGAGACGCTTCTGGATGCGCTGGCGGGGCTGGAGCCGGTCGAGGCGTCGGTCCCGTTCTACTCGACCGTCACCGGTGAGGAGTTCGACACCACCGGCCTGACCGCCGACTACTGGTACACCAACCTCCGCGAAACCGTCCGCTTCCACGACACCCTCACCCACCTCATCGACACCGGCCACACCACCTACGTCGAAACAAGCCCCCACCCCACCCTCACCACCGCCATCACCGACACCGACGCCGACGCCGAAGCGGCGCTGACGGTCACCGGCACCCTCCGGCGCCACGAGGACTCCCCCACCCAACTCCGCCTCGCCCTCGCCCACCTCTACGCCCATGGCGCACCCGTCGACTGGCACACCACCCCCACCACCCCCACCACCCCCGCCGACCTCCCCACCTACCCCTTCCAACACGCCCACTACTGGCTCGACGCCCCCGCCACCGACAGCGGCGACCCCGCCACCCTCGGCCTCCAGGGCGCCGACCACGCCCTCCTCGGCGCGGCCATCGAGCACCCCGGTACCGGTGCCACGACCCTCACCGGCACGCTGTCCCTCGCCACCCACCCGTGGCTGGCCGACCACGCCGTCGGCGACACCGTGCTGCTCCCCGGCACCGCGTTCGTGGAGCTGGCCCTGCACGCCGGCGACCACACCGGCCACCCCCACCTGGCCGAACTCACCCTCCAGACCCCCCTCGTGCTCCCCGAAAGGGGGACGGTGCAGCTGCACGTGTCCGTGGGCGGGGACGACGAGGGCCGGTCGACCGTGACCGTCCACTCGCGGCAGGCCGCGGACGAGGACGGCGCGGAGTGGACCCTGCACGCCACGGGTGTGCTCTCGGAGTCGGCGCCGGCTCCCGTGGACACCGGCATGGCCGTGTGGCCGCCGCCGGGCGCCGAGGCGGTGGCCACGGACACCCTCTACGACGACCTCGCCGCTCACGGCTACCAGTACGGTCCCGCGTTCCAGGGGCTCGCCGCGGCCTGGCGCAAGGGCGACGACGTGTACGCCGAGGTCGGCCTCGACGCCGACACCGAGCCGAGCGGATACGGGCTCCACCCGGCGCTGCTCGACGCCACCCTGCACGCGCTCGCCCTCGGTTCCGCCGACGGCGGCGTACAGCTGCCGTTCTCCTGGTCCGGTGTCGAGCTGTACGCCACCGCGGCCACGTCCGTACGGGCGCGGGTGACCCAGACCGGGCCGACGACCGTCTCCGTGGAGCTGAGCGATCCGCGGGGCGAGGCGGTGGCCCGGATCGACGCCCTGACCCTTCGTCCGGTGGACATCTCGCAACTGCCGGCCGCGGGCGCCGCCACGCGGAACCGGTTGTTCGCCATGACCTGGTCGCCGCTCTCCTCCGCGCAGGCCACCGCGCCCGCACCCGACTGGGCCGCCGTGGTCACCGGACCGCCGGCCGAGGCGCTCACCGAGCGCACGTACGCCCGTCTCACCGACGACGACGCCCTCCCGGTCCCGGAGCGCGTCCACCGCGCCGCCGCGCAGGCCCTCGGCCACGTACAGGAGTGGCTGGCCGACGAGGCGAACGCGGAACGGCACCTCGCCGTCCTCACCCACCGGGCCGTCGCCACCACCCACGACGAGGATGTCGCCGACCTCGTCCACGCACCCCTGTGGGGCCTGATCCGCAGCGCCCAGAGCGAGAACCCGGGCCGCATCACGGTCGTCGACACCGACGGGCACCCCGACAGCGAGGCCGCCCTGCCCGCCGCACTCACGCTGGACGAGCCCCAACTCGCCCTGCGCGGCGGTCAGGTCCTCGCGCCGCGGCTCGCTCGCCACACCCCCGCGGCGGGCCAGGCCCTCGCGTTCGACCCCGAGGGCACGGTCCTGATCACCGGCGGTACGGGCACCCTCGGCGCCCACACCGCCCGCCACCTGGTCACCACACACGGCGTACGCCACCTGCTGCTCACCAGCCGCAGCGGCCCCGACGCGGCCGGAGCCGCCGAGCTCCACGACGAACTCGCCGCTCTCGGCGCCGAGGTACGGATCGCCGCCTGCGACGCCGCCGACCGCCAACAGCTCGCCGACCTCCTCGACAGCCTCTCCACCGACCACCCCCTCACCGCCGTCCTCCACACCGCCGGCGCACTCGCCGACGCCACCCTCCCCAACCTCACCCCCGACCACCTCACCACCACCCTGCGCCCCAAGGTCGACGCCGCCTGGCACCTCCACGAACTCACCGAACGCCTCACGCTCGACGCCTTCGTCCTCTACTCCTCCGCCGCCGCCACCCTCGGCGCACCCGGCCAGGCCAACTACGCCACCGCCAACACCTTCCTCGACGCCCTCGCCCACCACCGCACCCGTCACGGCCTGCCCACCACCAGCCTCGCCTGGGGCTACTGGGCCGAGCAGTCCGGCATGACCGGGCACCTGGACCAGGCGGACGTGGGCAAGCTGCGGCGTTCGGGTCTGGTGCCGCTGACCAACGAGCAGGGCATGGCGCTGTTCGACGCGGCCACGTCCCCCGGCGGTCCCGCGGTGCTGCTGCCCGCGGGCGTGTCGACCGCGCAGCTCGACGCGGAGAGCGCGCCGCCCCTGCTGCGGGCGCTGGCGCGGCCGGCGCGGCGGGCCGCGGGTGCGGCCGGGCGTGGCGGGGCCGCGGAGCTGGTCGGCCGGCTGGCGGGGCTGGAGCCCGCGGAGCGGGCCGGGGCGCTGGTGGAGCTGGTCTCCGGGCACGTGGCCGCGGTGCTGGGCCATGCGTCGGCGTCCGCGGCGCCGCCGGAGAAGGCGTTCAAGGACCTCGGCTTCGACTCACTGACCGCCGTGGAGCTGCGTAACCGGCTCAACGCGGCCACCGGGCTGCGGCTGCCCGCCACCCTCGTCTTCGACCACCCGTCGCCGGCGGCCGTCGCGGAGCTGCTGCACGAGGAGCTGTTCGCGAAGGCCGGCCCGGCGACGCCGGAGTCCGCGCCCGTCGATCCGCTGGCCGAACTGGACCGGCTGGACGCGGCGTTGACCGCGGTCGGCCGGGACGACGCCGTACGCGACCGGGTCGCGCAGCGGCTCTCGGCGGTGCTGGCACGGCTCGGCGCCGAGCGCGGGGAGCGGGAGGACGGGGTGTCCGACCGGCTGCAGACGGCGTCCAGCGACGAACTGTTCGCCTTTATCGACAAGGATCTGGGAAGGAACTCCAATGCCTGATGAGGCAGCACGCAAGCGGGTGGCGCTGGAGTACTGCCGCCGCCTCAACGACGGTGACGTCGACGGTGCGCTTGCGCTCTTCGCGGCGGACGTCAGGTACGAGGACCCGGTCGGCGGCGGCGCGCTGGCGGGGCGGCCCGCGGTGCGCGCGCACCTGGCGGAGGCGGTGGCCAACCACGTACGGGAGACGCCCGGGGAGCCGGTCGCCGCGCTGGACGGGGAGCACGTGCTGCTGCCGTGCCGGGCCGAGCTGGACGACGCGCGGCTGCCCGCCGGGAGCCGGCTGTCGGTGAACTTCGTGGCGATGCTGCGGGTGGGGGCCGACGGGCTGATCCGGGAGATGCGCATGTTCTGGGGGCGTTCGGACGCGACGGTCATACCGAAGGCACCGGAAGCCCAGGTCGTACGGTGAGCGCGCCCGTCCGGGACCCGGAGCCGCCGGCGGTCACGACGCCGGCGGCGCTGGCGGAGCCGACGGAGCCGGTCGGCCGGAAGTGGACGTTCCTGCTGGTGCTGGCCAACCTGGGGGTCTGGATGGCCTTCATGGCGCCGCTCCAGGTGCTGCTGCCGGACCAGCTGGAGAGCATTTCTCCGGACAACAAGAAGGCCCTGCTGGGCTGGGTGACGGCCGCGGGTGCGCTGGCCGCGCTGGTGGCCACGCCGCTGTGCGGGGCGCTGTCGGACCGTACGACGAGCCGGCTGGGCCGGCGGCGGCCGTGGACGGTGACGGGGGCGCTGCTGAGCGCGGCGTCCCTGGCGGCGCTGGCGCCGCAGGACACCCTCGCCGGCGTCATCGTGGCCTGGGTGTTCGTGCAGGTGGGCCTCAACATGATGCTGGCGTCGCTGACGGCCGCCATTCCGGACCGGGTGCCGGTGGCGCAGCGCGGGCTGGTGTCGGGCTGGACGAACCTGCCGCAGGTGCTCGGCGCGGTGCTGGGTGCGGCGGTGGCGTCGGCGATCGTGCCGGGGCGGCCGGGGTACGTGGCCCTGGGCGTGGCGGTCGTCGGGCTTGCGCTGCCGTTCGTGCTGCTGACCAAGGACGATCCGCTGCCGGAGTCGGCGCGGCCGGAGATGCGTACGGTGTGGCGCGGCATGTGGCTGGATCCGCGCAAGCACCCGGACTTCGGATGGGCGTGGGCGAGCCGGTTCGTCACGCAGCTCAGCGGTGCGGCGGCCTCGCTGTACCTGCTGTATTACCTGGAGGACGAGGTGAAGGTGGCGGACGCCGACGAGGCGGTCCTCCAGCTCACCGCGGTCACGGCGCTGTTCCTGCTGGTGACGGTCGTGCTCGGCGGCTACTGGTCGGACCGGCTGGGGCGCCGCAAGGTGTTCGTGCTGGGTTCGGGCGCGGTGCTGGCGGTGTCGTCGGTGGTGATGGCGGTGGCGCCGACGTGGCCGGCGGTGGTGGCGGCGGCGGCCGTGCTGGGCGCGGGGTTCGGCGTGTACCTGGCGGTGCACTCGGCGCTGCTGACGGAGGTGCTGCCGTCCGCGGCGGACCGGGCGAAGGACATGGGCCTGGTCAACGTGGCGAACACGGCGCCCAACCTCATTGCCCCGGCCCTCGCGGGGCCGTTGGTGTGGCTGGCGGGCTATCCGGCGCTGTTCGCGGTGTCGGCGCTGCTGACGCTCGGCGGCAGCGCGCTGGTGCTGCGCATCCGGTCGGTGTCCTGACGCCGCGTCCTTGAGCGTCCTGGAGTTTCGTAAGCGCCGGAACGGCAACGTGGGGGCGGTCCTCGAAGGACCGCCCCCACGTGGTGTGCCGCCGGGTCGTCAGGCGTCCATCGGCTTGGTGGCCGAGGACAGGATGTAGTCGACGTCCTCAAGCTCGCGCTTGAGCAGCTCCGGGTTCGCCCACGCCTTCTGCAGCACGCGGAAGTAGAGCCTGCTCACGGTCTTCTTGAACGCGGGGTCGGCCATCTTGGTGGTGATGTAGGAGCGCCACGGCTCCCACACCTTCGGCTGGATGGTGGTGACGTCGACGTCCTCGAAGCCCGCCTCGCCCAGCTTCGTGGCGTAGACGTCGCGGTCGTGCCAGTTGCGCTCGTCGACGGTCCAGTTGAGCCAGCCGATCGCGTGGGACTTGATGTCCTCGCGCGGCCCCGCGTGCGGCATGGGCACGATGTCAGCCGTGGCCAGGACGCCGCCGGGGCGCAGCACCCGGAATGCCTCCTCGAAGAACTTGGCGCGCGGCTGGTAGTGCATCGCCGACTCCAGTGAGACCACCCGGTCGAACGTGTTGTCCGGGAAGGGGATCTCGGTCGCGGAGGCCAGCTGGAAGGTGAGCTTGTCGGTGACGCCCTCGCGCTCGGCCCGCGCGCTCGCGTACTCGACGTGCTGCGGCGTGATGTTGATGCCGTTGATCCGCTTGGGCTGCCGGCTCTCCATCCAGTAGAAGTCCTGGTCGCCGTAGCCGAAGCCGCAGTCGAGCACGACGTCGCCGGCCTGCATCCTGGCGGCGTCGGCGAGGAGGCCGGCGAGCGCCTGCTGCGCGTCGTCGTACGTTTCCTTGCCGGTCTCCCAGTAGCCCTGGTTGAAGTACGTGCTGTTCTCGGTCATGAGGTGACCGGGGGGGTACATCTCGTAGATGCTCTGGACCTTCTTCGTCCAGTCCTTCGCCATCCGGAACTTGACGAGGGCGCCCAGCATGCGGACGTCTTCGCGGAAGGATGCCTGCGGTCTTGCCATGGTTCGCTCTTCCTCCTGACCAAGCAGGCCGCAGGGTTTGGCGACGGCCGAGTTCTCTCACCGCGGCACGTACTGACGGCCGTTCTGCGGGAAATGGGATGGTGAAATTCTCGCCGGGTCCGCTAGCAGTCACCTAAAGCGAACCTGAAAGTCGGCGGGTTAGCGCTGCTTTAGCCGGCGGCGGCACGATCGGCACCCCCTGTGTCGTGCCCAGGGCGTGTCCCGGGGGTTCAGGTCCTGCGGGATCCACGAGGCGCGCATCGCGGCGGTGCGCGGGAGAGGAGCGGGATGGACTGCCCGAGCATTCACATCCTGGCGGTCAGGACCGCCCTGCCCGGTCCCCCGGTCGACAACGCGGCGCTGGCGCGCCGGCTCGGCACGGGCGACGCCTGGGTACGGTGGGCCGAGACGGGTGTGGGCGTCCGTTCCCGTCATCTGGCCCGCGACCTGGAGTCCGGTGCGGTCACCCACTCCCTGGCGGACCTCGGCGCGGCGGCGGCGCGGGACGCGCTGGCGGCTGCCGGGGTGGACGCGGCGGACGTGGACCTGATGGTGATGGGGTCGAGCATGCCGGACATGCTGATGCCCGCGACCGTCAACGTCGTCGCCGACCGCCTCGGCGTCAACGAGGTGCCGACCTACCAGCTGCAGGGCGGGTGTTCCGCGTTCGTGCAGGCGCTGCAGATCGCGGTGCGCAGGCTGTCGAGCGGCGAGGCGCGTACGGCGCTGGTGCTGGGCGGCGACACGTGGGTCAAGCACGTCGACCCGAGCGGTGACGTCAAGCGCCTGTCGCCGGCCGAGCTGACGACCGTGGCACTCGCCAGTGACGGCGCGGGGTGCATGGTGCTGAGTGTGGAGCCGCGGCCGGATGCGCCGGTGCTGCGCAGTGCCGCCTCGCGGCTGGCGGGCGGGTCGCCCGCGCAGACCCTGGAGTGGTTCGGCGCGCACGCCGACACGGGGCAGCCGGCGGTCACCGACGACCGGGCGGCCGTCGAGGAGCGGGTTCCGGTGCTGGCCGCCGAGGCGTGGCGCGAGTTGCTGGACGAGAACGGCTGGAAGGACTCCGACGTCGATGTCGTCCTGCCGCCGCAGCACTCGGGGCGGGTCACGGACCGGGTGACCGAGGCGCTTGGCCTGCCCGGGGTGCGGAGCGTCAGCAGGGTGGAGGAGGCCGGAAACTGCGGCAACGCCCTGATGCCGCTGCAGCTGGAGAGCGCGCTGGCCGAACTGTCCGGCGGCGGGCGCGCCGTGGGCCTCATGGTCGAGGCGACCGAGTGGGCCTGCGGCGGGATCGCCGTGGAGGTGCCGTGAGCGAGCGGGACCGGGCCGTCGTCCTCGGCGGCAGCGTCGCCGGTCTGCTGGCGGCGGCCGCGGTCGCGCCGTACGTGGACGAGGTCACCGTCGTCGAACGCGACCGGGTGCCGCTGGACGCGCCCGGGGCCCGTACGGGCGTACCGCAGGCCGACCACGCGCACGTGCTGTGGTCCGGCGGTGTGGGGGCCGTGGAGGAGCTGCTGCCGGGTTCGACGGAGCGGGTGCTCGCGGCCGGCGGGCGGCGGGTCGCGGTGCAGCAGGACATGCTGCTGATGTCGGCGGCGGGCTGGAGCGAGCGCTTCCCCGAGACGCAGTTCATGCTCACGTGCAGCCGCCCGCTGCTGGAGTGGGTGCTGCGCCGCGGGGTGCTGGCGCTGCCGAACGTGACCCTGCTGGACGGCACCGTCGCCGCCGGCCTGTCCGGGGACGCCGGGGCCGTGGACGGCGTACTGCTACGCCCGCGGGACGCCGACGCCGGCGGGAGCGGCCCGGACGGCGGGGAGCGGCTGCCCGCCGCGCTCGTCGTGGACGCCACGGGCCGCGGCTCGGCGCTGCGGAGCTGGCTGGCCGGCTTCGGGCTGCCGGCGGCCGAGGAGGAGTCGGTGGATTCCGGGCTGACGTACACCACGCGGATCTTTCGCGCCCCCGGGGACGGCGCCGCGACGTTCCCCGTGGTGAGCCTGTACGCCGACCACCGGACGGGCAAGCCGGCGCGCAACGGTCTCGTCGTGCCGATCGAGGGCGAGCGCTGGATGGTGTCGCTGTCCGGCAGCCGGGGCGCCCGGCCGGCCGCGGACGCCGAGGGGTTCGCGGCGTTCGCGCGCAGCCTGCGGCACCCGCTGGTGTCCCGGATGGTGGCCGCCGCGGAGCCGCTGACGGATCCGCGTACCACCCGCAGCACCCGCAACCGGCGGCTGCGCTACGAGCGTATGGCGGCCTGGCCGGCCGGGCTGCTGGTCGTCGGGGACGCGCTGTCCGCGCTCAACCCGGCGTACGGGCACGGGATGACGGCGGCGGCCCGCGCGGCGCAGGCGCTGCGCGCGGAGCTGTCGGCGCACGGCCCGGCGCCGGAGCGGGCGCACCGGACCGTGGCGGCGGTCAGCGCGGCGGTCGACGACCCGTGGCTCTGGGCGACGTCGCAGGACGTGCGGTTCCCCGACTGCCGGATCGTCTCGGCGGACGCGGAGCTGGCCGAACGGGCGGCGGCGCGCGCCGGGTTCGCGGACCTGCTGCAGGTCGCCGCCTCGCGGGACGCCGGGGTCAACGCGGCGATGACGGGGGTGATGTCGATGTCGGAACCGATGTCGGGCCTGGAGGATCCGCACGTGCTCGGCGCGGTGCGGGCGGCGGCGTCCTCGGGTGCGAAGCCGCTCCCCCAGCCGCGGCTGAGCGGCGCGGACCTGGCGGTGCTGCGCAAGCCGGTGCGTACGGCCGTACGCGGCTGACACGTTTACGCCCGTACAGATCGCCCCCGCGACGAAGGAACGACAGACGAGCACGAGAAGGTGCCCGGCCGTTACGGCCGGGCACCTTCTCGTGCTACTTCTCGTTCCGCGTGTTCCCGTTCCGCGTGCCCGTCAGGCGGGCACCTCGCCGAACCATCGGCGCAGCGCGGGCTCCAGGCCGTCGGCGCCGGTCTCGGCGGTCGCCGCCCAGGCCACGAACCCGTCCGGGCGGACCAGCAGCGCCGCGGCGTCGACGCCGTCGGCCGCGGGGAGGGACACCCGGTCCAGGTGGCCGTCGCGGCCGTCGGTCGCCGGCAGGCCGGCGGAGCCGCCGGTGAGGTCCACCAGTGCCCCGCGCCCGGCCTGCAGCGCCTCCCCCAGTGCGGTGGACTTGCCGTCGGCGGTACGCACCAGCTCGTTCGGCACCGGGCGGCCCAGCAGCGGGTGCGCGTCGTCCTTCTCGGCGCCGTCGACGGCGTAGCGGACCTCGGTGACCGTGGTGATGAGGTGGCGGTTGACCTCGGGCAGCTTCACCAGGTCGGTGAAGAGCTGCCGCAGCACGTCGAAGTGCTCGCCCTGGGTGAGCAGCGACAGCTGCGACTGGGTGAACACGCACGCCCGGTGGCCGACGGGGCGGCGCTCCTCGTCGTACGTGTCGAGCAGGGCGTCGCCGGCGCGGCCGGCCAGGACGGCGGCGAGCTTCCAGCCGAGGTTGGCGGCGTCGTGCAGGCCGGTGTTGAGGCCGTGGCCGGCGAAGGCGACGTGCAGGTGGGCGGCGTCGCCGACGACGAAGACGCGGCCGTCGCGGTAGTTCTCCGCCTCGCGGGTGCGGTAGCTGTAGCGGTGGAGCCACTGGACCTCGCCGAGGACCGGGGTGCGGCCGGTGATGCGCTCGGTGCTGGCGATCACCTCGTCCAGCGTGACCGGCTGGTCGGCGGGCGGCGGCTCCACCCCCTCGTTGAACTCCAGCGTCATGATGCGGGACGGCCCGCCCTCGTGCGGCGAGCGGATGACGGCGAACTGGCCGCCGGGGTAGTTGCCGGCGTGCCACTCGCCTTCCACGGAGGCGATGTCGGCGAGGAGCCCGTACCAGCGCGGCCCGCTCTCGCGGACGTCGAAGTCCGCCAGCTTCAGCACCGCGCTGTCGGCGCCGTCGGCGCCGACGAGGTAGGCGCCCCGCAGCTCGTAGTCGCCGTCGTCGGCCCGTACGGTGACGGTGACGCCGTCCGCGTCCTGGCTGAGGCCCACGAGGGTGTGGCCACGGCGTACGTCGACGCCGAGGGCCGCGGCGCGGGCCTCCAGCATCTGTTCGGTGTACTGCTGCGGCAGGAGCAGCGAGTACTCGTCCTCCATGTACGGCTCAAGGTCGAGCCAGTAGCTGGCGAAGTGCAGCCGGGGCCACAGCGGGGGCTTCCCGGCGCGCAGGGTGTCCATGATGCCGCGCTGGTCGAACAGGTCGGCGGTACGGGCGTGGAGCGTACCGCCGATCGTGTGCTCGTTCGCCTTCGGCGACCGTTCGAGGACGACGGCTTCCACCCCTGCCAGCCGCAGCTCGCTGGCGAGGAACAGGCCGACGGGGCCCGCTCCTGCGATGACGACGGTGCCAGTCACGTGAGTCTCCATTCCGGGTTCTTCCACGCGCCGCTCGGAGCGGTCAGCGTGATGCTGCGGCGAGTCGGCCGTGCAGGAGCGCGGCGAGACCAGCCGGGGTCGGGTGGTCGTAGACGACGACCGTGGGCAGGGTGAGCCGGGTGGCGGCGTTGAGGCGGGTGCACAGCTGGAGGGCGGAGAACGACGAGAAGCCGATCTCGGTGAGGTTGTCCTCCGGGTCGATCTCCGCGGCCCCGCCCAGGCCGAGGATGTCGGCGGCGCCGGTCCTGACGAGGTCGAGGAGCACGGCGCGGGCCGCCGCGTCGTCGGCCGCCGCCGCCAGCCGGGCGCTCAGCCGTTCGGCCTCGGCGTCCGGGTCGGCGCCCTCGGCGCCGGGTGCGGTGGCCGAGGGCGCCGGGAGGACCTCGCGTAGCAGGGACCGCTGGGCGTCGCCCTGGGCCGCGGCGATGCGGGGCCAGTCGGCGTCGGCGACGACGGTGGTGTCCGCGCCGGCCGCGGGCAGCCTGCCGAGTACGTCCATGGCGGGGCCGGGCGGCAGGGGGCGCAGGCCGGGTACGGCGAAGTCGGGCGTGTCGGGCCCGTCGGCGGGGGGCGCGAGGCAGACGGCGGCGGCGGGCAGTCCGGCGGCCCGGCGGGCGTCCACCAGCGCGGTCAGCGCGGCGTGCGCGGGCGCCTGTTCGCCGCCGCCGGGGAGGGCGAGGACGCCGGGGAGCCCGGCCAGGACGACGAACGCCGTCAGGTCGCTCTCGCGGGTCAGCTCGTCCAGGTGGCGGGCGGTGATCAGGGAGGTGTGCGGGGTCGGCTCCGCGGCGCCGGCCGCGTGCACGACGGCGGTGGGCGCGGTGTCGGCGAGCAGGGCGGCCAGGGCGGCGCGGTCGTCGCCCGGGTCGGGTCGTACGGTGACGTCCGCGCCGCCGGCGGCCAGCCCTTCGGGGGCCCGGTCGGCCAGGAGGACGAGGCGCTCGGCGCCGTTCCGGGCGAGCCAGCGGGCGGCGTACGTGCCGTACGGGGTGTCGGCGCCGGTGACGAGGACGGTGCCGGTCGGCCGCCAGCGGGCGGGCCCGGCGGTGTCCGCGGGCAGCGGGGCGAGGCGGCGGGCGTGGAAGCCCGCGGCGCGCAGGGCGAGTTGGCGTTCGGCGGCCGGGCCGCCGCCCGGGGCGGAGCGGCCGGCGCCGGCGCCGGCGAGGAAGCCGGCGAGGCGGCGGGCGGCGGTCTCGTCCAGCTGCTCGGGCAGGTCGACGACGCCGCCGGTCCAGCCGGGTATCTCGGCCGCCGCGCTGTGCAGCACGGCCGCCGCCGGGGCCTGCGCGGGGCGCGGGGTGTCGGAGGCGTCGACGGTGCCGGCGCCCCGGGTCAGGCCCCACACCGGTACGGGACGGCCGGCCGCCGCCACCGCGCGCACCAGGTCGGCGGTGAGCACCGTACCCGTGGACACCGGGTGTTCGGGGTGCGGGCGCTCGTCCAGGGCGAGCAGGGAGAGCACCGCGGTAACGGGACCGGAGGCGTCGGGGGTGTCGGTCAGCCGGGCGCGGATCTCCTCGACCGTCTGCTCCGGGGCCGCCTCGGGGTCGACGGGCAGGGCGGCGACGTCCAGTCCGGCGGCGGTGAGGGCGTCGGTCACCGCGTCGACCGCGGGCGTACGTCCCGGGGGCGCGGGGACGACGGCAAGCCAGTCGCCGGGGTCGGCGGGCGCCCGGTCCGGGCCGGTCTGCGCGACCGCGTCCCAGCGCAGCCGGTAGCCGCTGCGCGCGGCGCGGCGGAAGTCGGTGAGGGCCGGCAGGAGGCCGGCGAGCTGGGCGCGTTGGGCCTCGTCGGCGTGGAGCGCGGCGGCCAGCTGCGCCACGTCGCCGCTCTCGACAGCGTCCCAGAAGGGCGCGTCGGCGTCGGCGGCGGAGGTGCGGGGCTTGGCGCCCTCCGGCGGGTCGACCCACAGCCGGCGGCTCTGGAAGGCGTAGCTCGGCAGCGGGACGAGGGTGCCGCGTGCGGCCCGGCCGCGGGGAGGGGTTCCTTCGTCCGCCGCGGCGGGCTCCTCGTCGGCCGCCACGGCGGGCGCGTCCAGCTCCAGCCGGGCACCGCCCGCGTGCAGCCGGGCCAGCGCCGTGGTGAAGGCGGTGGCCTCCGGCTCGCCGGGCCGCAGGGCGGCGGCGAGAACCGAGCCGGCGGCGGTCTGGGCGGCGCCGGTCGCCAGGCAGTCGTGGGTGAGGCCGGTGAGCGTGCCGTCCGGCCCCAGCTCCAGGTAGAAACGGACGTCGTGCTGCGCCAGGTGGTTGACGGAGTCCGCGAACCGCACGGTGCGCCGTACGTGGTCCGCCCAGTGGCGCGGGGACGCGGCCTCGTCGGCGTCGAGCACCTTGCCGGTGAGGTTGGAGACGACGGGGATCCTCGGCGGCCGGAACGTCAGCCGCGAGACGACCTCGGTGAACTCGGCCAGCATCGGTTCCATCAGCGGGGAGTGGAAGGCGTGGCTGACCCGCAGCCGCTTGTGCTTGTGGCCCCACACCTCCCAGAAGGCGCGGATCTCCTCCACGACGGCCTCGTCGCCGGAGATCACCGTAGTGGTGGGCGTGTTGACGGAGGCGATGCCGACCTGGTGTTCGCGGCCCTCCAGCATGGGCAGCAGCTGCTCCTCGGTGACCTGGAGCGCCACCATGGCGCCGCCCTCGGGCAGCGCCTCCATCAGCCGGCCGCGTGCGGCCACGAAGGTGCAGGCGTCGGGCAGGTCCAGCATCCCGGCGACGTGCGCGGCGCTCAGCTCGCCGACCGAGTGGCCGAGCAGGAAGTCGGCCCGTACGCCGAGGGATTCCGCGAGCCGGTACAGCGCGACCTCGACGGCGAAGAGCGCGGGCTGGGTGTAGCCGGTACGGTCCAGCAGAGCCGCGTCGTCGCTGCCGGGGCCGGCGGTGCCGGGATCGGCGAAGACAATGTCGCGCAGCGGCCGGTCCAGGTGGGGGGCGAAGGCCGCGCACACGTCGTCGAAGGCCGCCGCGAAGACCGGGTACCGCTCGTACAGTTCGCGGCCCATGCCGGCGCGCTGGGAGCCCTGGCCGGTGAAGAGCACGGCGGTACGGCCCGCGCGGGCCCGGCCGGTGACGGCCGTGGTGCCGCCGTCGGCCACGGCCCGTAGCCCGGCGAGGACTTCCGCGCGGCTCTCGCCCACGGCGGCGCCGCGGTGGTCGAGGGTGGCCCGGGCGGTGGCCAGGGTGTGCGCCACGTCCGGCAGCGGCAGCTCCGGGTGGCTCTCCAGGTGGCGGTGGACCCGGTCGGCCTGGTCGCGCAGCGCCGCGGGGGAATGCCCGGAGACGCGCAGGACCACCGGACCCGGCGGCTCGGGAGCGGGCGCGGCCGGCTCGGCCGCGGGCGGCTCCTCGATGACGACGTGCGCGTTGGTCCCGCTCATGCCGAACGAGGACACGCCTGCCCGGCGGGGGCGTTCGCCGTCGGCGGGCCAGGGCAGGTCCTCGGTGAGCAGCTCGACGTCGCCGGCGCTCCAGTCGACGTGCGGGGTGGGCTCGTCGATGTGCAGGCTGCGGGGCAGCACGCCGTGCCGCATCGCCAGCATCATCTTCATCAGCCCGGCCGCGCCGGCCGCCGCCTGGGTGTGGCCGAGGTTGGACTTCACGGATCCCAGCCGCAGCGGCCGGCCCGCCGGACGGCCCTGCCCGTAGGTGGCGAGGATGGCCTGCGCCTCGATCGGGTCGCCGAGGGTGGTGCCGGTGCCGTGCGCCTCGACGACGTCGACGTCGGCGGCCGACAGCCCGGCGGAGGCGAGGGCCTGCCGGATGACGCGCTGCTGGGAGGGCCCGTTGGGCGCGGTGAGGCCGTTGGAGGCGCCGTCCTGGTTGACGGCGGAGCCGCGGAGCACGGCGAGGACGCGGTGCCCGTTGCGGCGGGCGTCGCTGAGGCGTTCGACGAGCAGCAGCCCGGAGCCCTCCGCCCAGCCGGTGCCGTCGGCGGCGGCGGCGAACGGCTTGCAACGGCCGTCGGGCGCCAGGCCGCGCTGGCGGCTGAACTCCACGAAGATGCCCGGCCCGCACATGACGGTGGCGCCGCCGGCGAGCGCGAGGGAGCACTCCCCCGCACGCAGCGCCTGCGCGGCCAGGTGCAGGGCGACCAGCGACGAGGAGCAGGCGGTGTCGACGGTGACGGCGGGGCCTTCGAGGCCGAAGGAGTACGCGACGCGGCCGGAGGCGATGCTCGGCGCGCTGCCGATGCTGATGTGGCCCTCGTAGCCCTCCAGTGCCTTGCTGACCTGGGTGGCGTAGTCGCTGTACATGACGCCGGCGAAGACGCCGGTGTCGCTGCCGCGCAGCGAGGTGGGGTCGATGCCCGCGTCCTCGAAGGTCTCCCAGGCGGTCTCCAGCAGCAGCCGGTGCTGCGGGTCGGTGGCGGCGGCCTCGCGGGGCGTCATCTCGAACGCCTCGGGGTCGAAGTGGGCGGCGTCGTAGAGGAATCCGCCCTCCTTGACGTAGGTGTGGCCGGGCCGGTCGGGGTCGGGGTCGTAGAGCCCCTCGACGTCCCAGCCGCGGTCGCGAGGGAAGCCGGAGACGGCGTCGCCGCCGGCGGACAGCAGCCGCCACAGGTCCCCGGGCGAGCGGACCCCGCCGGGCAGCCGGCAGCCCATGCCGACGACGGCCACGGGCTCGTGGCGTCCGGACTCGGCGTCCGCGAGGCGCTGGCGTGTCTCGTGCAGGTCGGCGGTGACCCACTTGAGATAGTCCAGGAGCTTTTCCTCGTTGGCCATCGCGCTGATCCCCTCAGCTCCTCGACACGTCGGGCGTGAGCGTCATGGTCACCAGACGGGCTAAAGCCCTACTAACCCGAACTTCTACGGGCTTCTGCGCACTTGCCCGTGCTTGTGCGTGCTTGTACGCGGGCCGGGCGCGCGCGGCGTGCGCGGCCCGGCCCGCACGCCCCGCGGCGTGCTCCGGCTACGGCGGTCAGCGCCCGGTGCTCACCGGGAGCACCCGGGGGCCGATGAGCCGCAGGTTGTCGTGCCACTCGGCGCCGGGCAGCACCTTCAGCCCGGGGAAGCGGCCGTACAGCCCCTCCAGGGCGATGCGGATCTCCAGCCGGGCCAGGGCGGCGCCGATGCAGAAGTGCACGCCGCGGCTGAAGCCGATGTGCGGGTTGGGGTCGCGGGTGATGTCGAAGCGCTCCGGGTCGGTGAAGCGGCGCTCGTCGTGGTTGGCGGACAGCAGCCAGGCGACGACCAGCTGCCCCTCGGGGATGGTCTCCCCGCCCAGCTCCACCTCGCGGGTGGTGACCCGGAACGCCTGGCTGAGCGGCGGGTAGTAGCGGATGGTCTCCTCGATGGCGCCGGGGATCAGCTTCAGGTCGGCGCCGAGGGCGGCCCGCTGCTCGGGGTTGGCGTCCAGGGCGAGCACGGCGCTGGCGATGACGGAGGTGGCGGTGACGTGCCCGGCCATCAGGAGCAGCCCCGCGAAGTTCGCGATCTCCTCCTCGTCGAGGCGGTCGCCGTCGATCTCCGCCTGGGTGAGCTTGCTCAGCAGGTCCTCGCCGGGGTTCTGCTGCCGCTCGCGGGCGTGGTGGCTGAAGTACTCGGTCTGCTCGCGCAGGGCGCCCATGACGCTCTCGTCGTTGAGGACGTCGGTGACCGCGCTGGTCGTGGAGGCGCGCGCCTGCGCCCACTTGTGGAACAGCGTGCGGTCCTCGGCGGGCACACCGAGGAGTTCGGCGATGGTGATGACCGGGAGGGTGTACGCGAAGTCGGCGATCAGGTCGAACTCGGTACGGTCGCCCAGGCCGTCGAGCAGCTCCTCGGTGATGGCCTCCATCCGGGTGCCCAGCTCGCGCACGGTGCGCGGGGTGAACGCCTGGCTGACCAGTCCCCGGAGCCGGTTGTGCGCCGGCGGGTCCATGAAGCCGAGGTTGGCGCGGTTGACGGTGCCGAGCGGCATCACCCGGTCCAGTTCGGCCGAGTACGTGGACGCGTCGGTGAGCACCTCCGCCACGTCGTCGTAGCGGAGGATCTGCCACGTCTTCGTCTCGTCGTCGAACAGGACGCTCTTGAAGGCGCGCCCCATGGCGAGCTTGCCCATCAGGGCCGCGACGGGATCGGGCGACTCGGCTCCCGGTGCGCCAGGGGTGGTTTCTTCAGCCATTTCTCACTCCGTACCGAATTCTTGACGCAGCGGTGACGTATAACTCTCGCCGCGGCCCGGACCGGGCACAGCATAAGTCGGTGCCGTAGGGCTGAGACAGCCCCAAATCGCCTTTCAGGCGTGGACATTAACCGGGCGCAAGCTCAGCTTTAGCTCGGCTGATCAACATGATATTCGGCGTTTTCTGCATTCTGCGCCGACGGTTATCCGTTCTTTACCGCGGTCCAGCAAGCCGGGAGGTCTTCCGATGGGTGTCCCCCACAACGATGCCCAGGTGTACGTCCACGGGGTGGGCACGGCGCTGCCCGGCTCCCCGGTGACCAACGAGGACATCGCCGCGCACTACGGCATGCCGACGGTGTGGCGGCAGTGGGTGGACGAGTTCATCGGGACCCGCAGCCGGCACCTCGCCGTCGACCTGGCCTCCGGGAAGATCACGCACACGCTCACCGACCTCGGCGAGATCGCCGCCCGCGGCGCCCTGGCGGACGCCGGGCTGACGGCCAGCGACGTCGACGTGGTGGTCATGAGCACCGCGACCCCGGACCATCTGGCGCCGGCGACGGGGAGCCGGGTCGCCGCCCGGCTCGGCATCACCGGCGTGCCCGTCTTCCAGCTGCAGTCCGGGTGCACCGGCGCCGTGCAGGCGCTGGAGGTCACGCTCGACCTGCTGGGCAGCGGCGCGTACCGCACGGCGCTCGTCATCGGCGGCGACACCAGCGCCAAGCACACCAGCCCCGACGTGGACGCCGCCAGCGTCCCGCTGGAGGTACAGGTCAACGGCCTGATCTTCGGCGACGGGGTGGGCGCCGCGGTGCTCGGCACGAACCCCGTCGAGGGCCGGCCCGTGCTGCGGCACGTGCACACCCGCCTCGTCGGCACGGGCCGCGAACCCGGCCAGACCGTGTACTGGTTCGGCCGGGCCTCCACCGGCGACGGCATACCGGCCGCGGAGGACTACAAGACCATCGAGAACACGGCCGCACCGATGGCCGCCGACGCCCTCAAGCACATGCTGCACGCGCTGGACTGGGAGGGCGGGCGGCTGCGGTACCTGCTGCCGCCGCAGCTCTCCTCGCGGATGACCAGCCGCACCCTCGACCACCTGGGCCTGACGGACACCGAGGCCGTCAGCCGGGTCACCGAGATCGGCAACACCGGCAACGCCATCCCTTATTTCCAGCTCGAACTGCTGCTGCCCCGGCTGCGCCCCGGCGACCGCGCCGTCGGCGTCAGCATCGAGGCCAGCAAGTGGATCAGGTCCGGCTACGCACTGGAGCAGCCGGCCTGAACGGCCCGAGTGGAACCGCCCGAGAGAAGGAACCGCCCGCATGACGATCGACCCGAAGACCCCGCTCACCCACAACCCCGTCATCGACGGGCTCGTCGCGTACTGGCGCCAGATCGTCGACGCCGAGTACTCGCCGCAGGACGAGCGGCTGCCCGATCTGGCCGTGCTGGCGCGGAGCACGGCGCGCGCCGTCGCGGCGGCGGTGCCGCGGCCGATCGCGGAAGTGGCCGCGCCCGACGCCCCCGACGAGCCGGGCGAGAAGGTGCTGCTGGACAAGGTCATCCAGGAGGTGGCCGACCGCGAGTACACCCCGCTGAGCCCCGACGGGCCCAGCGTCGGCGACCTGGTCCTGGTGACCGAGAAGATCTACAACTCCGACCGCGAGGAGATCGGCGCCGACACCGGCCGGCTGCGCATCATCCGCAAGGACCCGGAGACCGGCCACCACTTCACCGTCTCCCTCGTCTCCTCCAGCGTGCAGGGCAACAAGCTGTTCGGCTTCGGCTACACCGAGATGGAGACGCAGCTCTCCGGCGGCCGCACCACCATCCGCGTCGCCTGCTACGAGGGCCCGTGGGCCGGGATGAGCGGTGACCTGTCGTGGGTGATCAGCTCCATGACCGCCGCCGAGTCCCGCTACGAACTGCACCGCTGACACGCGCGGGAACCGCGCAAGCCGCCGGGGTACGTCCGCCGGCGGCTTTCCCGTGTCCCGGAGTCCCGGGGTGCGGTTCCGGTACGTCGCGGGCGGCCGGCGTTCGCGTACGGGAAGGGGCGGGGACGACGCGTCCCCGGGCCCCTGCGCCGTCCGGTGTCACTCCAGACCCAGCTCCTGGTTGATCATCGCGAACATCTCGTCATCCGTGGCGTCGTCGAACTCCGAGCCCGGCTCCGTCGGTTCCGACGGCTGGTCGAAGCGGCGGAGCAGCGCCCGCAGGCGGCTCTCCACCTCCGTGCGGGTGTCGGTGTCGTCCGGCGGGACGGTGAGCGCGGCCTCCAGCTTCGTCAGCTCCCCGAGCACCGAGGGCTCCGCCTCGGCCCCGCCCTCCAGGCCCAGCGCGTCCCGCAGGTGGTCGGCGAGGACCTGCGGCGTGGGGTAGTCGAAGACGAGGGTGGCGGGCAGCCGCAGCCCGGTGGCCGCGTTGAGCCGGTTGCGCAGCTCGACGGCGGTCAGCGAGTCGAAGCCGAACTCCTTGAAGCTCCGGTCCGCGCCCAGCGCGTCCGCCGAGCCGTGGCCCAGGACGACGGCGGTGTTGCCCCGTACGATGCCGAGCAGCTCTTCCGTCTGGCGGGCCGCCGGCTGCCCGGCCAGCCGCTCACCGAGCGACCGGCCGCCGGCCGCCGGCTCGCTCGCGGCGGCCGTGCGTCGCACGCCGGCCCGTACCAGTCCGCGCAGCAGCGGGGCCAGTTCGCCGCTCTCCGCCTGGCCGCGCAGGGCGGGCAGATCGAGGGCGACGGGTACGAGCCGGGCGCTGCCGGCCCGTAGCGCCGCGTCGAACATCGCCAGCCCGTCGGCGGCGGCCAGCGGCGCGATGCCCTGCCGGGCCAGACGGGCGATGTCGGCCTGCTGCATGTGCGCGGTCATGCCGCTGGACTGGGCCCAGTAGCCCCAGGCCAGCGAGGTGGCGGGGAGACCCGCCACCCGCCGCCGCTCGGCCAGCGCGTCCAGGAAGGCGTTCGCGGCGGCGTAGTTCGCCTGCCCCGGGGTGCCGAAGACGCCGGCGGCCGAGGAGAACAGGACGAACGCCGCGAGGTCGGCGCCGCGGGTCAGCTCGTGCAGGTTGAGCGCCGCGTCCACCTTCGGCCGCAGCACCCGCTCCAGCCGCTCGGCGTCCAGCGCGCCGAGCAGGCCGTCGTCCACGACGCCCGCGGCGTGCACCACGGCGGTGAGCGGATGGTCCGCCGGCACGTCGGCCAGCAGGGCGGCGAGCCGGTCGCGGTCGGCGGCGTCGCAGGCGGCGATGCGCACGTCCGCGCCGAGGGCGGTCAGCTCGTCGCGCAGTTCGGCGGCGCCGTCGGCGGCCGGGCCGCGGCGGCTCGTCAGCAGCAGGTGCCGCACGCCGTGCGTGGTGATGAGGTGCCGGGCGAGCAGGCCGCCGAGGAGGCCGACGCCGCCGGTGATGAGCACCGTGCCTTCGGGGTCGAGGGGGCGCGGCGTGGTCAGGACCATCTTGCCGGTGTGCCGGGCCTGGCTCATGTACCGGAACGCCTCCGGCGCCTCCCGCAGGTCCCAGGGCTGGACCGGCAGGGGGTGGAGGTAGCCGTTCTCGAACAGCTCGCGCAGGTCGGCGAGCATCTCCGCGATCCGGTCGGGGTCGACCTCGCGCAGGTCGTACGCGTCGTAGCTGATGTCGTCGCGCAGCTCGGCCAGTTGGGCCGCGTCGCGGATGTCGGTCTTGCCCATCTCCAGGAACCGGCCCCCGGGCGCCAGCAGGCGCAGCGAGGCGTCGGTGAACTCGCGGGCGAGGGAGTTGAGGACGACGTCCACGCCCCGGCCGTCCGTCACGTCCCGGAAGCCGGCCTCGAAGTCCAGGTCGCGGGAGGACGCGGCGTGCCGGTCATCGACTCCCAGCGAGCGCAGCAGCTGCCGCTTGCCGGGGCTGGCGGTGCCGAAGACCTCCAGTCCCCAGTGGCGGGCGAGCTGGAGCGCGGCCATGCCGACGCCGCCGGTGGCCGCGTGCACGAGCAGGGTCTCCCCCGGCCGTACGCCCGCGAGGTCCACCAGGCCGTAGTACGCGGTGAGGAAGACGACGGGGATCGCCGCCGCCTGCTCGTAGGTCCAGCCGGAGGGCATCGGGACGACCATGCGGCGGTCGGTGACGGAGACCGGCCCGAACGCGCCGGGGAGGAACAGGCCCATGACCCGGTCCCCCGGAGCCAGGTCGGTCACGTCCGCGCCGACCTCCAGCACGACGCCGGCGGCCTCGCTGCCCATGATCGCCCTGCCGGGGTAGACGCCGAGCGCGATGAGCACGTCGCGGAAGTTCATGCCGGCCGCG
The DNA here is from genome assembly GCF_059570575.1 of Streptomyces sp. CNX435. Lineage (NCBI taxonomy): Bacteria > Bacillati > Actinomycetota > Actinomycetes > Kitasatosporales > Streptomycetaceae > Streptomyces > Streptomyces sp. CNX435. Next base: position 7,642 of record NZ_JCANTA010000042.1, on the reverse strand, counting down.
CGGACCGCCACCCGGATCTCCCCGGGGGCGAGCGGCGCGTCGGCGTGCGTGGACGGGATGAAGGCGAGCTTCTCCAGCGTGCCGGGGCCCGTCGTCTCCAGCCGCCAGTCGGCGCCGTCCGGCGGCAGGAGCAGCGAGCCGGAGCCGGCGAGGCGGGAGAGGCGGGGTGCCAGCGCCTCGCCCCTGCGGAGGGCGAGCTGGGTCTCGCCGCGGCGCACGGCGCCGCGCAGGGCGGGCACGAGCGCGCGGTGGGAGTCGGGGTCGTCGTCGGTGTCGACGAGGAGGAAGCGGTCGGGGTTCTCGGTGGCGGCGCTGCGGACCAGGCCCCAGACGGCCGCGGCGGCCGGGTCGGCGGGCCGCTCGCCGGCTTCGGCGGCCACCGCGCCCCGGGTGGCGACGACGAGCCGCGCCTCGGGACGAGGCGGGGCGTCGTCGGCCAGCCAGGTCTGGAGGGCGGTGAGGGCGTCTTCGACGGTACGGCGGACGGCGGCCGCGGACGGCTCGGCGCCGTTGTCCGGGGCCGGGCCGCCGACGGGGAGCAGGACCAGGTCCGGGCCGTCGGTGTCCGTGACGGTGACCACCGGGACCCCGGCTTCCGTCAGCGCCTGGGCCAGACGGAGGGGATCCGCGCCGAGCACGCCGCAGGTGGTGGACGACTCGCCGGCGGGGGCCGGGAGTTGGGCGGGCGTCCACGTGACGGTGAAGGGCAGCTCGGCCCCGGCCGCCTCCGCGGCGCCCAGCGCGGCGGCCGGGCGGAGGGCGAGCGACGCCACCGAGAGCACGGGTTGGCCGGCGGGGTCGACGGCGTCGACGCGCACGGCACCGTCGCCGACGGGTGTGACGCGTACCCGCACGGTGGCGGCGCCGCTGCGGCCGAGGGTCACGTGGGAGAGCACGAAGGGGACGAGGACGCCTCCGGTGCCGCCGGTCCCGCCCGCGTCTCCGGTCGCCGGGTCGTCGGCCGCGAGGGCGGTGTGCAGGACGGCGTCGAGCAGCGCGGGGTGTATGCCGAACCGCTCGGCTCCGTCCCGTACCGGCTCGGGCAACGCCACCTCGGCGACCCACCCGTCGCCGTCGCGCCAGACCCGCTGGACGCCGCGGAAGGCGGCGCCGTAGCCGTAGCCGCGCTCGGTCAACTCGGCGTAGAAGTCCTCCGCTTCGACGGCCGCGGCGCCGCCTTCGGCGGGCGGCTCGGTGAACGCGGGAGCGGTAACGCGGTCGATGTCGTCGTCGGCGGGCACGAGTACGCCTTCGGCGTGGCGCGTCCATGCCCCGGCTTCGTCGGCGGTACGGGAGAACACTCCGAACGCGCACCGCCCGCCCTCGTCCGCGGCGCCGACCGTGACCTGCACCTGAGCGGCGCCGCCCGGGACGAGGACCAGCGGCTCCTTCAGCATCAGCTCCTCGACGGTCCCGCAGCCGACTTCGTCACCGGCACGGAAGGCCAGTTCCAGAAAGAGCGCGGCGGGCACGAGGGTGGTGCCGTTGACGGCGTGGTCGGCGAGCCAGGGGTGGGTTCGGAGGCTGAGGCTGCCGGTGAGGACGGTGGACCGGCTGTCGTCGTCGGCGAGGTGGATGGTCGCGCCGAGGAGGGCGTGCTCGGTGTCCTTCAGTCCGAGGGTGGCAGGGTCGCCGCCGGCGGTGGCGGAGGCGTCGAGCCAGTAGTGCTCGTGCTGGAAGGGGTAGGTGGGGAGGTCGGCCAGGGGGGTGGGGGTGGTGTGCCAGTCGACGGCCACGCCGTGGGTGTGGAGGTGGGCGAGGGCGAGGTGGAGTTGGGTGGGTGAGTGTTCGTTGCGGCGGAGGGTGCCGGTGGCGATCGCGGACGGGTCGGTGTCGGTGATGGCGGTGGTCAGCGTCGGGTGGGGGCTTGCTTCGACGTAGGTGGTGTGGCCGCTGTCGACCAGGCGCGTGAGGGCGTGGTGGAAGCGGACGGTTTCGCGCAGATTCGTGTACCAGTAGTCGGCGGTCAGGCCGGTGGTGTCGAACTCCTCGCCGGTGACGGTGGAGTGGAAGGGAATCGTCGAGGCCGCAGGCTCAAGACCGGCCAGCGCGTCGAGCAGGGTCTCGCGGAGCGCGGTGACGTGGGGCCCGTGGGAGGCGTAGTCGACGGGCAGCAGGCGGTTCCGTACGCCCACCTTCTCGCACTGGGCGAGGTACGCCTCGACCGCGTCGGTGTCGCCGGAAACGACGGTGGCGGTCGGGCTGTTGACCACGGCCACGGACAGCTTGCCGTCCCAGGCGGCGATCTCCTCGGCGACCTGGGTGTGGGACAGGGCGACGGAAGCCATCGCGCCCTGGCCGGACAGCGCGCGGATGGCCTGGCTCCGCAGGCACACCACCTTCGCCGCGTCGTCGAGGCTCAGCGCCCCGGCAACGTACGCCGCCGCGATCTCACCCTGCGAGTGGCCGATCACCGCGTCGGGCTGGATGCCGTGGTGCTGCCACAACCGCGCCAGGCTGACCATCACCGCAAACAGCGCGGGCTGGACGACGTCCACCCGCTCCAGCAACGCGCCTTCCGGGTCGGCGAGTACGTCGGTGAGTGACCAGTCGTCCGCGTACCCGGACAGCGCGGCTTCGCACTCCGCGATCGCCTCCGCGAACACCGGCTCGGCCTCGATCAGATCCGCGGCCATCCCCGCCCACTGCGCACCCTGACCCGGGAAGACGAACACCGTCTTCCCACCGGTCTGGACGCTGCCGCTGACCACGCGCGCTGACGGCTCGCCCGCGGCGATCGCCGCCAGCCCTTCCAGCAGTTCGTCCCGCTCACCACCGACGACCACCGCGCGGTGAGTGAGAGCGGAACGGGCGGTGACCAGGCTGTGCGCCACCTCGGCAGCCGTGATCTCCGGGCGCTCGGACAAACGCCCCCGGAGCCGCGCGGCCTGGTCGGCCAACGCCTGCGGCGTGTGCCCGGAGACGGCCCAGGCCACCACCCCGCCCGGTTCGGCCACCGCGGGTGCGGCCTGGGGCTCCGGGGTCTGCTCGATGATGACGTGCGCGTTCGTCCCGCTCATCCCGAACGACGAGACACCCGCACGACGCGGCCGGTCGTCGTCCACCGCCCAGGGCCGCTGCTCCGTCAGCAGCTCCACCCCGCCTGCCGCCCAGTCCACGTGCGGGGACGGCTCGGCCACGTGCAACGTCCGCGGGAGAACCCCCTCCCGCATCGCCATGACCATCTTGATGACGCCGCCGACACCCGCCGCGGCCTGGGTGTGGCCGAGGTTCGACTTCAGCGACCCGAGCCACAGCGGCGCATCGTCCGGCCGGTCCTGCCCGTACGTGGCCAGCAGCGCCTGCGCCTCGATCGGGTCGCCCAGCGTCGTGCCCGTCCCGTGCGCCTCCACCGCGTCTACTTCCGAAGCCGACAGACCCGCATTGGCCAGGGCCTGCCGGATCACCCGCTGCTGCGACGGACCGTTCGGCGCCGTCAGCCCGTTGGACGCACCGTCCTGGTTCACCGCGGACCCGCGCACGACGGCCAGCACCTTGTGCCCGTTCCGCCGCGCGTCCGACAGCCGCTCCACGAGCAGCAGCCCCACGCCCTCCGACCAGCCCGTCCCGTCCGCCCCCGCACCGAACGCCTTGCAGCGCCCGTCCGGCGACAGCCCGCGCTGCCGGCTGAACTCCACGAACGTGCCCGGGGTGGACATCACCGCGACGCCCCCCGCCAGCGCGAGATCGCACTCGCCCTGGCGGAGCGACTGCGCCGCCATGTGCAGCGCCACCAGCGACGACGAGCACGCCGTGTCCACCGTCACCGCCGGCCCCTCAAGACCGAGGATGTACGAGATCCGGCCCGACGCGATGCTCCCGAACGTGCCGGTCAGGGTGAAGCCCTCGACGCTCTCCGCCGCCCGCTCCGCCCACCGGGCGTAGTCGTGGTACATCGCGCCGACGAACACGCCGGTCTGGCTGCCGCGCAGCGCACGCGGGTCGATGCCGGAGCGCTCCACCGTCTCCCACGTCGTCTCCAGCAGCAGCCGCTGCTGCGGGTCCATCGCCAGCGCTTCCCGCGGGGAGATGCCGAAGAACCCGGCGTCGAACTCGGCCGCGTCGTGCAGGAAACCGCCCTCGCGGGTGTACGAGGTGCCGCTGTGCTCGGGGTCCGGGTGGTACAGCTCCTCGACGTCCCAGTTGCGGTCCGTCGGGAACGGGGTGATCGCGTCGGTGCCGTCGGCCACCAGGCGCCACAGGTCCTCCGGGGAGGCGACGTCGCCCGGGTAGCGGCAGGCCATGCCGACGATCGCGATCGGCTCGTCGTCCGTGCCGGCCGTGCGGCCCGCGGGCGACGCGGGGCGCGCGGTCTCGTCCGCCGGGGCGGCCGAGGACAGCAGGTAGGCGGCGAGGCCGTCGGGAGTCGGGTAGTCGAAGAGCAGGGTCGCCGGCAGCCGGAGACCGGTGGTGGCGCTGAGCCGGTTGCGCAGTTCGACGGAAGTGAGCGAGTCGAACCCGAGGGCCTTGAAGCTGGCTTCCAGGTCGAGCCGGTCGGGCGAGCCGTGACCGAGGCTGGTGGCGATGTCGCGGCGCAGGAGGTCCAGAACCAGCCTGCGCCGCTCGGACTCGTCGAGGCCCGTCAGCCGCTCCGTCAGCGTCGCCGTCGCCGTGCCCGTTGCCGTACGGGCGGACGTGGCCCGGCGCGCTGGCGCGGGGACGAGGCGGCGCAGCAGGGCGGGGAGCGTGCCGGTCGCGGCGCCGGCGCGAAGGGTGGGGAAGTGCCAGCGCGTCGGGACGAGCAGGGCGTGGTCCGTACCGCAGCCGGAGTCGAGCAGCGGCAGCGCTTCCTCCGGCGTGAGGGCGAGGACGCCGTTGCGCGCCATGCGGGCGATGTCGGCGGCGTCCAGGTCCCGGGTGATGCCGGTGTCGGTGTCCCACAGTCCCCACGCCAGTGACGTGGCGGCGCGGCCGGCGGCCCGGCGGTGGTGGGCCAGGGCGTCGAGGAAGGCGTTCGCCGCCGCGTAGTTGGCCTGTCCTGCGTTGCCGAGGACGCCGAAGACGGAGGAGAATATGACGAAGGCCGTGAGGTCCAGGTCGCGGGTCAGCCGGTCGAGGTGCAGGGCGGCGGTGACCTTCGGGTGCAGGACGCGGCGCAGCTGCTCGGGCGTCATGGTGGCCACGACGCCGTCCTCCAGGATGCCCGCGGCGTGTACGACGCCGGTGAGCGGGTGCGTGGCGGGGACGGTGGCCAGCAGGGCGGCGAGGGCGTCGGCGTCCGTGGTGTCGCAGGCGGCGACGGTGGCCTCAGTGCCCGACCGGCGGAGTTCGGCGACGAGTTCGGCGGCCCCGGGTGCGTCGGGGCCCCGGCGGCTGACGAGGAGCAGGTGCGGTACGGCGTGGCGCTCGGCCAGGTGCCGGGCGACCACCGCGCCGAGGGCCCCCGTGCCGCCGGTGATGAGTACGGTGCCGGCGTCCCGCCAGGGGTTCCGTACGTGGTCGGAGGGGAGCGTGCGGCGGACGAGGCGCGGGACGAGGGGCTGCTCGCCGCGCAGGGCGACCTGCGGTTCGTCGGCGGCCAGGGCGTGGCGTACGACGGCCGTCAGGTCGGCCGGGGTCCCGCCCTCGGGATCGAGGTCGAGAAGCAGGAAGGTGCCGGGATGTTCGGCCTGGGCACTGCGCACCAGGCCCCACACGGCGGCTTCGGCGAGGTTGGGCGCTGCCCTCTCCTCCGTCGCCACGGCGCCGCGGGTGACCACGACGAGTGTCGCGTCGGCGAGGGCGGTGTCCGCGGTGAAGTCGCGGAGAGCGGACAGCACGGTCTCGGCGGTCCGCTGGGCGGCGAGGGCAGGGGCGTCGTCGGCCGGTGGGACGGCAAGGGTGACGACGCCGGGGACGGGCGCGCCCGCGGCGACCGCGGCGCTGAGAGACGCCACGTCGGCGTACGGGGACGGAGACGGGGCGTCGGCCAGTCCGCCGGGCACGACGCCGACGGACGCCCAGCCGCCGGGGGCGCCGGCCGCCGCGGGCGTGGCGGCGGGAAGTGGGGACCAGTCGACGGTGTGGTGTTCGGCCTGAGCGGACTCCCCCTGACCGGAGGTCAGTTGGGCGGATGACGCGCGGCGGAAGGTCAGCGACTCGACGGAGGCGAGGAGTTCACCCGTCTCGTCCGTAACAGTGAGGGAGACCGTGTCGGCGCCCGTGGGCCGGATCCGTACGCGGGCCGCGGTGACGGACCCACGCCGCACACGCACGCCGGACCAGGCGAAGGGCAGCAGGAGGCCGTCGTCCGCGCCCTGCTCGGTCCGGTCACCGGACGGGAGGCCGTGGAGAAGCACCGCGTGCAGCGCGGCGTCCAGGAGGGCCGGGTGGAGTACGAACCGGGAGTCGGCCGCGTCCGCGTCGGGCAGCCGTACGGCGGCGAGGATCTCATCGTCGTCCTGCCAGGCCGCGGTGAGGCCCTGGAACACGGGCCCGTAGGCGTACCCGCGCTCGGCGAGCGCCGGGTACGCATCGGCGACGGACAGACTCCGGGCGCCGTCGACGGAGAACTCCGCGTCGGCGTCTTGTGGGCTCACGGCCAGCCGCCCCTGGGCGTGCCGCGACCACACGGTGTCCTCCGCGCCGGCCGGACGCGCGTACACGGCCAGCGACCGGCCGCCTGCCGTGTCCGGGGCACCGACGAGGACCTGCAGCTGGACCTGAGTCGACTCCGGCACGTGCAGCGGGACTTCGAGCGTCAGCTCTTCAAGGGTGTCGCAGCCGACGCATCGCGCCGCGTGCAGGGCGAGGTCGACGAGCGCCGTGCCGGGGAGAACGGTCTCGCTGAGGATGAGGTGGTCGGCGACCCAGGGGTGGTCGGCCTGCGAGAGCCGGCCGGTGAGCAGGGTGCCGCCGCCGTCGGCTTGCTCCACCTCGGCTGTGAGCAGGGGGTGTTCGGTGCTGGACAGGCCTGCCGAGGTGAGGTTGGTGGTGGGGGTGTCGTGGAGCCAGTAGGTGTGGTGTTGGAAGGGGTAGGTGGGGAGGTTGGTGGTGTGGGTGGTGGTGGGCCAGGTGAGGGGGGTGTGGGTGGTGTGGATGGTGGCGAGGGCTGTGGTGAGGGCGTTGGTCTGGCTGTGGTCGGGGTGTTGGGCTGGGATGGTGGTGGTGGGGTTGAGGAGGGTGTCGGTGGTGAGGGTGGTCAGGGTGGTGTCGGGGCCGAGTTCGAGGTAGGTGGTGGTGCCGGCTTCTTCGAGGTGGGTGGTGACGGCGGCGTATTCGACGGTGTGGCGGAGTTGTTCGGTCCAGTAGTCGGGTGAGGCGGCCTGGTCTGCGGTCAGGGGCTGTGCGGTGCGGTTGGAGATGACGGGCAGGGCGGGTGCTTGGGCGGGGGTGTCGGCGACGGCTTGGCGGAAGTCGTTGAGGATGGGGTCCATCTGCGCGGAGTGGAAGGCGTGGCTGACCCGCAGGCGGCGGGCCCGTAGCCCCGCGTCCTGGCAGCGGGAGGTCATGGTGTCGATGGCTTTGGTGGTGCCGGTCAGGACGGTGTGGGTGGGGCTGTTGGCCGCCGCGATCTCCACGCCGGTTCCGTCCAGCAAGGGTGTGAGGGTGTCGACGGGGGCGGTGACCGACAGCATCGCGCCGCCGACGGGAAGACCGCCCATCAGCCGCCCACGCGTCGCGACCAGCCGCGCCGCATCCGGGAGTGTCCATACCCCGGCCA
>NZ_JCANTA010000041.1:0-36174 GCF_059570575.1 Streptomyces sp. CNX435 | reverse complement strand
CCCTCCGGGTCGGACAGCACGTCGGTCAGTGACCAGTCGTCCGCGTAGACGGACAGGGCGGCCTCGCACTCGGCGATCGCTTCCGCGAACACAGGCTCGGCCTCGATCAGATCCGCCGCCATGCCCGCCCACTGCGCTCCCTGGCCCGGGAAGACGAACACCGTTTTCCCACCGGTCTGGACACTGCCGCTGACCACCCGCGCCGAGGGCTGCCCCTCCGCCACCGCGGCCAACCCCTCCAGCAACTCCTCCCGCTCACCACCCACGACCACCGCCCGGTGACCGAGGGCAGACCGCGTGGCGACCAGACTGTGCGCCGCCTGCCCCGCGCTGATCTCGCCATGCTCACTCAGGTACGCATGCAGCCGCCGCGCCTGCTCCGCCAGCGCCTCCGGCGTACGCCCCGAGACCGGCCATGCCACCACCCCGCCGGGCTGCGCGACCGCCTCGGCCGCCGCGCCGTCCTCCACGCCGGGGGCCTGCTCGACGATGACGTGGACGTTCGTCCCGCTGATCCCGAACGCCGACACCGCCGCCCGCCGCGGCCGTTCGGCCGCGCTCTGCCAGTCCGTGGACTCGGTGAGCAGCCGCACCGTCTTCGCCGACCAGTCGATGTGCGACGACGGCTCGTCCACGTGCAGCGTCCGGGGCAGCACCCCGTACCGCATGGCCTGCACCATCTTGATCACACCGGCGACGCCGGCGGCGGCCTGGGTGTGCCCGATGTTCGACTTGACCGACCCCAGCCACAGCGGCGCGTTCTCCGCCCGGTCCTGCCCGTACGTCGCCAGCAGCGCCTGCGCCTCGATCGGGTCGCCCAGCGTCGTGCCCGTGCCGTGCGCCTCCACCGCGTCCACGTCCGAAGCCGACAGGCCCGCATGGGCGAGCGCCTGCCGGATCACCCGCTGCTGCGACGGACCGTTCGGCGCGGAGAGGCCGTTGGAGGCCCCGTCCTGGTTGATCGCCGAACCGCGTACGACCGCCAGCACCCGGTGCCCGTTGCGTACCGCGTCCGACAGCCGCTCGACCAGCACGACCCCGGCGCCCTCCGCGAGCCCCGTGCCGTCCGCGGCCTCCGCGAACGCCTTGCAGCGCCCGTCGGGGGCGAGCCCGCCCTGGTGCTCGAAGTCGACCAGCATGCCCGGCGTCGGCATCAGGGTGACGCCGCCGGCCAGGGCGAGGTTGCACTCCTTCTGGCGCAGCGACTGGCACGCCAGGTGCAGCGCGGAGAGGGAGGACGAGCAGGCCGTGTCGACGCTCAGCGCCGGGCCCTCCAGTCCGAGCGCGAAGGCGACCCGGCCGGAGATCACGCTCGGCAGCGAGCCGGTCATGAGCTGGCCCTCGACCCCTTCCGCGGGGTCGCTGAGCCGAGGGCCGTAGTCCTGGTGGGTGGCGCCGATGAAGACGCCGGTGGAGCTGCCGCGCAGCGAGCCGGGTGCGAGGCGGCCGTGTTCGAGCGCTTCCCAGGCGATCTCCATGATCACCCGCTGCTGCGGGTCCATGGCCAGTGCCTCGCGCGGGGAGATGCTGAAGAAGTCGGCGTCGAAGCCGGCGATGTCGTCCAGGAAGAAGCCCTGGGCGTCGCGGCCCTCGGGCAGGAGCGTCTCGGAGCTGTCCAGGGCGCGTTCGATGTTCCAGCCGCGGTCGGTGGGGAACGGGCCGGCGGTGTCCTCGCCGTCCCGGACCACGCGCCACAAGTCCTCGGGGGAGGCGACCCCGCCGGGGTAGCGGCAGGCCATGCCGATGATCGCGACGGGCTCCTGCTCGCCGGAGACGGCGGCGTCGAGGCGCTGCCGGGTGCGGCGGAGGTCCGCGGTGACGCGCTTCAGGTAGTCGCGAAGTTTGTCTTCGGTGCTCATGCTCATCCGCTACCGTCAGCCCTTTCACAGCGTTCGCGGGCCCGATCCCGAGCCGCGCAGAGATCGGCCTGCGCCGCCTGCGTGGGTCCGTACAGGGATCGGCGAGTGACGGCGAGCGGAGTCCCGGTACGCAGGAGAGCGCTACGTGATCCATGGAAGCGATTCGACGCTAAGCACGGTCACTAAAGCCCAGCTAAGCCCCGTCCGAGGCGGTTCGCGGAGCTACGGGTGGTCTTAGCTGGGCTTTAGTGCGCGCGGTCACGCTGAGACTGGCGTGGCGCCCCGCCGTCGTGGCGTGTGCGAACGAGCCCGTCGTACGAATCCGACTGAGCACAGGAAGTCCTCACGATGACCAGCACCCTCACGCCCGTGCCGCTGTCCGAGCGGCTGCTCGCCATCTGGCGGGACGTCCTGGAGACCCATCAGGTGGACGTCGGCGGGCTGAGCGTCGACGGCAACCTGCCCGACCTCGGCACGCGCTCGATCCTGATCATCGAGATCGCCATGCGCATCCAGCGGGACATCGGCGTGGACGTGCCCCTGGAGACCTTCATCGAGACGCAGTCCATCGCCGACCTGGCCCGGGCGATCGTCGAGATCGACCCGGCGGCGGCTGCGCGATGACCGCACCACCGGTCGCCCCCCGCGCCGCCACGGCGCCGCCGCCCCCGCTCTCCGAGCCGGCCGACGAGGACCTCGAACTCCTCCTCCTCATCCGGCACTTCGAGCGCAAGCTGCTCGACCTCTTCGGGCAGGGCGCCCTCAACGGCACGACGCACACCTGCCTTGGCCAGGAGTACGTGCCGGTGTCCCTGCGCCCGCTGCTGGACGAGCGCGACTACGTCTTCAGCAACCACCGCGGGCACGGCCACTACCTCTCCCGCTACCGCGACCCGGCCGGGCTGCTGGCCGAGATCATGGGACGGCAGGGCGCGGTCTGCTCCGGCGTCGGCGGCAGCCAGCACATCCTGCGCGACCGCTACCTGTCCACCGGCGTGCAGGGCGAGAGCCTTCCGGTGGCCGTGGGCGTGGGGCTGCACCAGGTGCGGGCCGACCCGGGCGCGCTGGTGTGCGCGTTCATCGGCGACGGCACCTGGGGTGAGGGCTCCGTGTACGAGGCGCTGAACATGGCCCAGCTCTGGCGTGTACCGCTGCTGGTGGCCGTCGAGCACAACGGCATCGCCCAGTCCACGCCGGCCGAGGCGAACATGGCCGGCACCGTCGCCGGCCGCGCCGCCGCCTTCGGCGTGCGCCACCACCGGGTGGAGTCGGCCGACGTCAACGTCATCCGGACCGGCCTGGCGCCCCTGCTGGACCGGGTGCGGGCCGAACGCGCCCCGCTGGTCGTCGAGTTCGCCACGCACCGGGTCGGCCCGCACAGCAAGGGCGACGACACCCGGCCGCGCGCTCAGGTGGACCGAGCGCGCGAGCACGACTGGTACGGGCGCTACCGGGCCGCGTTCCCCGAGCAGTTCGAGCGGTGGGACGCCAAGATACGCGCCGAGGTGGACGAGATCGCGCGGGACGTGGCCGGCCGGCCGCCCGCGGTGTGGAGCGGGTCGTGCGAGTAGCGGAGAACATCAACCGGTCGCTGCACCGGCTCCTGGAGACGGTGCCCGAGGCGTACGTACTCGGCGAGGACATCGCCGACCCCTACGGCGGCGCGTTCAAGGTCACCAAGGGGCTGAGCGACAGCTATCCGGGCCGGGTCATCACCACCCCGATCAGCGAATCGGGCATCGTCGGCGCCGGCGCCGGCCTCGCGCTGGCGGGCGACGTGGCGGTCGTCGAGATCATGTTCGGCGACTTCGTCGCCCTGGCCTTCGACCAGATCGTCAACTTCGCCAGCAAGTCGGTCTCCATGTACGGCCGGCGGGTGCCGATGCCGCTGGTGGTGCGCTGCCCGATGGGCGGGCGCCGCGGCTACGGCGCCACCCACAGCCAGAGCCTGCAGAAGCACTTCATCGGCGCCCCCGGCCTGTCGCTGTACGAGATGTCGCCCTTCCACGACTCGTACGAGCTGCTGTCCCGCATCGTGGCGCAGGCCGAACCGGCCATGCTCTTCGAGGACAAGGTGCTGTACACCCGGCAGATGTTCGCGGACGGGGTCGTCGACGACCTCCTCTCGTACGACCGGCACCCCGACGCCCCCGACGTCACCCGCGTGTACGTCGACGACCCGGACACGTACGACGTCGTGCTGATCGCGCCCGGCGGCATCGCGCACCGGGCCTGCGAGGCGGTCCGCGACCTGCTGGTCGAGGAGGAGATCACCGCGCTGCTCCTCGTGCCCACCCGCCTGTACCCGTTCGACCCCGGCCCGCTGCTCGGCACCCTCGGCGCGGCGCAGGCGGTCTGCGTGGCGGAGGAGAGCACCGCGGGCGGCACCTGGGGCGCGGAGGTTGCCCAGCAGGTGCACCGGCGGCTGTGGGGGAAGCTGCCCCGCCCGGTGACCCTCGTGCACTCCGAGGACAGCATCATCCCCAGCGCCGCGCACCTGGAGGAGCGGGTGCTGGTGTCCGCGGACACGATTCGGCGAGCGGTTGTGGAGGCTCTGCGTGACTGAGATCCGTGTGCCCAAACTGAACAACAACGACACCGAGTACACGCTCGTCGACTGGCTGGTCGAGGAGGGTAAGCCGGTCGCCGAGGGCGACCCGGTGGTCGTGGTGGAGACATCCAAGGCGGCCGAGGAACTGGAGTGCACCGCCGAGGGCAACCTGCACCAGGCGGTGCCCACCGGCTCGGCCTGCGCCCCCGGCGACGTCATCGGCCACGTCCTCGCCCCCGGGGAGACCCCCGCACCCGCGTCCCCCGAGCCGGCCGCCGGCACCGGGCCCGCGGACGGCGCGGCGGCCGGCGCGGCGGTCACCATCACCAACCCCGCGCGGGCGGTGATGACCGAGCTGGGGGTCCCCGAGGACCGGGTCCGGGCCCTCGGCGTGAAGGTCGTCCGGCGCACCGACGTGGAGCAACTCGCCGCCCGCATACGGGAGGAGGAGCAGGCCGGAGCCCAGCCGGCCGAGCCGGACGGCACCGCCGTCGACCCCGCGCTGGCCCACGCGCTGCCGCCCGTGCAGCAGGCCGTCGGCCGCTCCGTCGCCCGCTCGCAGCAGACCATCCCCGCCGCGTACACCGTGGTCAAGGTGGACGTCGGCGCGGCCCAGTGGCGCGCCTCGGCCGCGGCCCGGCGGCTGCGCCGGCTGGTCGGCCTGCCGGAGCTGCTGCTGACCGCCGTGTCCCGCGCCCATGAGGCGTTCCCGCTGTTCTTCGCGCGGCTGGTGGACGACCGTACGGCCCTGAAGTCCGAGGCCGCGCACGTCGGGGTGACGATGGACGTGGGCAGGGGCCTGTTCGTACCGGTCGTCGAACGCGCCTCGGGACTGGCCTTCGAGGAGATCGTGGAAGCCGTCTCCGGCTTCCGGCGCACCGCGATGACCGGCACCTTCCGCGAGTCCGAGCTGTCCGGCGGGAACATCACCGTCACCCTGCACAACGACGCCGACGTGGTGGCCGCCGTGCCGTTCGTCTTCCCCGGGCAGGTGTGCGCGCTGGCGCTCGCCGGACCGCAGCAGGAACTCGTACATGACGCGGACGGGACGGTCAGGGCCCGTACCGTCGCCAATCTCGGCATCGCCTACGACCACCGGCTCCTCAACGGCCGTGACGCGCTGCTGTTCCTGCAGCGGCTCAAGGCCCAGCTGGAGGCCCCGGAGAAGCTGCTCGGCCCGGAGCACGCGGAGGAGCCGCAGTCCTGAGGCCCTCGGCTCGTACCAGGGCCGGCCGGGCGTCCGCTGCGGGACACCCGGCCGGCCCTTTGCCCGTACGGGAGCTGTGACCGCGCGTCAGCGCGCCGGAGCGGTGCCCGCGGTCGTGAACGTCCGGACGTCGCGCATGAGGGCCGCGGCCACCGCCGGCTCCGCGCCGTCGAGGTAGAAGTGGCCGCCGGCGAACCGCTCGACGCGGAACGCGCCCGTGGTCAGCGCCTCCCAGGCCGCCGCCTCCTGCGCCGACACCCGGGGGTCGGCGGAGCCGGTGAAGACGGAGACCGGGCAGCGCAGCACGAAGCCGCCGTCGTAGCGGTAGTTCTCCACGGCGGTGTAGTCGGCACGCAGCGCCGGCAGGATCATCGCCCGCATGTCCGGGTCGGCCAGCACCTGCGGGTCGGTGCCGCTGAGCGCGGTGATCTCGGCGATGAGCCCGTCATCGTCGCGCAGGTGCACGTTCTCGGCGCGGGGCGTCGCGGGCGAGTGCCGGCCCGAGGCGACGAGGCCGACGGGCGCGTTGGCGCCGTCCTTCTCCAGCCGGGCGGCGGTCTCGAAGCCGACGACAGCGCCCATGCTGTGCCCGAAGAGCACCAGCGGCAGGTCGGTCAGCGGCCGGAGGACGTCCGCGACGCGGTCGGCGAGCGCGTGGACATCGCGCAGCGGCTGCTCGTGCCGGCGCTCGTGCCGGCCCGGGTACTGCACGGCCACGAAGTCGACGGACGGCGGCAGCGCCCGCTGCAGCGGGAAGAACGTGGTGGCGGCGCCGCCCGCGTGGGGCAGGCAGACGAGCCGTACGCCCGGCCGGTCGGCCGCGCCGAAGCGGCGCAGCCACGTCTCGTCGAACGGGATCTGTGTGGGCACCGAGGCCATGCCTTCCCGCGCTCTCCCGGGTGCGAGCGGGCGGCACACGGTGGACAGCGCACCTTGAGCACTCCGAGTCGTTGTCACCACCGACGCTACCGGCGGCGGTTGCGGGCCGACAAAGAGCTTCTAAAGAAACAGGGGTGGGGTACGGGCACGGGGAAGAGCGCCGCCGCGCCCGTACGGAACGTCCGTCAGGCCGCCAGGCTCTTCAGCCGCTTGCCGATGTCGGCGCGCTGGGAGATGCGGAGCTTCTGGTAGATGCGGGTGAGGTGCTGCTCGACCGTGCTCACGGTGACGTGCAGCCTGCCGGCGACCTGACGGTTGGTCAGCCCCTTCGCGACCAGTGCGGCGACCCGGTGCTCGGCCCGCGTCAGCAGCTTCTGGCCGTCCGGTGTGTCCAGCGTGGACCTGCCCACCCGCTCCGGCGCCAACGCCCGCGCCACGGCCTGGTCGGGCAGGCAGTTGCGGGCGATGTGCACGGCCGCGCCCTGCGCCCTGGCGGCCCAGGACTCGTGGCCCAGCTCGCGCAGTGCCACACCGAGTTCGTGCAGCGTACGCGCCTGGTCCAACCGGTCGCCGGTGGCGAGGAGTTCGTCGATCGCCCGGAACAACAGGCCCGGCCGCTCGTGCGGCGGCGCCATCCGCGCCCGCAGCCGCAGCACCAAGGCGTGGTGGCGACCGCCGTGGCCGGGGGCGCGCGCGGTGTGCTCGCCGAGCACGCGGGCACACATTTTCTTGTCACCCAGCTGCAGCCACGCCTGCGCGACGTAGAGCCGCCACGGCACCAGCGTGGGATGGTCGACGAGGGCGCGTTCGGCCATCTTCCCGATGCGCAGGAAGTCGGAGAGCGCCGAGTGCGGCCGGTTCGTGGCGAGATGAAAGCTGCCGCGCGTACACAGGTAGCTGAGCCAGTAGACGCTCTTCTCCCACGCGGGCGGAACCGGCTTGGCGAATAGCCGCGCCGCCTCGTCGTAGCGCCCCATCTCCATGTGCAGGGACGCGAGTACGGTCTCCGTCGCACAGGCGTACCCCGTGCTGCGCTCGGTGATGACGCTCTCCACCACCCGGATGCAGTCCATGCTGGCCGCCAGCTTTCCCTGCCGCAGCGCGACCATCGCCTGCTGGAGCGAGAAGATGGCCTGCCAGCCGGGCGCGTCCCGGCTCGCCGACTCCTTGACCAGCCACTCGCACCACCGCCAGGCCGCGTCGAGCCGGTCGGCGATGACGAGGGTCTTGATCGCGCAGGTCAGCGACCAGACGGTGGAGTCGGAGAGCGTCGAGACCTCCAGCAGGTTCTCGGCCGCGGCGGCCCAGTCGGCCCGCTCGCCGTACAGGAACGACCCCTCGAAGGTCTTGAACAGGGAAGTCGCCGTCGCGTACGGGCTCCGCCCGCCGCCTTCGTCTGGGCGCTGGGCCTGCCCGTCCCCCCACTGCTCGGCGGAGTGGTGGCTGTACCAGGCCCACAGCCACGCGACGCTGGGATGGTCGCCGGCGCGGACGTCGGCGGCGGTCGACTCGGCGCCCTGCCGCTGGAGAACGGCGAACGCCTCCTGGATTTTGCCGTAGCTGAAGAGCAGATCGGCGAGCCCGTCGTACGCCGTGCTGGGCATCTTGTCCGCATGGAAGGCGCTGAGCAATGCGGTCAGATGGCGGATTTCGGTGGCCGCGGGGCTGATGCGCTGCGTGACGAGCGCCAGGCGCAGGTATATCTCGATACGATCCGGGCTGTTCGGGCTGTTTTCCAGCGCCAGTTCGAGATACCTGACGGCCAACCGGATGTTTTCCTGGCCGATGGCCGTCTCCGCGGCGTCGCGCAGCGCGGACCGCTGCCACGGCTCTGCCGCGTGCCGGGCGGCGAGAAGATGGTGCGCCACGTCCGTGGTGGGACTGCCCGCATTGTTCAGGACGACGGCCGCACGCCGGTGCAGTTCGTTGCGCTGCAGGGTCCCCAGGTCCGCGAGAATTTCCCGGGCGGCGCTCTCGTGCCGGAAATTCGTGCCGTCGAGGACACCGGAGACACGCAGGGCCTCCAACTGCTGGTCGAGTACGGCCGGGGAAATGCGGGTCATGCGCGACAGCAGCTCGGTCGATGCCGATTCCCCGAGGACGGAGATCAGCCGCCCCAGCTCCACGGCGGTGGCACCGCTGCGGTAGAGGCAGGACACGACGGAACGGCCGTACATCCCCAGCTCCGCCGAGGACTCCGTGCCCGTGGGCCGCGCCTCCATGTCCTCGTCCCGGAGGTCTTCGAGCAGCGCGCGCAGCAGGAGTGGGCTGCCGCCGCTGAGGTGGTGCAGCAGGTCGATCCACTGCTCGTGCGGCCGGTTGACACGCGTGGCGACCGCCGCCCGCACCCCCCGCTCGTCCAGCGGGCGGAGGTGGATGCGCTGGGCGTTCGGCCGCCGCAGCAGCTCCGTCTTGACCGGCTGGTCACGATGGCGCAGGTGCGGGCAGTGGGAGAGCAGGACGAGGGTGCGCCGGCTGCGGTGCCAGCTGACCGCCTGGAGCAGGAAGTCGAGTTCGGACCAGGGGATGTCCTGTACGTCGTCGACGCTGATCACCACCGCGCCGTTCTCCGCGACATGCGGCAGCGCGGCGCTGAACTGCAGTGCGGGCGTGGCCCCCGCCGGGCCCTCGCCGGGCGGCGGGGCCGGCACCTGTGCGACGAGCTGCTGGAAGAGGGAGATGGGCGGGTGCGCCGACACGCTTCTGCCCTGGACGCTGAGGATCGTCGCGCCCATGTCGGCCGCGTGTTCAGTGATGGCGTGTAACAGCGCGCTCTTGCCGCAGCCCACGCCGCCTTCGATCAGAATTGTGCGCGACATTCCGTGGAGGCAGCGAGAAAAAGCAGACCGCAGTGCCTCGAATTCGGCCGCACGGATGACGAAAGCCATACCGGATTACTCACCTCCCGTTGGTGCAGTTCATTCATCGTGTGAAGGAACGCACCTGAGCAAGTCCAGGTCAAACGGCGCTCAGGGGAAGCGCCGTTCCGCATATTCGGTTAGTAGTTTCACAGGTTGGGTTTGGTTGTGCAAGGCCGGACTTTCTCAGGCAGCTAGATAATGCCCAGGTCCGTTTTGTATCGTTCATCCTGGCCCTGTTGTTGTGCTGCGGAGTATACATCCCCTGGGACAATCGCATCGATCCACGACTGTCTCCCGCTTGCGGGAGCGAGCGCGGGCGTACCGGACGGCGTGTGAGCCGTGCGGCGCCGCCCGCGGGCACCCCGTCGTGGGGCGGCGGGTCCGCCGGACGGGAGGCGCGCAGCGGGACTTTGGCGGGACTTTGGCGCCGCACAACACTCTGCCCGGATGGTTGCTGCCCTTGCCTGGCTGCTGCGCGCGCTGCAGGAAGCCTTCGTCGCCCTCGGCCGGGTGTGGTTGTTCATCCCGGTGGCTCTCCCCGACCCGCCACCGCCTCCGGCCGGTCCCGTACCGGGACACCCCGAGCGGCTGCGCCCCGACGTGCCGCTGACCGCGCAGGAGGAGGCTCTGCGGCGGCAGTTGGACGACATCGCCCTCCCGGACGCCATCGGCGAGGAGAAGGGTCCGGGCACGTAGACCCGGCACCGGCGGCCGGGCCGCGTCAGGGCGCGGGGACCGCGCGTACGAGGACGAGGGAGCCGTCGTAGGCGGGTTGCCCGCGCAGCGCGCCGTGGCGCTCGTCCCAGGCGCCCGAGGCGAGATCGCGGCGGAGGTGGTCCGCGTACCGCTCCCGCAACTCCGGTGCCACGAAGCTCCACGCGGAGCACGCCTGGCGTGCCCCGGGGTCGAGCAGACGCTCCGGGCGCGCGTAATACGCCTCGTTGAAGCCGTCGGTGCAGTCCGCGGGGATCGGCACCGGCGCCACCGTCGCCCGGCCGCCGAGCACGTCCGTGATTTCGGCGATCGCCGGATACCGCCGGGCTTCTGTGTCCAGCACCAGCGGGGCGTACTCGTACAGCCAGAAGTCCCGTACGAGAGCGGGGTCGCAGGTGAGGACGACGACCGGGCCGCGGGTGACGCGCCGCATCTCCCGCAGGCCGCCGGCGAGATCGCTCCACTGGTGCACGCTGAAGGTCGTCATCGCGCCGTCGAAGGTGCCGTCGGCGAACGGCAGGTCCTCGGCCACCGCGTCGACGGCCGGCGGCAGGGAAGCGGGCCGCTGGGCGCGCATCGCCGCCGAGGGCTCGACCGCGGTGACGCGGAAGCGCCCCGACTCGTACGAGCCGGCGCCCGCGCCCACGTTGACCACCGTGCGTGAGTCGCCGAGCGCCGCGGCGACGGCCGCCGCGATACGCGCGTCGGGCCGCCGGTAGTCCGTATAGCCGGCGCCGATCGACCCGTAGTCCGCGTCGCCGGCGCTTCCGTCCGCACTTCGTTCGCTCATTCTCCGAACCTAGCGCGCGGTCAGCCGGAAGCCCCGGCCGGAGGGGGGGGCCGACCGGGGCTGACCAGAGGCGGATACGGAGGGCGGTCGCCTCGCGGCGAAAGGCTCCGTGGGGCTTCAGCCGAACGATCTTCCCCACGGGCGGGAGGTGAGGCCCGGGGACACTGCTCCCTCCGTACCCACACCACCATCAACGGGAGGACCCCTCCGGTTGTTCCGCGCCGCCGCGCCGGGAGGTGTGAAGCGCGCCACAGGCCCGGCGCGCCCGGGGCGGAGTCAGCCCAGCCAGCGGCCGTCGCGCATCAGCTCGCGGCCGGGCAGCTCGTTCACCTCGCGCCAGGACTGGATCCGCCGCGGGGTGATCCGGAACCAGCGGTACCGGGTGGCCAGGCCCCGCGGGTCGAAGCCGGAGCGCGCCGCGAACCGGTCGCCGTGCTCCGGCGGCAGCGCGTCGAGTTCGAAGACCTCGACGGCGCCGTCGATCACCGTGACGTCCCGGGTCTGCCCGAGCGCGAGCCGGGCGACGCCGGTGGCGGCGAGGTTCCTGCCGGTCGGGCTCTCCGCCGGGGTGGCCACCCACAGCGCGTCGCCGTCCCACGAGAACGACAGCGGTACGAGGTACGGCGTGCCGTCGGGCGCGGCGCTGGCGACCCAGACGTCGACGTCGTGGGCGAGCCGGTGCTCGGTGTCGCGGCGGCGCCGGCCGCGTGCGCGGGGTCCGGCGGCGGCCGTCGGCTCCGCGGCGGGGGGCGCGCCGGCGGTGTCCGGGAGTGCGGTCATGGTCGCTCCAATCGTCGTCAGGCCCGTTGCGGGCCGCGGCCGGCCGGTGTGCGCGCCGGGCCCGATCGCCGTCGCCCACAGCGTCACCCCGCCGGGCCCGGACCGCCTCCGTGCCGACCACGGAGAGCGGCACTGATAATGAGGTGGTGTCCACGCCGCCCGTCTCCGCCCGCGAAGCGGAAGTGCTCGCGCTCCTCGGCGAGCACCTCAGCAACGCGGAGATCGCCGGGCGCCTGTTCATCTCCGTACGCACCGTCGAATCCCACGTCTCCTCGCTGCTGCGCAAGCTGCACCTGCCCGACCGGCGCGCCCTCGCCCGGCACGCTGCCGCCTCCGTCCCCGCCGGCCGGGCGGCCGGACCGGGTGGAGCGGGCCCCGCCCTGCCCGCGCCGCTGACGCCGTTCGTCGGCCGTACGCGCGAGCGCGCCGAGCTGGCCGCCGCGGTACGGGCCCACCGGCAGGTGACCGCGGTCGGACCCGGCGGGGTCGGCAAGACGCGGCTCGCGCTGGCGGTCGCCGGCGACGTGGCCGGCGAGTTCCCCGACGGGGTGTGGTTCGCCGACCTGGTCCCGGTCACCGACCCGGCGCGGGTGGGCGCCGCGGTCGCCGCCGCCGTCGGCGCCGGCGAGCAGCCCGGCCGCGAGGTGGACGACGCCGTGCCGGCCGCGCTCGCGGACCACGACGCGCTGCTCGTACTCGACAACTGCGAGCACGTACGCGACGGGGTGGCGCCGTTCCTGGAGCGGCTGCTGGCGGCCTGCCCGCGGCTGCGTGTTATCGCGACAAGCCGGGCGCGGCTCATGGTGCCCTTCGAACGGGCCTTCCCGGTGCCGCCGCTGTCGCGCGACGGCGGCGACGAGTCGGACGCGGTGGCCCTGTTCATGGACCGGGCCGCGGCGGTCGGCTTCCCGCCGGGGCCGGGGGCGAGCGCAGGCGTCGTGGCCGTCTGCGAACGGCTCGACGGCATGGCGCTGGCGATCGAGCTGGCCGCGGCGCGCTGGTCCACGCTCGGCCTCGACGGCCTGGTCGCCGGCCTCGGCGATCAGCTGCAGATTCTCAGCGGCGGCGCCCGCGCGGACGACCGCCACCGCTCGGTGCGTGCCGTGCTGGACTGGAGCCACGACCTGCTGCAGCCCTGGGACCAGGCGCTGCTGCGCCGGGTGTCGGTGTTCGTCGCGCCGTTCACCGCCGCCGCGGCGGCCGAGGTCGCCGGCTTCGCCCCGGGCGACACCGCCGTCGCCGACGGCCTCGGCCGGCTCGCCGAGCAGAGCCTCCTGGCCGTCACCCCGGCCGCGACCGGCACCCGCTACCAGGCGCTGGAGACCATCCGCCAGTACGGTGCGGAGCGCCTCGCCGCCGCCGGCGAGCTGACCGCCGTACGCGCCCGCCACCTCGGCTGGTGCACGGCCGCCGGCACCGAACTGGCCGGCGCCGGGGGCCCGGACTGGCGCGCCCGGTTCGACGACCTCGCCGAGGACATGCGGGTCGCGCTCGGCTGGGCCGCCGAGCAGCCGGAGCGGCGCGCGGACGCCCACCGCCTCGCGCTGTCGCTGGCCGGGCTGGCGCTCACCCGCAACCTGCTCGGCGAGGCTCAGCAGCGGTACGAGCAGGCCGCCGCTCTCGCCGAAGACGCCGACGGCACCGAGGCCGCGGCCCTCGCCGCAGACACAGCCGCCGCCACAGAGTCAGCCACCGCCGCCACCGCCGCCGGGGCTCTGCGGCACGCCGCGGCGGTGGCCGGCCTCCGGCGCCTCGGCGACGACATGTACCGCCTGCACCGCGCAGCCGCCGGCGCCGCCCACCGGGCCGGCGACACCGCCGGCGCCGGCCGCGACCTCGCCGAGGCCGCCACCGCCGCGTACCGCTTCTCCACCTCCTTCAACCGTCTCCCCGCCGCCGCCGAGGTCACGAAGATGCTCGACCGCGCCCGCGACCTGGCCGGCGACGACCCGCGCGCCGGGGCGGCCGTGGCGCTGGCCGAAGCGGCGGTGGTCACCGACGCGTACGGCGCCGTGCAGGGAGACGCGGACAACGCGCCGGGCGAGACGATCGAGCGGGTCGAACGTGCCGTCGAGCTGGCCCGGCGCGCGCAGGAGCCGGTAACGGAGTCCGCCGCTCTCGACGCGCTGTCCGGCGCCCTCAGCTGGGCCGGCGACACCTTCGCCACCGCCGCCGCGACCCGCCGCCGCACCGAGGTCCTGACGCCCCTACCGCCCACCCCCGCCGCCATCCACGAGCGGATGGACGCCCTGGCCATGGCCGCCGGCACCGCGGTCGGCGCCGGCGAGCTGGACCAGGCGCGCCGCTGGGGCGGGGAACTCGCCGGCCACCCGCTGCTCGCCGAGGCCGGTCACCACGCCACCGCGTGGCTGCTCGTCGCGGACGCCCTCGCCGGCCGCGCCGACGAGGTCCTCGCCCACGCCGTGCGGTTCCGCGACTCCTTCGAGCAGAGCGGCGGGCAGCAGTCGCTGTCCCTCGGCGCCGGTGCCGCGTCGGTGGCGATGATCCACGGGCTACGCGGCGACGACGGCGCCCGGGCGGACTGGCTCGCCGTCGTCGACCGGGCGGACACGACGACCGAGCACCGGCACGGCTACGGCGCGGTCTTCGACGCCACCGTCCTGCTCCACCACGGCGACGCGCAGGCGGCCCTGGAGCGGGTCGCGCCCGCGCCGGACGAGGTGTGGAAGTGGGTGTGCTGGGTCTGGCTGCACTGGTACGCCGCACTGCGCGCGGAGGCGGCGGTGCTCGCCGGCCACCCGGACGCCGGGGCGCGGATCGCCGCGGCCCGCGCCGTCGTCGCCGGGAACCCGGTCGCCGCCGCGCAGGTGGACCGCGCGGAGGCGCTGCTCGACGGCGACCTGCCGCGGCTGCCGGCGCTCGCGGCGGCGTTCGGCGCGGCGGGAAGCCCGTACCAGGAGGCGCGTACGCTGCTGCTGGCCGGCGGCGAGCACACCGCCGCGGGCGAGGCCGCGCTCGCCGGCCTCGGCCTGGCGCCGAAGGTCACCGGACGGCCGCCCCGCGGATAGCCGCCGCACGACGGCCCACGCGCAGCCGGGCCGGAGGCCCCCGGGGTGTCGCCCACCCCCGCGAGTCGCCCCCGCCTCAGCTCACCGCCCGCTTCACCAGTGCGGCGATCCGCGCCTCCACGTCCTTCGTCACCTCGGTGAGGGCGAACCCCGCCGGCCACATCGTGCCCTCGTCCAGCTTCGCCAGGTCGCTGAACCCGAGCGTCGCGTAGCGCGCGTTGAACTTCCCCGCGCTCTGGAAGAAGCACACGACCTTGCCGTCCAGGGCGTACGCGGGCATGCCGTACCAGGTCTTCGGCGCCAACTCCGGGGCCGTGGCCGTGACCACCGCGTGGACGCGCTCGGCCATGACCCGGTCCGAGTCCTGCATCTCCGCGATCTTCGCGAGCACGTCCCGCAGCGCCTCCGCCGCCTTCTCCGCCCCCGACCCGCGCCGCGCCGCCTTCTTCTGCTCCCGGGCGTGCTCCTTCATCGCGGCCTGCTCGTCGGCCGAGAACCCCTCGTACGCGCCCGTCTCGCTGTTGCTCATGACCACTCCTGTGCTCTCGGGTCCCACCCGCCCGGTCCTTCGCCGGGCCGGTCGCCGTGACCACAGCCTCGCCCCGCGGAGCCATGGAACGCCTCCGTGCCCGCCACGGAAACCACCACGGACGCACGCTCCCGTGAGTTCCGCACCACCGCCTGGATTGGGCTAGACGGGGGGCAGTTAGGTGTGTCTGACGGCAATATGGCGGTGCCGCGACCGGCTTCTCCTACGGTTCTCACGTTCTTCCCCGCTCTGGTGCGCTGCACCACGAAAGGAGATCCCCGATGTCGATCCGCAAGGCCGCCGCCAGCATGGTTGCCACCGCCGCTCTGACCCTGGGCGCCCTCGCCGCGACGCCCTCGCTCGCCGCCGCCGACTCCGAGGGGCAGAAGGCGGAGACGGCGCCGGTCGCCGACGCGACGCACAGCTACCCGTACCGGGGCAAGGTGCTCGGCAACAGCATCGTCTACAAGCGCGCCGCGCCGACCACGCGCAGCAAGATCCTCGGCTCGGCGAAATCCGGGTCGATCGTCCGCATCCAGTGCAAGGTGATCGGGCAGAACGTGCTGGGCAACGACAGGTGGTACCGCGTGCCGGTGCACGGCGGCGGCCACGGCTACATGTCCGCGCGCTACGTGCGGAACCTGGACCAGATTCCCTTCTGCAAGCGGTGACCCCGCCGCGGCTCACCCCGCCGCCCACGCCCGGCCGGTCCCACCGGCCGGGCGTTCGCGTGCGACCGCGGCCCCTCAGGCCGGACCGTCCCCGCCCGCCCGCTCTGCCGGGATGCGGGGGATGCGGTGGGGGTGTGCGCGGCGGTGGCGGAGCGTGCGGAGGTACGAGCGGGCCGTGGTGCCGCCCGCGCGGGCGGTGCACAGCAGGCGGGTGCTGCGGCGCCGGCGGAAGATGTCGTAGTCGTCGCGGATCAGCTCGGCCAGCGCCGTACGGCCCAGCTCCAGGTACTGCCGCGGCAGCTCCTGGCCGGACGGGTGCACCTGGCGGTGCCAGCCGTCCGCCAGGTGGAAGAAGCGCCGGACGCGGTCGGCCTCGAAGCGGACCGCCTCCTTCAGCGGTGCGGTCATACGCTACCGGGCAGCCGCGGCGACGAGGTCGTCTCGGCTCAGCCCGTGGTGCTTGAGGTCGGCGAGGGGGAGGTAGACGCGGCCCAGGGCCGCGTCCTCCGCGATGTCGTCGAGGAAGTCCAGCATGTAGACGCCGTAGCCCAGGGCGATGGCCTTCACCGTGGCCTCGTCGTCCGCGGGTTCGAGCAGTGTGTTGACCCAGATGCTCATGTCCCCGCTGACGGAACGCATGTACAGCTCCAGGTCCTCGAACGTCGCGTACGAGCTGGTGTCGAGGTCCGTGCGCAGCGTGCGCAGAGAGCGCCGGATCCCCTCCGGATCGATGTCCCAGGTACGCACCGTGTGGGCCAGCGCCCGGCAGATGAGCACCGCCTCCGCGGTCACCGGCCCGGCGGCGGTGCCGGCAGTCGTGGCGGTGCTCCCGTCGATGCGGCGCAGCGCCTCGTACCGGAGGGCGTCGAACCGCTCGCCGCGGTCGCGGCGGCTGTGCCCTGTGGCGTCGAGGACGTCGTCCGCGTAGCCGCAGAACGCGAGCATCGCGTCGTAGTACGGGCGCTTGCCGGGCGGCAGCAGGAAGCGCGCCACGGGAAAGGCCGCGGCGTTGCGCCGCCGCAGGTAGCGGCCGCAGGCGGCGTACGCGGCCTCGACCCGCGTGCCGCGCAGCCCGGCGGCGGTCAGCTCATGGGCGAACACCCTGCACCTCCCCATCCGCCGGCACCGCGCCGGCCGCGCGCGCCGGGCGGATGAGCGCGTAGCCCTGCGACGGTGGCGGACGGAGCAGCCCGGTGCGGGAGAAGAGGAGCTCCGCCGCCGGGATCGGCCGGTGGTAGAAGCACACCGACGACGAGACCCCGAACACGGCGGCGGATCCGACGAAGAACGGCAGCTCGGCCTCCAAGCACCCCAGGCCCGCCTCGACCTGGGCCCGCGAGGGCTCCGCACCCCGTAACTGGGAGCGCAGGGCGGACTCGCTCATCTCCAGGCCGCAGCGGCGCAGTTCGGCGTCGTGCGCGAGCGCCTGGCGCACCTGCGTGCGCAGGCCGCGGTAGACCGCGCCGCCGGCGAGGCCCGACAGCAGGTGCAGGTGCTCCGCGCCCGGGGCGCGGATCCCCGCCCGCTGCCACGAGCGCAGGATCCGGCTGCGCGCGGTGGCCGTCTCCTGGGCGGTCTTCCGCTCCGCGTACGCCTGTGGGTGGCCCGCGACCAGCAGGTTGTCGCGGAAGGGGGAGTCGGGGACGACGACGTCGATCGACTGGAAGCGCGCGTGCAGCCAGCGCAGCAGCCCGCTGAGCACGTCGCCGCTGAAGTAGCTGCTGCCCAGGCTGACTCCGACCACGACGTGCACACCGGAGGCGAACACCCGGGCGCAGTTCGGTGTCAGGGGCGTGTCGGTGAATTCCACCAGGGACACCTCCGAGAGGTTCCCGCCCGGGCGCGGGGGCGTGCCCGGGCGGGTGGGAGGGACGGTGATTCGATTCCAGCGGCGGACGCGCCGCTAGATCATCGATTGATTACCCATGGTGTCCATACAGACACTGAAAGTGAGAGGCGTATGCGTTAAAGCGCCCCCGTTACGCCCCCACGCCCCTGACTGCGCCTCCGCCGTGGGGCCGCCGACCCCGCCCCCATGTGCGCGACGGCGTCCGGCTCCAGCACCACCAGCGCACTGCGGTGGGATGTCGTACGGAGTCCCGGGGCCAATGCGGTGATGCGCGCCGTGGCGTGGCCGGGCAACGGGCCCGGATGCCGCATGCGAAAAGTAGGTTATGTAACTAACATCCACTATGCGCATGCGAGCGATAGGGCCATGAAGAAACTCACGAAATTCCTTGATCTGCCGCTGGTTCAGCGGTTCCTGGGCAACCGCTGGGCGATCGGAGCCGCGTGCGCCCTCATGGTGGTCACGGGGGTGGTCGCCGCCGTGCTGACGGCCGACGGACTCGAGACGGCGAGCGACGCCAAGCCGTCCGTACGGGAGGAAGCGGCCCAGGCCGCCCAGCCCGAGAAGCAGCCGAACCAGAAGGAGGCCGCCGCACCCCAGCGGCAGCGGCAGGAGTCCGCGAAGGACGCCGGGCGGCCCCCGGCGACCTCCGCCGACCAACACCACCCGCCGCGCCGGCCTTTCGGCGACCGACACCGGCTCGGCACGTCGTTCGACAACGGCACGGTTTTCGTCGGCGGCGCCATCGCCCCGGGCACGTACGCGACGCAGGGCTCGAACGGCGACCCCGGCGGCTGCGAGTGGTCGCGGCTGGCCGACAACGGCGGCGAACTGGTGCCGATCATCAGCGGCTCCACCTGGGGCCCGACGCACATCACGGTCCACGACGGCGAGTACGTGCGCAGCAAGGGCTGCCAGACCTGGAGCCGCAGCCACTCCGGCGGCACGCACGGCGGCACGTAGCCGCCGCCCCGCGGCCCCCGCCCGCCGCTCCCGCGTCACCCGGACGCCGCGCGCGTACGGCACGACTGCCAGCGCCGCCGCCGCCAGTGTGGAGGCGTACGTGTAGGCGCGTGGAGCGGCGGCGAGGAGTGGTGGCGATGCGGACGGTGGCGGGCGCGGTGAGAACGGCGAAGGCGGTGGCGCGACGCCGGGCCGGGGCGGCGCTGGCCGCCGTGCCCGCGGCGGTGGCGCTGCTGGCGACCGGGGCGACCGGCACCGCGCCGGCGGCGGCCGCACCTGGCGAGGTCCCCGACGTCGTTGCACGGGAGGCGTACTTCCTGCCGCCCAAGGACGCCGAGCCGGGCGACGGACTGACGTACGACACGACACTGGTGCCCGCGGGCGCGGGCATCGCCGTGGTGGAGGTGGCGCGGCACGGCAGGACGAGCGTCCGGCTCGGGCTCACCGGCCTGCTGCCCGACCGAACGTACGGCGCGCACGTCCACACCGCGCCCTGCCGCCCCGACCCGGACGCCGCCGGGCCGCACTACCAGAACCGGCCGGCCCCCGTGCAGCCGTCGGTCGACCCGACCTACGCCAACCCCGAGAACGAGGTGTGGCTCGACTTCACCACCGACGGCCGGGGGAGCGCACTCGTCTCGGTGTGGCAGGACTGGCGGTTCCGGGCGGGCGAGGCGCGATCGGTTGTGGTGCACGAGTACGCCACGAGGACGCAGCCGGGCGAGGCCGGCATGGCGGGCGCGCGGTTGGGGTGCCTGTCGGTGCCGTTCGAGTAGCGGGGGTGTGGTCAGGGTTGGCCGGTCCTACCCGCTCGTTGACGCGCCTCGCCGCGGTCGCGGCGGTGCTCGCGCTCCTCGGCGCCGCCGGGGTGGTGGCCTGGCTCTTCGCGCTCCCCCCGAGCCTCGTCCCGACGCCCTGCGCCACCACGTGTCTCAAGACGCGACCGACGACGCCGCCGACGCCACCGAGCCCCTGCCGATCCGGGCGGAGCAGCAGGCGTCGGGCTTCCATGCCCCGTACCGCGCGTCGGCGTCGGGACCGCGGCACAGCTCCGGCTTCGCCCTCGGCGGCTCGGCGGACATGCCCTCACTCGGGGACCTGATGTACGGGCGGCGGATAGGCGAGACGTACCCCATCGCCGCCGGCCTGCGCGGCCCGGGCACGTTCGAGACCGTGCCCGGCCACGATCCGGCTCCGGGCACCGGCCGCGTGGTGCGCTACCGCGTCGACGTCGAGAACGACGTGCCCCTGGACGGCCGGCTGTTCGCCCGGGCCGTACACGAAACCCTCAACGACGCGCGGAGCTGGGGCGCGGACGGGAGGCGGACCTTCGAGCGCGTCCCGGCGGAGCCCGCGACTTCGCCGTCACCCTGGCCAGCCCCGGCACCACCGGGGACTGGTGCGCCATGTCGGGCTTCGACACCACCGTCGAGAACGTCTCGTGCGACTCCGGCCTGACGGAGCGTGTCCTGATCAACGCCTTCCGCTGGGCCCAGGGCTCCAGCACCTACGGCCACGACATTCGCGGCTACCGCCAGATGCTCATCAACCACGAGGTCGGCCACCGTCCGGCCCGCGACGAGGTCAGCAGCAGCCCTGCGGAGTGCGTCGACAGGCCGGTGTCGCGGTAGATCGGCAATTCGCGCCGTCCCTCTGCTCCGCACCGCCGAAGAGAGGTCCGCCTAACCCGTCCAGCGCACCGCCGCGCACGCCCCGACGATCCCCGGACGCGTCATCACCACAAGCGATTACCCGGAGAGCGCGGGGGATCGGCGGGCTCGGCCCCCGCGGCCGAAGGATTCGTCGCGCGGACCGGACCGCATTGCTTGAGATGCGGGCCACCGCCATCTTGCCCATCCTGAGTGCGCTGCGGTCAGCTCGTCGAACAGGAATGTGGAGGACTCCCGCATGGCCCTCCCGCTCGCGGAACGAATAGCGACGGTCGCCCGGCCGCACCCGGAGAACCCCGCCCTTATCTGGCAGGGCCGCGCGGTGTCGTACAGGGACCTGCTGGCGCTGCCCCGCGCCGCGGAGAAGAACATGGCCGCGATCCGCAATCCGGCGGGAACGACCTCCGGATCCACCGGCCACCCCAAGGCGGTGCCCCTTCCCGGCGCGGCGATCGACCGGGAAGCGGCCATTCCGCGCGAACCCTGGCTCCCCGTCATGGAATCCGGGCTCCTGCGCCTGCCCTTCGACGAGAAGTGGGGCGTCCTCGGACAGTCCCTCCTCACCACGATGCACGTCCCGGAGGAAGAGCCGCGGCTGCCGCAGCACCGGCCTGAACTTCGCCATCACCACCCACATGGTGAGCGCCGGCGTCGCCCTCCAGCGCTTCGGCTCCATCGCCCTGAAGGCCGTGTACCTCCCGCAGGTCTGTGCCGGCACCGTCATCGGCGCCCACGCCGTCACCGGACCCGATACCGGATCCGACGCGCTCGCGGCTTCGTCGTCAGCACGGGGGAGATGCGTCGGCGCGTCGATCGCTGCGTCGCAGCGGTCGACGAAACCATCTCCCCCGGCACCACAGCGACCCAGCACAACCGGACAGCCGCGCCCCTCGGCCTGGGACGCGCCGCTTGACGCGGGAGAACACCGATGACGACGACAGACCTGGAAAGCGCCCTCGTCCCCACCGAGTTCCTGAACTCCGACGCCCCGAAGTCCGCGACTTCGTCCGCCGGACGCTGCCGCAGGACGGCGGCCTGGACAGCAGGGACGCGGCCGTACGCCTCTACTTCGCGGTGCGCGACGGCATCAACTACGAGGTCTACGGTGTGGACCTGTCCCGTACCGGCGTCACCGCCGCGCATGTGGCCCGTACCGGCAAAGGCATGTGCATCCACAAGTCCGTGCTCTACGCCGCCGCCCTGCGCGCCGAGGGCATCCCCGCGCGGCTCGTGCTCACCGACGTGCGTAACCACCTTTCCTCACCCGCGCTGCGCAGGCTCGTCGGCGGGGACGTCTTCCGCTACCACACCTTCGCCACCGTCCACCTCGACGGCGCCTGGGTGCGCGCGACCCCCGTCTTCAACCGGCTGCTCTGCCGGCTGCACGGCATGCGCCCCCTCGAGTTCGACGGCACCGCCGACAGCGTCCACCAGCCCTACGACGACGACGGCGCGCGGTACATGGAAGTCGTCCGCGAGCACGGGGAGTTCGACGACCTTCCCTACGAGCTGCTATCGACGGCATACGCGGCGCCCACGCCGGCATCGTCGACGGCCCCGACAGCACCCGGCTGGTCGCCGGCTCGCTGCACGCCGACGCCACCGCGCGGAACGGCTGAGCCCCGTGTGGTTCAAGGTGTGCGACATCACCGCGAAAGCCGAGGTGCGGCTGCTGCCCGGAGCAACGGGTGGACGCCGTCAGCATCTGGTACGGGGTGCCTTCCGAGGCGTACGAACTCCCGCTCGGCGACGTGCGGGCGCTCACCCGGGCCGCCCACGCCACGGGGCTCGGACCAGGCCGCGTCACCCTGCTCGACGACCCGCGGCGGCTCGCCGCCGTCGTCGCCGAGACCGGCGTGCCGACCGTCCAGCCGCACGGCTACCGCACCCCCGCCCGGCTCGCCGCGATCCGCGCACGCGCCGCAGCCGGACACCTCTCGTCGGCGCTCATCGGCGGCATCCGCCGCGCCTGGGACACCGCGCGACGGCATGCCCCGCAGGAGGAACAGCATGCCCTACCCGGCTGACACGACCGGCAGGAACGCCGCGGACCAGCGCTTCAGTGACGCGCTGGCGGTGGCGGAGCTACCGGTGATCATGGAGATCAAGCGGCCCAAGGCGGACGGCGAAGACCTGCTCCAGGGTCGTACCGCCGCCGATCTGGCGCGCCGCTGCGAGGAACTGGGCGCGCCCGCGCTGTCAGTCGTCACCGGCTCCTGGTTCGGCGGCACCGCGCGGCTCCTCGACGAGACCGTCGCGGCGACCTCGCTGCCCGTGCTCGTCAAGGACTTCTTCACCAAGGAGAAGCAGATCAGACAGGCCGCCGAGGCCGGCGCGGCGGCCGTGCTGCTCACCGCCACGATCCTGCCGAACCGGCTGATGCCGACGCTGATCGACGCCTGTCTGGACAACGGCGTCACGCCGTTCGTCGAGATCACCTCCGCCGCCGAGCTGTCCGCGCTCACCCGGGCCGAGGCGTGCGTCGTGGCGGTTAACAACAAGGACATCCGCCGGCGCGAGAACGACGACGCGGACCTGCAACGAAGCCACGACCTGCGGCCCCGCGTCCGGGCCGCCGGCGCCGGCCTCCCCGTCAGCGCCAGCGGCATCGACACCCCCGAGGAGGCCGCCGACCTGCTGGCGGCCGGCTTCCGCGGCCTGCTCATCGGCACCGGGCTGCTCCGCGCCGAGGACCTCGACGCCTGGTTCGGGGTACTGCGCGCGCTACTGCCCGACGCCGAGCCGGCCCGGCCGGCCACGCTCGACGTACGCGGGGCCGGGTCATAGCCCGGATCCGAGTGCCCCGGCCGGTCGGCAGTGCGGACGCTCCGGGGAGTCAGCCGGTGGCGATTCCGGCTTCGTTTTCGGTGGTGGTGGCGGTCCAGCGCGGAAGAGCCACGACAGCCTCCTGTCTATCCGTCGATGCCGTTGATGCCGTTGATGCCTCCTCAGCGAGTCGGCCGGTGGGTCCGTCGCCGGGCCGGGCGGCGGTGGCGGCCTGCCCGAGAGCGAGTAGGCCGACGAGCCCTAACGAAACGGCACCGGCGAGCCAACGGGCAGGGCGCGTCAGGTCTTCCTGGCGTGCACATGACTCATTCTGAGAGCGCTCTCACCTGTCACGGCGGGCGGGAAACCTGTCAACTCCTCCGGCCGGTCCACTGGTCTGAAGGCGAGAGAGGCTTGGGGCCCTCGTCCGGGTTCAGGACCACGCCTTGGCGCTCGACGCCGACCGGGACGCCGTCTTCGCTGCTCTCCGCAGCCCGCCCTACGGTCGGGCCGTCAGTAGGCAAGCCGGATACCGACGTCGAGGGAACCGTCGTGCGGGACCTTCAGGATGTGCATCCGCCTGCTGCCGTCACGCAGGTAGGTGAGGGAGGCGGCGGCGATGCTCGCGTTCCGGGCGGTACCCCAGCGGATCTGGACGACGCCGGAGCGGCGGTGCACATCGATACCGGTTGCGGTGGCCGTGGCGGAGCTTCCCCAGGACAGGGCCGTGCCGTCGGTGAACACCACGTGGTCGGACGCCTGAAGGATCAGCGGCACGGTCTCGGTCGCCGGCGAGTTGGCTCGGACGGAGCGCTGTACCAGTCCGTTGCCGACCTTGACGTCGGTGACGACCGACCCGCTGGGTGTGCCGAAGCGGAAGGCGTAGGGGCTGCCGCCGAAGAACTGCCCGGCCTGGGGCCCGTTGGAGTCCGGTTCCTGGCCGGGGAGGACGGTGGCCCACACGCCGTGGTTGTTGTCGTTCAGGGTCTGGATGACAGTGCCGGCGACCGGGTGCCACAGGAAGCTGAGGCCGGTGCGGGCCCTGCTGGTCGGCCGGGTACCGAGGTAGGCGCCCAGGTAGACGTCGGGGCGTCGGATGTAGAGGAAGTCCTGGCCTTGGTCGGTGCGGCGCTCGGTGAAGTTCTTCGAGGCGAGGTAGGCAACGGTTCGGATCGCCTGGGTCTTGGCCTGCCGGGTGGGGTACTTCTCGTCGTAGATCGCGTGGCTGAGGATCCGTGGAGAAGTGTTCTGCTTGGTCAGTCCGGTCATCGGCGAGGCGTCCGCGGCCCAGGAGGTGCGGGCCGACGCAAGGTCCTCGCGGGCTGACAGGAATGCGCCCAGTGCGGGCACCGACGGGACGAACTGGTTGTTGAGCGCGGTGCGTTCCGGGTCGGGCCGGGTGTCGTCGTAGGCGAGGGTGCTGGTGCGGGTGGAGGGGGCGATGTTGCTGAACCAGCCGGAGCCGTCGGGTTCGCGCAGCAGGTTGTAGCCGAGCCAGTCGGTGTACTTCCTGGCCATGGTCACCAGGTGCTCGTTGTTCGACTGCCGCCAGGCATCGGCCATCTCGGGCAGCATGACCTCGAAGTTGTAGTTCATGTCCATGCCGCCCTCTTCGTAGAAGAAGCCGACCGGGCCCTGCCCGTTCTGGGCCAGGCGGGCGAAGGCGTCGTTCAACCGGACCCGCAGGGTTGCGTCGGGGTTGGTTCTGAGCGCCAGTGCGGCTCCCGCCAGTCCTGCGGTGACCTGGTTGGCGTATCTGATCGGGGTCTGCCAGGCGCGGGTGTTGGACGGGTTGAGGAGCCAGGTCATCGCTCCGTGCAGGGCGCGGGCGATCTGGCGGCGGCGGGTGGGGAGCAGCCGCGCTTCCTTCAGTAGCACATGGGTCTTGCTCAGGTAGCCGAGGGCGAAGCCGGTCGCGGCGAGGGAGTGCTCGTCGGCGCTGTACTCCGGCCATGAGCCATCGGAGTGCTGGAGGCCGAGGTAGTGGCTGAGCGCCGCGTCCAGTCGCGTCAGGAGGGCGGAGTTGCCGCCGTACGGGTTCCAGGAGCGGTTGTTGGTGAGGAACCAGGTCAGTGTGTAGACATGCTCCTGGACCCGTGTGTTGTACGGGGCCGCGGGCGATCGCCACCAGCCGCCGCCCATGAAGCCGTTGTCCTCGATGTCGTTGACCATCTCGGCGAGGCTGACCAGATAGGGGGCGTAGAGCTGTTCGTCGGCGGCGAAGGCGCGCCGAGAGGGTGAGCCCGGGGGCAGGGACGGCAGGGACGGCAGTGTCGGCAGGGTGCCGGCGGCAAGTGCTTGGGGGGCGGGCGTTGCGGCGGTGAGGCCGGCGGCCCCGGCCGCCGTGATGATCGCGCGGCGCGACAGCGGGGGTCCGTACGTCATGGGGCGTCTCCTGGACGTCATGAGAGCTGCGGGAAAGCCAACGGTGCGTGACCGTCCGGCTGATCGGACACACTCTCCGGGCAGGAAGGCGCCGTCAAGGTGCTAATACGAATTACTTCAGGGCGGTCGTGGCTCGGCACGCGCATCTCCGGCGGCAGGAAGTCGTCCACCGCGGCAGCCCATCCGGCGCGCTCCAGGTCAGCCCGCATCCGCCCGGCCTCCGGCGCGACCGGGTCGTCTGTTCGCGCCGACAGTGCGAAGAACTGGCGCGCAGCTTGCGGTTGGCGGACTGGTCAGCGGCTTACGGAGGCGGGTGGGTCACCGGTCTGGCCGGGCGTGAGCCCGAAGGCCTCGCCGAGGTGTCCGATCCGGCAGCAACGGCTCAATCCGCGCCCACCGCGCATCAGTCAACGACACACAGATCAGCGATCCGAAGATCTGGCCGAGGCCCGTCGTCACGCGACGGGCTGCACCCGGGAACGCAGCAGACAGAACTCGTTGCCCTCGGGATCGGCCAGCGGATACCAGCTCTCCGCACCGGTCTGGCCGATGTCGACGTGCCGGGCGCCGAGCGCGAGCAGCCGCTCCAGCTCCGCCTCCTGGTCGCGGTCGGTGGCGTTGACGTCGATGTGCAGCGGAAGTTTCCCCCGCCGCGGATCGCTGCTCGGGCTCAGTACCAGGGTGGGCTGAAGCCCACCGAAGCCGACGTCGGGCGGCCCGATCTCGATCGTGCCGTCGTCGTCCCGGTCGAGTTCCACATAGCCGAGGACCTCGCCCCAGAACGCGGCGAGCCTATCGGGGTCGGCGGCGTCGATGACCAGTTCAGTGATACGGCATGCCATGCCCGCCAGCTTACGGGCGCCGCCTCCGGCCGGCGCGGCCGGCCGGGCCGGACTGTCGGTGGCGGCTGAGAGGCTGGGGGCATGGACAGGGACGAGGAGCTGCTGCGCGGCCGGGTCTACGGCACGGATCACGACGACCCGCACCCGGGACCGCGCCCGGGCCGGTACTACGCCGAACTCGTCGGGGGCCCGCTCGACGGCCTGCTGCTCGACATCACCGGCTGGAGCGCGCAGGAGACCGCCGCCGGCGCGGCCCTGCCCACCGAGCTGGGCCGTTTCGGCGCCGGCGGCCGCGCCACCTACGCCCCCACCGCCGGCGCCACGGGACGCTGGGCCTGGACCGGCGATATAGCCTGAACACCGCTGTCACCACCCGGACTTCGGGAATAGCAATTCACGGTGGCGCCGTGCGGCGCCGACGTAGGGTGCCGCTTATGAAAATCTTCGGATGGGTGCTCTTCGTCTGCGGCCTGTACTTTCTCGTGCAGGGTTTCGTGATGCCGATGATCGCCGAGCGGTCGGACGTGGAGAGCATCGAGTTTCAGCAGATTCGCGAGTCCAGCTCGTACCTGGGCATTGGCCTCATGATCGGGGCCGTCGCCTGCGGCGTACTCGACAGGAATCCCGGCGGCTCGGGCCAGCGCGCCGCGCAGCCGCCGTCCTACCCCGCCCAGCAGCCCTACGGCGCCCCGCAGCCGCCCCCGCAGCAGCCGCACGGCGGCTGGGGCCCGCCGCCCGCGGGCTGAGTCCCGTCCCTGCCTGCACGTATTTCAGGGGGTGACGACGGTGAAGTCCGGATCGGGCCTGTCGAGGACGGCCAGCAGGGTGCGGAGCGCGCCTAGATCGCCCGTGTGCTCGATGTCCTCCGGACCCGCACCCGCGAGCAGCGCGAGCAACTGGCCTTTGACCAGGGTCAGCGACACGTCGGCCGGCACCGTGCGCCGGTCGTCGAGGCGGTGGTGGGTGAAGGCGCCGTGGGAGAGCGTGGCGCGGTGGCGCTCGCCGGCCTCGGCGGCGAAGAGCCGGAGGGCCTCGTCGAGATAGCGGGACCAGACGCGGGCGTCGCGAACGAGGGCGTCGCGCAGGGTCAGGATGTTGTGCAGGCTGTGCGTGGCGTTCTCGGCCGTGCACAGCGCGCGGTGGTCCGGCAGGAGGAAGTTCATCTCCGACGGAGCCTCGGTACCGGGCGTCATCATACGAACCGCACGCCGTCGACGGTCTCGGTCTGCCCGGTGTGCGTGGCGGGCAGCAGGGCGGGGGCGCCGGTGGAGGCGGTGAAGCCCAGCCCCATGCCGACCAGCCCGGCGGGCCGCACTCCAGGTTCATCCCGGCGTAGTGGAAGCCGCGGCGCAGCATCGCCGTGCCGGCGTAGACGTTCTCCGCCACCAAGTGCTCCAGATACCCGGCCGGGGCGAGGACCGTGACGTCCGCGTCCGCGTCCGGGTCGAGGACGCCGAGGACGCCGCCGAAGTGGTCGATGTGCGAGTGCGTGATGACCACGCCGGTGACGGGCCGGTCGCCGCGCCGCGCGCGGTACAGGCCCAGCGCCGCGGCGGCGGTCTCCCGCGAGATCAGCGGATCCACCATGACGACCCCGCGGTCGCCCTCGATCAGGGTCATGTTCGACAGGTCGTACCCGCGCACCTACAGGACACCGTCGGTCACCTCGTACAACCCGGCCCGGGCACACAGCTTCGCCTGCCGTCACAGGCCGGCGTCAACGGTGTCGGGATGATCGTCGTCGGGAAACCCGTCGAGGAAGCCGATGTCGTCGAAGTCCTACACCACCCGCCCGTCCGCGGCCCGGACCTGCCGCTCGGCAGGTCCGGCGAGGAATCGGCGGTCGGCGGCCTCGAAGTCCGCGCGGTCGCTGAGATCGGGTTCGGCCATACGGATCCTCCCACCGGTCAGCGCCGTGCCCCCAGCCTCGGCCCGCGCCACACCGCCGACCTCCGGGCCGGGCCGTTCGGGTGACACCTGACGGATCGAATCCTTGTGGTCGTGTCCCGGTCATGTCACCAAACAGTCACACCGCAGGACACCGAGGCCGGGGTCCGACAGGATTCACCGGTCCGAACACGTACTTGCTAGGGGAATCATGCACAAGCGCACTGCCCGTGCTTCCGTTTTCGCTGCGGCCGCGGCGGCCCTGACCATCGCCGTGACCGGTTGCGGTAGCGACAGCGGGGGGGACGAGGCGGCCTGTAAGGAAGCCATCGCCAAGGAGTTCAAGAAGGCCCAGGAGGGCGGGGAAGTCAGCGACGACCGCCCGAGCGAGTGCGAGGGCATCAGTGACAAGACCGGCGAGCGACTGGTCAAGGAGGTCACCGACGAAGAGATGAAGGGCATCGAGGACTCCCTCGACGCTCCCTGATCGTGATCGGGGCCCGTCTGGCGCGGAGGGCACCCATGCCCCTCGCGCCGGGCGGGCGCCTGCGTCGGGCCTTCGTCAGCCCGGCGGAGGGCGCCTGACCCGTTTGGGCGGATCTGCACCCCGGGACGCATGATCGCAACCCCGGTGCGCAGCCTCCCTGCATGAACAAGATCACCCGCAGCCCGGCGGCCGTTTCCGCCCTGCGAAAGAAGCTGTCGACCACCGCCGCCACGCTGGCCCTGCTGACAGCGGCCACCTTCGGCGGCACCCTCACCGGCGCCGGCACCGCCCTCGCCGCCGACCCGAGCTCCGCAACCGCCGCCCCCGCGGCGCCGACGTTGCGCGAGCAGGCCGACGCCATCATGAACCTCACCTACCGGGAGTTCGCGGAGACCCCGCACGTCCCGCCGTTCAACTGGACGAACGACGGCTGCTCCGTCCCCACCGGCTACGCGCCCTACAGTGAGACCTTCCGCCCCGCGTGCGTCCAGCACGACTTCGGCTACCGGAACTACGGCGCCGACCACGAGCTGAAGCTCAGCCCGACCCGCGAGACGAAGAACGGGATCGACGGTCGCTTCCTCACCGAGATGCGCCGGATCTGCGACGACCGTCACAGCTCCCCGCTGCCCCACGTCGCGTGCGTCAACGCCGCCGAGGCGTACTACGGGGCCGTCCAGCTCGGCGGCGACAGCTCGTTCTTCTGACCACGCGCCGACGGCGGAGATCGGCGGCACCTCCTGCGCTGATCTCCGCCCGCTCTGGGACCCCGGCTCCCGTGCCGCGTGGGATTGTCAGCCTCCCCCGCGGCAGACGCCCGTCAGCCGGTCGTCGTCCCGCACGCTCGCCGACCACGAGGTGCTGAGGACATGGCAGCCGGCGCCCACCCGGACCGCGATGCGGTCACCGTCGCGTTCGCCCCGGACGGGCCCGCCGTCGACGAACACCACCGCTCCTTCATGGCTCTCGGGCGCGAGTACGCCGACCGTCGCGGTCGTGTTGCCGGGCACCCGGACGCCGAGATCCTGGCGCTCGCCGGACCGCTGGAAGGAGACCGCGATCGTGCCCTTGACGGTCGGCAGTGTGACGGAGCCGAAGCGCTGGTCGCCGGTCTGCGGCCGGACTCGGAAGGTCGCGTAGCCCGGCGAGGTGGGTTCGATGCCGTACATGTCGCGTGGGATGACGTAGGCGGGCGAGGTTGCCCAGGGGTGCGACCAGGTCATGTTGCCCTTCTGGGCGGGGTCCCAGGCCTCGCCGGTGGCGCCGGCGCCGATGTCGAGCATGTGCAGCCAGCTGTTGGTGCCGGAGGAGGTCAGCAGGTCCAGCGCGGCCTGGCCGCGGCCGGCGTCGTACAGGGCCTTCAGCAGGAACCCGGAGCAGTAGACGCTGCAGGCCATGCCCCGGGAGGCGAGGTAGTCCGCGACGGCCCCGCGCTGCACGGCGCCGTCCGGGACCCCGAAGGCGGCCGGGAAGACGCTGGCGTGCACCGCGTGGTGGCCGGTCGGGACGCCGTCCCTGTCCAGCCCGTCGTCGTAGGCGCCCCACTCCGGATCGTAGAACCCGACGTTCAGGCGTCGCGGATCGTGCGGGCCTTCGCCCGGAAGTCCTCGGCGTCCCGTACGTGGCCGAGTTCCCGGGCGATGGTCTCCATCTGCCGGTAGTTGCTGTAGGCGAGGGCGTTGAGGACGGTGTTCTGGTCGGTGAATCGGTAGCCGTCGCGCTGGCTGTCGGGCCTGTCGACGATGGCGTCGGGCTGGACGATGGTGCCGGTGGCAGGGTCGTAGTCCTCGTCGAGGAGTTTGGGCTTGAGCGTGTCGTAGGCCCGCTCGATCTGGGCGGTGGACCCGGTGC
The DNA here is from genome assembly GCF_059570575.1 of Streptomyces sp. CNX435. Classification (NCBI taxonomy): domain Bacteria; kingdom Bacillati; phylum Actinomycetota; class Actinomycetes; order Kitasatosporales; family Streptomycetaceae; genus Streptomyces; species Streptomyces sp. CNX435. The sequence continues at coordinate 5,604 of NZ_JCANTA010000041.1, read as the reverse complement.
GTTGCCAGGTGTCGTACACGGCGCTGATCACGTACATCGGCCACTCGGTGGGCCAGGTGCCGTTCTCCTCGAAGTAGTCCATGGAGTACCGGCTGAGCGTCGGGTCGTCCGTGAGGTGGAGGTTGACAGCAACTGGATGTAGGCGTCGGCAGTCGGTGAAGAATTTCTGGTTGGCGGTCTCGATGGTGTCCTTGGTGAACTGCCAGACCTTGACCAGGCCGGGGTCGGAGGAGGTCAGCCGGGCCGCGTCACGGTCGAACGGGTAGCCCAAGGCGAGCGCCCGCAGGTTCTCCTTCACGTCGGGGACGGCCCAGCCGGGGCCGGTGAAGCCCGGCTGCATGAAGCCGACCGGGTACGCGTCCATGGCGAGGTCCTCCTGCGGCGCGCTCCAGTAGCCGGTGCCGATGCTGTCCGTCGACGTCCAGACGTCACGTCCGGTACGGGCCTGCCGGCCGGCTCCGGTGCCGAAGGTCTGCGTGGTGCCGTCGGTGTAGCGCACGATCACGTACGCCTGGAAGCGCCGGTCCTCGGTGGCGTAGGCGATCGCGAGCAGCGTGTGCGGGCCGCTTCCGCGCAGCTCGTCCGTGAGGTCGAAGCCGTCGTAACGGACCTCGTCGCCGGTCGGGCTCGTCGGGCCGAGCCCCACGAACTCGCCGTCCGGGTACATCTTGTAGACGTACTGCTTGGCGCTTGAAAACGCGGAGCCGGTGGCGAAGGCGGTGGCCCAGGAGACCTCCTTGCGCGGCGCGGGCGAGAAGTCACCGCGGAGGAGCGCCCAGTCGTTGGCGAGGTTGACGTTGAGGTAGTCGACGCCGAGGGCGAGCGCCCCGTCCTCGACGGTCCCGCACGGGAAGTCGGCCGCCGGGTCGTCGAAGTCGTTGCGGTACAGCACGCGGCCGTCGCCGGAGCCGGTCAGGCCGGTGACCCGGACGTCGTCCACGACACCCGACTCACTGCCGCCGTTGCGGAAGCCGATGACCCCTTCGGCGTGGGTGATGTCGGTGCGGCGGTCCACGACCCGGCCGTCGAGCGAGGTGGTCAGGGTCGAACCGACGGCCTCGATACTGACCCGGTGCTCGGTGCCGGGCTGCAGCTCCGTCCCGAGCGGCACCGGGTCGCCGGCGCTGAACCGGCCGTCCGTCTGGATGTGTGGCACGAGGGTGTTGGGGTTGGCCGCGCCGGCCGCCCGGAACGGCCACATGTAGCCGTTCTTCGCGTCCGGCGAGCGGAAGCGCACGCCGAGCGCGGTGCGGGTGACGGTGAGCGTCAGGTCGAGGCGGTAGTCGGTCCACTTCTCGCCGTCCGCCGGTCGGGGCCACACGAGCGCCGAGTTACCCCAGTCGGCGCCGGGGTCGGTACCGAACGAGGCGGACCCGGACCACCCGGAGGGCCGGCGGTTCTCGTCCCAGACCTGCACGCGCCACCGGTACCGCTCGCCCGTCCGGAGCGGGGGGCCGGCGTAGCGCACCGCCGACGACTCAGCCGATTCGACCTTTCCGCTCTCCCACACCGGGCGGTCCGCGCCGACGCGCGTCACCTCGATCTTGTACGCGCGCTGCCTGCGCAGCGCCGACTGCCAGCCGAACTCGACGGTCCCCGTGACGTCCACGTCCGCGGGAGCCGGCAGCGAGTTCGTCCGCAGCCCGGCTGGCGCCGACGGCCGCTCGTGAACCTGGGATTCCGCCTGCCCGTGCGTGATCCCGGCGGCTGGAGCATGGAGGGCGGCGACCGAGGCGAGTACTGCTGCCAGCACTGTGGCGGCGCGTCAGGGCCCGGGTCTTCTTCTCCGAAGTCGCATACCTGCTCCATGGCTGATTAAAACGTTTCAATGCTATGGGGCGTAGCGGAACATATTCCGCCCGAAATCGCGCGCCAATACTTGCTGACACGATTCAGGGACTCGGGTTGGACGCCCGCGTGGACGACGCCGAAGACCCGGAACGTACGGACGTACCTCGCCACCTCGTACGCGGCACGCGCCCCGACGTGCCCTCCGGAACTACCGCGCGTCATCGGACACCGCCCGGCCACGCATGGTGACCTATGACGTCAGCGGAGCAGGAGCGTCCGCGCGCTGCTCGCGGGGGCTTCGCGCCGGGTGTACGGCTGCTGCCGTGGGGCGTGGCGTTCGTGCTGTGGGATGCCCTCCTGGTCACCGGTGTGCTGCGGGAGCGGCACTCCCAGTTCTGCGCGGCGGTCTCCTCGCCGCGGAGGGACGGGTCCAGGGTGGCGTACATGACTTTCAGGTGGCTGCCGGCCGGCACGGCGTCGAGGAGTTGCCGGACGATACCGCGTGCTTGGTCGAAGTCGCGGAGGAAGTGGAGGATGCCCAGCAGGGTGATGGCCCACGGGCGGCGGATCCGGACCTCGGCGGCGAGATACCTCACGGCTCTGCCCGGGAACGCGCGGTCCGTGCGGGCGACATCGACGATCTGGGGGAAAGTCGACTTGTAGGCTTCGGCGGTCCGGCGGTCGACTTCGTAGTTGTCCTTGCCGCCGAGGAAGTGGTTCCACACCCGGGCGGAGTGCGGGATGGTGGGGGTCGATGACCTGGCGGGGATCGTCGTCGTCGCGGTGTGTGGGCCCTCTCCTGACGCCGGTGGCGGCCAACACAGCGCCGGCGGCCACCGGGCGGAGGCCGGGCGGGCGTCCGCGTCACCCGTGTGTCGGCGCGGGTCCGCCGTCGCGGTGTCTGCGTGCTTCGTAGAGCATGATCGACGCGGCCACTCCGATGTTCAGCGAATCCGCCGTGCCCTCCATGGGAATCCGCAGCCGCCGCGACGACCGAGCCAGCAGCTCTTCCGGCAGCCCCTCCCGCTCACTGCCGAACAGGAACGCGAGCGGCGGCGCGTACGCGGCGCTCCAGTGATCCTCGTCCGCCGAGCCCGACGTGGCCAGCACCGCGACCCCCCGCTCCGATGCCCAGTCGAAGAACGCCGTGGCGTCGGGGGTGTGCACTACGTCGACGGCGAAGAGCGACCCCATGCTGGCCTTGACCGCGGCCGGCGCATACGGATCCACCGAGTCCCCGATCAGGATCACCCCGGTCCCGCCCACGGCGTCCACGGTGCGGATGATGGTGCCGAGGTTGCCCGGGTTGGCGATGCGGTGCAGGGCGACGAACACCGCCTCGGGCCGGACGATGAGGTCTTCCAGTGTGCCGCCCCGGCTGCGCAGGACGGCCGCCATACCACTGGGCCCGTCACGGTCGACCAGACGCCGGAACAGCTCCGCACCGAACCGCACCACGGCCACCCCGGACCGCTCCTGCTCCTCGACCATGCGCCAAGCCGCCTGATGCGTCAGCAGGGCAGGCGCCACGATGAGTGTTTCGATCTCCCACCCCGCCTCGACGGCATACCACACCGGCTGAAGGCCCTCGACGACGAACGCGCCTTCACGGCGCCGGTGTTTGCGGCTGGCGAGTAGCTTCACGCGCTTGGCGAGGGGGTTGGCGGCGCTGGTGATCGTGTCGGTCATGACGTTCTTCCGCGAGTCCTGGTCCGAAGGCCCGTCCGACGGCGGCCCGGTCCCCGTGGGAGTGTAGTCCCGCCAGGTCGCGGCCCTGGCCATGATGATCTCCCGATCCGGCGAGCCGTTTGCGGGTGGTGCGTGGTTTGCCTCAGCAGGGGGTTGCTGAGGCGTTGGGGGTGCGGCGGGCGACGGTAGGGGCGTGGGGTGAGCGATGACCCCGCCCGTCGGGCGGAGCCGCGCCCGCCGGAACGTGACGCCTATGCCCGCTGCTGGCCCGGCTCGCCGAAATGTATCCGCTGCCAGCCGTGCCGATTCCCCACTGCTTGAATACATTTTGATGCGGGATCGCCGAGCGGCAGCGCCGGGACATCCTGGCGCAGGAGCTGGGGATGAGCCAGCCCGGGGCGTCCAAGCACCTGCGGGCGCTCCGGGAGGTGGGGCTGGTGCGGGTTCGCGGGCGGGCAAGCAGCGCCTCTACGGCCTGGACGCCCGCGGGCTGCGGTCGGTCCACGAGTGGACCGGCGGATTCGAGCGGTGCTGGAACGAGAGTTTCGACCGGCTGACGCCCACGTGCAGGACCTCAAGCAGACACGGCAGGAGGAATGACCGATCGCAGCGGCAAGTCGAGAAACCCGGAGCGGAAGGAACCGGCGCGGGCCGAGCCCGATCCCTTCGCCCAGGACGTGCTCTCCGCGCCGGCGGGCGCCTCACGGGCGCTGCTGGCGTCCCTGCTGCGTCCCCGCCGGCGCCGCGTCGCGGCCACCTGCCTCGTGCTCGTCCTTCAGCGGGGGATCTCGCAGCTGAGCCCGCTGCTCGTGGCCTATGCGATCGACCAGGCTGTCCCGGCCCTGCGGGACGACGACCGCGGCCCGATCCTGGCCGTCTGCCTGGGCTACCTGCTCGTCGTGGCCGGCTCGGGGGCGTACAGCACATCCAGGTCCGCCTCTCGGCACGCGTCGGCCAGGACGTGATCCTCGACCTCCTCGGGCGCGTCTTCCGCCACTCCCAGGCGCTGAGCATCGACTTCCACGAGCGGTACACCTCAGGACGGCTCACCTCCCGGGCCACCAGCGACGTCGGGGCCCTCCGCAGACTGCTTACCAGAGGACTGGGGGACATCGTCAGCGCCGTGCTGACCACGGTCTACATCACCGCTCTGCTGCTGTACCTCGACTGGCAGCTGGGCCTCGCCGCCGTGGCCGTGGGAGGGCCGCTGTACCTGACGGTCCGAAGCGGGTGTGTCCAGTAGACGGCTGATCTGCGGTTGGTTGGTGGTCAGCGGCGGGCTGCCGTGAGGCGTCCTTCGAAGGCGATCTCGAAGGCGTTCAAGGGGGCTTTCCAGCGCATCGTCCAGCGTCGGCGGCCCTTGCCGGTGGGGTCCAGGGACATCAGCGCCATGTAGATGCATTTCAGGGCGGCTTGCTCGTTGGGGAAGTGTCCGCGGGCCCGGACGGCCTTGCGTATGCGGGCGTTGACGCTCTCGATGGCGTTCGTTGAGCAGATGACCTTGCGTATCTCCACGTCGAAGGACAGGAACGGTACGAACTCGGCCCAGGCGTTCTCCCAGAGCCGGATGATCGCCGGATACTTCTTGCCCCAGGTCTCGGAGAACTCCAGGAAGCGGCTGGTGGCCGCGTCCTCGCTGGGGGCGGTGTAGACCGGCTTCAGGTCCTTGGCGAGCTTGTCCCAGTCCGCGCGGGAGGCGTATCGGAAGCTGTTGCGGATGAGGTGGATGATGCAGGTCTGCACGATGGTGCGGGGCCAGACGGTCTCCACCGCATCGGGCAATCCCTTGAGCCCGTCGCAGACCAGCATCAGCACATCGTCCAGTCCGCGGTTCTTCAGTTCGCTGAAGATCTGCAGCCAGAACTTCGCGCCCTCGCCGCCGTCGCCGGCCCAGATCCCGAGGATGTCGCGGTGGCCCTCGACGGTCACGGCCATCACGACGTAGATCGGCCGGTTCGCGACCTGCCCATCACGGATCTTCACGTGGATAGCGTCCACGAACAGCACGGGGTAGACCGGGTCCAGCGGCCGGTTCTGCCACTCGGCCATGCCGTCCATCACGCTGTCGGTGATCGTGGTGATGGTCGACTTCGACACGCTCGCGCCGTACACCTCGGCCAGATG
>NZ_JCANTA010000040.1:0-37954 GCF_059570575.1 Streptomyces sp. CNX435 | reverse complement strand
CCTTCATCGGCCCGTCCGGCTGCGGCAAGTCCACCTTCCTGCGGACCATCAACCGCATGCACGAGGTCATCCCGGGCGCGCGGGTGGAGGGGAAGGTGATGCTGGACGCCGAGAACCTGTACGCGACCGGCGTCGACCCCGTCTCCGTACGGCGCGTGGTGGGCATGGTCTTCCAGCGGCCCAACCCGTTCCCGACGATGAGCGTCTACGAGAACGTGGCCGCGGGCCTCAAGCTCAACAGCCGCTACAAGAAGTCCGAGCTGGACGACGTGGTGGAGAAGTCCCTCCGCGGCGCGAACCTGTGGAACGAGGTCAAGGACCGCCTGAACCGCCCCGGTTCCGGCCTGTCCGGCGGCCAGCAGCAGCGGCTGTGCATCGCCCGCGCCATCGCCGTCGAACCGCAGGTGCTCCTGATGGACGAGCCCTGCTCGGCCCTCGACCCGATCTCCACCCTCGCCATCGAGGACCTGATCGGGGACCTGAAGACCCGCTTCACGATCGTCATCGTGACGCACAACATGCAGCAGGCGGCGCGGGTCTCGGACCGCACCGCGTTCTTCAACCTCGCCGCCGTCGGGGAGCCGGGCCGGCTCATCGAGATCGACGAGACCGACAAGATCTTCTCCAACCCGTCGGTACAGGCGACCGAGGACTACGTCTCCGGCCGCTTCGGCTAGACACCACGACTCCGGCCGGTGTCGCGGGGGGACACCGGCCGGCCACACCGTCTTGCGGTGCTACCTGGCGGTGCCGCCGCAAGACACCAGGGCCCGCCCCGTCCCCGGGGCGGGCCCACCCACCTAGTCCTCCGCCTGCGCCGCCTGCGCGGGGCGCGTACGGAGGGCTGCCCAGCCGGGCAGCAGGGTGGCGGTGAGAGCGAGGGCCACGGCACCGGCGACCACCACGGCGTAGATGGACAGCGGGCCGGAGGGGAGCAGGCTGTCCGCCGCGGCGTGGCTGAACGGCACCAGCGCGGTGGCCGCGGCCGCCGTGCCGAGGCCCACGCCGATCCCGGCGACGATGAGCGCCTCGATCGTCAGCATCCGCAGCACCTGCCGGCGGGTGGCGCCGGCGAGCCGCTGCAGCCCGAACTCGCGGCGGCGGCCGGAGACGGAGAGCACCAGGTTGTTGACCACCGAGAGGCCGGTGTACGCCACGATCATGCCGAGGATCAGGTAGTTGACCCACGCCTGGGTCTCGGTGTCCTCGACGTTGGCCTCGATCAGCTCGTCGCGGTCCGTAACGCCGGTGCCCGGGTGGTCCGCGAGGGTCTTCGTCAGGCTCGCCGCCAGCTCGGCGGTGCCGACGCCGTCCTCGGCGCGGACGAGGATCTGCTGCGGCAGCCCGCCGTCGGTGTGCCCGGCGAGGAGGTCCGCGGGCAGGAACACGGTGTCGTAGCCGTCGCGGCCGTCGAAGAGCACCGCGATCCGCAGCTCGACTTCGGCGCCGTCGCCGAAGCGCACCTCGACGGTGTCGCCGACGCCGCGGCCGTCGGCCGCACCCTCGGGGAGGGCGATCGTCCGGCCGGTGAGGTCGGCGACTTCGCCCGCGGTCGGCTTGAGGGCGGTGGTCCGCGCGGCGCCGCGGGCGTCGATGCCCTGCAGCGGTACGCCGTCCTCGTCGCCGACGCCGTCGATCCAGCCGGTGCTGGTGACGTACGCGCCGGCGGCGGCGACGCCGTCCGCGGCGCGGACGTCGGCGGTGAGCGCCGGGTCGAGGGTGCCGGCGGGGGAGTCGACGACGGCGTCGGCGCGGAGCGTCTCGGCGTACGCCTCGCGGGCGGCGTCGGTCTGCGTGGTCTGCAGGTACAGGTTGCCGGTGGCCATGGCGACGGCCAGCATCACGGGCGTGACGACGCCGGCCATCTGCACGGCGCGGGCCCGGGCGGTGGCGACGGCCAGCTCGCCGCTCGCGCATGGGGGTACCGCCCATGCCCTTAAGGCTATGGGGGAGACCGCCCGGACCGGGCCGGAGATCAGCGCGGTGCACAGCTTCGTCAGGCCGGGGCCGAGGAGCGCGAGGCCGATGGCGGCGCAGAGCACGGTGGGGCCGGCGGTGCTGGCCGCGATCGGGCCGTCGAAGAGCACCCACGTGAGGATCGCCAGGGCGGCGGCCCCGCCGAGGAACAGCATGGCCAGGACGATACGCAGCGGATGCGCCCAGCGGGTCCCGAGCGACGCCTCCGCCATCGCCTCGACCGGCTTGATCTTCACCCCGCGCCGGCCGCCGATGAACCCGCCGAACAGCGCGGTCAGCAGCAGCGCGCCGCCCGCGGCGACGGCGGGGATCCAGCCCTGCTCGTACGAGACCGCCTCGGAGACCATGCCGCTGCCGGTGAACTCCTCGAACAGCCGCTCCCCCGCCGGCGGCCCGGCGAACCAGCCCGCCGCCGCGGCGACCAGCGCCACCAGCAGCGTCTCGGCGAGCAGCAGCCGGCGCAGCTGGCGCGGGGTGCCGCCGACGGTGCGCAGCAGGGCGAACTCGCGGCGGCGGCGGTCGACGGACAGCGCGACGGTGCCGGAGACGACGAAGACGGCGACGACGGTGGCCATGCCGCCGAAGGCGCCGGCGACCGCGATCAGGTCCTCCCGGCGGGTGAGCACGTCGGGGTACTCGACGGCGCCCCGGTCGTCGCCGGCGACCACCTCCGCCGGCACCTGCCCCGCGGCGGCGTGGTCCGCGACGACGTCACCGAGGCGGCCCTTCAGCTCGCCGTGGTCGGTGCCCGGCGCCGCCGTGACGGCGATGTCCGCGACGGCGGGGGCGAGTTCGCGGGCCCGGTCGTCGGTGAAGAACACGGCGCCGCGGCCGACGGCGTGCCCGGTACGGACCACGCCGGTCAGCCGGTACGCCTCGGCGCCACCCCGCGCCGCGACGCGCACCTCGTCGCCGGGGCGGAGGCCGTACGCCCCGGCGGTGGCCTCGTCCAGCACCACGTCGCGCGGGCCCTCCGGCGCCCGGCCGGCGGTCAGCTCGTACGGGGTGACGGCGGCGGAGGACCAGCCGTGGCCCTGCGCGTCGGGGGCCGAGCCCGTACCCGACGCGCCGTCGCCGAGGACGGCGGCGTCGAAGACCCGCTCGGGGACGGCGCGCTCGACGCCGGGGACGTTCCGTACGGCCGCGGTCAGGACCTCGTCCAGCGGGGGGTGCTCGGGCAGGACGACGGTCTCGTCGCCGCGGGGCAGCGAGCGGTCGCCGGTGACGACGAGGTCGGCGCCCGCGAGCCGCTGCGCCGGTGCGTTGTTGCGTATGCCGGTCTCCAGCAGACCACCGCAGGCCATCACGATGACGGTGCCCAGGAAGAGCGCCAGGAAGGTCGCCGACAGCGCGGCTGTTCTGTGGCGGAGCGTACGGACGGCCATGGCCCACATGGGACGGTCCCCTCTGCGATGTCGGATGACATCAACCTAGGAATGCGCGCCCGCGCGCCCCATGGGACGTCCACCCGACTCGGGGGTGTACCTGGCACCACCACGGGCCGGGGGCCCGTCGGGCGCCCCGGCCCGTACGCCGGTGTGGAAGGTGCTCTCTACTTCGGCTGCGGCTTGCGCGGCGCGATGTGCAGCTCGCGCAGGCGCGCCTCGTCGACCTCGCCGGGCGCGCCCATGAGCAGGTCCTGCGCGTTGCCGTTGAGGGGGAAGGCGATCGTCTCGCGGATGCTCGGCTCGTCGGCCAGCAGCATCACGATGCGGTCGATGCCGGGCGCGATCCCGCCGTGCGGCGGGGCGCCGAAACGGAACGCGCGCAGCATGCCGCCGAACTCGCGCTCCACCTCGTCCTTGCTGTATCCCGCGATGCCGAAGGCGGTGAGCATGACCTCCGGCTCGTGGTTCCGGATCGCGCCGGAGGACAGCTCGACGCCGTTGCAGACGATGTCGTACTGGTACGCCAGCACGTCCAGCGGGTCCTTGCTCTCCAGCGCCTCGATGCCGCCCTGCGGCATCGAGAACGGGTTGTGCGAGAACTCGATCTCGCCGGTGTCCTCGTTCTTCTCGAACATCGGGAAGTCCACGATCCAGCAGAACCGGTAGACGTCCCCGGCGAACCGCCCGGCGCGCTTCGCCGCCTCGACGCGCACCGCGCTCATGATCTTGGAGACCTCGTCGGTCTCCCCGGCGCCGAAGAACACCGCGTGCCCGGCGGCCAGGCCCAGGCGCTCGGTGAGCACCCGCACGTTCTCCTCGGTGAGGAACTTCGCGATCGGCCCGCTCAGCGCTCCGTCCTCACTGACACGCACCCAGGCCAGGCCCTTCGCGCCCTGCTCGACGGCGAAGTCGCCGAGGGCGTCGAAGAACTTGCGCGGCTGGTCCTGCACCGCCGGCACCGGCAGCGCCCGCACGTGCCTGCCCGCGAACGCCTTGAACTCGCTGTCCGCGAAGACGTCCGTGACGTCCGTCAGCTCCAGCTCCGCCCGCAGGTCCGGCTTGTCGGAGCCGTACTTCGTCATCGCCTCGCGGTACGGGATCCGCGGGAACGGCGACGTGACGTGCCGGCCGTTCCCGAACTCCTCGAACAGCTCCGTCATCACCTTCTCGATGACGGCGAAGACGTCCTCCTGCTCGACGAAGCTCATCTCCATGTCGAGCTGGTAGAACTCGCCGGGCGAGCGGTCGGCGCGCGCGTCCTCGTCGCGGAAGCAGGGCGCGATCTGGAAGTAGCGGTCGAAGCCGGCCATCATCAGCAGCTGCTTGAACTGCTGCGGGGCCTGCGGCAGCGCGTAGAACGTGCCGGGGTGCAGCCGGGAGGGGACCAGGAAGTCGCGGGCGCCCTCGGGGGAGGTGGCCGAGAGGATCGGGGTGGTCAGCTCGTTGAAGCCGAGGGCCGTCATCTTCTGGCGGATGGCCGTGACGACCGCGGTACGCAGCATGATGTTGCGGTGCATGCGCTCGCGGCGCAGGTCCAGGAAGCGGTACTCCAGCCGGCGCTCCTCGCCGACGCCGTCGTCGGCGTTGATCGTGAACGGGATCTGCTCGGCGGCGCCGAGCACCTCGACGTCGGCGACCTCGACCTCGATCTCGCCGGTGGGCAGCTCGGGGTTGACGTTCTCGGCGCCGCGGGAGACGACCGTGCCGTCGACGCGTACGACGGTCTCCTTGGTGAGGTGCGCCAGCGCCTCGTTCGCGGGGGTGCCGGGGCGGGCGACGAGCTGGACGATGCCGTAGTGGTCGCGCAGGTCGATGAAGAGGATGCCGCCCAGGTCGCGCCTATTGTGCAGCCAGCCGGAGAGGCGGACGTCGCCGCCGACGTCGCTCGCGCGCAGCTCGCCACAGGTGTGGGACCGGTACCGGTGCATCATCCATCCAGTTCGTCTGCTCGGTGCCGACGATCTCGTCGCCGATTCGGCCAGGAGAGTGTTCCCGGCCCGCCAAGACTACCGTCCTCCGCCTCCCCGGCCGCACGCGATCAATCACCTTAAAATAGGCCAATGCGCACCGAGCAGGTCCTGGCTGCCGTCGGCACCGGAGTGTGGAGCTGGGACACCGCCTCCGGCACCGTGACGATGGACGCCGAGGCCGCCCGGCTCGTCGGGCTGCCCGCGCGGCGGACGGAGACGACGGGCGCCGGCCTGCGCGGCCGTGTCCACGGGGTGGACTACGTCGACCTGATCGGCGCGCTGGAGCTGGCCCGGGCGGAGGGCACCGTGGCGGAGGCGCAGCTGCGGATCGTGGACGAGCGGGGGACGGTGCTGCGGGTCGTACGGACCAGGATGCGGCCGTTCCGCGGCGGGCAGGCGGTGGAGGTGGACGGGGGGCACGGCGCGCCGGGGCGGGCGGGGCCCGGGGAGCGGGAGGGCGCCGGCGCCGCACCGGCCGCCGACGACGTGCTGATGTCCGGAACCGTCCAGGAGGTCGTCGAGCCCCTGCCCGGCGCCAGCGCCGGCACCTCCCCGCCGTCCCCGCTGACCAGCGACTGGCGGCTGTCCCGCGAGGCGTTCCTGCTCGACGCCGGCCGCGCGCTGGCCGAGTCCCGCGGCACCGACCAGGTGCTGCGCGTCGCCGCCTCCCTGTCGATGCCCGGCTTCTCGCCCGACGGCATGGCCGTCTTCGGCGTCGAGGGCGACCACCTCACGCTCATCGGCCAGCACGGCTACCGCCCCGAGGACGAGGAGTACTTCGCCGACATCCCCCTCGACACCGACTACCCCGGCGCCGTCGCCGTCCGCACCGGCCGCGCCATCTACATCGCCGGCCGCGAGGAGTACCGGCGCCGCTTCCCGCGGGCGTGGCGGCTCGCCGGCCGGCTCGGCCGGCGCTCGTGGGCGTACGTCCCGCTGATCGTGGCCGGCCGGGTCATCGGCGTATGGCTGGCGGCCTTCTCCCACCCCGCGCCCTTCACGCCCGACGAGCGCTCCGTGCTCACCACCGTGGCGCGCATGCTGGCGCAGGCACTCTCCCGCGCGCACGTGCACGAGTCCGAGCGCGAGCTGTCCGCCGGGCTGCAGCGCAGCCTGATGCCGGAGGAGGTGCCGCCGACGCCGGGCCTGACGGTCGCCGCCCGCTACGTGCCGACCGGCGGCGGGCTGGAGATCGGCGGCGACTGGTACGACGTGATCTCGCTGCCGTCCGGCAAGGCGGCGTTCGTCATCGGCGACGTCCAGGGCCACGACGTCCGGGCCGCCGGGCTGATGAGCCAGCTGCGCATCGCCATCCGCGCGTACGCCTCCGAGGGCCACCACCCCGACGCCGTACTCACCCGCGCCTCGCACTTCCTCACCCAGCTCAACCTGCGCGAGGGCCTCGACGGCAACGCCCCGCCCGACGACGCCGACCCCCGCTTCGCCACCTGCCTCTACATCCAGGCCGACCCGGCCACCGGCACCCTCACCATCGCCCGAGCCGGCCACCTCGACCCGGCGATGGGCATCGGCGACGGCACCCTCCTCGTCCGCCCCACCGAGGGCGGCCTGCCCCTCGGCATCGTCGAGGAACCCGACTACCCCGTCACCCGGCTGGTCATGGAGCCCGGCGAGCTGATGCTGCTGTGCAGCGACGGGCTCATCGAGACCGGCGGCCACGACCTGGAGACCGGCCGCGACCGGCTGCGCCGGGTCTTCGCCGGGCACGTCGGCGACGACCTGGAGACGCTGGCGGACACGCTCATCGACGCCGTCAGCGGCCCGCACTCGCACGCCACCCCCGGCCCGCACGCCGAGCGCCGCGAGGACGACATCGCGCTCGTCCTCATCAGCCGCGACCTGCCGATGCGCGAACCCGGCGGCCCCGGCACCGGCCGCCACATGCACCTCACCGTCCCGCAGGCGGAGCAGCAGCGCACCGCCGACGCCCGGCACGAGCTGCGCGCGATGCTCTTCGACTGGGCGACCCCCACGCAGGTCGACTCCGCCGAACTGGTGCTCTCCGAGATGGTCGCCAACGTACTCCTGCACACCGACAGCGACGCCGACGTCAGCGCCGACGTCAAGGGCCCGCACGGCGGTCGCACCCTGCGCGTCACGGTCGCCGACGCCGACACGGGCCTGCCGCACGTGCGCCACCCCGGCGAGATGTCCTCCTCCGGCCGCGGGCTGTTCCTGCTCCAGGAGCTGTCCGGGGAGTGGGGCACGGAGCCGCGGGGCACGGGCAAGGAGATCTGGTGCGAGTTCCACGAGCAGGACTGGCCGAACCTGTAGGGGTCAGGGCGTTCAGGCTTCACCTCAGGTTGCGTCAAGGTGCTCCTGGCAAGCTGCCGTGGGAGGGACAACGGGAGGAGCAGCCGTGAAGGCAGGAATCAGCCGTACGCTGGGCCGCGTGGCCGTCGGCATCGGGGCGGCCGCCTGTGCCGTCGTGGGCGTGACGAGCGGGCCGGCAGCCGCGGATTCCCCCTACATCGACTCGCGCAGCGGGGACTGTGCCGCGGCCTGGAGATCCGGCAGCAACGAATTCTGGGTCGTGGACTGGGAGGTCGACGACGGGGAGGGATGTGCCGTCCTCTACTCGTTCAAGGCGGATCACAAACCTTCCACATGGATCTGGAACCCGGCCCACGACGAAGGCGGCATCTACCCGACGGATCCGAACGGCGACGAGTGGGTCTTCTTCAAGGTCTGCGACCACCGCGACCGCAACGCCTCCAACTGCACGGACTGGAAGCGATACGGCACATAACGACCGCCCGGCGACCGCCGCCCCGGGCGGGGCCTGGGGCGGCGGTGTCGCCGATGGGGTGGATAAAAGCGGGTGGGACGTGCCGGCGGCTACCGCAGCGCCGTTTCGTATTGGATATCGTCCACCTGCTCCTCCGTCAGCACCGAGTCCGCAGGGGGCGCCTCCACCTTGACCGGCTCATCGAACGCGGAGAACTCCAGGTCGTGATCGAGGTAGCCCGGGTCCGTGAGAGTCACCGGGTACGGCTTTCCCTCGGCGGCGATCATCATGTTGGCCCCTTCGCTGGTCGCGGACTTATCGACGTGGGGCATGACCGGGACGCCCTTGTGCTCGGTCGACTTCCCCGCGGTCATTTCGTAGTTCATCGTTACGTGGCGGTCCGTCGCCTGCGCGTACGTGTGCAGCCTGCACATGTCCCCGAGGCCCGGCGGGGCATCCGCCCTGGCCAGCAGCAGGTAGGAGCCCTCGATTTCGGCGATCGTCGCGGCGTTGAAGAAGAGCCGGGTCTCCATGTACAAGGCGTCCGGCTTAAACCACATCTCGTCGCCCCGCATGACCAACTCGACGGCACCCTGATCGTCGTTGCTGACGCTGCCGGCGCAGTTGCCCTCCTTGTCCATCCGCAGGTCGATCTGGGCCGGTTCGTCGATCCAGCGTTGCTTGCCGACGACGTGCACGGACTCGAGCGTGCGCATCGCGTCGACGGCTAGCTCCGGGAACGCTGCGTCCTCCCGCTGAATATCGCCGCTCCCTTTCGCAGCGTTCCCGGAGCTGATGGCGTCGCCGTCGTCGCTGCCGCAGCCGGTGAGGGCGAGCACTGCCGCCGTCCCGGCCGCCGCGACGGCACCCCGGCGCCCGCACATCTTCCTGGAACCCACCTACGCCACACCCCGAAGACCGCGCGTGGCGAAGCGTTCGGTCACGGAGTCACAGCCGCCGGGCTTGGTTTCGGCGCAGGGATCGACCCAGCAGTTTCCCTGCGAGTCGCATTCCTGGTATGGCCTGACCTGCTCCTGCGCGCCGGCCTCCGTCGTCGAAGCGGGTGAGGCATGGCCGAGAAGCACACCGCCGACGAATGCTGTGCCGGCGGCCACGCTGAGGAGGGCTCGCCTGGCCCGGATCCTGTTCATGATCACTTTTCCTTCACCGTTGGGGGTCGGTCGGGAGACAGTGTCATGCGGCCAATGACGGAACGTTGATGGAATCTGTCGCGGCCCGGAGGGCGTCCAGACGCCCCGGAAGGGGGTCAGCCGTCGGCGGCCGGGATCGTGCCCAGGCGGCCCGCCCTGAAATCCTCGAACGCCTGCACAAGCTCGGCGTGGCTGTTCATCACGAACGGCCCGTAGTGCGCCACCGGCTCCCGGATCGGCCGGCCGCCGAGGAGGACGACCTCCAGGTCCGGCGTGTGGGAGTCCTGCTTCTCGTCCGCGCGGACGGTCAGCGCACCGCCGGCGCCGAAGACCGCAGCCTGGCCCAGGTGGATCGGACGGCGCTCGGCACCGACCGAGCCCTTGCCCGCCAGCACGTACGCCAGCCCGTTGAAGTCCTCCCGCCACGGCAGCGTGACCTCCGCACCCGGCGCCACCGTCGCATGGATCGTCGTGATCGGCGTGTGCGTGATGCCGGGACCGGCGCGCCCGTCCAGCTCACCGGCGATCACGCGCAGCAGCGCGCCGCCGTCGGGCGTGGTCAGCAGCTGGACGTGGCCGCCGCGGATGTCCTGGTAACGCGGAGGCATCATCTTGTCCTTGGCCGGCAGATTCACCCACAGCTGCAGGCCGTGGAAGAGGCCGCCCGACACCACCAGATGCTCCGGCGGAGCCTCGATGTGCAGCAGGCCCGCGCCCGCCGTCATCCACTGGGTGTCTCCGTTGGTGATGGTGCCGCCACCGCCGTTGGAGTCCTGGTGGTCGAAGATCCCGTCGATGATGTATGTGACGGTCTCAAACCCTCGGTGCGGATGCCACGGGGTGCCCTTCGGCTCCCCGGGCGCGTACTCCACCTCGCCCATCTGGTCCATCATGATGAACGGGTCGAGCCTGGCCAGGTCGATGCCCGCGAACGCGCGCCGGACCGGGAAGCCCTCGCCCTCGAAGCCGGACGGGGCGGTGCTGATCGCGAGCGCGGGGCGGTCGGCGGTGCCGGCGGGAGGCGGGGAGACGCGGGGCAGGAGCAGGGGGTTGTCGACGCTGACGGCAGGCATGGGGCCTCCTCGGTTGGTCCACCCTCATCGTAGTTGAGGACTAAACAACCGTCGAGCCGGGTGTAATTCCCGGGCTCAGCCGTACATGCGGCGCATCGCGAAGTCGACCATCTCCTCGACCGCCTTCGCGTCCACGACCATGCGGTGGTCGCCCTCGATGTCGAGCACGAAGCCGTAGCCCGTGGGCAGCAGGTCGATGACCTCGGCGCCGGTGACGGTGAAGTACTTCGACTCCCGGCCGGCGTAGCGGCGCAGCTCCTTCAGCGAGCTGAAGAGCGGGATCACCGGCTGCTGGGTGTTGTGCAGGGCGAGGAAGCCGGGGTTGTCGCCGCGCGGGCAGTAGATCTTGGACGTGGCGAAGATCTGCTGGAAGTCCTCGGAGCCGATGGCGCCGCCGGTGAACGCCTTGACCGCGTCGGCGAGGGACAGCGGGGTGGGCTGGGACGGCTCGGGGTAGAGGGGCTGCTCGGCGTAGCCGCCGGAGGCGGGCTGGTCGTACGGCCCGGGGGGAGGCGCCGCGTACTGGTGCCCCGGAGGGTGCCCGGGCGGGGGTCCCGGGGGTCCCTGGGGGGCCCCGTAACCGGCGGACTGGTCGTAGCCGTACATGCGCCCCAGCCTAGCGCCGGGGCGGGTGCACGGGTCCGGACTGCGCCAGCCGGACGGATATGACGAGACGAGGGTTGCGTTTTATTACTGACGGGTAGCACTATGGATGGTCGCTGATCCCTTATGCCTGATACGGAGCCTGCGCATGGGCCACTACAAGTCGAATCTCCGGGACATCGAGTTCAACCTCTTCGAGGTGCTGGGCCGCGGCGACGTCTACGGCACGGGCCCCTATGAGGACATGGACGTCGAGACCGCGCGGAGCGTGCTCTCGGAGATCGCCCGGCTGGCCGAGAACGACCTGGCCGAGTCCTTCACCGACGGCGACCGCAATCCCCCGGTCTTCGACCCGGAGACGCACACCGCCGCCGTCCCGGCGTCCTTCAAGAAGTCGTACGAGACCTACATGGGCGCCGAGTGGTGGCGCCTGGGCCTGCCCGAGGAGATCGGCGGCACGGCGACGCCGTCGTCGCTGATCTGGGCGTACGCCGAGATGGTGCTGGGCGCGAACCCGGCCGTGTGGATGTACGCCTCGGGGCCGGCCTTCGCCGGCGTGCTCTACGACGAGGGCACCGAGGAGCAGCGCCAGGTCGCGCGGCTGATGGTGGAGCGGCGCTGGGGCTCGACGATGGTGCTCACCGAGCCGGACGCCGGCTCCGACGTGGGCGCGGGACGCGCAAAGGCGCTGGAGCAGCCGGACGGCACCTGGCACATCGAGGGCGTGAAGCGCTTCATCACCTCCGGTGAGCACGACCTGGCGGAGAACATCGTGCACTTCGTGCTGGCCCGCCCGGAGGGCGCCGGGCCCGGCACGAAGGGGCTGAGCCTGTTCGTCGTACCGAAGTACGACTTCGACTGGGAGACCGGCGAGCTGGGCGAGCGCAACGGCGTCTACACCACCAACGTCGAGCACAAGATGGGCCTGAAGGTCTCCAACACCTGCGAGCTGACCTTCGGGACCGCGTCACCCGGGGGGCACCCGGCCAAGGGCTGGCTGCTCGGCGGGAAGCACGACGGCATCCGCCAGATGTTCAAGATCATCGAGTTTGCGCGGATGATGGTCGGCACGAAGGCCATCGCCACCCTGTCGACCGGTTACCTCAACGCGCTGGCGTACGCGAAGGAGCGCGTCCAGGGCCCGGACCTGGCGCAGTTCACCGACAAGACCGCGCCGCGCGTGACCATCACGCACCACCCGGACGTGCGCCGCTCGCTGATGACGCAGAAGGCGTACGCGGAGGGCATGCGCGCGCTCGTCCTGTACACCGCCTCCGTCCAGGACACGATCCAGGTCCGGGAGGCCGCGGGCGACGACACCTCGGCGCAGCACGCGCTCAACGACCTGCTGCTGCCCATCGTCAAGGGCTACGGGTCGGAGAAGTCGTACGAGCTGCTGGCCCAGTCGCTGCAGACCTTCGGCGGCTCCGGCTATCTGCAGGAGTACCCGATCGAGCAGTACATCCGGGACGCGAAGATCGACACCCTCTACGAGGGCACCACCGCCATCCAGGGGCAGGACTACTTCTTCCGGAAGATCGTCCGCAACCAGGGGCAGGCGCTGACCTCGCTGGCCGAGGAGATCAAGAAGTTCCTGGCAGAGGCGGTGGGCGGGGAGCCGCTGGCCGCCGCGCGGGACGAGCTGGCCAGGGCGGCGGTGGACCTGGAGGCGATCGTCGGGGTGATGCTGGCCGACCTCGCCGCCACCGAGAAGGACGTGAAGTCCATCTACAAGGTGGGGCTCAACACCACCCGGCTGCTGCTCGCCTCCGGCGACGTCGTGATCGGCTATCTGCTGCTCAAGGGTGCCGCGGTGGCGGCGGAGAAGCTGCCGACGGCCGCGCCGAAGGACGTGGCGTTCTACCAGGGGAAGATCGCGGCGGCGACGTTCTTCGCACAGAACGTGCTGCCGGGGGTCGGGGTGCAGCGGTCCCTGGCGGAGAACACGGACCAGTCGCTGATGGAGCTGGACGAGGCCGCGTTCTGAGGACGGGGTTCTGAGGGACGGGTTCTGAGGGACCGGCCCGTGGGCCGGTCGGGCCCGGGTGCGGCGCCTGCGACGACGGTGGCGCCGCCCCCGGACCCGGGCCCGGGCGGGGCTCAGGGGCCGAAGGGCCGGGGGCCGGGGCCGGGGTCAGCGGTAGCCCCAGGCGGCGGCGTACTCCGCCATCTTCGGCGACATTCCGTCCGGCCCCTCCTCGAACGTTCTGGCCGACTGGATCCGGCCGGACTTGATGTTGTCGCTGCGGTCACCGAGGTTGGGGCGGAACCGGCCGTGGTCCTGCTCGCCGTACTCCAGCATCGACGACTCGAACTCCACGTCCAGGTACGCGCAGACGCCGCGCATGACCCCCTCCGGGTCGGAGGTCAGGTCCTCGTACGTGAGCGTGTGGCCGTCGAGCGCGGTGCGGGCCCGCTCCAGCGGCTCGAAGTACTTCAGCGCGTTCTCCTCCAGCTGGGCCCGGGTGGCGGTGTTGGACTTGCGGTTCTCCAGCGAGGTGACGACGCCCTCGGGGTGGCGCAGCAGGAACAGGAACTTCGCCTTCGGCCAGGCGTGCTGCAGCCGCTCCCAGGCCCAGACGTTGCCCGGCGTCTTGTCGACGACGACGTCCTTGCCGCTGCGTTCCAGCTCCAGGTGCAGCACCCGGTCCCACAGCACGTGCTCCAGCTCCGCCTTGTCCAGGCCCAGTTCGAGCATGGACTGGTCGGAGAAGCCGGGGGTCAGCTCCACCCCGACGGTGCGCAGGTGCAGTTCGTGCGGGGCGCGTATGCGCGAGTGGCTGTTGAGCAGCATGCGCAGCAGCGTGGATCCGGACCGTACGGGTGCGAGCACGAAGACCGGCGCCTCGACCTGCCGGGGCACGGCCGCCACCCCGTAGTCCAGCTCGACCGTCTTCTTGGGCGGGCGTGGGCCCTTCGGCTTGACCTTCTCCGGCGCCTGCTGCGGTGTCGCGGCCTCGGGTGCCGTCTGCGCCGCCGCGACCGCTTCCGTACCCGGGCCCGTCAGCTGCCGCGGTGGTCGGAGCGCCTCGCCCAGCAGCCGGGCCCTGCGCTTGATGCCCGTGTTCACGACTCCCATGGGGTCTCTGTCACCCTTCCTTCGCACCGTTCCCTGTCCGTCACTCCCCCCGTGCGGACGGCCGGCACCTCATGGGCAACAGGCGTCTCGCACCCCGGAAGAACGTAAGACAACGATTCGGCAAAGGCAATGGCTCGATTCCGCTTCTCATCCACGTCTTAGGCTTTGGTCATGATGACTGCATCCCCGCCCCGGTTCGACCGCAGCCACACCGACGACCTGGCCGGCTACCTCACCGCTTCCCCCACGCCGTACCACGCCGTGGCGGAGGCCGCCCGGCGGCTGGAAAAGGCCGGTTTCACTCAACTCCGCGAGACCGACGCCTGGGACGCGACGGCCGGTGGCCGGTACGTGCTGCGCGGCGGCGCGCTCATCGCCTGGTACGTGCCCGAGGGCTGCGCCCCCGAGACGCCGTTCCGCATCGTCGGAGCCCACACGGACTCGCCCAACCTGCGGGTCAAGCCGCTGCCGGACACCGGCGCGCACGGGTGGCGGCAGATCGCCGTGGAGGTGTACGGCGGGACGCTGCTGAACACCTGGCTGGACCGGGACCTGGGGCTGGCGGGCCGGCTGACGCTGCGGCCGGGTGCGACGAACGCGGGCGCGGGCACGGGCGGTCCGGGTGCGAGACCGGGTGCAGGACCGGGTGCGGGTTCGGGACCGAGCGCGGGCGCGGGTGCGGGCGTTGCGGGTGGCACGGGCGGCGGTGAGGTGCGGCTGGTCAACGTCGACCGGCCGCTGCTGCGCGTACCGCAGCTGGCCATCCACCTCGACCGCGGCGTCACCGCCGACGGTCTCAAGCTCGACAAGCAGCGCCACATGACGCCGATCTGGGGCCTCGGCAACGTACGCGAAGGCGACCTCGTCGAGTTCCTGGCCGGGGAGGCCGGGGTCGCGGCGGCGGACGTCATCGGCTGGGACCTGATGGTGCACAGCGTCGAGCCGCCTGCCTACCTCGGCCGGGACCGCGAACTGCTCGCAGGCCCGCGCATGGACAACCTCCTCTCCGTACACGCCGGCGTCGCCGCCCTCGCCGCCGCGACTGGGGGTACCGCCGCCCATGCCCGCAGGGCCATGGGGGAGGCCGACACCCCGCCGAGCGCGATCCCCGTGCTGGCCGCGTTCGACCACGAGGAGAACGGCAGCCAGTCCGACACCGGCGCCGAGGGCCCGCTGCTCGGCAACGTCCTGCGCCGCAGCGTCGCCGCCCGTGGCGGCTCGTACGACGACACCGCCCGCGCCCTGGCCGGCTCCGTCTGCCTCTCCTCCGACACCGGCCACGCCGTGCACCCGAACTACCCCGAGCGCCACGAGCCGGGCCACCGCCCGATGCCGAACGCGGGCCCGATCCTGAAGGTCAACGTCAACCAGCGCTACGCGACGGACGGCACCGGCCGCGCGCTCTTCGCCACCGCCTGCGAGCGGGCCGGGGTGCCGTGGCAGCCGTTCGTCTCCAACAACGCGATGCCCTGCGGCACGACGATCGGGCCCATCACGGCGGCCCGCCACGGGATCACGACCGTGGACATCGGGGTGGCGATCCTCTCGATGCACTCGGCGCGGGAGCTGTGCGGGGCGGAGGACCCGCACCTGCTGGCGAGCGCGCTGGCGGCGTTCCTGTCGGAATGAACCCGGCGGGGCCTCCGCCCGGGCCTCCGCCCGCAGGCGTCACGCGTACGGCCTGATGCCCACCGTGGCGTCGAGTTCGAGCCGGTTCTCCCCCGCCGGCGCCGGCAGGTCCAGCACCCGGTCCAGGATCCGGCCGCCCAGGCGTCCGCAGCCGTCGGCGCGCGGGGCGGCGAACTCCGCGTCCGCGGCGCCGAAGGAAACCACCAGCGGATCCTCGGATATCACCTCCGCCGGGCGGGTGTCCTTCAGCACCAGGTGGATCGGCTCCGTGCCCGCCCCGCCGATCGAACAGCCCCGCGGGAGCAGCGGACCGCGGACCGCGAGGGTCAGGTCCAGCTCCCCGCGGCGCACGTCGTCGGACTGGAAGTCGCTGTAGCCCCCGTACCGCGGCGTGAGCGTCAGCGGCGTCCCCCCGACCCGTATCGGCTCGGCGGACATCTCGCCGAACACCTGGGCGTACGCGCCGTCCACCCGGCCCTCCGCGAACGTCAGCGTCATCGGCCGGTCGATGGGCTCGTCCACGCTCCCCACGCGCAGCCGCCCCGTCGCCTGCATGACCTCGCAGCGCCACGTCCCGGGATCGGCACCCACGGGCAGCTCCTCCGCCGCCGGGCAGGCACCGAAGTCGAACCCGGTCCCGGGCCCGGGCGGCTTCGGGTCCGCGGAGGCCGGGGCGGCGGCGCCGGTGAGGCTGACGGCAAGCAGGGCGGCGAGCGCACTGGCCGCGGTGGCCACCGCGATGCGGGCCGCGCCCGTTCCGTACGACCGGTCCTTCCAGTTCTTCGTCATGCCTCAAGCATTGCAGAGATTCCTCTGCAGAGAAAGCTCTGCAGAGAAACCTGTGGATAAACTGCGGCCATGACAGACGAGCGGCGCAAGGTCAGCAGCCCGGAAGCGCTCAAGGCGCTTGCGCACCCGCTGCGGCTGCGCATCCTGCGCCACCTCTCCGTGCACGGCCCGGCGACGTCGACGACGCTCGCGGCGGCGCTGGACGAGAACACCGGCACGCTCAGCTACCACCTGCGCATGCTGGAGCGCGGCGGTCTCATCGAGGACATCCCGGAGCGGTCGGCGGGCCGCGAGCGCTGGTGGCGCGGCGTACCGGGGCTGGACATCCGCCGCCCGCCGATGGAGGACGTCACGGCGGGGGAGCGGGCGGTCATAGCGGAACTCGACCGGCTGCGCGGGGCGGAGGACCTGGAGCTGGCGCGGCGGTTCGCGGAGGGGCAGGCACAGGGGGAGGGGGGAGAGGCGGAGGGCTGGCTGCGGGGGTCACGCGGGCTGAGCCATCTGACGAAGGAGCAGTTGGACGCCTTCCACGACGACTACCTGAAGCTCCTCGCGAAGTACCGCCACACCCCCGAAGACGCGGCACCGGGCGCGCGCCCGGTGCACCTGCGGTGGTTCGGCATCCCGGCGGACTAGGAGGCGGGCTCCTCGGGGAGGCGTTCGGCGAGGGCTTGGAGGCCGGCAGTGAGAGTGGCGAAGCCGGTGCGCATCTCCGCGAAGCCTTCCCGCATCTCCGTCCGCAGCTCCTGGATCTCCTCGCCCTGCTCCAACTGAGTCTCACGGAGTGCCTGGAGCGACTTCCGGTGCGCCCGCAGTTCGAGCTTCAGATCCGCCACGTCCCGGTCGTTTATGGCGAGCATCGCGTGGGTCTGGGACATCCGCTCGTGGACGGCATCCATGCGGGCCTCCAGGGTCTCCACACGGCGACGGAGATCGTCGGTCTCACTCATACGGCCTAGCCTATCTGACCTGCACCGATGCAGGGTCGTTTCTCCACTACGCCCCGCCCTCTCCTTTTTCATCCCCCTCGTCCATCCCCGCCAGAATCAGCGCCAGCCGCCCCGCCCCCGACTCCGTGACGCGGACCGGCACCCCCCAGTCCTGCTGGTGTACGTGGCACGCCGGGTACGCCACCGACGGGTCGTCGTCGCAGCTCGCCGCCATCGCCGAGACGTGCAGCACCCCCTCCGCCGGGCCGTCCGCCGACAGGGCCACCTCCCGCACAAGGTCCGTACCCGCGCCCTCGCCCGCGGTCAGCAGCGACGGCGGCGTGGCGCTCACCAGCAGGCGGGTGGCCGGGCCGTAGCGGGTGTCGAGCTTCTGGCCGGGCGGGGCGTGGAAGACGACGTCCAGCGTCAGCCGGCCCGGCGCCACGTCCGTCGCCGCGCGCCGCGTGCGGTGCGCGACCGGGGTGACCCGGACCGCCTCCTCCGGCAGCCGCAGCCGGGTGAGCCGGTGGCGGGCGGACTCCACGACCACGATCTCGTCGCCGTCCACCACCGCGTCCGACGGCTCCCGCAGGTCCGTCGCCAGGGTGGTCACGGTGCCGGTGGCCGGGTCGTAGCGGCGCAGGGCGTGGTTGTACGTGTCGGAGACCGCCACCGAGCCGTCCGGCAGGGCCGTGACGCCCAACGGGTGCTGCAGCAGCGCTTCGTCCGCCGGGCCGTCGCGGTGGCCGAAGTCGAAGAGCCCGGTGCCGACCGCCGTGTGCACCCGCGCCCGCCGCCCCTGCCCCGGCTCCGGCCCGGCACCCGCCCCGTCACCCCGCTCCAGCCACCGCAGCGCCGACGTCTCCGCGTCCGCGATCCACAGCCGGTCCTCCGTCGCCGCCAGCCCCGACGGCTGCGCGAACCACGCCTCCTCCGCCGACCCGTCGTGCAGTCCCTCGTTCGTCGTGCCGGCCGCCGCCCCGACGGTGTCGGTCGCCGGGTCGTACGTCCACAGCTGGTGGACGCCCGCCATGGCGATCCACAGCCGTCCATCGAACCACGCCACGTCCCACGGCGACGACAGGTCGACCTCCCGCCCCCGCCCCGACGCCGGCGAACCCTGCCACCACTGCCGCCCGGTCCCCGCCAGCGTCGTCACCGACCCGGTGCCGAGGTCGACGGCGCGGACCGCGTGGTTCACGGTGTCCGCCACCGCCACCAGGCCCGACGGCAGCAGCGCCAGCCCCTGCGGCTCGTTGAACCGCGGCTCCGAACCGTCCGAACCATCGGCGGCGCCGTCCGCGAACCCCCGCTCCCCGCTCCCGATCCCCCGCACCACCGTCTCGCCGTCCGGCGCCAGCTCCACCAGCCGGTGCCGCGTCGTGTCCGAGACGAGCAGGTTGCCCGACGGCAGCCGCAGCGCCTTCCCGGGGAACCGCAGATACGTCGCCACCGGCTCCGGCGCCACGTACGGACCGTCCCCCCGCCGCAGCGTGCCCTTCGCCGCGTGCTCCGCCTCCAGCTCCGCGACCAGCCGCTCGATGGCGTGGACGTGCCCCTCCCCGGCGTGCTGCGCGACGACGTACCCCTCGGGGTCGACCACCACCAGCGTCGGCCACGCCCGCACCGCGTACTGCTTCCACGTCGCCAGGTCCGGGTCGTCCAGCACGGGGTGGTGCACGCCGTAGCGCTCGACGGCGTCCACGACGGCCGCGTGCTCGGCCTCGTGCACGAACTTCGGCGAGTGCACGCCGACCACGACCACCGTGTCCGCGTGCTTCTCCTCCAGCTCGCGCAGCTCGTCCAGGACGTGCAGGCAATTAATGCAGCAGAAGGTCCAGAACTCCACGATCGCAATGCGGCCGCGCAGCGCGGCAAGGCTGAGCTCCGCCCCGCCGGTGTTCAGCCAGCCGCCCCTGCCGACCAGCTCGGGAGCCCGGACCCGGGCACGTTTCGCCATAAGCAGAGCCAACCACGCCCCTGCCGCGGCCATTCCCGGGCGCTACGGCCACGGCACGACGGCCGGGGGTCACCACGGCCGCGGCGCCGCCGGCCTTCGGCGCTACGGCCGCCCCAGCACCCGGTCCCGCAGCGCCGGGAACTCCTCCCGCGTCGTCGTCACCCGCGCCGGGTCCAGGTCCGCCCGCAGGACCTCCTCGCCCTCGCCCGCCTCCGCCAGGATCTCGCCCCACGGGTCCACGACCATGCTGTGCCCCGCCTGCGCCACCCCGCCGTTCGTCCCCGCGGTGCCGCAGGCCAGGACGTACGCCTGGTTCTCCACCGCCCGCGCCTGCGCCAGCAGCCGCCAGTGCGCGCGGCGCTTCGCGGGCCAGCCGGCCGGGACGACGAAGGTCTGGGCGCCGTTGTCGGTCAGGGCCCGGAACAGCTCGGGGAAGCGGAGGTCGTAGCAGGTGGCGAGGCCGACGACGGTGTCGTCGAGGGGAGCGGTGACGACCTCGTCGCCGGCGCCCATGAGGACCGCCTCGCCGCGGTCGAAGCCGAAGCGGTGGATCTTGCGGTACGTACGCGCCAGCTCGCCGTCCGGCGTGTAGAGCAGGCTCGTGTTGAACAGCGTCCCCGAGGCGTCGCGCTCCACGACCGACCCCGCGTGCAGCCACCCGCCCGCGTCCCGGGCCGCCGCCGCCATCGCCGCCGCCGTGGGCCCGTCGAGGGTCTCCGCACCGGCCGCGAAGTGGTCGAAGGCGAACGCCCCCACGTGCCACAGCTCCGGCAGCACCACCAGTCCGGAGCCCGCCTCCGCGCGGACGAGCGAGGCCGCCCTGGCCCGTCGGCTTTCCACGGTTTCGTCCGGGTCCACCCGGAACTGGATCAGCGAAGCGCGCACTTTACCACCGCTCCCGTGCTCAAGTCGTCTGCGCCGCTGCACAATCGTCGCCCGAAAGCGCTGCCGGGGCACCCGTGCGCAGCGTAACTTAGGGCCTGCCGTGCATCTCGCGAACGATCCCGTGAGGGGTAGTGTGACCGTCCACTCCAGCCTCCAGCCCTCCGTCGACGCCTGGGCCCACTCGGCCGAGGCCATATCCGAACTCGTGGCACCGCTCTCCGAGGGGGAGTGGAGCGGCCGCAGCGGACTTCCGGGATGGTCCGTGCGGGACGTCGTCTCCCACATCATCGGCGCCGAGTGCGAAGCACTCGGCGACCCGCGGCCGATCCACAACCTGCCGGCCGACCTCGTGCACGTCACTAATGAGAAGACGCGCTACGTCGAGGTCCAGGTCGACGTGCGCCGGCACCACACCGCGCCGGAGATGACCGCCGACCTGGAGTACACCCTGATACGCCGCCGGCGCCAGCTCCGCGACGAGAAGCGCGCGCCGGACGCCAAGGTGCGCGGGGCGTTCGGCCAGGAGGTGACGCTCGCGGAGTCCGTGCGCTACCGGGCGTTCGACATCTGGGTGCACGAGCAGGACATCCGCCGCGCGCTCGGCAAGCCGGGGAACATCGACTCGCCCGGCGCCCTCGTCACCCGCGACGAGCTGCTGGCGCGGCTGCCGAAGGTGGCCGAGGACGCGGGCGCGAAGGCGGGGTCGGTCGTGGTGGTGGACGTGACGGGCCCGGTGGAGTTCATGCGTACGGTACGGGTCGACGACGAGGGCCGCGGGTCCGTCGACGGCAGCGTCTCGCTCGGCCCGACGGTGACGCTGACGATGGACTGGGAGACGTACCTGCGGCTCGCGACGGGTCGGCTGCGGGCGGCCGCGGCGGCGGACCGGGTGAAGGCAGAGGGCGACCCGAAGCTGGCGGAGGCGGTCCTGCGGCACTTCACGGTGACGGCGTGACATATACGGCGTGACGTGCGGTACACCGCGACGTACGTGTCGCGTATTGCCGTACGTGCCGTACGTGCCGTACGTGCCGTACGTGTCGCGCATGCCGTACGTGCAGCGCACGCCGTACGTGCAGCGCACGCCGTACGTACGCCTCGACCCCGACCCCCGCCGGGCCGCCGCCCTCACCCGTAAGGGCGCAGCCCTCATCCGACCGGCACAGCCCGGCGGGCGGCCCACGCCCGCCGGCCCCAGGCTGGTCGTGTGACCATCAGCCAGGAACAGCTTCTCCGTTGCAGCGTCGCCGTCGACATCGGGGCCACCCGCACCCGCGTCTATCTCAAGGGCATCGGTCTCGTCGTGGACGAGCCGAGCGCCGTCGCCATCAACGCCCGCACCGGCGCCCTGGTGGCCGTCGGCGGCCAGGCCGAGGCGATGACCGGCCGCACCCCCGCGCACATCCGGGTCGCCCGGCCCGTGGGGCCGAACGGCATCACCGACATCGAGATGGCCCAGCGCATGCTGCGCCACCTCATCCACGCCAGGGTCCGCAGATCCTGGCGCTTCCACCCGGCCCTACGGGCCGCCGCCTGCACCCCGCACGACGCCGAGCCGCTGACGCAGCGGGCGATGATCGACACGCTGGCGGGGCTGGGCGCGAAGCGGGTCGTCCTCGTCGACACCCTCATCGCCACGGCGGTGGGCGCCGGGCTGCCGGTGCCGGCGGCGGAGGGGACGCTGATCGTCGTGTGCGGCGCGGCGATGACGCAGATCGCCGTGCTGTCGCTGGGTAACGTGGTCGCCGCCGAGAAGGTGCCGGTGGGCGGGGAGGCGGTGGACCGGGCGCTGGTGGAGCACCTGCGCATCAACCACGAGGTGATGCTGCGCAGCCACACCGTCGGCCAGGTGCACCGCGAGCTGTCGCTCGCCGGCGCGCAGGGCGCGGCGCAGCTGGAGGTGCTGGGCCGCGACGTGGTCTCCGGTCGCCCGCGCACGGTGCAGGTCGACCCGGCGGCCGTCGAACAGGCGGCGGGCGCGCCGATGCTGGCGGTGCTGGACGGGATCCGCTCGGTGCTGCGGCGCTGCCCGCCGGATCTGGTGGCGGACATCGGGGACCGGGGGATC
Organism: Streptomyces sp. CNX435; assembly: GCF_059570575.1. NCBI lineage: Bacteria > Bacillati > Actinomycetota > Actinomycetes > Kitasatosporales > Streptomycetaceae > Streptomyces > Streptomyces sp. CNX435. Next base: position 15,704 of record NZ_JCANTA010000040.1, on the reverse strand, counting down.
GTGCTGGCGGGCGAGAGCGCGACGATGCCGGGCCTGGAGACCATGCTGCGTACGTCGGTGGGGCTGCCGGTGCACATCGCGGAACGCCCGGCCGTGGCGGCGGTGGTGGGCCTCGGCTCCATGATCGAGAACGGCGCCCCCCAGGAGCCCCTCCCCGACGCCACGCTGGGCCCGACGGACTTCCCCGAGCCGACCCCGACACCCGCGCCAACACCGAGACCGACACCGACGGCGACCCCGCAGAACAACCAGACGGCAGAGGTGGCGACGGACTAGCGGTCAGCTGTCCCCCGGTAGGCCGCCTCCGGTAAGGCCGGCCCCGAGTCTCCGGCCCGAGTCGCGGGCCCCGGGTCGCCCCCCTGCGGCGCGCGCGGCGAACGACGCCCACGGGCACGGGCATACGGCCGGGCGAATATCGCCGGGACTCCTGCAGGCAGGCGACGCCGCCCCCTACGCTGGCGGCGTGCCCGCCCCCTCACCGCCGCCCCCACCCGGTGTCGGGCAGCAGGTCGCGACGTGGTGGGCCCGCAGGCACGCGCTCGGCCGCATGCCGTTCTGGCTGCTGACCCGCGCGGTGTGGGTGATCGCACCGTGCGCCGCGCTGTTCCTGCTGAACGGGTTACTGGCGGGATGGGCCGACGCCTACGAGGTGCTGACCGGCCTCACCTCACCCGCCGACGTGCACCCCGGGTGGGCGGCGTGGCCGCTGTCCCTCGCCGGCTGGGCCGCGGTGCCCGCCCTCGTCGGCGGCGCGGCCGGCTACCTCATCGCCGATCAGATCCAGCGCCACCAGAACCACGACTTCGCCGCCGTCATGGCCGAACTCATCAGCCGGACCCGGTCCCCCGACGACGTCGGGGACGGCCCGTGATCACTCTCCACGAGCTGCACCGGCGCGGCGGTCAGCTGGCCGAGGCCGTCACCGCCTTCGGCACCCTCCACCCGCACGCGGGCCCCGCCGACGTCCAGCCGCGCGAACCGTGCTGGAAGGTCGCCGAGGAGCACTTCCGGAAGATCCAGACCCTCATCCTGCAAGAGGCCCGCCTGCCGAAGGCGGGGCTGCGCGAGCGCGAGCGGCGGGCCGAGAACGCCGCCGCCGACGTCCTCCTGGCACTCGCCCGGGTGATCTCGCTCAGCCCTGGTTCCGGCCGGTGCCCGGTCTGCCGAACCCGTGACCCGCGGCACGCCCGCGCCTAGCCTGGAGTCGTGGTGGACGATCCCGAGACGCAGCGGCAGGCCGAGATCCTGCGCGGGCTGCTGTACCTCGCCTGCTCGGGCGCTCCCACGGCCGCGCTGGAGGACACGGCGTCCGCCATCGCGCAGCGCTCCGCCGGCGCGGGGCCGCCCGCGCGGGCCGTACCGGAAGCCGACCGCCTCGCGGCCCTCCGGCCCGACCCGGACCGCGCCCGCGACCTGCGGCACGCGGTGTTGTCCGGCGGGGACCTGAAGTCCGCAAACCTGCGGGGCGCACACCTGTCCGGCGCCGATCTGTCGCACGCCGACCTGCACTTCGCGAACCTGGCCGACGCGGATCTCTCCGGTGCGAACCTGTTCTGTGCATCTCTTAAGGAGACGCGGCTGTCCGGCGCGAACCTGGCCCGCGCCGACCTCTCCGGCGCGGTCCTGTCCGGCACGGACCGGGCGCGTCTGGACCTGTCCGGCGTCGACCTGTCCCACGCGAACCTGTCCGGCGTCCGCATGTCCCACGTGAACCTGACCGGCGCGAACCTCGCCCGCGCGAACCTCGCCGGCGCGAACCTCGCGCACGTGAACCTCTCCGGCGCGGACCTCTCCCACACGGACCTCGCCCACGCGCTCCTGGCCGCCACCGTCGTCCTGTCCGGGGCGAACCTGTCCGGTGCCGACCTCGTCTACGTACGGGAACTCCCCCTCGTGCCCGGAATCGAGTGGGACACCGACACGCAGTGGCCTCCGGACTCCGCCGCGGAACTCCTCCTGCTCTCCGACGAGCTACGGCCCGGGGTCTTCCGCGTACGGGACCCCTCGGCCGGAGCCGACCGCACCGGTCCGGACGGACGGCGGCGGCCGGGACAGGGGACGGGGCAGGGGCAGGGAGGCGGGTGAGGTGAGGTGAGGTGGGGCCCGGGGCTAGGCGGGTACGTGGACGGCCGATACCCGGCTCGCCACCAGGCGTTCGCGTTCGCGCCGGTGGGCCCGTGTGCGTAGGCGCAGGATCTGGGTGATCCCCAGCGCCTGCAGGACGAAGACGCTCGCGAACGCGACGCCGTAGCGGTCGCCCGTCGCGTCCAGCAGCAGGCCCACCGCCAGCAGCGTCGTGACCGACGCCGAGAAGCCGCCCATGTTGACGATGCCGGACGCCGTGCCCAGCCGCTCCGGCGGGTTGGCCGGGCGGGCGAAGTCGAAGCCGATCATCGACGCCGGCCCGCACGCCCCCAGCACGCAGCACAGCACCACCAGCAGCCACCCCGGCGCGTGCTCCCCCGGCCAGCCCAGCACCGTGCCCCACACCGCCGCCGTCGCCGCCACCGTGCCCAGCGCCAGCGGCAGCCGCGCCGCGTGGTGCCGGGCGACGAGCTGGCCGTAGACCAGGCCGACCGCCATGGTGGACAGCACCAGCAGGGTCAGCAGTTCGCCGGCCTCCGCGCGGCTGGCGCCCTGGGCCTCGACGAGGAACGGCAGCCCCCACAGCAGCAGGAAGACCATCGCCGGGAACTGGGTGGTGAAGTGCACCCAGAAGCCCAGCCGGGTGCCCGGCTCCCGCCAGGCGCCGGATATCTGCCGGCGGATGCCGCCGCCGTGGTGGTCCTCGGGGGGCGGCGGGACGTAGTCGCGGGGCTGGTCCCGTAGGAAGAGGAGGACGAGCACGAGCATGAGCGCGCCGGCCGCCGCGCTGCCGGCGAAGGTCGGGGTCCACCCGAACTCCTGCAGCAGGCGGGAGAGTACGAGCGTCGAGACGAGGTTGCCGGCCATGCCGACGAGCCCCGCGAGCTGCGCTATCAGCGGCCCGCGGCGGGCGGGGAACCAGCGGGCGCCGAGCCGCAGGATGCTGATGAACGTCATCGCGTCGCCGCAGCCGAGCAGCGCGCGGGAGGCGAGCGCCGCGCCGTACGTGCCGGAGAGCGCGAAGCCGAACTGCCCCGCCGTGAACAGCACGATGCCCGTCGCCAGCACCCGGCGGGTGCCGAACCGGTCGACGAGCAGGCCGACGGGGATCTGCATCCCGGCGTAGACGAGGAGTTGGAGGATGGAGAAACCCGAGAGGGCGGAGGCGCCGACGTCGAAGCGCTCGGCGGCGTCGATGCCGGCGACGCCCAGGCTCGTACGGTACGTGACGGCGACGAAGTAGACGGAGACGCCGAGGCTCCAGACGGCGGCGGCCGTCAGTCCGCCGGGCGGGTCGCCGGGCAGGCCCCGGGAGCCGGCGGCGCGGGTGGCGCCCCCGGCGGTCACCGCACGTCTCCGCGCAGCAGGTCCCGTACGGAGGCGACGTGGCCGTGCACCGCCGCGGCGGCCGTGTCGGCGCTGCCGCTGCGCAGGGCCTGGAGGATCTCGGCGTGCTCGGCGAGCGAGCGGCGCATGCGGCCGGGCTGGGCGTTCATGAGGGCGACGCCCATGCGGAGCTGGCGGTCGCGGAGTTGGTCGTAGAGGCGGACGAGGATGTCGTTGCCGGCGTTGCGGACGATCGCGGCGTGGAAGCAGCGGTCGGTGGCGGCAGCGGCGGCGCGGTCGTCGGCCTCGACGTGCCGGCGCTGCTCCTCCAGCAGCTCTTCGAGCCGGGTGAGCAGCGTGGCGGGCGCGGGTACGGAGCGGCGGGCGGCGTGCTCCTCGACGAGCGTCCGGGTCTCGACGACGTCGGCGATCTCCTGCGCGGAGACGGGCAGCACGAAGGCGCCCTTCTTCGGGTACAGCTCCAGCAGCCCTTCGGCCTGCAGCCGCAGCAGCGCCTCGCGCACGGGGGTGCGGGAGACCCCGACGGCCTCGGCCAGCTCGCCCTCGGTGAGCATCGTGCCGCCTTCGTAACGCCGTTCCAGCACGCCTTGTTTGACGTGGGCGTAGACGCGGTCGGCGGCGGGCGCGGGCTTGGCCGGGGCGGCGGGGCTCGGGGGCATGCGCACAGCATAGATACAACACGTATGCGTACGCCGCGGCCGTCCGCGATGCGGACAGGAGGCTTATCTGTACTTACGTCAACGCCCCCGGCGCCCGCTTGGACTTGGGTTCCAAGGGGGCCGGGGGCGTTGACGCCTGCGCTGCCGTACGGGCGTCAGCCCCAGGTGAGCAGCCGCTTCGGCCGCTCCAGGACCGCCGCGACGTCCGCGAGCACCTTCGAGCCCAACTCCCCGTCGACCAGCCGGTGGTCGAAGGAGAGCGCGAGCGTCGTGACGTGCCGCGGCTTGACCTTGCCCTTGTGCACCCACGGCTGCAGCTTGATCGCGCCGAAGGCGAGGATCGCCGGCTCACCGGGGTTGAGGATCGGCGTGCCGGTGTCGACGCCGAAGACGCCGACGTTGGTGATCGTCACCGTGCCGCCCCGCATCGCCTCCGGGGTGGTCCTGCCCTCCCGGGCGGTGCTCACCAGCCCGGCCAGCTCCGTGGCCAGCTCGGGGAGCGTCCTGGCGTGCGCGTCCTTGATGTTCGGCACGATCAGGCCGCGGGGGGTGGCGGCGGCGATGCCCAGGTTCACGTAGTGCCTGCGGATGATCTCCTGACGGTCCTCGTCCCAGGCGGAGTTCACCTCGGGGTTGCGCCGGATCGCGAGCAGCAGGGCCTTCGCGACGAGGAGCAGCGGGTTGATCCGCAGCCCGGCGAGGTCGGGGTCCTCCTTCAGCTCCCGTACGAGCTTCATCGTGCGGGTGACGTCGACGGTGACGAACTCCGTGACGTGCGGCGCGGTGAAGGCGCTGGTGACCACCGCCTGGGCGGTGGCCTTGCGGACACCCTTGATGGGGATGCGGGTCTCGCGGGTGCCGGCCGCGGGTTCCGCGGCGGGTTCTGCGGCGGGTGTGGGCTGTGGCGCCGGCTGTATGGGCTGCGCGGCCGGTGCCGGTTCCGGTGCCGTCGGCGCCGGGGCCGCGGCGGCGTGCACGTCGTCGCGGGTGATGACGCCGCCGTCGCCGGTGGGCACGACGGCGGTGAGGTCGACGCCGAGGTCCTTGGCGAGCTTGCGTACGGGCGGCTTGGCGAGGACGCGACCGCCGGCTGCGGCGCCGCCTGCCGCGGGCGCGGCGGGTGCCGCGGCGGCGGCTGCGGAAGCGGAGGCAGGTGCGGAGGCTGCGCCGGGGACGCCGGGCGCCTGCGGCGCCGGCGAGGGTCCGGGTGACGCGGCACCTTCCGGGGCGCCCGCCCCGGTACCGGCCCGGCCACCGGGGGCCTGGGGGGCCACGGCCGGGGCGCCGCCCGGCGCCTGCGGCGCCGGCGACGTACCGGGGACCGCCGCCCTGCCGTTCAGCTCGCCCTGGATCGCCGCGGACGCCGCCGCCTGCTCGGCGCCGGGCTGCGGCTTGCGCGGCCGGCGCTTCGTCGGGCTCTGCGCCACGCCGTAGCCGACGAGCACCGGCTCCCGCTTGGCGCCGCCACCGGCGCCCGGCTCGGCGGCTTCGCCGCCGCCGGTGGGCGCGTAGGGCGCGGCACCGGCCCCGCCCGGGCCGCCGACCGCGGGTCCTGCGGACCCGGCACCGGCCCCGCCTGCTCCGGAGCCCGGAGCCCCGCTCGGCCCGGCCGCACCGCCCGCGGGGGCGGCCGGGGCCGTCTGGCCCCCGGCGAGCCCGGGTCCGGGGGCGGCCCCCTCCGTTCCGGCCTCAGGTCCTGCGGACCCCGCGCCCCCGCCGGCCCCGGTCCCACCGGGTCCGGGGGCGGCCCCGGGTTCCGTGTCGACCGCGATGATCGTCGTCCCCACGTCGACCGTGTCGCCCTCGGCGTAGCGGATCTCCTGCACCACCCCGTCGAACGGGATCGGCAGCTCGACCGCCGCCTTGGCCGTCTCCACCTCGCAGACCACCATGCCGTCGTGCACGGGGTCGCCCGGCCGGACGTACCACTTGAGGATCTCCGCCTCCGTCAGGCCCTCGCCCACGTCGGGCAGCCTGAACTCGCGGAGGCGCGCTGTGTTGCTCATGGTCACGGACACGCTCCCTCTTCAGTACGCCAGCGCGCGGTCGACGGCATCGAGCACCCGGTCCAGGTTCGGGAGGTACTCCTCCTCCAGCCTCGCCGGCGGGTACGGCGCGTGGAAGCCGCCGACGCGCAGCACCGGGGCCTCCAGATGGTAGAAGCACCGCTCCGTGATGCGCGCGGCGATCTCCGCGCCGGAGCCGTAGAACACCGGGGCCTCGTGCACGACGACCAGCCGGCCGGTCTTCTCCACCGACCGCTGCACGGTGTCGAAGTCGATCGGCGACATCGAGCGCAGGTCCACGACCTCCAGCGACGTGCCCTCCTCGGCCGCCGCCGCGGCGACCTCCAGACAGGTCTTCACCATCGGCCCGTACGCCACGAGCGTGACGTCCGTGCCCTCCCGGGCGACCCGCGCCTCGTGCAGCGGCCCGGGGATGGTCGAGGTGTTGACCTCGCCCTTGTCCCAGTAGCGCCGCTTGGGCTCGAAGAAGATCACGGGGTCGTCGCTGTGGACGGCCTGCTGCAGCATCCAGTAGGCGTCCGCGGGCGTCGATGGCGAGACGCACTTCAGCCCCGCCACATGCGCGAACAGCGCCTCCGGCGACTCGCTGTGGTGCTCAACCGCGCCGATGCCGCCGCCGTACGGGATCCGGATGACGACCGGCAGCTTGACCGTGCCCAGCGCCCGGGCGTGCATCTTCGCGAGCTGCGTGACGATCTGGTCGTACGCGGGGAAGACGAACCCGTCGAACTGGATCTCCACCACCGGCCGGTAGCCGCGCAGCGCCAGCCCGATCGCGGTGCCGACGATGCCGGACTCGGCCAGCGGCGAGTCGACGACCCGCTCCTCGCCGAAGTCCTTCTGCAGTCCGTCGGTGACGCGGAAGACGCCGCCGAGCTTGCCGACGTCCTCGCCGAGGACGAGGACCTTCGCGTCGTCCTCCATGGCCGTGCGCAGCGAGGCGTTGAGCGCCTTGGCCAGTGCCATCTTCTCGACCGCCATGGTCAGTGCCCCTTCCCGGCGGCGGCGCCCGCCTCGTCCGCGGATTCCGCCGAGTCCGCCGAGTCCGTGAAGGACGCCTGGTACGCCGCGTACTGCGTGCGCTCCTCGTCCACCACGGCGTGCCCGTCGGCGTAGATGTTCTCGAAGATGGCCATCGGATCCGGGTCCGCCATGGTCCTGATGGCCTCGCGCACCCGCTTGGCCAGCGCGTCGCTCTCCTCGTCGAGCGCGGCGAAGAACGCCTCGTCGGCGAGGTGTTCCCGCTCCAGCAGGGTGCGCAGCCGCAGGATCGGGTCCTTGGTCTCCCAGGCGGCACGCTCGTCGTCGCTGCGGTAGCGGGTGGGGTCGTCGGAGGTGGTGTGGGCGCCCATGCGGTACGTGTACGCCTCGATCAACATCGGGCCCTGGCCGGAGCGGGCGTGTTCCAGCGCCTTGCGGGTGACGGCGAGCACGGCGAGCACGTCGTTGCCGTCGACCCGGACGCCGGGGAAGCCGTAGCCGGCGGCTCGCTGGTAGAGCGGGACGCGGGACTGGCGCTCGGTGGGCTCGGAGATGGCCCACTGGTTGTTCTGGCAGAAGAAGACGACCGGGGCGTTGTAGACGGAGGCGAAGGTGAACGACTCGGCCACGTCGCCCTGGCTGGAGGCGCCGTCGCCGAAGTACGCCACGACGGCGGAGTCGGCGCCGTCCTTGGCGACGCCCATGGCGTAGCCGGTGGCGTGCAGCGTCTGGGAGCCGATGACGATCGTGTAGAGGTGGAAGTTGTTGCTGTTCGGGTCCCAGCCGCCGTTGTTCACGCCGCGGAACATGCCGAGCAGCAGCGTCGGGTCGACGCCGCGGCACCAGGCGACGCCGTGCTCGCGGTACGTGGGGAAGACGTAGTCGTCCTCGCGGGTCGCCCGGCCGGAGCCGACCTGGGCGGCCTCCTGGCCGAGCAGCGAGGGCCACAGGCCCAGCTCGCCCTGGCGCTGCAGGGTGACGGCCTCGGCGTCGAAGCGACGGGTGAGGACCATGTCGCGGTAGAGGCCGCGCAGCTCCTCGGGGCCGGGGTCGACGGCGTACTCGGGGTGCTCGACGCGCTCGCCCTCGGGGGTGAGCAGCTGCACCAGCTCGGAGTCGCCGCCGGCGGGCGGCGGCGGCAGGGGGTGGGCGGCGGTGGCCGCGGTCTTCCCGACGGCTGCCCTGGCCGTCTTGTTCGCGGCCGTCTTCTTCGCGGGTGCCTTCTTGGCGGGTGCCTTCTTCGCCGGTGCCTTATTGGCGGCGGCCTTCACGGTCTTCGCGGTCTTCACTGCCTTCTTGGCCGCGGCCTTCTTCGCGGGTGCCTTCTTCGCGGGCGCCGGGGGCGCCGCAGTCGCGGACGCGCTCGCGCCCGCCCTCCCGCCGTCGCTCCCGCTGGTGCGCTTGCTGCTGCGGCGCGGTTCGCGCGCGGCAGTGCTCTCGGTCACGGTCTCTCCTGACGTCTCTCCGGCCCCCGGGATCGCCGGTGGCCTTCGGGTCCCCCGCGGCAGCGGAGGGCGGCTCACCCGGTTCCACAGGTGCACGGGGTGGGTGCACCGACGGGGGTCGGGTGTGACAGGCGCCCGGCATCCTTCCCACTGGCAGGCACGTTACACAGTGGTGCGCTGCTTCGCGAAGCGGCCTGACCTGCGGTTTTGCTTTGATTTCCTAGTAATGCGGGGGCCGGGAGCGCTTCGTCGGCAGCAGGTCCACTGGTCACAGCCTCGCAGGCTGCCGGGACACTGGCACGTTATCCCGGCGGCCGTGAGCACGGGAAGACCCAGTATGTGAGACTGGGCCCGTGAGTATAGATGGAAAAATCACTGTATTTCTGCTCGATGACCACGAAGTGGTCCGTCGGGGGGTGCACGAGATGCTGCAGGCCGAGCCGGACATCGAGGTCGTCGGCGAGGCCGGCACCGCGGCCGACGCGCTCGTCCGCATCCCGGCGGTACGGCCGGACGTGGCCGTGCTCGACGTGCGGCTGCCGGACGGCAGCGGGGTGGAGGTGTGCCGGGACATCCGCTCCCGGGACGAGGGCATCAAATGCCTCATGCTCACCTCGTTCTCCGACGACGAGGCGCTCTTCGACGCGATCATGGCGGGCGCGTCCGGGTACGTGCTGAAGGCCATCCGCGGCAACGAGCTGCTGACCGCCGTACGGGACGTGGCCGCCGGCAAGTCCCTGCTCGACCCGGTCGCGACGGCGCGGGTGCTGGAGCGGCTGCGCGACGGCGGGCGCGGGCGGGACGACGAGAAGCTGGCCGGGCTGACGGACCAGGAGCGCAGGATCCTCGATCTGATCGGCGAAGGGCTGACCAACCGGGCCATCGGTGAGCGGCTGCACCTGGCGGAGAAGACGATCAAGAACTACGTGTCCAGCCTGCTGTCGAAGCTGGGCATGGAACGCAGGTCGCAGGCGGCGGCGTACGTCGCGCGCCGGCAGGCGCAGCAGGGCGACCGGGAGGGGTAGCCGGGGGGGCTGGGGCGCAGCCCGGCGGGGGTCCGGGGCGCAGCCCCGAGCGGGTCCGGGGCACAGCCCCGAGCGGGTCCGGGGCACAGCCCCGAGCGGGTCCGGGGCACAGCCCCGAGCGGGTCCGGGGCACAGCCCCGAGCGGGTCCGGGGCGCAGCCCCGAGCGGGTCCGGGGCGCAGCCCCGAGCGGGTCCGGCGCAGCCCGGCGGGGGTCTGGGGCGCAGCCCCGCGGGGGTCTCGGGGCGCAGCCCCCGAGTTTCGGGAAGGGGCGGGGTCGGGGAAAACCCCCGACACCGGCACCGGCACCGGTGCGGCCGGGGCGGCGGGTGGAAGCGCGGTTCGGCAGGCAGCGCGCTGGTGGGCGCGGGTAGCGCATGCGTACGCCCCCCGCGACGGGGCAGCAGCGCCCGGGCCTCAGCCCCCTGTGCTGCCGCCGTTCGCCGTACTACCGCCCTGCACGGTCTCGCCCGCGGCCTCACCGCCGCCGTCGACCTCGCCCGTCGTCTCCCCGTCGGTCTCGCCGCCGTCGGCCTCGCCCGTCGTCTCCCCGGTGGTCTCACCGGTCTCGCCGCCGTCGGTGCCGCCGTCGGTCGTGCTGCCGCTGCCCTCGCTCGTGGTGCCGCCGACGTCGTCGCTCGGTTCGGAGGGCGAGCCGGTCGGGCTGGAGGGGTCGGTCGGCATGTCCGTCGTCGAGTTGGTCGGCGGCGGCTCCTCGGTGTCCTCGTACGTGGGCTCTTCTTCCTCGTACGTCGGCTCTTCCTCCGTCGGCGACGGCGAGTCCTCCTCCGTCTCCCTGTCTTTCGTCGGAGACGGGGACTGCGTCGTCTGCGACGGCGGCGCCTTCTTCGGGTCCTCCTCGTCGCCGCCGCTCAGCGCGAAGGCCACGCCCAGCACTATGGCGGCCACCGCCAGCGCGGCCACCGCCCACACCTTCCCGCGCCCGCGGCCAGCCCGGCGCGGGCCGGGCTCGAAGCCGCCGTCGTCCGGCCCGGCACCCCGCAGCAGCGGCCGCTGCGGGGTGTCGCCACTCGCGGAGGCCAGCGCGGTGGTGGCCGCGGTGGCGCCGACGCCCGGGGTACCCATCGGCGGCGTACCGCCGACGGCGACCGCGCCGGTGTCCCACGTGCCGGTGTGCGGACCGACGTCGCGCAGCATGCGCAGCGCGTACTGCAGCAGGCCGAGCATCTCGTCGGCGGTCTGGAAGCGGTCCTCGGGCTCCTTGGCCAGCGCGCGCATGACCAGGCCGTCCAGCTCCGGCGGCGGGGCCCCGCTGATCTGGGACGGCGGCACGGCGTTGTCCTGCGCGTGCTGGTAGACGACGGACAGCGGGGTCTCGCCGACGAACGGCGGCCGGCCGGTCAGCAGTTCGTACAGCAGACAGCCGACGGCGTAGAGGTCGGAGCGGGTGTCGACGGCGCGGCCGAGCGCCTGCTCGGGGGAGAGGTACTGCGGCGTGCCCATGACCATGCCGGTCTGGGTCATCGTGGAGGCCGCGCCGTGCAGCGCGCGGGCGATGCCGAAGTCCATCACCTTCACCGCGCCGGTGGTGGTGATGATGACGTTCGCGGGCTTGATGTCGCGGTGGACGATGCTGTGCTGGTGGCTGTACGCCAGCGCCTCCAGCACCCCCGAGATGATCAGCAGCGCCTGGTCGGGCGGCGGGATCTCGGCGCCGGTCAGCAGCTCCTTGATCGTCCGGCCCTCGACCAGCTCCATGACGATGTACGGCACGGTGCTGCCGGCGACCTGGTCCTCGCCCGAGTCGTACACGGCGACGACCGCGTGGTGGTTCAGGCCCGCGACCGACTGCGCCTCGCGCGTGAAGCGGGCCTTGGAGACCGGGTCCTCGGCGAGGTCGCTGCGCAGCAGCTTGACCGCCACCTCGCGGCCGAGGCGCACGTCCTCCGCGGCGAAGACCTCGGCCATGCCGCCGCGGCCGAGGCGGCGGGTGAGGCGGTAGCGGCCGTCTCCGACGAGCCCGCCCACGCCCCAGTTCTCCGGCGAGTCAGCCATACCGCCGCGGCCCGGCCCGTTCGCCGACGGCTCCTCGGGGGGCTCCGTCTGTGACATCAGTTCCTCGCCGTGGTTCGGTCGGTCTCGTCGTCTCGTCGTCTCGTGGTCCATCCGGTAGGGGGCACGCTACCTCCTGCCCCTGACTTACCGGATCCCGCTGAACGGAACATGCAACCGGGTCGGGGGGCCCGTACGCAAATCCCGGACAGGCCCGGCTGGTGGGAGGGGTGCGCGCCAACGCGGGTGCCGAAGGTTGCGGTGAGGTTTGTGGTGAGGGTGTGGACGGGCGGTGGGTAAAGGGGGTGCAAAGGGACACCGCAAGGGGGCAGGTGGTCACGGAACGGGCAAGCCGCTTGACCTCTCCTCTCCCTGAGGCAGACTTTCAGCATCAAGCCGGCACCCGGGGGAGAATCCAGCATGACCGAGCACGGCGGCCAGGACGACTACGCCGGTCGATCCGTGGGGGGCGGCCGCTACCAGCTCCTCGACCTGCTGGGCACGGGCGGCATGGCCTCCGTCCACCTCGCCCACGACAGCGTGCTCGATCGCCAGGTCGCGGTGAAGACGCTGCACACCGAGCTGGGCCGCGAGGACTCCTTCCGCGAGCGCTTCCGCCGCGAGGCCCAGGCCGTCGCCCGGCTGTCGCACCCGAACGTCGTCTCCGTCTTCGACACCGGCGAGGACCGCTTCGCCGGCGCCGGGGGCGAGGCCGGCGGGCCCGTGCCGTACATCGTCATGGAGTACGTCGAGGGCCGCCCGCTGCGCTCGGTGCTCGACGAGGACGTGGCGCGGTTCGGCGCGATGCCGACGGAGAAGGCGCTGCGGATCACCGCCGACGTGCTCGCCGCGCTCGACGCCAGCCACGAGATGGGCCTCGTCCACCGCGACATCAAGCCGGGTAACGTCATGATGACGCGCCGCGAGCAGGTCAAGGTGATGGACTTCGGCATCGCGCGCGCCGTGCAGTCCGGCGTCACGTCGATGACGCAGACGGGCATGGTCGTCGGCACCCCGCAGTACCTCTCCCCCGAGCAGGCCCTGGGCCGCGGCGTGGACGCCCGCTCCGACCTGTACTCGGTGGGCGTGATGCTCTTCGAGCTGCTGACCGGCCGGCTGCCGTTCGACGCGGACTCGCCGCTGGCCATCGCGTACGCGCACGTGCAGGAGCCGCCGCCGGCGCCGTCGTCCATCAACGTGACGGTGCCGCCGGTGGTCGACGCGCTGGTGGCGCGGGCGCTGGCGAAGAACCCGAACGAACGGTTCAGCGGCGCCGAGGAGATGCGCGAGGCGGTGCGCCAGGCGGGCGGCATGACGCCGCCGGGCGCGATGCCGTCCGTCATCGGCGGCGAGCACGCGCGCGACTCGGGCGCGGGCGTCGGCTCGGCGGTGTTCCCGCCGGTCAACCCGTACCATTCGCCGCCCCCGGGCGGCGCCCCCACCCCGTACCAGCCGGTGCAGCAGGGCAACTTCGGCCCGGCGCAGCCGGCGGCGGGGCCGGGGACACCGATGGGGCCGGGGGGTCCGGGGGCCCCGGGGCAGCCGCAGCACGGGTACTCCACGCCCCCGCCGTACACGATCAGCCCCGCGCCGCACGGCGGCGGGCCGCACGCCGGACCGGGCGGCGGGGGCGGTGCCGGGGGCGGGGGCAACCGGAACGTGGCGGTCATCGCCCTGACGGTCGTCATCGCCGTCACGGTGCTGGCCGCGGCCATCATCGTCATCGCACTCAACGGCGGCGACGACGGCAACCCCGAGGCCAAGAAGAGCAACCAGACGCAGCAGAACGACCCCACCACCGACCCGGGCGCAGACAGCGGCGGGGACACCGGCGGGGACGACGGCGAGGGGAAGTTGATCCCGCCGGACCGCTCCCGCACCATCGAAAAGTCCCGCTGCACGGAACCGTTGACCGACCCCAAGAACGAGAAGCTGATCCGCGTCCCGGACTTCACCTTCAAGGACTACCAGTCGGTGCGCGAGTGCATGCGCGCGGCGCAGTGGTCGTACGAGGTGGACGAGGAGCCCGACGCGCTGTGGGGCAAGGACACGGTGCTGGAGCAGAACTTCGACGAGTACGACGACTACTTCGACCCGTCGAAGGACAAGATCGAGCTGGTCATCGCGACGGGGTACGCGCAGTGAACCGGCAGGCCGCCGGGCTGTAGACGGCGACGGGCCGGTTCCGTACCGCGGTACGGAACCGGCCCGGGCCGGGCGGATCGGTCGGGCGGACGGGTGGATCGGGCGGGCGGCGGACGGATCGGTCGGGCGGACGGATCGGTCAGGCAGCTCAGACGGTTCGGCCCGGCAGATCGGTCGGCCGATCGGTTGGACAGTCCGGTCAGAGGTACGGGCCGCCGGTACGGCCGTGCTCCGGGCCGACCTCGCCCTGCTCGTCGCCGCCGAGGCCGCCGGGCGGCAGCGCCCGGCGCATCTGCTCCAGCTGCGCCCGCGCCGCCATCTGCTGCGCGAACAGCGTGGTCTGGATGCCGTGGAAGAGCCCTTCGAGCCAGCCGACCAACTGCGCCTGCGCGATGCGCAGCTCCGCCTCGGTCGGCACCGTCTCGTCGGTGAACGGCAGCGTCAGCCGGTCCAGCTCGTCGATCAGGTCGGGGGCGAGGCCGTCCTCCAGCTCCTTCACCGAGCTGGCGTGAATCTCCTTGAGCCGGGCGCGACTCGCCTCGTCCAGGGGCGCGGCCCGCACCTCCTCCAGCAACTGCTTGATCATGCTGCCGATGCGCATGACCTTCGCCGGCTGCTCGACCTTGTCCGTCAGCGGGACCTCGCGGGCCTCCTCGTCCGCGCCGCCGTCACCCGGCGCGACGGTCCCGCGTGCCATGCCGTCGGGTCCGACCACCACCACCTGGGGGGTCTCTGGCGGCCGCTCGTTGCTCGGAGTATTCATGTGTCCATTGTCGCGCACGGGCGTGGTGGCAGGGCTATCGGGATCTTGAGCGGTGGGGATGGAGAGCGTCCGGTCAGGTCGGGCGGCTGCTGGGGCGAGGGCTCGGGCGGAGGCTCGGGTGAGGGCTCGGGCGGGTGCCCGGGCGGGAGATCGGGTGGGGGCCCGGGTGGCGGAGGTCCAGCATGCAGAAGACCTTGTCGTATCGGCGCTCCCCGACGGCCACGAACGCGGGGAGGCGGCCGTACTCGGTGAAGCCGAGCGAGCGGTAGAGGCGGAGGGCGGAGTCGTTGTCGCCGCGGGCGTCGAGGGTGAGGACCTCGATGCCGGCGGCCCGCGCGTCGGCGACGAGCGCGGCCGTCAGCGCCCGGCCGACCCCACGGCCGTGCGCGGCGGCGGCCACCGCGAGCTTCTCCAGATCGGCGTGGGGGCGGTGGGTCGGGCGGGCGTAGCGGAGCCAGTAGCCGAGGCCGAGGAGCCGGTCGTCGAGGTACGCGGCCCGCAGGGCGGCGTCGCCGGCGCGGGCGGCGGCGAGCACGTCGTCGAGGAGCGCGGCCACGTCCTCGGGGGTCGGCGGGTCGAGCCAGCCGAGCGCGGCACCGTCGCGGACGAGGGCGGCGAGGATGCGGTGGGCGGCGGCGGGAAAGCCGGCGGCGAGGCGGGGTGCGGCGGCGAGAGCGGGGGCGTCGAGGAGGGTGGGTGGGGATGTGGCCGGGTCCATTCGCGCAGGGTAGCCGGGGTGGGCGGGGCGCACGTCAGCGGCGGCGGAGGCGGAGGGCGATGTACGCCAGGCCGAGGCCGGTGAGGGTCATGCCCGTGCCGAGGGGCAGCACGCGGTCCGCCGTGCCGGAGTGGTGCTGCGGGACGCGGTCGGCGGCGTCGGCGTGGGCGTCCGGTACGAAGGTGAGGCTCTGCGCCGGGTCCGGGGTGTGGTCGGTGCCGGGTACGGGGGCGTTGCTGCTGCGGTACGGGGCGGGGTCGCGGGGGCGGGAGTGCGGGGAGCGCGGGGGGTCCGCGGGGTGGGGGGCGGCGGTGCGGGGGTGGCCGTCGGCGTCGCCGCGTCGGCCGTGTGCGGCGCCGGGGTGGCGGTCGGCGTCGCGGCGCTTGCCGTGGGGGGTGGACGTGGACGCGGGGGAGCGGTCGGAGTCCGGTGCGCGGGGTGCGGCGGGGCGGTTCGGGCGCGGGGCTTCGGGCGGCGCCGGGGGGCCGGGGCGGGGGG
>NZ_JCANTA010000039.1:0-38295 GCF_059570575.1 Streptomyces sp. CNX435 | reverse complement strand
GGCGGCGGACGAGCCGGGTTTCGGGCTGGACGTGCAGTTCGCGGACGAGGAGTGGGAGAAGTCGTACCTCCTCGCGCAGGAGCGGGAGATGCTCGGCCTCTACGTCTCCGACCACCCGCTGTTCGGCATCGAGCACGTCCTGGGCGACAAGGCCGACGCCTCCATCGCCGCGCTCAACGGCGGCGACCACGCCGACGGCGCCATCGTCACCATCGGCGGCATCATCTCCGGCCTCCAGCGCAAGATGACCAAGCAGGGCAACGCCTGGGCCATCGCCACCGTGGAGGACCTCGGCGGCTCCATCGACTGCATGTTCTTCCCCGCCACCTACCAGCTGGTCTCCACCCAACTCGTCGAGGACGCCATCGTCTTCGTCAAGGGACGGCTCGACAAGCGCGAGGACGTGCCCAGGCTGGTCGCCATGGAACTCGCCGTCCCCGACCTGTCCACCGCGGGTGAACGCGCCCCGGTGCGCCTCGACATGACCGAGGCCCAGGTGACGCCCGAGTCCGTGGGCCGCCTCAAGGCGGTACTCACGGCCCACCCCGGCCCGTCCGACGTGCACCTGCGGGTCCGCGGCCGGTCCCGTACGACGGTCTACCGCCTCGGCCACCGCATCGCGCCGCGGCCGGAGTTCTGGGCGGACCTCAAGGCGGCCGTCGCGGTGAGCCGGGAGCCCGGCACGTAGTGCGCGCCGCGCCGGTCACGCGCGCGGTGCCGCCGCGTCCGCGCCCGTGTGCGGTACGTCGTGCTCCCAGCGCGACCGGGGCTGGGTGTGCAGCCGCCAGTAGTGCTCCGCGATCGTGTCCGGGTCGAAGTCCGTGCCGGGCGCCACCACGCCGTCGACCGTCACCGTCGCGACGTGGACGCCCGCCGACCCGTACTCGAGGTCGAGGAGCCGCGCCAGCGTGCGCACCCCCGCCTTGCCCAGCGAGAGACTGACGTACGGCGCCTTCGGTTCGGGCATGCCGCCTGTGATCAGGAACGAGCCGCCGCCGCGCCGGGCCATCGCCGGAGCCAGGTGCGTCGCCGCGGTCAGCGCACCGCCGACGTTCACGGCCCAGGCGTCCAGCAGGGCGGGCTGCGCCAGCTCGCCGAGGGCGTCGGCCCGGACGAGGGCCGCGTTGTAGACGACGGCGTCGGGCACGCCGAACCTGCCCGTCGCGGCGTCGAGCGCGGTACGCAGCGCCGCCTCGTCGGTGACGTCGGCCGCCAGCGGCAGCACCCCGCCCCCCGGCGGAGCCGCCGTGCCCGCCGCGGCGACCGCCTCGGCGACCGGCCCGAGGGTCCGCCGCGAACGCGCCACCAGCGCAACCGGCAAGCCCTCCCGGGCGAACCGGCGGGCGACCGCCGCGCCGATCCCGGGCCCCGCCCCGATGACCACTGCTCCTGCCATGAGCTGTCCTCGCTCTCCCCGCGGATGATCGGCGGTGCCCGCGACGTTAAGGCGTGACACCGGTGTGAAGGTCAAGCGAGAGGGCGGGGACGGCATGCGGATCGGCGAGTTGGCCCACCGGACCGGCGTGAGCCGGCGGCTGCTGCGCTACTACGAGGAGCAGGGACTGCTGCACCCCGTCCGGCTGCCCAACGGCTACCGCGAGTACGCCGACGGCGACATCGCCGCTGTGCGGCACATCCGCGTGCTGCTCGACGCCGGCCTGCGCACCGCGGTCATCGCGGGGATCCTGGACTGCGTCGACGACGGCGACGGCCCCGCACACCGCCTGGTGACGACCGGCTGCCCCGGCGCGATGGCCCGGCTGCGCCGCGAGCACGCCAGGATCACCACCGCCATCGACCGCCTGGACCACTCCCGCCGGCTGATCGACGGCCTGCTGGACCCCGCCGGCCGAGCCCTCGCCGTCGGCCCGGGGACTTCCTGAACACCGCCGGCGGCCCGTCCCCGCTGCGCCCGACCCGGCGGGGCGATGGCGCTCGCGCGGGGGATAGGGCGAGCGCCGACCATCGCGTACGCGTCGAGACCGAGACCGGGACCGGGACCGGGACCGGGTGCGGCATGCGGCCGCCGTCGGGCGCGAACGGGCCGCGGGCCGGACCCCGCTCCCTGTCCGCGCATCCCGGCGCGCGGGCGGCTCGGTCGAGGGTGGACCCGCAGACGGCTCCCCGTCTCCGGGCGTTCGCGGCCGTCGGCCGAGCGGCGCGGCCACCCCGCCGGGCGCGCCGCAGGCGTCAGCGCGGGGTCGGCCGGCCGCGGGCCGTCTCGTACCACGCCAGGGACCCGCTGATGCGGGCCGCCAGCGCCGTCTCGCGGCGGCGGGTGGCGCCGTCGAGGGCCTCGCGCAGGTTGGCGATCTCCGCGTCCAGCCGGTCGATCCAGCGCTGGCGCGCGTGGCCCGCCCGCTCCGCCTCGGCGCACTCCGCGAGGCGCGCGTAGTAGTCGTCGCGGCGGTCCAGCACCTCCGCCGTCTCGCCCGCTTCCTCCAGCCGCTCCCAGGCGTACGCGGCGACCGTCTCCAGCAGCCGGTACCGCTCGCCGTCGCGGGAGACCAGCGACCGGTCGACCAGCCGGGCCAGCAGCCCCGGCACCTCCGCGGCCGTCAGGCCCGCGGCCGGCGCCTGCTCGCCGCCGGCCTCGATGGGCACCGCACAGGCCGCCGCACCGCCCGGCCCGGCGCCGGTGTCCGCGCAGACGTAGATCGCCCCGCTCAGCGTGCAGCCCGCCCCGTGCACGGCCAGCCGCCGCAGCGCCGCGCGCTCATGGTCGTCCAGCAGCCGCCAGCTCCAGTCGATCGCCGCCCGCAGCGTGCGCTGCCGCTCGGGCACGCCGCGCCGGCCGCCGTCGAGGAGCCGGAAGCGGTCGTCGAGCCCGGCGGCCAGGCCCCGTACGCCCAGCCCGCGGACGCGGGCCGCGGCCAGCTCCAGCGCCAGCGGGATGCCGTCGAGCCGGCGGCAGACCTCGGCGACCTCCGCGGCGTTCCCGGCGCCGACCGCGAAGCCCGGCGCCGCGGCGGCGGCGCGGTCGGCGAAGAGCCGCACCGCGTGCTCCTCGGACAGCGGCGTCACCGCGCGTACGACCTCGCCCGCGACGCCCAGCGGCTCCCGGCCGGTGGCCAGCACGCGCAGCCCGGGCGCCGCCCGCAGCAGCCGGTCGGCGAGCTTGGCGGCCTGGTCGACGACGTGCTCGACGTTGTCGAGCAGCAGCACCGCCGGCCGGTCGCCCAGTGCCTCGGCGATCCGGTCCTCGTCCGGCACACCGAACGCCGTCGCCACCACGTCGGCCACGCTCCCGCCGCCGGCGCCCGCCAGCTCGGCCACGTAGCCGGGCTCGGGGCGGTCGTGCAGCGCGGCCAGCGCGAGGCGCGTCTTGCCCACGCCGCCCGGGCCGGTGAGCGTCACCAGCCGCTCTCCGCCGAGCAGGGGCCGCAGCTGAGCGAGGTCCGCCTCCCGGCCGACCAGCGGCGTCAGCGGTGCCTGCGGCCGCGGCGGGCGCAGCCGGGGGGCCGCCGGCGGCGCGGCGGCCAGGGCCTGGTCGCCCGCCAGGATCCGCTGCTGCAGCCCGGCCAGCTCCGGGCCCGGGTCGAGCCCGGCCTCCTCCCGCAGCCGCACCCGCAGCGCGCGGTAGGCGGCCAGCGCCTCGCTCTGCCGGCCGGAGCCGTACAGGGCGCGCATGAGCAGCCCCGTCAGCCGCTCGCGCAGCGGGTGGGCGCCCACCAGGTCCGTCAACTCGGCGACCAGCGGGGCGTGTTCGCCCAGGTCCAGCCGCGCCCGCGCCAGCTCCTCCAGCGCGGTCAGCCGCTGCTCCTCCAGCCGCGCGGCGGTGGCGCGGGCGAAGGGCGCGTCCTCGTACGGGCTGAAGGCCGGGCCGCGCCACCGCGCCAGCGCCTCGGTGAGCAGGTCGGCGGCGCGGGCCGGCCCTGCCGCCGTACGGGCCTGCCGGACCAGGTCCGCGAAGTCGCCGGCGTCGGTGGCGGCCGGAAGCACGTACCCCGAGGCGCCGGAGACGACCAGCTCCCGGCCGCCCGGCTCGGCGTCCCCGAGCGCCCGGCGCAGTTGGGACACCTTCGCCCGCAGCGCGGCCGTCGGCTTGCCCGGCGGGTGTGCGTCCCACAGGTCGTCGACGAGCCGCCCATGCGGCACCGGCCGCCCCTCCCGGGCGAGCAGCGCGGCCAGCAGCACGCGCACCTTCAACTCCGGGACCCTGACCGGCCGTCCGTCGTCCGTCCGGACCTGCAGCGGCCCGAGCACTCCGAAGCGCATGACACCACCATAAGCAAACCCGAACACCCGGCGGCGACCGTGAACCCATGACGACAACCACCGCCGCCAAGGCCGGCCCCCGCGAGTGGCTCGGCCTGGGTGTTCTCGCCCTGCCCATGCTGCTCGCCTCGGTCGACAACAGTGTGCTGTTCCTCGCGCTGCCGCATCTGACCGCGGACCTGGAGCCGTCCTCCACCCACGTGCTGTGGATCATGGACGTCTACGGGTTCATGATGGCCGGCTTCCTCATCACCATGGGCACGCTCGGCGACCGGATCGGCCGCCGCCGGCTGCTCACGTTCGGCGCGGTGGCCTTCGGCGCGGCGTCGGTGCTCTCCGCGTACGCCGGGAGCGCGGAGATGCTGATCGCCGCCCGGATGCTGCTCGGCGTCTCGGCCGCCGCGGTGGCGCCCTCCGCGCTGGCCCTGGTCGGCACCATGTTCACCGACGCGCGCCAGCGCGCCCTGGCCATCGGCGTGTTCACCGCGTGCTTCATGGGCGGCGCGGCGCTGGGGCCGGTCGTCGGCGGGGTGATGCTGGAGAACTTCTGGTGGGGCTCGGTGTTCCTGCTCGGTGTGCCGGTGGCGCTGCTGCTGGTGGTCACGGCCCGGCCGCTGCTGCCGGAGTCCGGCGGCGAGGGCGGCGGGCGGCTGGATCCGGCGAGCGTGGCGCTGTCCCTGCTGGCGATCATCCCGCTCGTCTACGGGCTGAAGGAACTGGCCGACGAGCCGGACGTGCGGGCGTTCGGCGCCGTCGCCGCCGGGCTCGCCTTCGGCTACGTCTTCGTCCGCCGCCAGCTCCGGCTGGCCGAACCGCTGCTCGACCTGCGGCTGTTCCGGAACCGCTCGTTCTCCGCGGCGCTGGTGATCCTGCTGTTCACGATGGTCGTGCAGGGCGGTACGTACCTCTTCTTCAGCCAGCACCTCCAGCTCGTCGGGGGCTTCTCGCCGCTGAAGGCCGGGCTGTGGATGGCGCCGCCGGCACTCGCGCTGGGGGGCGGCTCCCTGCTGGCGCCGGTGCTGGCCCGGTCCGTGCGGCCCGCGGTCGTCGTCGGCGCGGGCCTGGTGATGTCGGCGGCCGGGTTCCTGTACGTCGCCGTCAGCGACGACCTCGTACCGCTGGTGATCGGGTTCACGCTCGGCTTCCTCGGCGGTGCGCCGGTCGCCGCGCTGGGGCTGAACCTCATCGTCGGGGCGGCGCCCGCGGACAAGTCCGGCTCCGCCTCGGCCACCGCGGAGAGCAGCGGTGAGATGGGCATCTCGCTGGGCATCGCCACCCTCGGGAGCCTCGGCGCCGCCGTCTACTCCGCCGGCGTCGACCTCCCCGCGGGGGCGCCGGAGCGGGCGGGGGAGTCCCTCGCCGACGCCGACGCGGCGGCGGCCGCGCTGCCGGAGCGCCTCGGCGGCGACGTCCTCGACGCCGCCCACGCGGCGTTCGCCTCCGGCATGAGCGCCGTCGCCCTGGTCGCCGCCGGGCTCTGCGCGGGCCTCGCGGTGCTGGCCACGGCGCTGCTGCGCCATCTGCGCCCGATCGGCGCGGAGGACGACGACGGCTGAGCCGTACGGCGGCGGCTCAGGGCTGGGCCGCCGCCCGCTCGGCCGCGCTGCGCAGCACGCAGAACTCGTTGCCCTCCGGGTCCGCGAGGATCGCCCACCCCGTGCCGTCCGGGTTGCGGTGGTCGGCGACGAAGGCGGCGCCGAGGCCGAGTAGCCGCTCCACCTCCTCCTCGCGCCGGGTCTCGGGCCGCAGGCACAGATGGATCCTGTTCTTGGCCGTCTTGGGCTCCGGCACCGTGTTGAAGTGCAGCACCGCGCCCTCGGGCAGGAGCACCTGCGTCTCCGGGGAGCCCGGTCCGTCGTCCGGATCGACCGGGCTCCCGGTCACCTTGCTCCAGAAAAGCGCCAGTTCGTAGGCGTCGGCACAGTCGATCGCGACGTTCTGCACTACCGAGGTCATGGACGCACCCTGCCCGAGCGCCCTGCCGGCCGCCACCGGATTACGCCCCGGCGGCGGCCCCCGCCGTCAGGCGGACTCCGCCGCCGCCAGCAGCTGGTCCTCCGTGGTGCCGCGGCGCCAGTAGCCGGTGAACGTCACCGCCCCGCGGTCGAAACCCCGGTCGCGCACCAGGTGCCGGCGTACGGCCCTGACCGTCGCCGACTCCCCGGCGACCCAGGCGTACGGCGTGCCGCCAGGCAGCTGCGCGCCGCGCACCGCGTCCGGGGTCGGCGCGTCCGTGCCGCGTACCAGCCAGGTGACGTCCGCGTCCGCCGCGGTCGGCGGCTCCAGCCGGTCGGCGGCGTCGGCCACCTCGATCCAGGCGCGCACCGGCACGCCGGCGGGCAGGGCGGCGAAGATCCCGGCGACGGCGGGCAGCGCGGTCTCGTCGGCGGTGACCAGCATCCAGTCGGTGCCGGCCGGCGGGCGGAAGTCGTACGCCACGTTCTCCGCGACGATCGGCGCCAGCACGCTGAGCCGGTCGCCGACGGCGGCGTGCAGTGCCCAGCGGGACCCCGGGCCGGTGTCGCCGTGCACGGCGAAGTCGACCACGAGCCGGTCCGGGTCGCGGGTGAGGCTGCGCGTCGTGTACGTGCGCATGATGCCGCGCACCGCGGGGTCGAGCGCCTGCCAGGCCGGGTACCAGTCGCTGCCGTCGTCGTCCGGCATGACCGGCGCGTCCTGGCCCGGGTGCGGGAAGAACAGCTTGATGCGCTGGTCGCGCCCCGCGGACTCCATCGAGGCCAGCCCGGGGCCGGCGAACGTGACCCGGATCATGGTGGGGGACAGGCGCTCGACCCCGGCCACGACGAGGTCGAAGAAGCGGAACGGGGAGACGGTCGCGGTGCTCACCGGACCACCTGCCGCGCGTCCCGCAGCGCGTCGGCCAGCGCCTCCAGCAGCGGCGCGTGGCCGGCGTAGCTGTGGTGCGCCTCGCTCTGCCAGGGGATCACCTGGCCGGCGGCGACCGCGGGCAGCCGGCGCCAGGTGGGCTTGGTCTCCTGCAGCTGGTCCGGCTGGAGGTTGCCGGTGCGCCGGTCGACCATGATGACGTCGGCCTCGTACCGGTCGACCGTCTCCCAGCTCGACTCCTCCCAGAAGCCGTCCTCGCCGGCGTTCTCGGGCGTGACGAACTCGACGCCGAGCCGCTGGTAGTAGCGCAGGTCCCCGAAGTCCTCGGCGACGGCGGCGTAGAGCAGCTCCGCGCTGGCGGAGACGGCGAGGACCTTGAGGCCCCGGCGGTCCTCGGCGGTCTTGGTCAGCGTCTGCGACGCCTGCTCGAAGCGGGACTTGGCGCGGACGACCTTCTCGGCCTTCAGGTCGGCGCCGAGGGACTCGGCCAGCTCGGCGAACCGCCCGATCGCCGCGTCGAGGGAGGTGCCGGAGGTGCGGATGCCGACGGCGGGGGCGAGGGAGACGATCTCCTCGGTGCTCTCCTCCGGCAGGTACCACAGCACCGGCGGCTCCTGCATGTTGGTGACCAGCAACTCGGGCCGCAGCGAGGCGTACTTCTCGACGTTGAACTGGCCGTAGGTGTTGCCGATGACGGTCAGTTCGTCCACGTTCAGGTCGCCGGCCTGCAGGTCGGGCTCGCCGCCCGGCAGCGTCGTCGGGCCGAACACGCCGGTGCACTCGATGCCGAAGTCGTGCAGGGCGGCGGCGGAGGCGACGTAGCCGACGATGCGCTCGGGGGTGCGGTCGGCCTGGGCGACCTCACCCCGGTCGTCCTTGAAGCGCCAAGCTCCGCCTGCGCCAGGGGAGTCTGCCTCATCGGAGCCGGAGTCCCCGCAGGCGGCGAGTGCGGCGCCGAGGCCGAGCGCGCCGCCGGCGGCGAGCAGACCGCGGCGGGAGGGGTGGGCGACGGCTTGGCGTGGCCGGAAACGGCTGTCGCATATCAGCATGAAGGTTAGGCTAACCTAACTGTCACGGGCCGGGGGAGCGGCCCGGCCCGTGACAGTCGCCCGGACCGGCCTGCCGGGAGGGGTGGTTCAGCGGTAGGGGGACGTCCCGGGCTCGCGCAGCGGGCCGAGCAGCACGAGCCCCGCCGCCGGCAGCGCGATCAGCGGCGTGAGCGCCACGGTCAGCGACGTCGCGTCCGCGAGGACGCCGATGAGCGGCCCCGCCAGCCCGCCCGCGCTGACCGCGAGGCCCAGGGTGACCCCGCCGGCCGTGCCGACGTGCCGGGGCAGGTAGTCCTGGCCGAGCGTGATGTGCAGCGAGAACGGGACGTACAGCCCCGCGGACGTGAGGGCCACGAAGACGTAGAGCGCCGGACCCGGCACGAACACCACCCCGGCGACCGCAGGGCCGCTCAGCGCGTACGACCACCGCACCACCGGCAGCCGGCCGAAGCGGGACGCCAGCCGCCCGCCCGCCACCGTCCCCACCGCGCCGCCCAGATAGAGCACGAACAGCGCCGCCGTGCCCGCCGCCGTACCGCCCGCGGTGCGCCCGGGCACGTACAGCGAGACGAACGCGCTCAGCCCCACGAACACCACCGACCGGCACACCACCGCCCCGGTCAGCCGCGCGAACGACGCCCAGTCGTCCCGGCCGCCGGCCGTGCCCCCCGCGCCCGTTCCGTGCGCGGAGGGCGCTTCCGGCGCGTACGGCCGCAGCGAACGCAGCGCCGCCGCGCACAGCGCCGCCCCCGCCAGCGCCGGCAGCACCAGCAGCGGCGAGGCCCGCAACCCGCCGGCCGCGACGACGGCGGACACCAGCGGGGGAGCGGCGGCGAAGCCGAGGTTGCCGCCGAGGGAGAACCAGCCCATCGCGGTGTGGCTGCCGGCGCTCGCCCGCCGCGCCACTCGGGCGGCCTCCGGGTGGTAGGCGGCGACCCCGACACCCGCCAGCGCGACCACCGCGAGCGTCGCCGCGTACGAGCCGAAGACCCCGGCCAGCGCCACGCCCGCGCCGGCCGCCAGCGTGCTGACCGGCAGCAGCCACGGCAGCGGGCGCCGGTCGGTCAGCACCCCGAACAGCGGTTGCACCACCGACGACAGCAGCGAGGCCGCCAGTACGACGCCGGATGCCGCGGCGTACGAGTACGCCCGTTCGGCGACGAAGAACGGCACCAGCGCCGCCACCGCCCCCTGGTAGACGTCGACGCAGGCGTGCCCCACCGACAGCAGCGTCAGCGGCCGGAAGCGGGCGGGGCGGGGCTCGGGCATGCTCCGATCGTCACCGAGCAGACCCCTGGCGAACTTCCGATAAAATGCCAA
This sequence comes from Streptomyces sp. CNX435, assembly GCF_059570575.1. Classification (NCBI taxonomy): domain Bacteria; kingdom Bacillati; phylum Actinomycetota; class Actinomycetes; order Kitasatosporales; family Streptomycetaceae; genus Streptomyces; species Streptomyces sp. CNX435. The sequence goes on along the minus strand of NZ_JCANTA010000039.1, from coordinate 28,861 downwards.
CCTATGCCGGAAAGCCGCCACGCCCCCGAGGCGCCCACGCGGGCCAGGAAGCTCGCCGCGGGCGAGCGCATCGACGCGCACCGGCACGACGACCACCAGATCGTCTACGCCGGCTCCGGCGTGCTCGCCGTCACCACCGACGCCGGCACCTGGTTCGCGCCCGGCACCCGCGCGCTGTGGGTGCCGGCGGGCTGCGTCCACGCCCACCGCGCGTACGGCCACCTCGACCTGCACCTGGTCGGCGTGCCCGCGGACACAGACCTGCCGGGAAACCCACTCGGGCTCGACGCGCCCGGCGTGCTGGCTGTCAGCCCGCTGCTGCGCGAGCTGATCCTCGTCTACACCCGCGGACCGCACGACGACACCCCCGAGCGGCTGCGGCTGCGCACCGTCCTGCTGGACCAACTGCGCGCCGCCGCCGCCGACTCCGCGCAGCGGCCCGTGCCGCTGCCCGCCCCCGCCGACCCGCGGCTCGCCGCCGTCTGCGCCCTGCTGCACGCCGACCCCGCCGACCAGCGCACGCTGGCCGCCCTCGGCCGGGCGGCGGGCGCGGGGGAGCGGACGCTCAGCCGGCTCTTCCGCCGCGAGACCGGCATGACGTTCCCGCAGTGGCGCACGCAGCTGCGGCTCTACCACGCGCTGCGGCTGCTCGCCGACGACGTGCCGGTGACGACGGTCGCGCACCGCTGCGGCTGGTCCTCGGCCAGCGCCTTCATCGACGTCTACCGCCGCGCCTACGGCACCTCCCCGGGCAGCCACCGCCGCGGCTAGGGCCCGCGGGCGCCGGCCGCGTCAGGGCCGCGAGAGCCTCGCGATCTCGGCGGCCACCGCGTCCGCGTACGGACGCACCCGCGCCCTCAGCTCCGCGCTCCAGATCTCCTCCGCATACCGGCTGCCGAGGTACAGCCTGCGCGCGTGCTCCAGCACCGGCCGGTGCTCCGGCGGCAGCCGGCCGATCGCCCACGCTGCGGCAGCGTCCTTGGGGCGGATCTCCCCGGTGGCGAGCGTGCACCAGATCCGCGCCAGGGTGAGCAGGACGTTGCGGGTGTCGTCGGCCAGCTCCGCGAGCAGGGCCGGAACGCCTGCCGCGGCGGCGCGGGCCACGTCCTCGTACGGCACCGGATCCAGCACCCGCGCGGGCGGCGGGCCGGCCAGCGCGTGGTCGCCGGCCCGTACCATCGTCAGCACGATCGCCAGGTCCGCCATCGGCTCCGGCCGCGGCGGCCCGCCCGCCGCGAACTCCTCGCGCAGCCACTCCCCGTAGAGGAAGTCGCCGGTCGGCGGGTAGCGCCAGGGCCGGACCTCGGACTCGACGACCACCGTCAGCTCCACCGGGCGCAGCCCGCCGGTGCGGCCGGACACCCGCAGCAGCCCGGCGAGGAGCGCCCGACGCTCGCCCGCGGTCAGGGAGCGCCGGGAGACGACGAGCACGTCGACGTCGCTCGCCGGGTGGAGCCCGCCGAGGACGGCGGAGCCGTGCAGGTAGGCGCCGACGACCTCCACGCCCAGCACGTCGTCGACCAGCGTCATGACCGCGCGCACCTGATCGTCCATCGGACCAGTGTCGGCCCTGGGTCACCGGCGGCGTGACTCAGGCGATCTCGATGCTGTCCAGCTCGGCGAAGAACGCGCCCTTGCCGAGGCGGACCGTGTTGAAGCCCTCGGCGAGCTGGACCTGGGTGTCGACCGAGGTCCAGTTGTCCCAGCCGGTGAAGGGGTAGTGCACCTCGCCGGCGGCGGCGCCGTTGACCGTCAGCGTGTGCGTCGCGGGCACCTGCGCGGAGCCGTCGAGGGAGCCGTTGCCGTAGCGGACGGACAGGGTGTGGGCGCCGGCGGTGGGGGTGAAGACCGAGAACTCCACGTAGCTGTCCGGGAAGTCGATCTGCCCGACGGCGCGGCCGTCGAGCGCGCCGGCGGCGTCGCGGACGGTCGCGTTGTGCACGGTGGCGTTCTCCGCCTGGTACAGCACCTTGCTGCCGTCCACCACCGGGTAGCCGTTCGCCCAGCCTATGTCGGCCGCGTACATCGAGCGCCGCGAGTGGTCCGCGCTCCAGCCGTGGAAGAGGATCCGGTCGCGGCCGTCGGGGCCGGTGACGACGTCCTGGCCGCCGGGGCCGATGACGGCGCCGCCGAAGGTGTCGGTGGTCATCAGCGGGTTGGCCGCCTTGGTGTACGGCCCGGTGATGCTGTCGGCGACGGCGTAGCTCGTCTTGTAGCGGTCGCCGTCGTAGAAGTCCGCGGAGTAGAGCAGGACGTACTTGGCGCCGCGCTTGACGAGCGTCGGCGCCTCGATGACGTTCCCTTCCCAGGCGCGGTCCTGGCGGATGAGCGGCGTCGCCGCACCCGTGGTGGCGGTGCCGTCGGCGTTGACGGGCTGGATGTGCAGCCAGGTGTCCTGGCTGCAGCAGTTGCCGTCGTTCTTCCAGAGCATGTAGCGCTGCCCGCCCTCGGTGTAGCTGGAGGCGTCGATGGCGCCGCCCTGGTCGGCGGGGCAGACCAGCGGGCCGTCGCCGGCGGGCTCGAAGGGGCCGGCGGGCGTGGCGGCCAGGGCGACGCCGATGCACTGCTTGTCGCTGGCGAGGTCGCGCGCGGTGTAGTGCATGGTGAAGCCGGCGCCGTTGTCGAAGACCTCGGGCGCCCAGACCAGCGCGCTGTTCGGCGCCGCCCAGTCGCCCAGCCGGGGCAGCACGTCGGCGGGGTCCTGCGACCAGGACGTGAGGTCGGTGGAGGTGGCGTGCTGGATGTTCTTGCCGGCGCCGTTGGTGGCGTAGGCGTGGTACGTGTCCCCGGCCTTGACGACGTCGGGGTCCGGGAAGTTCACGTCGAGCACCGGCGCCCCGGGGGCGGCGGCGGGCCCGGGTCCGGCGGAGGCGGACGAACCGGGGATCACGAAGGCGGCGACGGCCGCGAGGGCGGCAGCGGCGGCCGTGGTGAGGCGAACGGGGCGCGGGGACACGGAGGCTCCTTCCGGGAGCGGACTCACGGGCCGGCGGCGGGGCCGGCCGCGGTGGGGGTGAGCTGCGCGCTTTTACATCGTTGCAATCGCCGCTCACGGTAAGGAGCCGCACCGGAGGTGTCAACGACCGTGGCGGGCGGGCACGTTGCCGGGGGTCCGGGGCTACGCGGAGGCGGAGGCACCGGCGTCGGCGTCGCCGTCGAGCGCTTCGATCACCGCCGCGCCGTGCTCCTCCGCCCAGGTGGTCAGTGCCGCGATCGCCGGCAGCAGTGTGCGCCCGAGCGCCGTCAGCTCGTACTCGACCCGGCGGGGCACCTCGGCGTACTCCTGACGGCGGACCATCCCGTACCGCTCCAGCCGCCGCAGCGTCTGCGTCAGCACCTTGGAGCTGATGCCGCCGATCAGTTCGCGCAGTTCACCGTGGCGCCACGGCCGGGAACCGAGCGCGTACAGCGTCACCAGGCTCCACTTGTCCGAGATCACCTCAAGCGTCAGCCGGGCCGGGCAATCGGCGAGGAACACATCTCCCGGCCGGTCGAAACGCACGGCGAACTCCCCCGGCTCGTAGGTACCCCTCGGTTCGTACGGCGCTTTCTAGCGTAGTGCGCGTACCGGCAGCACGTCACCGCCGGCTTCGTCAACGGGAGGCAGCAAGCGTGAGTTCGGCACAGTCATCCGACGGCGTGGCGCCGCCGCGCGGCGCGTCACCGGAGCCCGCGCCCGACCCCGGCGCCGCCGGGCTGTCCCGGGGGATGGTCACGCTCTTCGCCGTCGCCGCGGGCTTCGCCGTCGCCAACATCTACTACTGCCAGCCGCTGCTGACCGCGATCGCGGACACCTTCGACGTCAGCAGCGACACCGCGTCGATGATCGTGATCGCGAGCACCGTCGGATACGCCGCCGGGCTCGCGCTGCTGCTGCCGCTGGGCGACATCGTCAACAAGAAACACCTGGTGGTGAACCTGCTTCTGGTCGTCGCCGCGATGCAGGCGCTGTCCGCGGCGGCGTTCTCCGTCTCGATGCTGATCGCCGCCTCCGCGGTGATGTCGCTGACCGCCGTCGTCGCGCCGATCCTCGTGCCGTTCGCCGCGGGGCTCGCCGCCCCGCACGAGCGGGGCCGGGTCACCGGCTCGGTGATGAGCGGCGTACTCATGGGCGTGCTGCTGGCCCGTACCGGCGGTGGTCTCCTCGCCGAACTGGGCGGCTGGCGCACCGTGTTCGCGGTGGCCGCCGCGCTGATGGTCGCGCTCGCACTGGTGCTCCGGCGGGCGCTGCCCGACGCGCCGCCGGCCGCGCGGATGCCGTACGCGAGGCTGCTGCGCTCCCTCTTCACGATCATCCGCGAAGAGCCGGTGCTGCGCCTGCGCTGCCTGTACGGCTTCATGTCCTTCGCCGGCTTCAACGCCCTGTGGACCTCGATCGCGTTCCTGCTCGACCACCCGCCGTACTCCTACGGCGCCGGCGTCATCGGCCTGTTCGGCCTCGCCGGCGTCGTCGGCGCCTACGCGGCGCGGATCACCGGCCCGCAGGTCGACCGGGGCCGGGACAACGCGGTCACCGGGATCCTGTTCACGGTGATCCTGGCGAGCTGGGGCCTGATGGGGCTGGACGGCGGTACCCGGCTGTGGGCGCTGCTGCTCGGCGTCGTCGTGCTCGACCTCGGCGTGCAGGGCATGCAGGTCGTCAACCTCGCGGTCAACTTCCGGCAGCGGCCGGAGGCGCGCAGCCGTATCACCACGGCGTACATGGTGGCCTACTTCAGCGGCGCGATCGCCGGTTCGAGCGCGTCGGCGGCGGCGTACGCGGCCGGAGGCTGGGACGCCGTGGTCATGACCGGCGCCGGGTTCGCGGCGGTCAACCTGCTGGCGTGGGGCGGGGAGATGACGCGGCGCGCGCGGAAGGCGCCGGGCGAGCCGGAGTGACCCCTGCTCACCGCCTGGTGATCAGTCGCGCTCACCTGGCCGACGAACCGCCGAGTCTCCTCACCGCAGAATGCGGGACCCCGGCGGACGCCACCGCCGAGACCGGCTCGCGCACCGAGCAGCGGGTGAGCCGACGCCCGCCCCGCGCCGCACCGGCCCGCACCGCACCCACCGCGGGCCCGCTCTAGCCGCGGAACGCGTCCAGGATCCGCTCCGCCGCCCGCGTCGCCGTCAACTCGCCGTCCCTGACCTGCCGTTCCAGCTCCGGCGCCAGCGCGCCCACCGCCGGGTCGGCGCGCAGCCGGCCCAGCAGCTCGTCGCGCACCATCGTCCACGTCCAGTCCACCTGCTGATCGCGCCGCCGGCCGGCGAGCCGCCCGGTCGTCTCCAGCAGCTCCCGGTGGCGCTCCAGCCGCTCCCAGACGGTGCCGAGCCCCGTCGACTCCCGCGCGCTGCAGTGCAGCACCGGCGGCGTCCAGAACGCGCCCTTCCCGTGCATCAGCCGCAGCGCGCCCGCCAGTTCCCGCGCCGCCGCCCGCGCGTCGCGCTCGTGCGGCCCGTCCGCCTTGTTCACGGCGATCACGTCCGCCAGCTCCAGCACACCCTTCTTGATGCCCTGCAGCTGGTCCCCGGTACGGGCCAGCGTCAGCAGCAGGAAGGAGTCCACCATGTTCGCGACCGCCGTCTCCGACTGGCCGACGCCGACGGTCTCCACCAGCACCACGTCGTAGCCGGCCGCCTCCATCACCACCATCGACTCGCGCGTCGCCTTCGCGACCCCGCCGAGCGTGCCCGCGGTGGGGGAGGGGCGTACGAAGGCGGCCGGATCCACCGCCAGCCGCTCCATGCGCGTCTTGTCGCCCAGGATCGACCCGCCGGTGCGGCTCGACGACGGGTCGACCGCCAGCACGGCCACCCGGTATCCCAGCCCCGTCAGCATGGTGCCGAAGGCGTCGACGAACGTCGACTTCCCCACCCCCGGCACCCCGCTGACCCCGATGCGCCGGGCGTTCCCGCTGTGCGGCAGCAGCTCGGTCAGCAACTCCTGGGCCAGCGCGCGGTGCTGCGGCCGGGTCGACTCCACGAGGGTGATCGCGCGGGCGACGAGCGCGCGCTTGCCGTCGAGGACGCCCTTGACGTACGTGTCGAGGTCGATGGCCATTTCTCTGGGATTCACCCGCTCACGCGGCGTCGTGACCGAGCCCGGCGGCCAGCTTCGCCACCAGGTCGTACGCCGCGTCCGGGATCACCGTGCCCGGGGGGAACACCGCCGTCGCACCCATGTCCAGCAGCGTCGGCACGTCCTGCGGCGGGATCACCCCGCCCACCACGACCATGATGTCCTCGCGCCCCTCCTCCGCCAGCGCCTCACGCAGCGCCGGTACGAGCGTCAGGTGCCCGGCGGCCAGCGACGACACCCCCACGATGTGCACGTCCGCCTCGACGGCCTGCCGCGCCACCTCCGCCGGGGTCTGGAACAGCGGGCCGACGTCCACGTCGAAGCCGAGGTCGGCGAAGGCCGTGGCGATCACCTTCTGCCCGCGGTCGTGCCCGTCCTGGCCCATCTTGGCGACCAGGATGCGCGGCCGCCGGCCCTCGGCCTCCGCGAACTCGCCCACCAGCGACCTGGTCCGCGACACCGACGGCGACTCACCCGCCTCGTTCCGGTACACACCGGAGATCGTACGGATCTGCCCGGCGTGGCGCCCGTAGCTCTTCTCCAGGGCGTACGAGATCTCGCCCACCGTCGCCCGTGCCCGCGCGGCCCGTACCGCCAGCTCCAGCAGGTTGCCCTCGCCGCCGGCCGCCCGCGCGAGGTCGTCGAGCGCGCCCTGGCACGCGGCCTCGTCCCGCTCCGCCCGCAGCCGCGCCAGCTTCGCGATCTGCCGCGCCCGCACCGCGGAGTTGTCGACCTTCAGCACCTCGATCTGCTCGTCCGAGTCGCCCCTGTACTTGTTCACGCCGATCACCGGCTGCCGCCCGGAGTCGATACGGGCCTGGGTGCGCGCCGCCGCCTCCTCCACCCGCAGCTTCGGAATGCCCGCGTCGATCGCCTGCGCCATGCCGCCGGCCTCCTCGACCTCCTCGATGTGCCGCCACGCCCGCCGCGCCAGGTCGTACGTCAGCCGCTCCACGTACGCGCTGCCGCCCCACGGGTCGATCACCCGGGTCGTGCCTGACTCCTGCTGCAGCAGCAGCTGGGTGTTGCGGGCGATACGGGCCGAGAAGTCTGTCGGCAGCGCGAGCGCCTCGTCCAGGGCGTTGGTGTGCAGCGACTGCGTGTGGCCCTGGGTGGCGGCCATCGCCTCCACGCAGGTGCGCGTGACGTTGTTGTAGACGTCCTGCGCCGTCAGCGACCAGCCTGAGGTCTGCGAGTGTGTGCGCAGCGACAGCGACTTGGGATTCTTCGGGTCGAAGCGTTTGACGAGCTTCGCCCACAGAAGACGTGCCGCACGCAGCTTGGCGATCTCCATGAAGAAGTTCATGCCGATCGCCCAGAAGAACGACAGCCGCGGTGCGAAGGTGTCCACGTCCAGACCCGCGTCCCGGCCCGCCCGGAGGTACTCCACGCCGTCGGCGAGGGTGTACGCCAGCTCCAGGTCGGCCGTCGCGCCCGCCTCCTGGATGTGGTAGCCGGAGATGGAGATCGAGTTGTAGCGCGGCATGTTCCGGGAGGTGAACGCGAAGATGTCGGAGATGATCCGCATCGACGGCTTCGGCGGGTAGATGTAGGTGTTGCGGACCATGAACTCCTTGAGGATGTCGTTCTGGATGGTCCCCGCGAGCTTTTCCGGCGGCACCCCCTGCTCCTCCGCCGCCACGATGTACAGCGCCAGCACCGGCAGCACCGCGCCGTTCATCGTCATCGACACCGTCATCCGGTCCAGCGGGATGCCGTCGAAGAGCTGCCGCATGTCGAGGATCGAGTCGATCGCCACCCCCGCCATGCCGACATCGCCCGTCACCCGCGGGTGATCGCTGTCGTAGCCGCGGTGGGTGGGCAGGTCGAAGGCGACGGACAGGCCCTTCTGGCCGGCCGCGAGGTTGCGCCGGTAGAAGGCGTTGGACTCCTCGGCGGTGGAGAAGCCGGCGTACTGCCGGATCGTCCAGGGCTGGTTCACGTACATCGTCGGGTACGGGCCGCGCAGGTACGGCGCGACGCCCGGGTAGGTGTCCAGGAAGTCCAGCCCGTCGAGGTCCTGCCCGGTGTACAGCGCCTTGACGGCGATGCCCTCGGGTGTCTCCCAGCCGAGGTCGCCCCCGTCGGCGGCGTGCTTCACCGCGGCGCGCCACTCGTCGGCGCCGGCCGTGGCGGCCGGGTCGCCCAGCTCGACGTCCGAGAAGTCGGGGACGGTCATCGGGCCACTCCCATGCGGTCGAGTGCGTCGGTCAGCACGGCCACGGCGTCGCAGCCGGCGAAGACGTAGGTGTCGGCGCCGTCGTACGGGCCCGGACGGCCGGCGAGGTACACGTGCCGCGCGCCGGCGGCCCGCAGCTCCGCCGCGGCGGCGGCGCCCTGCTCCTCGTACACCGGGTCGCCGGAGCACAGGCACGCCTCGTGCGCCCCGCTGTCCGCGAAGGCGCCGCCGGTGACGGGCTCGACGCCACCGGCCCGGAACAGGTTCGCGGCGAAGGTCAGCCGCGCGGTGTGCACGGCGGCCGGGCCCAGCGCGGCGAGGAAGACGCGCGGGCGGGCGCCGGTCGCGGCCAGGTGGGCGTCGGAGCGAGCCCGCAGCGCCTCGAACGCCTCGTCCCTGCGCACCCGCGGCAGCCCGCCGGACGTCGGCTCGGGTGCGGGCTCGCGGACGACCGGCTTCTCCGCCAGGTCGGGGAACTCGCTCACCCCGGTCACCGGCTCGCGCCGGCTGGCCAGCCGCGCGCCCCGCTCCGCCCAGGTCCGCGCCAGCTTCTCGCGGACCATCCCGGAGCGCAGCGCGGCGGCCTGGCCGCCGGCCCGCTCGATCTCCCGGAAGAACGCCCAGCCGGCGTGCGCGAGTTCGTCGGTCAGCCGCTCCACGTACCAGGAGCCGCCGGCCGGGTCGACGACCCGCGCCAGGTGCGACTCCTCGATGAGGATGGCCGAGGTGTTGCGGGCGACGCGCCGGGAGAACGCGTCCGGCAGACCGATCGCGTGGTCGAAGGGGAGGACGGTCACCGCGTCCGCGCCGCCCACCCCGGCGGCGAGGGTGGCGACCGTGGTACGCAGCATGTTCACCCACGGGTCGCGGCGCGCCGCCATCACCGGCGAGGTCACCGCGTGCTGGCGCTGCGCGCCCGCCTCGGGCGCCCCGCAGACCTCCGCCACCCGCGCGAACAGCCGGCGCGCGGCCCGCAGCTTGGCGACCGTGAGGAACTGGTCGGCGGTGGCCGCGTACCGGAACTCCAGCTGGCCGCACGCCTGCGCGGCGCTCAGCCCCGCCACGGTCAGCTCCCGCAGATACGCGACCGCGGTGGCCAGGGAGCAGCCGAGTTCCTGCGCCGCCGACCCGCCGGCCTCGTGGTACGCCAGCGCGTCGACGGTGACGGCCCGAAGGCCCGGGTGGCGGTCGGCGCACAGCCGGGCGAGTGCGCCCGCGACGGCGGGGTCCTGCGGGCTGCCCGTACGGGCCTCGTGGCCGAGCGGGTCGGCGCCCAGGTTGCCCCGGGCGGCGTCCGCGGCGACGCCGCGCTCCTCGTACAGCCGCAGCAACTCCCGCGCGGCCGGCTCGGTCTCGGCACCGGCGTCCAGGACGACCGGCGCCAGGTCCAGGTAGACGTCCTTCAGGACGTCCTCCAGTGCCGTCACCGGGATGCCGGACCCGCCGACGGCGAGCCACAGGGAGGTGGCGCCGTTCTCCAGGTCACCGAGCACGGCTTCCGCGTCGGCCACCGCGTGCCGCTGGCGTACGTCCCAGCCGCCCGCGGCGTTCCCCTCGGGCCGGCCGCCGCGTACGAAGGGCGCGAAGCCCGGCAGGCCGGGATCGGGCGCGCGGTCGCGCGCGGTGTACAGGGGCGGGGTATGCACCCCGTCCTCCAGCGCGGTGGACAGCAGGGCCTCCGCCTCGGCGCCCGGGACCTCCTTGCCGGACTTGCGCAGCACGCCGGCCACCAGCTGCTGCCACTGCTCGTGCGACGCGCCGGGGAACTCGGCCGCGAGGGGGAGCCCGTCATCGGGCAGGACCGTCATGGTCGGATGCTAGCCAGACCGGCTAAAGGATGAGCTGTGCGGACCGCGGGTGTGACCATGTTCTCGTCACGGGCCACGCGGTGCCTCCGCGGTCGCGGGGGAGCGGCGGTCAGCGGGGGCGGAGCAGACCGTCGAGCACGCGCGTGAACACCGCTCGCGCGGTCCGCGCCACCAGCGGATCCAGCGCCCGCGGTACGCCCCGCACGCCGATCTCCTCCCGCCACACCACCCGCACCGGCCCTTCCCCGTACCCGGTGTCCGCCTCGGGCCCGTACACCTCGATCTCGGCCCAGCCGCGCACCACCCGCCCCCGCTTGACCAGCCGGCACCGCCCCACCGCCCGCCCGGCACCCGGCGGCGACCACGCGACGACCTCCATCGGATCGTCGAAGCCGACCGCGCCCACGCCGGTGCGCGCCGTGAAGCGCGCCCCGACGCCCGTCGCGGGCGCGGAGACCCCGACGATCCGGGTCAGCGGGACCCGCCCGCCGTGCGCGCGCCAGTCCGTGAGCCGCCCCCAGACCGCCACCGCGGACGAGTGCACCGTGCGCTCCACCTCGAACAGGGCCATGCGACCAGGCTAGAGAAGACCCCGACCGGCGCCTCCGCGGCGACCTGCCCGGTGTGCCGCACGGGCCACCGACCGCGGCACAGACCCCAAGACCTCCTTGCCCCGGCCCACCCGACCGGGACTCGGACTCGGCTGTTACCGCGTGCGCGGCCTGCGTTAAGATTCGGCGCGTCTCGCTACGGAGGGAAGCCATGGGCCACCAGGAACGGCGAGTCGAATACGTCGCCAAGCGGGCCGCACCGCACCTGGAGCCCGGCGAGCGGATCCAGACGGGATTCGTCGGGCAGAGCGGCTCCGGGCTCTTCACGGTACGCGTGCGGACGTTCGTGGTGACCGACCGCGCCATCCTGATCGTGGGCCGCGGCGGCGCACAGCGCCTGCCCCGCGACTTCCGCTTCGGTGAACCGACCGGGATGTACCACGAGATCCGGATCGACCGCACGTACAAGGTGCACCGGCAGTACTACGCGGAGATCAGGGCCGCCGACGAGGCGCTGCGCGACATGCAGGCCGGCGGCAACCCGCCGGAGAGCGAACCCCGCTGACCGCGCGGTGACGGACGGGGCGGAACGCCGGGTAGTGCTCGTCGCGTACGACGACGCGCAGATACTCGACATCGCCTGCCCAGCCGGCGCCCTGGACGCCGCGAACCGCTTCGGCGCCGACCCCCCGTACGCCATCGGGCTCGCCACCGCCAGCGGGCGCGGGGTCGTCAGCTCCGCCGGCATCGGCGTCGGCGGCGGGCAGCGGCTTGCCGACGTGCCGGCGCGGCCGGACACCCTCGTGGTCGTCGGCGGCATCGGGCACGAGCGGGCCGCTGTGGACGGCGAGTTGGTGAAGCAGGTGCGGCGGCTGGCGACCGGTGCGCGCCGCGTCACGGCGGTGTGCACCGGGGTGTTCGTACTGGCCGCCGCCGGCCTGGTGGACCAACGCAGGGTCACCACCCACTGGCGCTACGGCGCCGAACTCGCCGCCCGGCACCCGGCCGTGGCCGTCGACCCGGCGCCCCTGTACGTGCGCGACGGCCACGTCTACACCTCCGCCGGTGTGACCAGCGCGCTGGACCTGACGCTCGCGCTGATCGAGGACGACCACGGGCCGACGCTCGCGCGCGACGTCGCCCGGGAACTGGTGACGTACCTGCACCGGCCCGCCGACCAGGCGCAGATCAGCATGTTCCTGGCCGCCCCGCCGAGCGGGGACCGCCTCGTCCGCGACCTCCTCGGCCACGTCTCCGGCCACCTCGGCGACGACCTGCGCCCCCGCGCGCTCGCCGCCCGCGCGGGCATCAGCACCCGCCACCTCACCCGGCTCTTCGCCCGGCACCTCGGCACCACCCCCGCACGAGCGGTACGCGCCGCCCGCACCGAGGGCGCGGCCCACCTCGTACGCTCCAGCCGGCTGACGCTTGCCGCGATCGCGCGCCGCTGCGGGTTCGGCTCCGCCGAGACGCTGCGGCAGGCGTTCGTGGATCACTACGGGGCCACCGGGGACACGATTCGCAGGATGCCGGACATGCCGAGGGCCCGCCCCTTACCGGACCGGCAGACTCCGGACGCATGACGAACAGCGACACGGAGACGCCCACGACGACCACCCGCCGGGCCGCCCTCGGCGGCGCGGCGGCGCTCGCCGCCGCGGGCCTCGCGGCCGGGCTCCCGGCCGCGGCCCACGCCGCCGGCCCGCAGGGGAGCGGGGCAGGGCGGCCGGCCCGCGGCCCGCGGATCGGCGTCGTGCTGTACGACGGCTTCAGCCTGCTCGATCCGACCGGCCCGGTCGAGGTCCTCTCCCGGCTGCCCGGGGCGGAGGTCACGATGATCGCCGAACGCCGCGGGCCCGTCCGCACGGACACCGGGCACACCGCGGTCGTCGCCGACCGGTCGTTCTCCGAGACCGGCGAGCTGGACGTGGTCCTCGTGCCCGGCGCCGGTAACCGCGGCACCCTCGCCGCCATGGAGAACGCGGCGATCCTCGGCTTCCTGCGCCGCGCCCACCGCGGCACCCGCTTCACCACCTCGGTGTGCACCGGCTCCCTCGTCCTCGGCGCCGCCGGTCTGCTCGGCTCCCGCGCCACCACGTACTGGGCGTCGAAGGACTACCTGGAGGCGACCTTCGACGTCACGTACGTGCCCGAACGCTACGTCCACGACGGCAAGGTGATCACCGCCGCCGGCGTCTCCGCGGGCATCGACATGTCCCTCTACCTGGCCGCCCTGCTCACCGGCGAGCTGACGGCACGCGCCGTCCAGCTCGCCGTCGAGTACGACCCGCAGCCGCCGTACGACTCCGGCAACGCGGCCGAGGCGAGCCCCGAGCTGAAGGAACTGGCGCTGCGCCTGCTCGAGGAATCCCAGCAGCAGGGGGCCGTCCGCTAGCGGGCGGCGAGGCCGGTCTCGTGCGCGTAGATGACGGCCTGCGTACGGTCCCGCAGCCCCAGCTTGGCGAGGACGGCCGTCACATGGGTCTTCACGGTGGATATGGCGATGCCGAGCACCGCGGCGATCTCCGGGTTGCTCAGCCCCTTCGCCACCTGGCGCAGCACCTCGGTCTCCCGCTCCGTCAGCGCGTCCAGCCGGTCGTCCCGCGCCGCGCGCGGGACGACCGCGCCGGTCATGAAGGCGTCGATGAGCCCGCGGACGACCGCCGGCGCGAGCAGCGCCTCGCCGGCCGCGACGGTGTGGATGGCGTCCACCAGATCCTGCGGGTAGCAGTCCTTCAGCAGGAACCCCGACGCGCCCGCGCGCAGCGCCTCGAAGACGTAGTCGTCGCGGCGGAACGTGGTCAGGATCAGCACCCGCACCGGCGGTGCCATCGCGGTCAGCGCCCGCGTGGCGACCAGGCCGTCCATACCCGGCATGCGGATGTCCATGAGCACCACGTCGGGCGCGGTGGTACGTGCCAGCCGCAGCGCCTCCGCGCCGTCGGCGGCCTCGCCGGCGACCGACAGATCCGGTTCTGCCCCGATGACCGCCGCGAAGCCGGCCCGTACCACCGCCTGGTCGTCCACCACCAGCACCCGCGCGCTCATCCCCGCACCTCCGCCACCCGGCCGCCGGTGGGCGCGGAGACGCCCGCGCCGGCGGCGTCCATCAGGTCCAGCAGTTCGCGCAGCGCCGCCAGCGCCTGCCGCGCCTCGCCCGTCACCTCGGCCAGCGCGGCGGCGTGCCCCACACGGCCCGACAGCCCCGACTCGGCGCCGCGCACCAGCCGCGCGGTGCGCTCGGCCACGGCGCCCTGCAGCCCGGCCGCGACGCGCCGCCGCTCCGCGGCCACCGCCTCGCCGACGCGGGCCGCCACCGCCTCCAGCGCCCGCCGCTCCCACCGGCCGCCCTCGCCGCGACGGGACCGGGCCAGCAGCCCCAGCGCCCACACGGGCAGCAGCCACGGCACGGCGGCAAGTCCCAGCGCCGCCATGAGCACGACGGTGCCCGCGCCGGCCGACTCCGCGGGATCCGCCGCGACGGCCAGCCCCAGCACGGTCCCCGCCGCGACGCCGACGGCGACGGGCGCGGGCCAGGAACGGTGCGCAGGGTGCCGGGCCGCGACGGCGTACAGGGCGAGGAGTTCGGCCGCGGCTGCGACGGTGAGCGGGGCCAGCGCCGCCGGGAGGGGCAAGCCCGTCGCCGCCGACCAGCCCAGCGCCACGGCCGCCATGGAGGCCAGTGCGCACCCCGGCGTGCGGCGCAGCCACAGCAGCGGGGCGGCGTGCAGCACCAGCAGCAGCGCGGCACCGGCCGTGGGGCTCACCGCGAGCGGCACCAGGGCGCAGCCGGCGAACGCCGCCGCTTCCACCGCGCCGATCCGGCGCGCCGGAGCGCGGTCCCGGTCGCGTACGGGCAGGACGGCCCGTACGCACCAACCGCCGTCACCCGCAGGCGGGTAGTCCGCCGCACGGATCCTGGCTGCGCCCTGTCGGGACCGGCTGCTGCCCTCCGGGCGCAGGTCGTCCCGCGTACGGAACCCGGGGGCGTCCCGCGGAGACCGGCCGCCGCACTCCGCAGGCGGGCCGTTCTTCGCCGGCACCCCGACGCCGGCCCGCCCGGCCGGGGCGCCGTCGCGCCCGGGTGGAGCGCTCGCCGTACGGACCGGGGGCACCGGCCCGCCGCCGTCGCCTGCGGTCAACTCGTCCGGACCGGTACCGCCGGGCCCCGCCGTCAGGCGACCGCCCGCCGCCTCGACACGCCGCCGCATCCCGGCCAGCCCCCGCCCGCCGGAGCGCGCCGGTGCGGCCCGATCGCCGGCCGCGGCGGGCCCGTTGGCCACGGTGAGGACCAACTCCCGCGTCCCGTAGTGCAGTCGTACGGTCACGGGGGCGCCCGCCGCGTGCCGGATCGCGTTCGTCAGCGACTCCTGTGCCACGCGGTACGCGGCCGCACCGACGCCGTCCGGCGGCGCGACCGGCCGCCCCGTCACCGCGAAGGCCACCGGGAACCCCAGTCCGGCCAGCCGGCCGCAGAGCGCGGCGAGCCGCCGGTGCGGCGGGCCGTCCGCCTCGTCGCCCGCGGCGTCCACCAGCCGCGCCAGCGCCGCCAGCGCCGCCCGGCCCGTGGCCGCCGCACCCGCCAGCGCCTCGCCCGCCAGCTCCGGGCGGCTGCCGACGAGCCGCAGCGCGGCGGCGCTCTGCACCGCGACCGCGCTCAGATGGTGCCCGGCGACGTCGTGCAACTCCCGTGTCAGCCGCTCCCGTTCCGCCGCGGCGGCCGCGTCCCGCTCCCGCGCCACCCCGGCCAGCCGGGCCGCGACCCACGCCCGCCGAGCCACCCGGTGCCGGCGCAGCCGCCCGCACAGCACGATCACCAGATGCACCAGCGCCCCGGCCGCCAACTCATCGAGGAGCGCCCACGCCGACGGCGCCCCCGCGGCCGGCGCCCCTACCACCGCCGTGGCCACCGCCGCGCCCGCGAGCGCGCCCCGTACGCCGCCGTGCACGGCCAGCGAGTACAGCGCGACCCACACCGCCGCCGGCAGCGCCGGCACCACCGTCGCCTCCGCGGCCGTCGCCTCCGCGACCGCCATCTCCGCGAAGCCGTCGAGCAACAGCACCGCGGCCAGCACCGCCCCCGGCGCCCGCCGCCGCCACACCAGCGCACCCGCCGCCGCGGCCACCGCCAGCAGCCCGCACACCGCCGCCCAACCGGCCGCCGGCCCACCGGAAACCGGTCCCGCGACGACGAACACCACCGGCTGCGCCGCGGCCAGCGCCGCCGGCACCGCGACGTCCGCGGAACCGGGCCACGCCCGCGCCGCCCCGCCCCCCGTCCGCTCCATCCCGTCAGCGTACGGCCGCCCGGACGGCACCCGTCTCCCCCCGGAGGCGGAGACGGCCCCCGCCGGCTGTCGGACCCCGGTGCGGACCCGAGCACGACGCGCTCGCGCCCGCCGCCGCGGTTTGCTTGCCGTATGACGGACGACGACCACGGGCCCGCAGCCGCGGCCCACGACGACCAGGCCGGCCACGGCGCACCCGGCCCCGCGCAGAGCACCCGCTTCGCCCGCCGCACCCTCGTCAGGGGCGGCCTCGCCGTGACCGCCGCCGTCGCGGGCGGCTCGGCGCTCGCGGTGGGCGCCGGCCTCGCCCGCGCACGGGAAACAGCCCCGGAGGAAGACGTGATCACCGTGCCCGGCGAGAAGCCGCTGCGCACCAACATCCCCGTCGTCCGGGACCCCAGGGCCGCCGGCGGCGCCTGCCTCGCCCTCGCCACCGCGGAACCCCCGCCCGCGCAGGGCTGGTACGCCACGTACGCCGTCGACGTCCCGGCCGCCGGCGGGTACCGGCTGACCGCCGTCGCCACCGCCCCGGTCGAGCAGCCGCACGCCGCGGAGCCCGGCTCGTACCTCGGCCTCACCGTGGGCGACACCCCGCACAGGCCGCTCGCCGGCTCCCAGCCGCACTGGTACGAATCCCCGCCCGCCTGGGGCGACCTGGCCGTCCTCACGCTCGGCGACATCGCGCTGCGCCGCGGCCGGAACCTGATCACCTTCACCGTCGACGAACCCACCGTCCTGGAGGACTTCACCGGATACCGCTTCCTGCTCGACGAATTCACCCTCGCCCCCGTGGACCTCGCCCTGCGCACCGTCCACCTCGGCGACCCGGACTCCGGCCTCGGCCACTGGCGCGGCGACGAACCCGCCGAACTGCACTTCGGCCTCGGGGGCACGGCGCGGCAGGCGTGTACGGTCACGTACACCCTCCTCGACTACCACTCCGCCACCGTCGCCACCGGCACCGCCACCATCCCCGCCGGCGCCGCGACCGCCACCGCCCCGCTGCCCCGCGACCTGCCGCCCGGCAACTACCGCGTCCGGGCGGCACTGGACGCCGCCCCCGCCGACACGGTCACCGGCCGCTTCGCACGGCTGCCCGAGCAGCGCCCCGCCGCCGGGCCCGCCGGCCGCTTCGGCGTCAACGTCGCCTCCTTCGCCCTCGTGCCGCCCGCCCGGCTCGACGCCCTCGCCGCCGGGATGAGGGAGATGGGCGCCTCCTGGGTACGCGACGGAAGCTCCTGGCCGGCAGCGCAGCGCGAACCGCGCGGTCCGTACGACAGCGGCCTCTACGGCCGCACCGTCAGCGCCTTCCGCCGCCACGGCCTCCAGGTACTGGAGATCGTCTCCCCGCCGCCCGACTGGGCGATGAGCGAGACGTCCGTCCCGCTGCCCGACGACCTGCGCGACGCCTACCGCTACGCCGCGCACCTCGCCGGCAGCGGCAACGCCACCGTCGCCGACGCCCTGCACCTGTCCAACGAGCCCGACGTCGACGACTCCGCCAGCACCGGCGATCAGCACGCGGCCTACGTCAAGGCCGCCGCCCTCGGCATCGCCGACCGGCCGCACCACCCGCCCGTGGTCCTCCCCGGCATCGCCACCGCCGGCCCCTTCCAGGAACTCATGCTGCAGAACGACGTCACCCGCTACGCCGACGCGTGGAGCTTCCACGGCTACCCGGCACCCGGCGAGGACCCAGAGTTCCCCGCCGCCGCCGAGGAGCAGCGCGAGCTGCGCGACACCTACGGCCCCCGGCTGCCGATGTGGATGACCGAGTGCGGGGCGATGCTCCCCGCGGAACCCGGCCGCGACCTCACCCACGCCCGGCAGGTCGTCCAGGCCCGCTACCTGGTGCTGTCCACCGTGGAGAGCCTCGCCGAGGGCACCGCCCGGCACTTCTGGTTCTGCGCCCCGCCGTGCACCGACGACGGCGTGTCCTTCGCGCTGCTCAGCCGGGAGTTCCAGCCGTGGCCCGCGTACAGCGCGTACGCCGCCATGACCTCGCTGCTCGGCGCGGCGGACTACGTCCGCACCCTCACCGAACTTCTGCCGGAGGCGGCCGGTTTCGTCTTCCGCGACGGGCCGCGGACCGTGACCGTCGTCTACGCTCCGGGCCCCGGACCGACCGACGTGCCGGTGCCCGCGGCCACCGGCGGTCGCATCGAGCGCTACGACATCATGGGTGCGCACCGCGGGACCCACCCGCGCTCCGCCGACGGCACGGTGCGCATCCCCGCGGCGCCCGATCCGTACTACCTGGTCGCCGAGACCCGCTACCTGGTCGGCGAGGCACCCGGGCAGCGCCCGGAGGCCCTTCGCGCCCGCGGCGGCCGGCCGTCGGCGGCGGAGCACATCGTGCTCGGCCAGCGCTTCGCCGCCGCCAACGCGGCGCCCGGCAAGGCCGACGGCGACGCCCCGCCGCCGCTCGGCTACCGGCTGACCGGTGTCACCCGCATGTCGGTCGACGTCTACAACTTCGGTGCCGCCCTCCAGACCGTCGCGGTCCGCGGACGGGCCTTCGGCGGCTGGGCCGTCGCACCAGCGGGCGCCGCGGAGGTGACGGTGGGGCCCATGGGCCGCGAGACCGTGGAGTTCACCGTCACCGCGGGCCCGAAGGTGCGGCGCGGCGTCGACTACCCGCTGGCCTTCGAGGCCACCCTCGCCGCGGACGCGGCGACGATCCCGCCGTCCGTCTCCCGCATCCAGTACGCGACCCGCCGCCGGCGGGGCCGCGCGGTGCCCCTGGCGCCGCGCGTCGACCGGCTGTCGCCGAAGGACGGCGCGACGGCCGCGGGCCCCGCGGTACGGCTGCGGGCCCGCGTGACCGACCGCACGTCGGGCGTCGACCATGGCGGCACCGAGGTCGAGGTCGACGGCAGCCCCGTGCCGCACCGCTTCGACCCGTCCACGGGCCGGCTCACGGCGTCGCTGACGCTGCGGCCGGGGCGGCACACGGTGCGCATCCGCGCCCGGAACGCCGCGCACGCGGCGACGCTTTCGACGACGACGTTCACCGTCCGCGGGAGCGCCTGACGCGGGCGCGCACGCCGCCGGTGCGGCGGGGCGCGACGGAGGGCGGAGGGGGACGGCGGGAGACCGGGGGAGCGGCGATCGCGAGCTCCGGGGGCACGGCATCCGCCGAAGGCGGCTGTCCCTCCCCGCCGTCGGCGGCGGATCGCCGCACGGCCGTCCCCCGATCCGGTCCCGGCCTGCGGACACGTCCGAAACGTTCAAGACGGGACCCCGCGCCGGTGCCATCGTGACCGTATGACCGCAGACCTCTCCGCCGCCGCGTCGTTCATGACCACGCACGCGCGGCTGCTCGACCGCCGCCGCTTCGAGCTGCTGCTCGGCCGGACGGATCCCGCCGCCGTGCTCGCCGCCGTCGACGGCTACCGCAACCCCGACGGCGGCTACGGCTGGGGGCTGGAGCCGGACCTGCGGGCGCCGGAGAGCCAGCCCGGCGGCGCGCTGCACGCCTTCGAGGCGTTCGTCGACATCGCCCCGGCCACGACCCCGCACGCGGCGCGGCTGTGCGACTGGCTGCTGACCGCCACGCTGCCGGACGGCGGGCTGCCCTTCGCACTGCCCGTGGCGGACACCGCCGGCTGCGCGCCGTTCTGGGCCGGGGCCGACCCGGAGGTCTCCACCCTGCAGAGCACCGCGTTCGCCGCCGGCACCGCCCTGAAAGTGGCCGCGCACGACCCCGCCGTCGCCGCCCACCCCTGGCTGCGGCGGGCCACGGACTACTGCCTGGCCGCCGTCGAGGCGATCGGCGACAAGCCGCATGCGATCGAGCTGTCCTTCGCGATCCGCTTCCTCGACGCCGCCGCCGACACCGGGCCGGAGGCCACCGCCCTGCTGGAGCGGCTGCGCCCGCTCATCCCCGGCGACGGGGTGCTGCCCGTCGAGGGCGGCTCGGCGGGCGAGGCGATCCGGCCGCTCGACGTCGCCCCCGAACCCGGCCGACCCGCGCGCACGCTGTACGCCCCGGACGTCATCGACGCCGAGCTGCGCCGGCTGGCCGCGGAGCAGCAGGACGACGGCGGCTGGGCGGTCGACTTCGCCTCGTACTCGCCGGCCGCCGCGCTGGAGTGGCGCGGATACCGTACGGTCGCCGCCGTGTCCGTGCTGAAGCGGAACTCCCTGCTCTGATACGCCCGGAGCCGCCCGAGCGGCCGTGCGGCGGTCTCAGCCGCGGGCGACCGCGGGCTCCGGGACCGCGCGTGCCGGCCGCGCCCGCTCCGGTGCCTGCGGGGTGTCCGCGCCGCCGGGGCCGCTCGGGCCGTCGGTGCCGCCCGGGTCAGCCTCCGCCGCGGCGGCGAGAGTGTCGACGGCCGACTCGACGAAGGCCCGGACCAGCGGCGTCTCGTGTGCCGTACGCCAGATCAGACCCCAGACGCCCATCGGCTGCTCCGTGATCGGCACGTACGCGATGCCCGGCCGCGGGAAGTGCCGCGCCGCCTCACCCTGCACCACGCACACCGCGTCCCCGGCCGCGACCACGGCCTGCGCCTCCTGGAACGTGGTGATCTCCGGCCCGTCGGTGCGGATCGGCCGCCCCGACGGCGTACGCGTCGGCATCAGCGCCTCGAACCAGTACGACGGGACCGGGGTCACCGGCTGCGGCAGCACGCAGTCGGCGAGGTCTTCGAGACTCACCGACGCGCGGGCGACGAAGGGGTGGTCGGCACCGACCATCAGCACGTGCGGCTCACGGGCCAGCACCGGGCCGACCGTCAGGTCCGGCTCGCGCACCGGGAGCCAGGTCACCTCCAGGTCCACCTCGCCCGCCCGCAGCATCCCGAACGGATCGCTGAAGACCACCTCGCGGAAGCGCAGCTCCACACCGGGGTAGCGGGCCTTGAACCGGGCGAGGATCGACGCCTGGTCGAACGCCTGGGCGCACATCAGCCCCAGCGTGAGCACCCCCGTCGTGCCCCGGGCCGCCGCCGCCGCGGAGTCGATGCCGTCCTGGATGCGCTGGTAGCCCGCCTTCAGGTCGTCGTGGAGCCGCGCCCCGATGGCGGTCAGCTCCACCCGGCGGCTGGTGCGCTCGAAGAGCGGCGCGCCGATGCGGCGCTCCTGCTTGGCGATCGACTGGCTGACGCGCGCCTGCGAGACGTGCAGCCGCTCCGCCGTGCGGCCGAAGTGCAGCTCCTCGGCGAGAGCGAGGAAGATCTCTATGTCCCGCAGCTCCATCCCGCACCCCCGTATCGACCTGTCGTCATCGGCTGGCGGGCACCGGAAACCGGCGCCGCCCGGGGAGCGTATCCCGCCGGCCCCGCCCCCGTCACCCTCAGGCCGCCGCTCCGTGACCTGCGGCGGAGGCCGGACCGGAGGCGCGACCGGGAGCCGGGCCGGAAGCCGGACCGGGCGTCGGCGCGTCCCGGCGGCGGGCTGTGGCACCGTCGACGAGTCGCAGCAGGGAACCGGCGTCCGACCGGCCGCCGACGACGCTGATGTCGACCCCGCAGCGCGCCGCCTCGCACGCCGCCGCCCGGCTGAGCGCCACCACCGCACAGGTGCCGGCGCGGTCCAGCGCGGCGCCGGACGCCCCGGGCGGGGCAACGGAGCCGCAGAGCTGCAGCAGGTGGCCGGAGCGCTGCTCGTACAACAGCGGCAGCACCGCCTGCGCGACCCACAGCGGGCCGAAGAACGCCGACTCCATCCGCTCCCTGGCCGCCGCCTCGGCGATCCACCCGACCGGCGCGGCGGCGTCCCCGGCCCCGTCCCCGGTACCGGCGGCGGGGGAGCGGCGCGGCGGGCGTGCGTCGTTGACGACCGCGTCCAGGCGGCCGAACCGGTCGGCCGCCGCGCACACGGTGGCGTTCACCGCCCAGTTGTCGGCCACGTCCACGGCTCGTACGAACAGCCTGCGCCGGTGCTCGTCGTGCCGGGCCAGCAACCGGTTCCGGGCGGCTTCGTCGGGTACGACGGCGGCGACCCGTTCACCGCGCGCCAGCGCCGCCGCGACGACAGCCCGGCCGGCGCCGTGTCCTGCCGTGGTGACGAACCAGACCCTGCCCGTACGTGCGGTGGCGGTCATGGGCGTTGCGCCCCCTTCGGTGGCTGCGTGTGCTCCTGCTCTTTCGTCTGCGTGGACCAGCCTCGCCCCGGCGCGCCGCCCGAACAACGGCCGATCCGGCAACGGCGGATAACCCGTCGGTTATGGATCACCCACCCCCATCGATAAGCGACGGGTTATGGCACGTTCCGGGATCGGCCGTTGTTCGGCGGGCGGGGCGCGGCGAGGCTGGAGCCATGAGTTCACCGGTGGAGATCGCCGTCGTACGTGACGCCGCGCCGGCCGTGGACGCCTGGCGCGCGGTCGTCGCCGCCGCGCGGGCGGCGGACCTGCCCGGCGTGCCCGCGCCGGTACGGGAGGAGATCCTCGCCGGACTGCGGCCGGACGCCTCGGCCGGCGGCACGGCGACACCGGCGTGGGCGGCCACGGGGACGGGGGGTGAGGTGACGGCTGTCGCGGGGGTGCGGCCGTCCACCTCGGCCGGCCCGGCCCGGCCGGCGGTGGACCTCGAGCTCTACGTCCACCCCGCCGCCCGCCGCCGCGGCACCGGCACGCTCCTGCTGGCCGCCGTCCTGGCCGCGGCCCGGGAGGAGGGCTGGGGCACCCTCCGGGCGGCGGCCCCGGCGTGCACGCCGGCGGACGTGTTCTGCCTGCGGCACGGCTTCGTCCGCGACCGCGTCGTCCACCACCTGTTGCTGCCGCTGGCCGAGGTGCACCGCGCCTGGCTGGCGGAGTTGGTCTTCGCCGACCACCCGGGCTACCGCCTCACCACCTGGTACGACCCGGCCACCGCACCCCGGGCGGCGCCCGGGTCCGCTCCGGCCCGTACCGGATCCGCACCGCCCGCCCCCGACGACCTCGCCGCCGCCGTCCCCGGCTTCGCCTTCGGTACCGCCGCCGCACCCGACGCCCGGCACGGCCGGCTGCTGACGGTGGCCGCCGTGCACACCGGCACCGGGGCCGTCGCCGGCTACACCGAGGTGCTGATTCCGCCCGTCCCGGCGGGGCGCGCGCAGCACTGCCACACCGCCGTCGTGCCCGTCCACCGCCGCCGTGGGCTCGGGCGCTGGCTCACGGCCGAGATGCTGCGCCGGCTGCATGCCGAGCACCCGCAGATAACCGAGGTCGAGACCACCGCCGCCGACGACGCCGCCGGGGTGCTCGCCCTCGACGAGCAGCTGGGCTTCCGCCCGTACCGGCGCACCCACGCCTACCGGCTGCAGGTGCGCGGCTGACTGCCGGCGATCGGCGCTGACCCCGGCGAGCAGCGCGACCTCCTCGCGCCGCAGCCCCGGTACCCGGCGGCGCCCCGTGGCGGGGAGGTTCGCCGCGGCCGGGGTGACGTCGGTGTGTTGGGTTGTGGGGGTGGTGTCTTGCTCGGTGTGTGTTGTGGTGTTGTGTTGGGTGTGGTGTGTGGCTGGCTGTGTCTGGGTGTGTGGTGCCTGGGAGGATGCGGTCTTTTCTGTCGGCCCGGTGGGTGGCGCAGTTTTGTGGTTGTGACTACACAGCGCGCCGAACAGGCCTCTGTTACTCCTGTGACCGGCCGTAAGTTTGTCCTTGTTGCCGGCGCTAGTAGCGGTATTGGTGAGGTCGTCGCTGCTCGGCTCGCCGGTGAGGGTCACCGTGTGGTGGCCGGCGCGCGGCGTGCTGATCGTTTGGCGGTCTTGGCGGTGCGTACTGCCGGTGTTGCGGCGGGCGTTGGTGGTGTTCTGGAGCTTGTGCGTCTCGATGTGACGGACCGTGCGGATGTCGCGGACTTCGTCGCCGGCGCCTGCGAGCGTCGCGGTCGTGTCGATGTCTTTGTCGCTAACGCCGGGGTGATGCCGCTGTCGCGGCTGGATTCCCTGCTCGTTGAGGAGTGGGACCGTATGATTGATGTGAGCGTTCGTGGGCTGTTGCATGGCGTCGCCGCGGTGCTGCCGGTGTTCGGCGCCCAGGGCTGTGGTGCTTCGTGACTGTCGCCGGTGTCGGTGCCCACGAGGTCGTGCCCACTGGCGCTGTGTACTGTGCTACGAAGTATGCGGCTTGGGCGATCACCGAGGGGCTGTGGCAGGAGTCCGATCCTTCTCTGCGGGTGACGACCGTCTCGCCGGGCGTTGTCGCCTCTGAACTCGCCGACAGCATCACCGACCCCGGTGCTGCCGAGGCGATGCGTACTTACCGCGCTTACGCGATCGGTCCCGTCGCCGTCGCCGGCGTTGTCTCGTATGCTTTGGCGCGGTCGCCGGAGGTGGATGTCAACGAGATCGTCGTACGCCCGGCTGGCCAGCGCTGAGATTTCCGCGGGCCCCGTCGCCGTGACCGGTCACCACCGGCGGTGCCGGTCGCTGCGGAGGTGCCGCCGGCTGGGCGGCTGCACCGGGCGGGCGTTGCCGTCGCCGGGGGGCGGTCCGGTAGTGGTCGAGGGCGGCGGCCGGGCGGCTGCGCCGGGTGGGTGGTGATCGGGTGCCGGCGGACGCCGGGGAGATATGGGCGGGGTGGTGGTGGAGCCGGTGTAGCGGTATGGCTCGGTGCAGGTCGGCGGCAGTGCGTCGGACTCCACGCCGGGCACGCACCGGGCGGGGGTGGGTGTCCTGGGAGGCTGCGGGCGGCGGCCGGTCCGGCGCCGGGTTGGGGTCGCCGGGGTGGACGAGGACGGTGACGACGGCGTAGTGCCTCGCCGCCTGCGGCCCGGTGTCCTGGGTCCGACTCCGGGGGGACCGGGTCGTCGTCGGCGTCGATGCGCAGGTACTTCATGTGCTGTTTGGGCGGGAGGGCGACACCGCCCATGGTGTGCTCGGACGGTGTGTGCCGGTGGACGTCCGCCGGCGGTAGGTTCCGGCCCTGATGGTCAGCAGGAAGTCCTGGGCGGACGGGGGTTCGGCCTGCCCGGTGTTTCCTCGGTCGTGGGCCGTGTGCAGTCCGGCTCGTGCCGGTCGGGCTTGCTGCGGCGCACGGAGTTGTCCGTGCGGGTCGGGTGGTGGATCCGCAGGACGGGCAGCGGCCCGTAGTCGATGCCCTGGGGACGGACGTCGCCGGCGATTCTGCTCCGCTTCGCCAGAGTTCCGGGCGGTGCTTTCGGTGTGCGGGCAGTGGACCGGGGCGTCGGCGCCGTTCGCCGCGTACGGCGATTCGTCGCGTACGGGCCCGGTCCTTGGCGTTCCCCGGCCGTCCGGGTGCGGCCGCGGGGGTGCGCCGATGTGCCGCCGGTTGGCTCTTGCCCGCCCCGGAAGGGTGTCGCGGCGAAGGAAAGGTACGTTGGCCGCATGACAGCGGCTGCAGGCGGCCCGCCTACGGGCCCGGAGACGACCGAGGACGCGCAGGCATTGCGGTCCCTCCTGCGCGCGGACCTGCGTGCCGCGATGAAGGCGCGACGGCGGGAGGCCGTGTCCGCGCTGCGTACCGCCCTCGCGTCGGTCGACAACGCCGAAGGCGTCGCGCCCGTCGACGCTCCCGTGACGCCGACGAGCGAGCACATCGCCGGCGCGAGCGCCGGCGTCGGGTCGGCCGAAGCGGCCCGGCGGGTGCTGTCCGCCGACGACGTACGCGCGCTGCTGCGCGAGCAGGTCGCCGAGCGCCGTACCGAGGCCGACCGCTATGACGCGGTCGGGCACGGCGGGGCCGCGGGCCGGCTGCGCCGCGAGGCGGACGTGCTCGACGCGTACCTGACGTGCTAGGAAGCGCGCCCGCATGGCACGGACCGTGTACTGGTACGACGACCGGGCGCCCCGGCCCAACTCGCTGATCTCCGCGTGTAACATGCTGGTCGCCCGCGACGACGGCGCCATCCTGCTGCAGCGGCGCCGGGATATCGGGCAGTGGGCGCTGTCGGGCGGCGTGATGGACATCGGGGAGTCGCCCGCCGAGTGCGCGGTGCGCGAGTGCCTGGGGGAGAGGGGCATCGTCGCTGAGCCGGCCGGGCTGTTGGGGGTGTACTCGCCGCCGCGGCACGTGGTGGCGTACAGCGACGGCGAGATCAGGCAGGCGTACGAGGTCACCGTCCTCGTACCGCCCGGTCGGCGGCGAGCCGACGGTCAACGACGAGGCCGACGGCGTCCGGTGGGTCCGGCCGGACGACCTGGCGGCGTTCGACATCCACCCGTCGGTGCGCCGCCAGATCGGCCACTACCTGACGGGTGCCCACCCGCACGTCGACTGACCCGCACCCCCCGGGGGGACTGTCGCGGGCGGACAACGGGCCCCGGCGAAAGGCGAGTTCGAAACGGCGATGTCAGACCCCCTCGGCACACTGGGGGCGTACGACAGATCCGACGAACGGAGACGACGATGACGGGCGACACCGCGGAGGTGACCGCGGTCCGGGCGTACCGCCGGCTCGTGCGCAGCGTGCAGGCCGCGCTTGCGGAGCCCGGCGGCCCCGCGCTGGCGGCGGTGGTGCTGGCTGGGCCGTTGGCAGATGCTGATCGGGCGCTGGCGGCGGCCGGGCTGGCCGGGAATGAGGTGCGGTTCTTCGCCGCCGTGCGCGGTGTCGCGGTGGTGCACCCCGCCGCGACCGGTTCCGTATCCACGTAGCACCCCGGGGGGTGTGGTGAGTGCGGAAGGCCGCCGGTGCCTGGAGGAGGTCACCGGCCGGCCCAGAACCGGCACCGGTGGTCGGCCGCGAACGGCGTGGGGGTGATGGCGCCGTCGGTCAGCCCGAGCACCGTGGCCCCGTTGTCCGTGCGCCTGTCCGCCCGTACCGGATGCCATGCCGGCGGGCCGGCGCGGTGGGGGTCGCCGCGGTGGGCGAAGGTGGTCCAGTAGCCGGTCATCGCCGCGGTCAGGCCTCGGGGGCCGGGGTCCGCCCATGGCAGGTCGAACAGGTAGGGCAGGTCGGAGCCGTGGTGTGCGCCGAAGGGGAAGCCGTCGATGACCGTGCCGCCGTCCTGGGCCATTTCGTAGGCGTACACGGGCGCGTGCCGCGCGGCCAAGGTGGCGGTGGCGAGCGTGGGGCAGGCGCCGATCCGGCCGCCCCAGTCGGTCAGCACGCGTGACAGGGCCAGCACGGGGCTGGGGTCGCCTGCGGCCGGGTAGCGCCGCAGGACGGCTGGGGCGTCGTCGCCGAAGGCGTCGGTCACGACGTCGGCGTAGCGCTGTGCGGTGAGGGGGTCGCCGCCCAGGTCGTATGTGTACGGGACGAAGGACCGCATCTCGTCGCGGGTGCTGCCGATCAGCAGTGGGATTCCGGCGGCGGAGCCGTGCCGTAGCGCGGTGGCCGGCTGCCGTGGCAGGAACGGTGTCCCGGCGACCGGCCCCCATGGGTCGTCGGCGGCGGTGCCGGTGACCGGTGCCTCGACGTCCTTGAGTGCGTCGAGCAGGTCCGCCGCCGGCGCGCGGCGCAGACAGGTCGCGACGTCCGCGGCGCCGGCGCAGCTGTTGCCCGAAACGGTGCCCCGGTCGTCGAGCGCCGGGTGGGAGAGGAACCCCAGCGCGCCGAGGCGGTAGTTGACGCTCACCACGACCATGTCGCCAGCGGCGGCCAGCCGGGCGGCGTCGTAGTCGGACCCGCTGCCGGTGGTCAGGCCGCCGCCGTGGATCCAGACCAGCACCGGCAGCCGCCCGCCCCGCCCGGGCCGCAGCGGCCGGGTGATGTCGGCGTACAGGCAGTCCTCGCCGCCCCCGGCCGGCTGTGCGCACCGCCGGCCCGGGATGGTGGCGTCCCGCACCCCGGACCACGGCTGCGGCGGCCGCGGCGGGCGCCAGCGCAACTCGCCGACCGGCGGCCGCGCGTACGGCACCCCGCGGAACCGGACGACGTCGCCGGCGCTCTCGCCGCGCAGCAGCCCGGCGTCCACCCGTACCAGGGTGGGGTCGGGCGCCGCGGCGGCGGCCGGGACGACTGCCAGGGACAGCACGGAGGCAACGGCCAGACCAAGCGCGGTGAGAGGGGCACGCAGGGACATGCCCCACAGCATCGGCCGGTACCGCCCCGTCCCGCGTCCGCCGCCGGGCGACACCGCCGCTACTCCTCCCGGCGTAGCCGCACCCGCACGGGACCCCACCCGAGGTCCGCACCCTAGCCTCGAAGCGGCAGGCCCGCCGAGCGGCGCCCCATCCGACGGCCGGCGCCGATGATCTCGGCAGCCGGGGAAGGGGACAGCACCCATGAAGACGATCGCCCGCATCGCTATGGCGTCCTTGTTGGCGCTCCTCGCGGTGTTCGGTCTCGCCGCCTGCGAGGACGACTCCAGCGCGGGCCGGGAGAACGACGCCAAGCAGGAGAACTACGACCGGCTGGTGAAGAACCAGCCGGCGGGGGAGATGTCCTACTCGCCGACCCGCGAGTCCATCAACCAGTGGGTGAAGACCTGGGGCAAGCGGGGCAAGCTCTCTTACGTCTACATCCAGAACGGCAAGGGCGAGTACGGGTACTTCGTCATGAAGGGCCTGCCGGTGCCGCGCTGCAAGAAGCTCACGCCGACGGAGTGGGTGGACTCCTCGTCGGAGGGCAAGGTGGTCCTGGCGCAGCCCGGCATGGACGGCACGTACGACACGGGCTCGACGTGCGGCGCCTACTTCGGCTTCGACGCGACGACCGGCGCGTACATGGAGTTCACCGTCGGCACGAACCAGTCGTTCTTCCTCTTCGACCAGCCCATGACGATGCCGGAGTACGCCGACGCCAGGGTGTGTCCAGTAGACGGCTGATCTGCGGTTGGTTGGTGGTCAGCGCCTGGCTGCGGCCAGGCGTCCTTCGAAGGCGATCTCGAAGGCGTTCAAGGGGGCTTTCCAGCGCATCATCCAGCGTCGGCGGCCTTTCCCCGTGGGATCCAGCGACATCAGCGCCATGTAGATGCACTTCAGCGCGGCCTGCTCGTGGGGGAAGTGGCCGCGGGCGCGGACGGCCTTGCGGATGCGGGCGTTGACGCTCTCGATGGCGTTCGTGGAACAGATCACCTTGCGGATCTCGACGTCGAAGGACAGGAACGGCACGAACTCCGCCCACGCCTCCTCCCACAGCCGGATGATC
>NZ_JCANTA010000038.1:0-39028 GCF_059570575.1 Streptomyces sp. CNX435 | reverse complement strand
CTTGTCCCAGAGTGCAGGGCAGATTGCCCACGTGTTACTCACCCGTTCGCCACTAATCACCGGCCGAAACCGGATCATCGTTCGACTTGCATGTGTTAAGCACGCCGCCAGCGTTCGTCCTGAGCCAGGATCAAACTCTCCGTAAATGCATACAATGATCTGCAGCACTACAGAAACGAGTCTGCCTCGCTACTGCTGTGTCACTACATCAAACACTTGGCATCGACTACTTGGCACACTGTTGAGTTCTCAAAGAACGGACACTTCCATCAAAACCCTCACCAGGCTTCTCCGGGCGTTTCCCTTCGGTGTTCTGAACCTTACCAGACCTTTTTCGGTGCGAATTCCCGCTCCCGATCGGGTAGTTCAGAGAGTGCTCTGCTTCGGAGGGATCTCGCCCTCCGGCTGGAGCGACGTGAACAGTACCAGGTCAGCCGCGCACTGTGCGAATCGCCCTCAGGCTTCCAGGGAGTTGGGCGGGGTGTCGAGTTCTTCGAGTTCGACACCGGGGGCGGCCAGGACCACGTCGCCGGAGATGTGGGCCTGGTGCCGTTCGCCGGTCTCCAGGTCGCTGACCTGGTAGTTCGTGACGCGAAGCACCCCTGCGTCGGCCTCGTGGGCGTCTTCGCCCGTTCGTGTCCACGCCTGGTCCAGCGTGCGCGGGGCGAGCACCGGGTGGGTGAGGGCGACGAGGCGGAGGCGTTGGGGGGCTGGGGCGGGGGGTGGGGCGAGGAGGCGGGTGGTGGCGATGAGGAAGGCCGGGGAGGTGCCTGTGAAGCCCTGGGCACGGGCGTTGCCCTCGCGGGCCGCCGTGCCCGTCGGGTCCGAGCGGACCCACGTGACGCCGTCCAGGGCCGCGCCGCGGACCTGCCAGCCGGCGGCGTGGAGTTCGAGGCGGATGGGGCGGCCGAGGTGGTCGATGGTGAGGTCGATGGAACCGGTGGCGGTGCCGTCGGGGGCGGTGGTCTGGGCGGTGTAGCGCCAGCCGGAGGCGCCGGGGGCGCAGTGGAAGTGTTCGTCGCCCAGCGGGGTGCCGTCGTACGGGTCGTGGAGGGAATAGCGTCCGCGCGGCATGTGCGGCACCCTACGCGCGCGCCGGGGCGGGACGGGACGCGTCGCCGCCCGCCCGGGTGCTCCGGGCGGGCGGCGGGTCGGGGCTCAGTACCGGTAGTGGTCCGGCTTGTACGGGCCCTCGACGGTCACGCCGATGTACGACGCCTGCTCCGGCCGGAGTTCGGTGAGCCGGACGCCGAGGGCGTCGAGGTGGAGGCGGGCGACCTTCTCGTCGAGGTGCTTGGGCAGCACGTAGACGCCGGTCGGGTACTCGGAGGTCTTCGTGAACAGCTCGATCTGGGCGATCGTCTGGTTCGCGAAGGAGTTGGACATGACGAACGACGGGTGGCCCGTGGCGTTGCCGAGGTTAAGCAGGCGGCCCTCGGAGAGGACGATGAGGACCCTGCCGTCGGGGAAGGTCCACGTGTGCACCTGCGGCTTGACCTCGTCCTTGACCACGCCGGGCAGCTTGGCGAGGCCGGCCATGTCGATCTCGTTGTCGAAGTGGCCGATGTTGCCGACGATCGCCTGGTGCTTCATCCGCCGCATGTGCTCGGCGAGGATGATGTCCTTGTTGCCGGTGGCGGTGACGAAGATGTCGGCGGTCTCGACGACGTCCTCCAGCCGCGCGACCTGGTAGCCGTCCATGGCGGCCTGCAGGGCGCAGATCGGGTCGATCTCGGTGATGATCACCCGGGCGCCCTGGCCGCGCAGGGACTCGGCGCAGCCCTTGCCGACGTCGCCGTAGCCGCAGATGACCGCGGTCTTGCCGCCGATGAGGACGTCGGTGGCACGGTTGATGCCGTCGACGAGGGAGTGGCGGCAGCCGTACTTGTTGTCGAACTTCGACTTGGTCACCGAGTCGTTGACGTTGATGGCCGGGAAGAGCAGCGTGCCGGCCTGGTGCATCTCGTAGAGCCGGTGGACGCCGGTGGTGGTCTCCTCGGTGACGCCGCGGATCTCGGAGGAGAGCTGGGTCCATTTCTGCGGGGTCTCGGCGACGGTGCGGGTGAGCACCTGAAGGATGACGCGCTCTTCGTCGCTCTCCGCGGTGTCGGGCGAGGGGACCTTGCCGTCCTTCTCGAACTCGACTCCCTTGTGGACGAGGAGGGTGGCGTCGCCGCCGTCGTCGAGGATCATGTTCGGGCCGCCGGTGTCGGTGCCGGGCCAGGTCAGCGCCTGCTCCGTGCACCACCAGTACTCCTCCAGCGTCTCGCCCTTCCAGGCGAAGACGGGGACGCCGCGGGGGTTGTCCGGGGTGCCGTCGGGGCCGACGGCGACGGCCGCGGCGGCGTGGTCCTGGGTGGAGAAGATGTTGCAGGACGCCCAGCGGACCTCGGCGCCGAGGGCGGCCAGGGTCTCGATGAGCACCGCGGTCTGCACGGTCATGTGCAGCGAGCCGGTGACGCGCGCGCCGGCGAGCGGCTGGGCCTCGGCGTACTCCTTGCGGATGGCCATGAGGCCGGGCATCTCGTGCTCGGCGAGCTGGATCTCCTTGCGGCCGAAGGCGGCCAGGGACAGGTCGGCGACCTTGAAGTCCGGGCTCGTGGCGGTGGTCGTGGAAGTCACGTCGTCACTCCTTGAGGGGTGGTCGGATTCCCTGAGCGCAGGCGGGAGGTGCGTGGCGTGCACACACGCGTACGGACACACCGGTCCCTCTGCGGCTCAGTCCGCCGGAGGCCCTCTCTCCCCCTCGGCCGGCCCGCTGGCGGGCCACCCGATCGCCATCAGCAGCGACGTCTGGCTCTGCACCCCGAATCTACCGCAGGCGGCCCTCGCCGCGGGGGCGGGTGGGCAACAGGAACCGGCCATCCCGCGGAGCGGACACTCGCTGAGACGGTGGCCGGGCGCGGGAGGTGGCGGGAGGGGCGCGCGGGTTCAGCCGGGCCGCCCCGGCCGCCCGTGTCCGGGCCCGCGGGGCGGGCGCTCCTTACGGGTCCGTTCTCACGTGTCCGTCTTCGCGCGTGCGATGTCCGGCTCAAGGTAGATCATCCTGGCCACCGGGACCGCCTCCCGCACCCGGGACTCCGCGGCGTCGATGGCACGGGCCACCTCGCCCGCGGTGTCGTCGTGCTGGACCGCGATCTTGGCGGCGACCAGCAGCTCGTCCGGGCCGAGGTAGAGGGTCTTGAGGTGGATGACCTGGGTGACGGCGTCGCCGTCGACGAGCGCGGCGCCGATGGCCTCGACGTCGGCGTCGCTGGCGCCCTCGCCGAGGAGGAGGCTCTTGGTCTCGATGGCGAGTATGACGGCGATGATCAGCAGCAGGACGCCGATGGACACCGTGCCGATGCCGTCCCAGACGCCGTCGCCCGTGGCGAGGGCGACGCCGACGCCGAGGAGCGCCAGGACCAGGCCGACGAGCGCGCCGAGGTCCTCCAGCAGCACCACGGGCAGCTCGGGCGCCTTGGAGCGGCGGATGAACTGCCACCAGCCCTGGCTGCCCCGTACCTCGTTGGACTCCTTGATGGCGGTGCGGAAGGAGAAGATCTCCGCGATGATCGCGAAGACGAGGACGCCCACCGGCCAGTACCAGTGGTCGATCTCGTGCGGATCTTCGATCTTGTGGTAGCCCTCGTAGACCGCGAAGAGGCCGCCGACCGTGAAGAGCACGATGGAGACGAGGAACGCGTAGACGTAGCGCTCGCGGCCGTAGCCGAAGGGGTGTTCCTTCGTCGCTGCCCGCTTGGCGCGCTTGCCGCCGAGGAGGAGCAGCGCCTGGTTGCCGGAGTCGGCGAGCGAGTGCACGGCCTCGGCGAGCATAGAGGACGAGCCGCTGAAGGCCCATGCCACGAACTTCGCAGCCGCGATCGACAGGTTGGCGCAGAGCGCCGCGAGGATCGCCTTCGTACCGCCGCCTGCAGCCATGTGCCGCCGGCTCCCTTCCGTTTCTTCCGCGGGGTGCGGCGGGAGGCCGCGCCCTGTCACGGCGGCACATTCTGTCAGCACCGCGGCCGGTGGGCGCAAGCCCCTCCGGGCGGGGCTGTGGATAACCCGGGGCAGGGCGCCGAATCCAGCGCCGGCGGTGTGCCCGGCCTCAGGCCGCCGGTGTGGCGCGGAACAGCGTGCCGGAGCCGGTGGCGTGCAGCGTGCCGTCCGACGCCGGGACGAAGGCCGACTCGCCGCGGTGCAGGGCCAGGTGCTCGCCCGCGGCGTTGGTCAGCTCGGCGCTGCCGTCGGTGCACAGCAGGATCTGCGGGCCCGCACCCGCCGCCGGGGCCGCGCCGGTGAGGGGGCCTTCGTCGAGGTCGTGGCGGTAGAGGCGGAAGTCGTCGACGGGCACCGCGTACGCGCCGTCGGGGCCGGCCCGTAGCACCTCGGGGGCTGCGGGGGTGAACGACACGATCTTCAGCAGCTCGGGCACGTCCACGTGCTTGGGTGTGAGGCCGCAGCGCAGCACGTTGTCGGAGTTGGCCATGATCTCGACGCCGACGCCGTCGAGGTAGGCGTGCGGGACGCCGGCGCCGAGGAAGAGCGCCTCGCCGGGCTGCAGTCGGACGACGTTGAGCAGGAAGGCGGCGATCACGCCGGGGTCGCCGGGCCAGGTGCGGGCCAGGGCGCCGTAGGCGGCGTAGTCGGCCGCGTACGGGGAGCCGGTGGTGCCCAGCTTCTCCGCCGCCCGGCCCGCGGCCTCGACGGTGGGCGCCAACTCGTCGCGGTCGGCACGCAGCACGCCGGCGAGGACCTCGCGCAGCGCGTCCTCCTCGGGCTGGGCGCGCAGCGCGTCGGCGTACGGCTTGAGGGCGTCGACGCCGAGGCCGTCGAGCAGGTCGGCGGCGGCAGCGGCCGGGCGGAAGCCGCACAGGCCCTCGAAGAGGGTGAGGGCGCAGATCAGCTCGGGCTTGTGGTTGGCGTCCTTGTAGTTGCGTTCGGGGGCGTCGGCGGGGACGCCGCGCTCCTCCTCCTCGCGGTAGCCGGCGCGGGCCTGCGCGAGGTCGGGGTGGACCTGCAGCGACAGCGGGGCGGCGGCGGCGAGCACCTTCAGTAGGAAGGGCAGCCGGGGCCCGAAACGCGCGACCGTCGCTGAGCCCAGTTCGCCCGCGGGGTCGTCGGTGATCACCCCGTCCAGGGGGACGGGTCCGGCGCCGCGGTCGACGCGCGAGGGGGCGCCGGGGTGGGCGCCCATCCACAGCTCGGCCTGCGGTTCGCCGGTCGGGTCGGTGCCGAGCAGCTCGGGGATGGCGGTGGTGGAGCCCCAGGCGTACGGGCGGACGGTGTTGTTCAGGCGGTCCATGGGGTCATCTTCGTACGGATCATGCGGAACCTGCAGCCAGGGCGAGGTAAACGGTGGTGAAGTCGGCCGTGGCGAGCAGCTCGCCGGCGGCCTCCAGGGGCGCGCCGTCGGACGGTTCCAGCTCGCTGACGGGGGTGCCCTGGGCGGAGGCCAGTTCGCGGGCTGCCGGGGCGGCCTCCCGGGAGGCGCGGGAGCCGTCGGCGGAGTCCTCGTGCAGCAGGACGATCCGGGCCCGGAGCGCGGCGGGCTCCTCGACGCGGTCGCGGAAGATGTCGTCGGGGTCGGCGCCGGAGGTGAACGCCTCGGACAGCAGCATGCCGTGCGCGGCGAGCGCGTCGGGCAGTGCCGCGGGAAGCGCGGGGCGGCCGGCGACGGCGGCCAGGCGGCGGGCGAAGTAGCGTGCGGCGACGCCCGCGACGGGGCCCTCGCTCCACAGCAGCGGCAGCGACTCGGCCAGCTCGGCGGCGAGCGTTTTGGCGGGGTTCGCGTACGTCTCGATGGCCGGCCCGCAGCGCTCGGCGACGATGTCGAGGCGGTCGGCGACCCGGGCGAGGACGTCGTCGGGGGCGGCGAGCAGCCCGATGCGGTCGGCGAGCGCGAGGAGGGGGGTGAGCAGCGGCCACAGGCCGCCGGTCTCGATCTGCTCGCCGGGGGCGCGCAGCAGCGGCATCGCAAGGCCGCGGGAGGTGACTATGTCGGTGACCGGGGAGGTGCGGGGGGCCACGGCCGCGACGGTGCAGCCGCGCCGGTACGCCTGCTCGACGAGCGCGGTGAGGCCGGGCTCGCGGCCGTACTCGGTGGCGATGAGCAGCAGGTCGTACGGGCCGGCCCAGCCGGGCAGCGTCCAGGTCAGGGCGCTGGGCTCGGGGCGGGCGCCGGTGGGGCGCAGGGCGTTGACCGGGCAGGCACCGCCGGTCAGCGCGCGCAGCAGGTCGGCGGTGGTGTACGCGACGGGTCCGGGGGCGGCGACGAGCAGCGCGCGGGGGCGGCCGTCGGGGCGGACCCGGGCGAGGTCGGACTCGGCGGCCTGGCGGGCGGCGACGCGGACCTGGGCGCCGGCCTGGGCGACGGTGCGCAGCAGGCCGCGGGCGTCGGCGCGGCCGAGTTCCTCGGGGTCGTCGAGCAGCGACTCGTCGAGCATGTCGGCGGGGGCCTAGGCGGGGCGGCTGGCTTCGTCCACGAGCAGGACGGGGATCTCGTCGCGTACGGGGTAGACGAGACCGCAGGTGTCGGAGGTGCACTGCAGCCCGGGCTCGCCGGGGGCGTCGGAGGCGCCTTCGCCGGCAACGCCGTCCTTGCTCTCGCGCAGCGGGGCGTGGCACGCCGGGCAGGCGAGGATCTCCAGGAGGCTGGCGTCGACCGGCATGTACGTCCCTTTCGGCTGGCTGCGGCGGTGCGGGCGTGCTCGCGTGCTCGGCTGCTCTTGCCGTTCGGCGCCTTCCGGCCCTTCCGGCCGTTCCGGTCCTTCCGGCCGTTCTCGGCTGTGCGTACGAGCGGCAGGCGCCAGCCTACCGCCGGGCGTTCGGGCCCGCCTGTAGCGCATACGGGCGGGGCGTACGGGCTGGGCTTACGGGCTGGGCTTACGGGCTGGGGCGTACGGCGGGTTAAGGCCCGTACGACCTGGATCGCGCCCCTTACCGCTCGCGCCTCCCGCGACCTCCCGCCCCTGCCTTCTCGCCGCGGCCCCTCACCGCGGCGGCCTGCCGCGCTACGGGCCCGCCGCCTCAGCCCCGTACCAGCGCCAGCGCCTCGTCCCGTACCCGGGCCATCGTCTCCGCGTCGCCCGCCTCCACGTTCAGCCGCAGCAGCGGCTCCGTGTTGGACGGCCGGAGGTTGAACCACCAGCCGTCGCCGGTGACCGTCAGCCCGTCCAGCTCGTCGATCGTGACGCCCTCGCGCCCGGCGTACGCGGCCCGGACCGCCGCGATCCGGCCGGCCTGGTCCTCGACGGTGCTGTTGATCTCGCCGGAGGCCGCGTACCGGTCGTAGGCGGCGACGAGCTGCGACAGCGGGCCGTCCTGGCCGCCGAGCGCGGCGAGGACGTGCAGTGCGGCGAGCATGCCGGTGTCGGCGTTCCAGAAGTCGCGGAAGTAGTAGTGCGCGGAGTGCTCGCCGCCGAAGATGGCGCCGGTCCTGGCCATCTCCTCCTTGATGAAGGAGTGGCCGACCCGGGTACGTACGGGGGTGCCGCCGTGCTCCTTGACGACCTCGGGCACGGACCAGGAGGTGATGAGGTTGTGGATGATCGTGCCGCCGCCGTTCCGCTCCAGCTCGCGCGCGGCGACCAGCGCGGTGATCGCGGACGGCGGCACCGGATCGCCCTTCTCGTCCACGACGAAGCAGCGGTCGGCGTCGCCGTCGAAGGCGAGGCCGGCGTCGGCGCCCGTCTTGCGGACCTCGGCCTGCAGATCGGTGATGTTCTTCGGATCGAGCGGGTTGGCCTCGTGGTTGGGGAAGGTGCCGTCCAGCTCGAAGTACATGGGGACGACGTCGACGGGCAGTCCTTCGAAGACGCTGGGCACGGTGTGGCCCGCCATGCCGTTGCCGGCGTCGACGACGACCTTCAGTGGCCGTACGGCGCCGAGGTCGACCAGGGAGCGCAGGTGGGCGGCGTAGGCGGCGAGGAGGTCGGTCTCCGTGACGCTGCCGGGCTCCGCGGCGGGCGCGGGCGGGCCCTCGGCCCGCCACCGCTCGACCTTGGCCCGGATCTCGGCGAGCCCGGTGTCCTGGCCGACGGGGGCGGCGCCGGCGCGGCACATCTTGATGCCGTTGTACCGCGCGGGGTTGTGGCTGGCGGTGAACATGGCGCCGGGCAGGCCGAGATGGCCGCTGGCGAAGTACAGCTGGTCGGTGGAGCACAGGCCGATGAGGACGGCGTCCGCGCCGCGGGCGACGGCGCCGCGCGCGAAGGCGGCGGCCAGCGCGGGCGACGAGGGGCGCATGTCGTGGCCGACGACGATCTTGTCGGCGCCGGTGGTCTCGGTGAACGCGGCGCCGAAGAGCTCGACGAGCGGCTCGTCGAGCTGCTCGGGGAAGACGCCGCGTACGTCGTACGCCTTCACGATCGTCGAGAGATCGGTCACGGTTTACCGCCCTTCGCGCGCTGCTGAGGCTTGCACAGTACGCGATGGGGTGGGCACGCGCTGTCCGGGAGGGACCGGCGGGAGGCGGTGCGGCGGTGTGGCGGTGTGGCGGTGCGGCAGCACGGCGGTGGAGGTGCGGAGGTCAGCCTTCCGGGGAGCGGAGCACCCGCAGGTGGGCGCGGCGGGCGACCTCCATGGGATCCGCGTCCCGGCCGCCGGCGGCGCCGGCGCGCGGGGTGGCGCCGGCCATGCCGTCGCCGTCGGCGACGGCGCGGGGCGGGCGGGCGGCTTCGCGTACGGCGTTGGCCAGGGCCTCCAGGTCGTCGCTGCTGGGCCGGGCGGGGCCCGAGGGGACCGCGAGCCGGACGACCTCCCAGCCGCGCGGGGCGGTGAGCCGCTCGGAGTGCTCCGTGCACAGGTCGTAACAGTGCGGCTCGGCGTAGGTCGCGAGGGGGCCGAGGACGGCGGTGGAGTCGGCGTAGACGTAGGTGAGCGTCGCGACGGCGGCACGGCCGCATGCGGTGCGCGAACAGCGACGTACAGGGCTCACGACGTTGGACGGTACCGCACTCCTGAGCGGGCCGCGACGACTCGCCACCGCGTCACCCACCCGTGTCGCCCACCGCCCGGCGTGAAGCCGGTCGCGTATGGCCGAGTTGACCTGCGACGTCGGTCACATCGAGGGCTCGTACGACGTTGCAAGTGATCAGCTCTCGCTGCAAATCATGTCAATCCAACCGATTTCGGCGAACGTCGACCCGTTCATCCCCGGGCCGATTCCACTGCCGACCGCTCACTTCACGACATTCCCGGGGTTGCCCCTGGATGGTCTGCGGCGGGCCGGGCGGGAGCTACGCTCATCGGTGATGGAGCACACAGAACGACCGGCACCGCCCCCCGGGCCCCCGCCGCGCCCGCGCGCCCGCACCCGTGACCGCCACGGTCGCGGCATGCGCGGCCCCGTGGCGCCGCCCCAGGTGCCGCTGGCGGTCAGCCGCTCGGACGCCTTCGTCGACCTGGTGCACGAGTCCGCCACCCGCCTCGAACGCCGCTGGCCGCAGCTCTCCGGTGTCGAGTTCGCCGTCCTCGACGTCCCGGGCGGCGGCAGCGGGCCGGCCGGCTGGCAGGACGACGGCGGGGTGCCGCTCGGGAAGCTGGTCACGGGCGGCGAGGGCCCGGACCGCATCGTCGTCTACCGCCGCCCGGTCGAGATCCGTACGAAGAACCGCGACGAGCGGGCGCTGCTGGTCCACGAGGTGATCGTCGAGCAGGTCGCCGAACTCCTCGGCGTCGCCCCGGAGTCGGTCGATCCGCACTACGGCCAGGACTGACCCGCGGCACACCCCGGGCACCGCACGTCAGTCCGCGAGGACGCCCAGATCCTGTCCGGCGTCCGGGACTTCGACCATGCCCTTGTCGTCAGGGAGGGTCTGGATCGTGAACATCGGGATGTCGCCCTCCTCCGTCTGCAGCGTGCGCGAGGCGTAGAGCGGGCCGCCCGAGACCCGTTCGACGGTGAGGGCGAAGGTGCCCTTGGTGCCGGACGTCTTCGGGGGCTTGACGGTGAGGGTGGTGCGGGGCTTGACGGTGTACGTCTCCTCCGCCGGTTCGCCGCCCTCGCTGCCCGGCGACGCCGTCACCTTGACCTCGACTCCCTTGCCGGGGGCGGCGAGGGACAGGCTCGCGGCCTTCGGCCAGTTACCGGAGGCGGTGGTGCGCGCCTCGACCGGGGCCGAGCCGGGGATGAACGCCATCTCCTGCCCGGTGTCCTCGCCGCGGGTCACGCGCAGGGCGGCGACGACGGGGGCCGTGGAGCCGTCCTCCGGCTCCAGGATCAGCGAACCCACCTCGCCCTGGGTGAGTTTCTGCATGTCGATCGCCGTCGTCATGCCGCTCTTGGCGTGCACCGACTCGTAGCCGGCGGGGGTGATCGAGCCGTTGGGGCCGGCGAGCTTCACGGCCAGGTCGGCGTCGTCCTCGCCGGGGACGTAGACGACCAGGCGCACGGAGGTGGCGTCGCCGGGGATGCCGGGGAGGACCGCGCCGGGGGCGGGTTCGGAGACGGGCTGGAGCCAGTCGCCGCCGAGCTGCTCGTCGGCGGCGTGCACGGCGGCGCCGACGCGGCCGGAGCGTACGGCGACGTGCACGGCGACGTTGATCGACGGCTCCTCGGAGATCGTCGACAGGAGCACCGAGACGCTGGAGCGGGCCGGGACCTGGATGCCGTCGCCGGCCTCGCTCTCGACCGGGCCGTCCTTGTCGAACAGCTCCAGGTCGACGACGGCGGCCTCGTCGTCGGGGTTGGTCAGCTGGACGTAGTCGCGGCGCTCGTCGATGGTGCTGGCGCCGGCGAACCAGAACTCGCTGTCCGGCGCCGTGCACCGCGCGCCGGACAGGCCGCGGCCGTCGCCGGCGGTGACGAGGGTCGTCTGCTGCACGCTCCAGCCGGGGGCGAAGTCGCCTGCGGCGGTGCCGACGAGGGCGGGGGCGCCGGCCTCCTCGGTGGTGGCCGCGGCGGGGGTGCCGGCGCGCTTCAGGGGGGCGACCGGGTCGGGGGCGTCGTCCTGCCCCGCGTCTTCGCCTTCCCGGCCCCCGTCCTTCTGGTCGTCCTTTTGCTCGTTTTTTTGCTCGTCCTCTTCGGCCGCCTCGGACTCCGTTGTGGCGGGGAGCAGTTCGGCGCTGCCCTCCTCGCCCTCGCCCGCCGGCGTGAAGGAGGTGTACGTCGTCTCGCCGACCTCCGTGTCGCCCGGCTGCGGGCACAGCAGCGTGGAGCGCTCGACCGCGATACGGTCCGCGGCGGGCGCGGCCTTGCCGCCGCCCTCCTCGTCGTCGGGGACGGTGAGCGTGGCGATGCCCGCGGTGACGGCGAGTGCGGCCGCGGCGGCGATCAGGGAGAGGGGGCCGGTCTTCACGCGTTGTCGCTCCCGTCCCGCTCGGCGCCCGCGCCGTAGGTCTGTTGGTCGTAGTACGGGTCGGGGTACTGGCCGGTGCCGGTGCCGTACGGGGCCGGCTCGCCGGCGCCGTAGCCCTGCCCGCCCTGCCGCGGTACCGCGGGGGTGCCGGGCTGCTGTTCGCCCTCGTACGCGCCGGCGTCGTACTGCGGCTCGTAGGGCGCCTCGTACGGCGGCTCGTAGGGGGCCTCGCCGTACTGCTGCCCGTACCCGGCGCCCTCCCACTCGTAGCCCTGGGGCGGGGCCGCGTACGGATCGGCGACCGCCGGGTCTCCGTATCCCTGCTCCTCCTGCCCGGCGCCCGACACCGGCGCCGCGGCCCAGGCCGGCTGCTCCTCGGGGACGCCCGGCACGACGCCCGGCACCGCGCCCGGCGCGGCACCCGGCGGAGCCGGCGGCATAGCGGGCGGCTCGGGCACGGCACCCGGCGCCGACGCCTCCGCGCCCGCCGGCACCGCGGCCCCGCCGCGGGCCGCACCGCCGTCCTCGGCCTCCGCCGCGGCAGCCGCGGCCCGGAGCCGGCGCGCGCGCCGTCCGTCGCCCTCCAGCGCCTGCGCCGGCACCGCCGGCGCCGCGTCCGGCAGGTCGTCGTCCACGTCGTGCCGCCGCCCCGGCAGCGCCAGCACCAGCACGACGAGCAGCGCCGCGCCGCGCGCCCAGGTCCACGCCGTGTGCGTCACGGCGGTCTCGTACGTGACGTCCAGCCGGCCGCCGCCGGCGGGCAGCTCGAAGCCCTGCGCCCAGCCGTCGACCGTCGTCGCCGCCAGCGGCTCGCCGTCCAGCGTCGCCTGCCACCCGGCGCTCGCCTCGTCCGCGAGCCGCAGCACGCGGCCCTCGGGGCCCTCCTTGAGATCCGTGTGCACCTCGACGGGCCCGGCCGCCACGGGCACCGGCTCGGCGGCAGCGCCGGCCTCCCGGCCCTCGCCCTCGGGCGCGGCGGAGACCACGGTGGCCCGGGAGACCCGGGCGTCGACGCGCCAGAGCGCGCCGCCGTCCTGCTGGCTGAGCCGGGTCAGGCCGGGGGTGGCGTCGAGTACGCGGCCGAAGGCGCGCGGGGCGTCGTTGCGTACGAGGACGTAGCGCACGGCGTACTCGCCCAGCTCCGTCGACTGGTCGGCGCCGGAGCCGGCCACGAGCCCGGCGACGATGCCGGAGAGCCGGACGTTGCCGCCGCCGGCCGCGGCCAGCTCGGCGTCGCCGAGGCGGGCGCCGGCGCCACGTACGAGCATGTACTCGACCTCGCCGGCCGACCCGCCGACGACCAGCGTGCGGGGCTGGTCCGCCGTGCGGCTCTCCTCGGCGACGAACGCCGGCACCTGGTCGGCGCCGCCGCGCTCCAGCGGCCCGTCGGCGCCGCGCCACATCCACCCGGCGGCCAGCACCAGCGGCCCGACGGCGCAGGCGGCGGCGACGAGCACCGCGGCCGGCTGCCGCCAGCCGAAGGACTGCTCGGTGACGCGCTGGCGGGCGCCGTCGGCGCCGACGGCGGCGGCGGCCAGCA
Organism: Streptomyces sp. CNX435; assembly: GCF_059570575.1. Lineage (NCBI taxonomy): Bacteria > Bacillati > Actinomycetota > Actinomycetes > Kitasatosporales > Streptomycetaceae > Streptomyces > Streptomyces sp. CNX435. Next base: position 26,206 of record NZ_JCANTA010000038.1, on the reverse strand, counting down.
GGGCGAGCCCGTAGACGAGGGTCTGCGGCCCGGTCCAGCCGTCGCCCGCGCCGCCCGCGGCGAGCAGCCCGGCGACGGCGGCGACGGCCCAGGCGGCCCGGACCGGCACCTGCCGGTCGGAGCGCAGCAGGGCGGCCAGCGCGGCGAGCACGACGCCGGCGAGCAGCACGCCGCCGCCGGCGTTGGGGCCGCCGGGCGAGGCGAGCAGCAGGCCGAGCGGGGTCGCGTCGGTGGCGGGGGTCTCCAGACCGGCTTCGGTGAAGAAGCGGGAGGGTGCGGTCAGTAGATCCAGCGACCAGGGCGCGAGCAGCACCACGGGGGTCACCAGGACGGCCAGTTGCCGGATGACCCGGCCGGTGGGGCTCTCGCCGCGCGCGACGCTCCAGGCGAGCAGCGCGGCGGCCAGGAGGCCGGCCAGCGGCCACACGACGGGGGTGAAGGCGGTGGTGACGGTCAGCAGCAGCGCGTACGCCCAGGCGCCGCGCCAGCTCGCCCGCCCGCGCAGCCCACTGGCGGCGACGGCGGCGCGGGCGATGAGCGGCAGCAGCACGGCGAGCACCGCGGTACCGATGCGGCCGGCGGCGAGCGCGCCGGTGGCGGCCGGCAGGAAGGCGTACGCGACGCTGCCCCAGGCGCGCAGCAGCCGGGAGCCGACCAGCGGCCGGGAGGCGAAGTACGCGGTGAAGCCGGCCAGCGGCACCGAGCAGACGAGCAGCAGGGTGAGCGCGGCGTCGGTGCTGCCGAACAGGACGGTGCCGAGGCCGGCGAGGAACGCCAGGTAGGGCGGCGCGTCCTGGGTGCCGCCGGTGCCGACGGGGTGCCAGGAGTCGGCGTACGACGACCAGAGGTCGCCGGCGTCGGCGGGGGCGGGCAGGAGCGCGCCGCCGATGAGGGAGCCGCCGCCGATCAACTCGCGGCAGGCGATGAGGGCGACGAGCAGCAGGACGGCGAAGAGCACCGGGCCGGGCCTGCGCGCCACCCGCTTCAGCCGGGCGAACTGCTCGACCTGGAGGAAGTCGGCGTCCTCGTCGCCGGGGCCGGTCTCGACGGCGCCGCCGTGCCGGCCGCCGCCGGACAGCTCGGGCTCGGAGCGCCCGCTGAAGTTGTTGAGTACCTGCTCGACGGTGGCGCGTACGGTCGCACCGCGGCCCGGGAACAGGGGTTTGAGGTCGCCCGGCGGCACGGCCGCCTTGCCGGAGAGGTGGCCGCGCCGGCGGCGGGCGCCGACGATGCGGTGCGGGCGCAGCAGCACGGCGCCGAGGCCGGCGACCTCGTCGAGGGCCTGGCGCGGAACCTTGCCGACGAGGTAGGCCAGCGTGCGCAGCAAGGTGCCGAGGACGAGCCGGAAGGCGATGTACGGCAGGGCCGCGGCGGTGCAGTTGACGAGGAGGGTGTAGGCGGCGCCGGCCTTGTCGACGCGGTGCGGGCTCGCGCCTTTCGCGGTCTGCCCGGATCTGCCGATGCAGTCGATGGAGCGCCGCTCGCGGGCGGCGGCCTCGGCGTGCCGCATGACGGCGTCGGGCTGGACGACGACGCGGTGGCCGGCCTTGTGGGCGCGCCAGCACAGGTCGACGTCGTCGCGCATGAGGGGCAGCCGGGCGTCGAAGCCGCCGAGTTGGTCGAAGACGTCGCGGCGGATGAGCATGCCGGCGGTGGAGACGGACAGCACGTCGCGGACGCCGTCGTGCTGGCCCTGGTCCTGCTCGCGGCGGTCGATGCCGGTCCAGCGGCGACCGCTGTGGGCGATGGAGACGCCGGCCTCCAGCAGCTGCCTGCGGTCGTACCAGCCGCGCAGCTTGGGGCCGATGATCGCGGCGGAGGGCATGTCGTCGGCGAGGCGGAGCATGGCGGCGAGCGCGTCGGGCTCGGCGGCGCAGTCGTCGTGCAGCAGCCACAGCCACTGCACGGGCTCGCCGTGCGGGAACTCCGGCATGTCGTACGCGTCGTCGCGCCAGCTGCGGCTGACGGGGTCCCAGCCGCTGGGACGGCGCAGGTACGGCAGTTGCTCGGGGGTCAGCACGCCGGCGGTGCGCGCGGCCTCGGCGGCGGCGGTGCCGAAGCCGGTGCGGCGGGCGAGGTGGAGCACGCGCTCGGCGCCGAGGGCTTCGGTGAGGATGCGGGCGGAGCCGTCGGCGCTGCCGGTGTCGGCGGCGATGACGTTCTGCACGGGGCGCTCCTGCGCCGTGAGCGCGGCGAGCGCGTCGGGCAGCCACCGCTCGCCGTCGTGCGAGACGAGCACGGCGGTGACGACGTGCCGCGGGAAGGCGGGGGCGCCGCCGCCGGGGCCGGCCGCTGCCGCGCCGGCCCGGCCTGCTGCGTCTGCTGCGGCGGCCGGGTAGCCGGCCGCGTAGTCAGCGTGGCTGTGCTCGGACATCGAGGTGCGGACCCCTGGCGGAGTCCGGGGTCACCTCCCGGGAATGTGGCGGCTGTCGTGGACGGCCCCCCACACTAGAGGGTCCCTCTGTCACGGGGCGACTTGGCGGACGGTCCCCGGGCCGCCGCGGGGTTCCGCCCATGGCACGTACGCCGTACGGGCGCCGGGCGCCGGGCGCACGCCCGCGCGAACGCCTCCGGCACCTACGTGCACCCACGTGCGCCCCGCGCGCCCACGTGCGCCTACAGCGCCGCCTTCTTCAGCCGGCGCCGCTCGCGCTCGGACAGGCCGCCCCAGATACCGAAGCGCTCGTCGTTGGCGAGGGCGTACTCCAGGCACTCGGACCGGACTTCACAGGCGAGGCAGACCTTCTTGGCCTCGCGCGTGGATCCGCCCTTCTCCGGGAAGAAGGACTCGGGATCGGTCTGGGCGCACAACGCGCGCTCCTGCCACCCGAGCTCCTCGTCCGCCTCCTCGACCAGCACCTGCTGGAACAGCTCGGTCATGTGCGCGCCCCTCGTCTTTGCTTCCCCGTGATGTTGCCGTTACCGAATCGCCCGAACGACACGTGTGAAATTACAGATACGTCCCTCTGGCACAGTCAAGCCGGGATCTGCTATTGGACCTCTTATTCACCCTGCGGCACCAAGCCCTTATAAAAAGTGTTCATATCGGCCAAGACCATGACAGTCCGATAGACCGTGATCCCGGTGGGCACCCTTGCCCAGGGAGACGATCGGGGCTACGGGGCCGTTGCGGCCCGCCCGGCAAAGCGAAGAAGATCACAGTCGCGTCACGGATGCACAACGGCACCCCGGCCCCGATGGTCGCCCTGCGGTTGGTCGCCGTCTCTCCGTACAACGGGGTGAATAAACCTTTCGCCACGGTCGGCAACCGGAAGGTGTGAATCCTTGCGTGCAACCCGGACGTCCAGTTGACAACCACCGCCCGGATCCGCTCTGCTGATGGCCATGTCGGGCCCGTGGCCGTACCGGCCGAGCGAGGAGTGTCCGAGCTGTTGTAGCCGCTGAGGCTCCAGCTCCGCTCCCTGCTGCCTGCACCGCAGCCCGCGCAGTCCCTCCGACTGCACACCCTCCGCACTCCTCGCGCACCACACACGCCAAGGACTCCCGAGCCCGATGCTCAGCGACATCCAGATCGGCGGCGACCCGCTCGCCTTCCCCCACCTGCTGCCGCCCGCGCCCGCCCACCCCGTCACCGTCGCCGACTTCGCCGGCCTCGCCCGCGCGCTCGCCGCCGACCGGGACGCCTGGGCGCCGCTCGTCGACTACGACCCCGTCACCCGCTGGTACCACCGGCTGCGTACCGGCCCCGGCTACGAGGTGTGGCTGCTCAGCTGGCTGCCCGGACAGCGCAGCGGGGCGCACGGCCACGGCCCGTCCTCCGGCGTACTCACCGTCCTGGAAGGGGAGTTGACCGAGCGCGCGAACCACACCCCGCGCACCCTCACGCCGGGCGCGCAGCGCGTGTTCGCGCCGGGGTACGTCCACGAGGTCGTCAACGACGCGCTGACTCCGGCCGTCAGCCTGCACGTCTACTTCCCCGCCCTCACCGAGATGCCGATGCACGAGGACCACGACAGCGCGGCGCGCTGCACCCCCGCCGCCACCGCCCGCGGGACGGGTGAGCCGGCCCGCCGCTGAACCCGGCCTGCAAGACTGGGCGCCATGCGCATCGTTGTACTGGCCGGCGGGATCGGCGGCGCCCGGTTCCTCCGCGGCCTGAAGCAGGCAGAGCCGGACGCGGACGTCACCGTCGTCGGCAACACCGGCGACGACATCCACCTGTTCGGCCTCAAGGTCTGCCCCGACCTCGACACCGTGATGTACACGCTCGGCGGCGGCATCCACGAGGGGCAGGGCTGGGGCCGCGCCGACGAGACGTTCACCGTCAAGGAGGAGCTGGCCGCGTACGGCGTCGGACCCGGCTGGTTCGGGCTCGGCGACCGCGACTTCGCCACCCACATCGTGCGCACCCAGATGCTCGGCGCGGGCTTCCCGCTCAGCGCCGTCACCGAGGCGCTGTGCGACCGCTGGCGGCCGGGCGTACGGCTGCTCCCGATGACCGACGACCGGGTCGAGACGCACGTCGCCGTCGAGGTGGACGGCGAGCGCAGGGCCGTCCACTTCCAGGAGTACTGGGTGCGGCTGCGCGCCTCCGTGCCCGCGCTCGCGGTGGTGCCGGTCGGCGCCGATCAGGCCAAGCCCGCACCCGGTGTGCTGGAGGCCATCGCCGACGCCGACGTGGTCCTCTTCCCGCCGTCCAACCCCGTCGTCAGCATCGGCACGATCCTCGCCGTGCCCGGCGTCCGCGAGGCCATCGCCGACGCCGACGTGCCCGTCGTGGGCCTGTCCCCCATCGTCGGCGGCGCCCCGGTGCGCGGCATGGCGGACAAGGTGCTGGCCGCGGTCGGCGTCGAGTCCACGGCCGAGGCGGTCGCGCTGCACTACGGCTCGGGGCTCATCGACGGCTGGCTGGTGGACGAGGTGGACACGGCGGCGGTGGCGGCGGTGGAGGCCGCGGGGATCCGCTGCCGGGCGGTGCCGCTGATGATGCGGGACACGGACGCGACGGCGCGGATGGCCGCGGCGGCGCTGGAGCTGGCTCAGGAGGTACGGGCATGACGGCGGACGCGGGGACGGGCACGGCGATGGGCACGGCCACGGACGCAGACAGGGACGCGGGGCCGGACGCGGACGCGGGTACGGACGGGGGCGCGGCTACGGACGCGGACGCGACTACGGACGGGGGCGCGGGCGCGGCGGCCCCCGAGTTCCGCGTACGGGCCCTGCCCGGCATCCCCGAGGTGCGCCCCGGCGACGACCTCGCCAAGCTCGTCGCCGCCGCCGCCACCTCGTCGACCGGCCTCGCCGGCCCTCCGCTCGCGGACGGCGACATCCTGCTCGTCACCTCCAAGGTGGTCAGCAAGGCGGAGGGCCGGGTGCGCCGGACCGCCGTCCCCGGCGACCGGGAGGCCGCCATCGACGAGGAGGCCGTACGCCTCGTCGCTCGCCGCGGCCCGCTGCGTATCGTCGAGACCCGGCACGGCCTGGTGATGGCCGCCGCCGGCGTGGACGCGTCCAACACCCCCGCCGGCACCGTCCTGTTGCTCCCCGAGGACCCCGACGCCTCCGCCCGCGCGCTGCGCGCCGGCCTGCGCGCGGCCCTCGGCGTCAACGTCGGCGTCCTGGTCACCGACACCTTCGGCCGACCCTGGCGCAACGGCGTCACCGACGTCGCGATCGGCGCCGCCGGCGTCCGCGTGCTGGACGACCTGCGCGGCGCCCCGGACACGTACGGCAACGCCCTGGAGGGCACGATCGTCGCCGCGGCCGACGAGCTGGCCGCCGCCGGCGAACTGGTCAAGGGCAAGGCCGACGGGCTGCCGGTGGCGGTGCTCAGCGGCCTGCCGCAGCTCGTCGCCCCGGCCGGCGAGGAGGACGGGCCGGGCGCGCGGGCGCTGGTGCGGGAGCCGGCCGAGGACATGTTCCGCCTGGGCACCTCGGAGGCGGTCCGCGAGGCCGTGACGCAGCGGCGTACGGTGCGCGAGTTCACCGCCGCGCCGGTGGACCCGGCGGCGGTACGGCGCGCCGTGGCCGCCGCGGTGACGGCGCCGGCGCCGCACCACACGACGCCGTGGCGGTTCGTGCTGCTGGAGTCGCCGGCGGCGCGGACGGAGCTGCTGGACGCGATGCGCGAGGCGTGGATCCGGGACCTGCGGGAGCTGAGTAATTTCACGGAGGAGTCCATCACCAAGCGGATCCGCCGCGGCGACGTGCTGCGCAAGGCCCCGTATCTGGTGGTGCCCTGCCTGGTGATGGACGGCTCGCACACCTACCCCGACGACCGGCGCAACGCCGCCGAGCGGGAGATGTTCGTCGTCGCCACCGGGGCCGGGGTGCAGAACTTCCTCGTCGCGCTGGCCGGCGAGGGGCTGGGCTCGGCGTGGGTGTCGTCCACGATGTTCTGCCGGGACGCGGTCCGCGAGGTGCTGGACCTGCCGGCGGACTGGGACCCGATGGGCGCGGTGGCCGTGGGCCACGCGGCGGCCCCGCCGCGGCAGCGCCCGCCGCGGGCGGCGGAGTCGTTCACGGTGGTGCGCTGAGCACGCCGCGGACGCCGCAGGCGGCGGGTGAGACGACGACGGGACCCCGGCCCACCGCGGGCCGGGGTCCCGTCCAACTGATCAACTTGTTCAGTTGGCCTTCACGGTGACCTTGTCGTCGTTCTTCAGCTGCTCGAAGAGCTTCGGGGCCTTCGACTCGTCCAACAGCTGTACCGAGCCGAGCGCCGGGTCGTTACCTCCGGAGACGACCGGCAGGTTCATCTGCTTGCCGTCGCCGCCCGAGACGCCCTTCATCGCCCAGAACATCTGCAGCACGTTGTACAGGCTCATGTCCTTGTCGACGATCAGCGAGTCCAGGCCGGCGCCCATGGTCGGGTAGAGCTTGAACGGATTGAGGACCGTCGTCATCTTCGCGGACTCGTCGGCCAGCTTGGACAGCAGCTTCTGCTGGTTCTTCGTCCGGTCCAGATCGCCGCCCGGCAGCGCGTAGCGGTTGCGGACGAAGGCCAGCGCCTCGGCGCCGTCGAGTTCCTGGCAGCCCTTCTCGAAGTCGGCACCGGAGTTCTTGTCCTTGACCGCCTGGTCGAAGCACATCTCGACGCCGCCGAGTTCGTCGACGATGTTGGCGAAGCCACCGAAGCCGATCTCGGCGTAGTGGTCGATGTGCAGACCCGTGAGGTTCTCGACCGTGCGCACCAGCAGCCACGGGCCCTCAATGGTGTACGCGGCGTTGAGCTTCTGATTCTGCTCCGGGATGCGGTTGCCGCTCTCCGAGCCGGTGAAGGCCGGTATCTTGACCTTCAAGTCGCGCGGGAGGCTGATCATCGTGTTCCCGTTCTCCCCCTTGTGCAGGATCATCATCGAGTCGGTGCGCTTGCCCTCGACCGAGCCGGTGCGCAGCTCGTCCTGCTGTTCCTTGGACAGGCCCTCGCGGCTGTCGGAGCCGACGATGAGGAAGTTCGTGCCGTCCTGGTCGCCCGGGCGGTCCTCGACCACGCTGAGGTCCACCTCGCGGCGCAGCTTGGAGTCCGCCCAGAAGTACGTGGCGACGGGCACGACGATCAGGAAGACGAGCGCCACGATGACGCCGATCTTGACCCGCTTGCGCCAGTTCGGCGGCGGCTTGCCGTAGCCGGTGCCGGCGCGGTTGCCGCCGTCGCCGTCCCCGTCCCCGTACGGGTCGGCGGGCCCGCCGCCGCTGCGGTAGACCTGCCCCTCGTTGTAACCGTCGTCGTACGGACCGTGGTCGTCGTCGTAACCCCGGGATCGCTGCGGCGGCACCCCGCCGCCCCCGCCGCCCACCACGGGCATGACGCGGTGGGGCTCCGGGTCGGACGCGCGGCTGCCGCGCCCGTACCGGTCCCGGCTGTCTGCGGTCCATCCCTCGGGCCAGTCGCTCATGCGGGAAGTCTGCCCTGCCCGGCCGGACGACCTGAAGGGGGGTTCTGAATCGGGCCGGGGTTGTAGCGGTTCTGATGCAAAGCAACGCGCCGCATACAGTGACACACATGAACGATCAGGCACGCCCGGCGGCGGGCGGGGCGAAACCCACCTCGGCCTCCCGCACCACGTTGTCGAACATCATGACGGCGAACGACGCGAACCTGCTCGGCACCGTGCACGGCGGCGTGATCATGAAGCTGGTGGACGACGTGGCGGGGGCGGTCGCCGGGCGGCACTCCGGGGGTCCGGCGGTGACGGCGTCGATGGACGAGATGGTGTTCCTGGAGCCGGTGCGGATCGGGGACCTGGTGCACGTCCTGGCGCAGGTCAACTGGACGGGGCGGACCTCGATGGAGGTCGGGGTGCGGGTGATGGCGGAGCGGTGGAACGAGTCGACGCCGGCAAAGCAGGTGGCCAGCGCCTACCTGGTCTTCGCGGCGGTCGACGACCGGGGCCGGCCGCGCCCGGTCCCGCCCGTCGTCCCGGACACGGAGCGCGACGAGCGGCGCTGCCAGGAGGCCCAGATCCGGCGCACCCACCGGCTGGCCCGCCGCCGCGCGATCAAGGACCTGCGGGAGCGCGCCGACGGCTGACCCGGGGGTACGGACAGGGCCGGCTCACCGCCCGCACGGGCCGGGCGCCGCGAGGGCGGCTCGCGCCGGGTGGACCGGATCGGGGAAGGCCCGGGGGTTCCCCGTGGGAACGTAGCGCCGTGCCGGACGGGCGGCGGCTCACGTCCCGGGACAACGCCGCATCGTCCGCGGACCAGGTTCCCCGCGGGAGGCACTACGTACAGAGGACCTCGTCGCCCGTGACCGCCGACCAGACGTCCGCACCGTCCAGGATCGGGTCCGCGGGCCGTACGGGCCGGACCTCCTCGTGGTCCGCGCCCAGCGTGACCGTCATCAGCGCGCCGTGGCCCGGGACCGGGCGCAGCCGCGCCTGCGGGAGGGCGGCGTGCAGGGAGCGCGCGGAGCGGTCCCACCCCGGGTCGTACGTGATGACCGTACGGTCCGTCCGCTCCGCCGTCGTGGCGGCGCCGGTCGCGGCGAAGCCGGTACGGGCCAGCGCCCGGTCCACGCGCCCGCCGAGGCCGTTGACCGCCGTACCGTTCTCCACCTGCACCCGGATCCGCTCCGGCGGCACCTCCACCGGCGTCGGCTTCCTCTTCCCGACGTTGCCCTCGCCCTTCGCCTGCCGGGCGTCCGGGTCCCCGCGGCGCGGCTTGAGCGGCTTGTCGTCGCGCAGCCGGTCGAAGAGCCGCCGGGCCCGCTCCTCGTCCCACCTGACCGTCGAGCCGAGGCCCGGGACGTCGTGGTCCATGTCCGCCACCGGCACCGTCGCGAACTCCGACGACTCCGGCGAGAACCCGTGCAGCGCCTTGCCCAGCGCGAACACCGCGCCGGTGTCCAGCGACGCGTCCGTACGCACCGACCCGAGGAGCGTCGAGCCGACCTCGCGGAAGCGCAGCGGGTTCATCAGCCCGCTGCTGCCGGTGAGCTTGTCGATGACGGCGGCCAGGAAGCGCTGCTGGCGCTCCATCCGGCCCATGTCGGACGTGCCCTCCAGGTGCCGGGCGCGTACGTACGCCAGCGCCTCTCCGCCGTCCAGGCTGCTGGTGCCCGCAGGCAGGTCGAGGCCGGAGTACCTGTCCCGCAGCGGGCGCTGCGTGCACACCTGCACGCCGCCGACGACGTCCACGGTCTTCATGAACGCCGCGAAGTCGATCTCCACGTAGTGGTCGATGTGCAACCCGGACAGCTTCTCCACGGCGCGTACGGTCAGCGGCGGACCGCCGTGCGTGTACGCCGCGTTGACCTTCGCCGGGTGGGCGGTGCGCCGTTCGCCGAGGGCGCGGTTGGTGTGCGGGGGCAGCTCGACGTAGCTGTCGCGCGGGATGCTGACCACGCTCGCCCGCTCGCGGTCCTTCGACAGGTGGACGAGCATCAGCGCGTCCGTGCAGTTGCACGGCTGGCCGCCGAGGCGGTATTTACGCCGTTCCTCCTTGCTGACGCTGTCGCGCCGGTCCACGCCGGCGACGAGGAAGTTGAGCCCGTGGCCCTCCGGGGGCCGGCGGTCCGGGATCCCGTGGAAGGCGTCGACCCGGTCGATGCCGGAGTCGATGGAACTCAGTAGGAAGTACCCGGCCCCGCCGGTGGCCAGCAGCAGCAGGGACAGCGCGGTGGCGATCCGCAGAACCCAGCGCGGGCGCTTCACGGACGGGGCTGGCACGGTTGCGGGACCTCCGCGGGGCTCGGGTGTGTACGTCGGCGTGCGGGTGCACGCGTACGGACACGGACGGTTGCCGGGCGGTGCGGCGGCACGGGCACGGACCGACCACGGTATGGACGTCGGCGCCGTCCTTCCCCGCACACGCCGTCCGTACGCTCAACGCCACCCTGCGGGCACGCCCCGATCCCCCGTTCGCGGTAACCTGAGCGGCGCTATGAACGACTCTGCGCCGCCCCCCGCGGTCTCCGTGATCATGCCGGTGCTCAACGAGGAACGGCACCTCCGCGAGGCGGTGCGGCACATCCTGGAGCAGGACTACGACGGCGACCTGGAGGTCGTCATCGCCCTCGGCCCGTCCACGGACGGCACCGACGCCATCGCCGCCGAGCTGGTCCGCGAGACCGCGGACAGCGCGCGCTGCCGGGTCCATACGGTGGCCAACCCCACGGGCCGTACGCCCGCCGGGCTCAACGCGGCCATCAAGGCCTCCCGGCACCCGGTCGTGGTCCGCGTCGACGGGCACGGCATGCTCTCCCCCGGGTACATCGCCACCGCCGTGCGGCTGCTGGCCGAGACCGGCGCGCAGAACGTCGGGGGCATCATGCACGCCGAGGGCGAGACGAGCTGGGAGCAGGCCGTCGCCGCGGCGATGACCGCGCGCGTCGGGGTGGGGAACGCCGCGTTCCACACCGGCGGCGAGGCGGGGCCCGCGGACACCGTCTACCTGGGGGTCTTCCGCCGGGAGGCGCTGGAGCGGCAGGGCGGCTACAACGAGGAGTTCATCCGTGCGCAGGACTGGGAGCTGAACTTCCGGATCCGCTCGGCGGGCGGCGCGATCTGGTTCTCGCCGGAGCTGATGGTCTCGTACCGGCCGCGGCCGAACCTGCGGGCGCTGGCCAAGCAGTACAAGGACTACGGCCGCTGGCGCCGCGTCGTCACCCGCTACCACAAGGGCTCGATCAACCTGCGCTATCTCGCGCCGCCCGCCGCCCTCGCGGGCATCGTGGCGGGGGTGCTGGTGACCCCGCTGACGCCGCTGGGGCTGGGGATTCCGCTCGCGTACGCCGTGGGGATCGCGGCCGGCTCCGTGCCCGCGGGGCGCGGGCTGCCGGCGCGGGCGCGGCTGCAGATCCCGGTGGCGCTGGCCACGATGCACATGTCGTGGGGCTGGGGGTTCCTGACCAGCCCGCGGTCCCTGGCGCGGAAGGTGATCGCCAGCCGCCGCGCGGCGGTTCCGACCGCCTGAGCCGTGAGCCGCCGCGCGGCTCCTCCGGGGGTCGGGGGCGCTGCCCCGAGGTCGCCGGAGGGCCGCGGCGTCACCACGTGTAGCTGGGGTTGACCTCCATGCACGCCTTCTTGTCGCTGCCCGCCAGCGGGTTGGAGCTCTCCGGGGCCTTCTCCGGCTCCGACGTCTCGCCGCCTCCGCCGCCGCCCGCGGCCTCGGGGTAGACATCGCCCTCCCGCCAGTCGGCGCCGACGACGAGCGTGACCTGGTCGACGCCGCTGGACTGCTTCACCGCCCGATCGGGCAGGCCGATCGCCTTGGCCACCGCCAGGGCGTTCGCGTGCTGCTCCTCCGTCGCGTACGTGACCGTGGTGTCGGCCTGCGACTTGGGCGTGGCGTCGGTGGCGGCCTGGGTGAAGCCCTCGCCGACGAGCGTCTGGGCGACGGTGCCGGCCCGGCCGGTGACCGGGGCGTACGTCGCGGTGCCGGTGCCGTTCTGGACGAGAACGGGGATGTCCGCCTTCGGCTCGGCCTCGGCGACGAGGTCCTCGGCCGGCTTCTTCCTGGGCTTGTCCTTGCCGTCGAAAGCGACGTCGTTGCGGAGCATGGACCAGACCTGCGGCGCGTCCTGCTCGTTGGGGACGACGTGCGCGGCGTTCTGCGGGTCCGGCACCCACGGCATGGTGGTCATGGTGATGCGTTCGGTGGGCACCCGCTTGATGTCGTTGCCGAGGTCGTAGAGCTTCTTCACCGAGCCCAGGCCCTCGTCGACGGTGAGCGCGTTGGTGGCGGCCGACGCCAGGGCGCGCAGCTTGCCCGGGTCGGAGAGCTTGGCGCCCTCCTTGAGCTGGCGGACCATCGAGTTCATGTACTGGTGCTGCGCGTGGGTGCGGCCGATGTCGCTGCCGTCCTCGAAGCCGTGCCGGGTGCGCAGCCACTGCAGCGCCTGCTCACCCTTGATGGTCGACTCGCCCTCCTCCAGCCGCAGCCCGGAGTCCTCGTCGTAGACGTTGTCCCGTACGCAGACGGGGACGCCGCCGACGGCGTCGGCCATGCTCACCACGCCGGCGAAGTCGATCATCATGAAGTGGTCGATGGAGACGCCGGTCATGGTCTCCCAGGCGGCGACGGCGCAGCCCGGACCGCCGTGCTGGAGGCTGGTGTTGATGGTCTGCGTGGTGGTCTCGGGGTAGACCTTGCCGTCGTCGGGGTCGGTGCACTCGGGGATGGTCACCCGCGTGTCGCGCGGAACGCTGACCACGGACATGTTGCTGCGGTCCGCGGAGACGTGGAGCAGCATCTGCACGTCGGCCAGCGGCTCGCGGCCGCGGTCGGCGTGGGCGCCGCCGAGCTTCACGTTCTCGTCGGAGTTCCGGCTGTCGGACCCGAGGAGCAGGATGTCCAGCGGGGTCTGGCCGTCGGCGTTGGGCTGCTTCTCGTCGAGCTTGTTCTTACCGAGGTTGAGTTCGTCCTTCTCCAGGTTGTTGTTCAGGTCGCGGTAGTAGAGGTATCCGGCGGCGGCGGTGCCGAGTATGAGGAAGGCGACGATGCCGAAGAACCAGCGGGCGATGCGCAGCGCGCGGCGGGGCCTGCGCGAGGGCGGTACTTCGTCGTCGTAGCCGCCGGGGCCGTGGGAGCGGTGGCGGTCGTAGCCGTCGTCGTAGCGCGGGTCGTGGTCGTCGGCGTGACGCGCGTAGCCGCGTTGCCGCGGCATCCCCGGCGCGTCTGCGTCTTCGTAAAGAGTGTCGTCCCAGCCGAACTCTCGGGCTCTGTCGGAGCGACGGTCCGCTCCGCTACCGCGGACGTTGCTGCGGCGCATGGGGCCTCCCGTTCGATCGCGTACGTGCGGTGCCCAGTCCGCACGTACGCCTCACTTGGCACAGACGTTCTTGTCGTCGGCCTTGACGTTCTGCACCCCGTCGGGCGCCTTGTCCGGCGCCTCGACCGGTGTGCCCGGCTGGGTGAAGTCCTGGCCGAGCGTGAGTGTCATGGCGCCTTCGGCCCCCGCGTTCTCCCCCGTCTTCTTCATGGCCTTCTTCGGCAGTCCCAGCATGTCGGCGGCCCTGGCGGCCTGGTCGGCCTGGTCGGGGCCGTACTCAAGTCGGGTCTCGGGCACGTCGTCCGGCGCGTTGCCCGCCTCGGCGGCGTAGCCCACGCCCTCGTTCAGAAGCCACTGGGCGGTGGCCGACGCCATGCCGGACTCCCCACCGCCGTTGACGACCTCGACCCTCACCTCCTCGGGCTCCGCCTTCTTCACCGGCTTGTCCTTCTCACCCTTCTTCGCCCCGTCGAACGGCTTGTCCGCGTCGAGCAGCTTGAAGAGCGGCTTGGCCTTGGCCTCGTCCATTACGACGGTCGCCGCGTCCTCAGGGTTGTCCAGGACCGGCAAAGTCGCGAAAGTAATCTCGTCCTGGGGGACCTCCTTGAGGTCGTTCGCCAGGTCCATGAGCTTCTTCGCGCTGCCGATGCCGGAGTCCACCGTGAGCGCCTTGGTGGCGGCGTCGGCCAGGTCGTAGAGCTTCTTCGGATTGCTCAGCGAGCCGCCGGACTTCATCTTGCGGATGAGCGAGCTGAGGAACTGCTGCTGGAGTTCGATCCGGCTCAGGTCGCTGCCGTAGCCGACCGAGTAGCGGGTGCGGACGAAGGCGAGCGCCTCCTCGCCCTCGATCGTGTGCCGGCCCGCGGGCAGGTTGAGCTTCGACTTGGGGTCGTTGATGTCCTCGGCGAGGCACACCTCGACGCCGCCGACCGCCGAGGACAGCTCCTTGACGGCGTTGAAGTCCGCGAGGATGAAGTGGTTGATGTCGAGACCGGTCATCTTCTCGACGGTCTTCCAGGTGCAGCCGGGGTCGCGGCCGAACTGTCCCAGGCTCTCGTTGAACTTCGTCTCATACGTGCCCGGGATGGTCTTCCAGTTCCCGTCCTCCTGCTTGGTCTTGCAGTCCGGTATGTCGGTGATCATGTCGCGCGGGATGCTCAGCGCGGTGGCGTTGGTGCGGTCTTCGGAGACGTGGAACAGCAGGGTGGTGTCGGCGTGGCCGGGGCTCTCCATGTCGCCGTAGCTGGTGTTGCCCTTGCCGGTGCGCTTGTCGGTGCCCATCACGAGGATGTTGACCGGGCCGTCGATGACGGCCGCGTGGTCCTCGCCGGCGACCTCGACCTTGTCTATGTTGCCGTTCAGCTTCTGGTAGATGAGGAACGCGGCGGCGGCGAGGAAGGCGAGGACCAGCGCCAGTCCGCTGGCGGTCCAGATCAGCGCCTTCTGCTTGCCGCTCTTGCGGGGCTTGGGACGGCGGCGGCTGCGCGGGCCGTCGGGCGGGCCGCCCGGGCCGGAGCCCGATCCCGTACCGGAGCCGCCGGCACCGCCGGAGCCGCCCGGCGCGCCGCCGCCACGGCGGCGCTGGGACGGCAGGCGGGGCTCTTGAGGGGGCTCGGGGGCGCCGGGCTGCGGGGGCGGGGTGGGGTGCAGGCCGGGCTGCGGTGCGGCGCTGTGCCGGCCGGGGGGTTGCTGGGCGCCGGGTTGCTGTGCGCCGGGGTGCTGGGCGTGCTGCGGGCCCGGTACCTGGTCGTGCGGCGGCCCGCTGTTCTGCTGCGGGACGTACTGCTGCGGCGGCGCCTGGGGCTGATGGCCGTACCCCTGCGGGGCGTGACCGTGTGGACCCGGTGCGTGTTGGCCGTGAGGCGGGCTGCCCTGTCCACCCGGGATCTGCGGGTCGAGACGCAACTCGTAGCTGCCTGTCTCGGGGTTGAACACCCACTGATCGGCGGGGTCGACTTCGCCGGCGTGTCCACGGCCTCGCCCATCCACTGTCGCTTGGGTCCTCACATCGGTCGGTCCGCGCCTCCCCCGCCGGCGCCCGGTCTTTCTGCGTATGCTCGACGGCCGCCTGTCAGGCGGCCGGTCGGCTCACACTAGCCGCCTCATTCGACGACTGGCGACGTCCGTGACAAATTCCACGCACTCGTAACAGGACATCCCGCGCATCACTTCCATACACCGTGCCCCCCTTGTGCGCGTTGATCCGCACTATCGGCAGATGTCATCCACAGGGGTTGTTCCCTTGAAGGCGGGCGGGGCGCCGGAGTCCCGCTTCTGCCTGGCCTTCCTGCCCTCCGAGACGAAACGCCCGACGGTGTCGGAGCGCAGCGCCTCGAACAACTCGCGCGCCGCGGGCTGCACCAGCTCGTCGCGGTTGGAGTCGAGGTGGTACGGGCGCCGCGGCACGGTGAGGAAGTGCACGTGCTCGCTCGGCACGTCGCGCACGACGCGTACGAGGTCGTACAGCTCGGCGAGCGACGACAACTCCTCGTTGGCGGTGAGCGCCGAGGTCACCGCGTCCAGCAGCGGGGCGAGGCGCATCGGGTTGAACAGGACGCCGTTGCTCTGCACCTTGTTGACGAGCGAGGCCATGAACTCCTGCTGCCGGGCCATGCGCTGGGTGTCGCTGCCGCCGTCGAGGGACTTGCGCGTCCGTACGTAGCCGAGCGCCTGCTCCCCGTCGAGCACCTGGCGCCCCGCGGGCAGCCGCAGCTTGGCCGATTTGTCACGCATCGGTTCGGGCAGGCACACCTCCACGCCGTCCACCGCGTCCACGACCTTCTTGAAGCCCTGGAAGTCGATGATGACGTGGTGGTCGACGCGCACCCCGACGAGCTTCTCCACCACCCGGATCGTGCAGGCGGCGCCACCGTAGGCGAAGCTGAAGTTGAACTGGTTGACCTGCTTGCCGCTCGTCCCGCCGCCGGGGCGGCGGCAGTCGGGGATGTGGACCATGAGGTCGCGCGGGATGCTCATCGCGGTGACGCTGTCCCGGTCGCCGGCGAGGTGCAGGAGCACGGCGGTGTCGGAGCGTTCGACGCCGGTGTCGCGGCCGTAGCGGTCGGTGCCCTCGCGGGAGTCGGAGCCGATGAGCAGGATGTTGCTGGCCCCGCCGGGGGCGGGCTCGGGGCGGTCCTCCTCGTAGCGCTGCAGCTCGCGGGCGGTGGCGGAGTCGACGGTGATGTTGCTGTCGAAGCGCTGGTAGAAGTACCAGCCGACGCCGGAGAGGGTGAGTACGAACAGCGCGAGGCCGACGCCGACGCGGCGGGCGATGACGCGGCGGCGGCTGCGGGGGCGGCGGGGCCGCCCGGGGCGGCGGGGGCCGCCGGGGCCGCGAGGGCCCTCGGGGTCGCGAGGGCCGCCCTCCCGCGGGCCGGTCACGTCTGCGCCCATCCCTCACACTCACTCGGCCGGTGTCCACTGCTGCAGACGGCCGAGCACCCCCGGGGTCGTACGGCCCGCCGCATTCGGTACATGGCATCACGAATGAGGCGCTACGGCCGATAACTTCCCCCGCGCGTCGCTCCGGCGGGCGGTAGAGGGCGTACGTATCTCTTAAGGAGAAGGCGTTACGCGACGCGCTCGTCGGCTCTGCGCTTCTCCTGCTGCTCGGGCGAGAGCCGGTCCAGGTACGGGCAGAGCACCACCCCGGCGCCGGCGGCCAGCGGGGCGTACAACCCCGCGGAGAGCCCCTCCCACGTGTCGTACCCGAGCGTCGACAGCGTGCGGGAGCCCGGCGCCAGCGCGCGCGACTCCGCGTCCGCGCGGGCACGTACGACCAGCTCGGCGGCGGACAACTCCGCGCCCGCCACGACGAGCGCCGGCGCGTCCGGGTCGGCGGCGGCGTACGGCTGGAAGCGGTCGCCCTGGCCCGGTACCTCCACGGCGTAGTCGAGGAAGCCGTCCGGCGGCTGGGGGAAGCGGGCGCCGAGGGGGCGCAGGCTGAGCGCGATCCGCTCGCCGGTGCAGTCGCGGGCCCGCTCCAGCGCGTCGGGGCCGCTGACGACGAGGTCCGCGGCGGCGGTGGTGTCGGGGGAGGCAGGGTCGGCGGGTACGGCGGTGACGCCGGTCGCGGCACAGGCCAGCAGCCAGACGGCGGTCTGCCAGTGGGCGGGCAGGAGCAGCGCGAGCCGGTCGCCGGGCGCGGCGGCGAGGTCGCCCTGGAGGAGGTTCGCGGTCTTGGCCACCCAGTTGGCGAAGGTGGCGACGGACAGTTCGACGCGCTCGCCGGTGGCGTCGTCGTAGTACGTGACCAGGGGGCGGGCCGGATCGGCGGCGAGGGCGGCGTCGAGCAGGGCAGCGGGGGTGGCGGCGGTGGGGTTCATCGCCGTCAGGCTACGCGGTCGCGGTATTCCGTCCGGCAGCGCCGTCTCCGGCGGCTACGACTCGTCGGCGCCGCCGACCGGGGCGGGCAACTCCCGGCCCCGACCGGCCCTGACCGGCCCTGCCCCGGCCGACGGCGTGGCTGACGGCGGCGGGCGCTAGAGTCGTGCGTCATGCCCGCCGCCCCCGACCCCGACCACCGCGTCCGCACGCGGACCTGGACGCCCCCGGGCCCGTACGACCTGTGGCGCACCCTCGGCGTCCTGCGGCGCGGCCCCGGCGACCCGGCGTACCGCGTCGCGGACGGCGCGATCTGGCGGGCCAGCCGCACCCCGGCGGGCCCCGGAGCGCTGCGCGTCGCCCCCGCGGACGGCGCGGTCACCGCCGAGGCGTGGGGCCCGGGCGCGGAGTGGCTGCTGGACGGACTTCCCGCGCTGCTGGGCGCGGAGGACGACCCCGAGCCGTTCGGACCGCGCCACCGGGTCGTCCACGAGGCCCGCCGCCGCCACCCGGGCCTGCGGCTGATCCGCACCGGGCTGGTGCTGGAGTCGCTGATCCCGTCGGTGCTGGAGCAGAAGGTCACCACGGACGAGGCGCACCGCTCCTGGCGGCTGCTGCTGCACCGCCACGGCACTCCCGCCCCCGGCCCGGCGGGAGCGGAGCTGCGGATGCGGGTGATGCCGGACGCGCGCGGCTGGGCGATGATCCCGTCCTGGGAGTGGCACCGCGCGGGCGTCGACGGCAAGCGCGCGGCGGCGATCGTACGCGCCGTCCGCCGCGCCCGCGCGCTGCAGGCGGCGGCGCAGATGGACCTCGACGCCGCCGTACGCCGCCTCACCGCCATCCCCGGCATCGGCCCCTGGACGGCCGCCGAGACCCTGCAGCGCGTGAACGGCGCCCCGGACGCGGTCACCGTCGGCGACCTGCACCTGCCCCGCATCGTGGGCTACACCCTGGTCCGCGAACGCGACGCGGACGACGACCGCATGCTGGAACTGCTCGCTCCGTACGAGGCCGAGGGCCAGCGGCACCGCGCCACGCGCTACATCTGCCTCCTGGGCCGCATGCCCCCGCGCCGCAAACCCAAGGCGGCCATCCCGGACATAGCCCGCCTCTGACTCCGGGGCCGGGTCCGGCGGGTGGCGGCCGGTCACGGCAGTCGCCGGGTGGGTCTGGTCGGCAGTGCGGGCGTCGGAGACGTGCGGCGCGGTTTGGGCCAGCAGTCTGGGTGCGCGTAGACGACCGACCCGCCGCCGGACTCGCCGGCCTCGCCCACGGACTCCACCGGATTCTGCTCGGTGCCGAGTCGGCCGCAGTGGGTGCAGTACCGCATCACGAGCCCTTCTTCCGGGTGGTGGGCGGGTAGCCGCGCCAGTCGGGCGCGTTGCCGAGGCTCGCGGTGGCCGGTCGCCGGTTGAACGGCTCGGGGCAGCGAGGCCGCCGGGACACCGGCGGAAGTCGACGCGGCGGCTCGACGGGCCGCTGGTCGGCGCTCACGGGCGGCCCCCGTGGCAGCGCGGGCACTCACACGGCGGCATCGTGCCGTTGAGCAGAGGAGGGTCGCAGTCGCGGGCGTAGAACCGCATCCGGCGCCCCCACGTACGGCCGCTGTCGCGGGACACCCGCAGCGTCATCAGCGGACGCTCGGGCGTCGGCGGTGCCTCGGGTTGGACGGTGAGTATGCCCGCCGCGGCGTCGGCGAGCGTTTCCCGGCGGGCGCTCTCGGCGTCGGTACGGCGGACCATGGCGGCTCCCTGCGTCTTCGTGAGGGGAGCGACGCCGACCAGGCTCTGGTGGGAGTGCGGTGGTCGGCGCCGCGGCGTCACGAACGAAAGTAGGGAGCCGTCGCGCGGTGAACCACGGACAAAGCCCCGTAGCCGCCGCCAGCCTGCGCGGCCACTCGGACATCACGTCCGAGTGGTGGCCAAAGGTTCACCAGACAGTGGGGATGCTGGAGGCTTCCTGATCCACACGCAACCGGGCGGCGAGCCGCCGCAACTCGGGATTGCGACGCCGCTCTGCCTCCTGCAACTCCCGCACCGTGTCCGTGGCGAGCACCTGGTGCCGGATCCATTCCGGCTGCTCCTCCTCTACCTTCAGCAGCGTGTGAAGCGAGCCGGTGAGGTTTCCCAACTGATATTGCGCATGAGCGATGTCGAGTTGGTGCCGCGCCCGGCTGATCGGCCACGGCAGCCGGTTCAGCCGCACGTCACGCGCGTGTTCAAGCGCGGCAGCCGGGTCGGCGTCGTCACCGGACAGCGCAGCGGTCGTTGCCTGCATGGCGACGCTGAACACGCTGAACGAATTACTGCGGACCCGGACGATCTCGCCACCGGCGAGCACCGCCGCGGCCTTCGCCTGGGTCAGCATCTCGGTGGCCTGCTGAGCACGGGAGCCCCGTGCTGCCGGAACGGCGGCGGTCAGCAGCAGCAGCCCGTACACCGCCACCTCCTCGGACGTTGAGACACCGAACCGGGGCGCGAGAGCGTGGGCCTTCCGCTCGGCGACAGCCTGCGCCTTGTCCCAGCGGCCTTGCCGGAGCAGCACCAGCGACAGCGCGGACACCGCCATCGCCTCGCGCAGCGGGTCGGAGGCACGCTGGGAGGCGGTGAGCGCACGCTCGACAGCGGTGAATGCGAGGTCAGCGCGGCCGAGTTGGCTGGCGACGTCGGCGACGATCAGGTGCGTCGCGGCGGTCATGCCCCACGCGTCGTCGTACTCGGCGGTGCCCCCGAGGGTTTCGCGGGTGGTGGCCTGGAGGTCGCGTACGAGGGCGGGAAGCGTGGTGGTCAGCTCGGTGTACTCGCCCCGCTCATAGTGGGTCCGTGCCGTGGCGAGAACCGACCTCAGATCGGACAGCGCGGGGGCATCTTCGTCGGTGTCGCCCCACGGGACGCCGGGCAGGACGGCGGTGTCCTGGACGGCGTTGCGCAGTTCGAGCAGGCCGCCGCCGTCGGGGAGATCAGCGGTCGTAGTGAGCTGCCCCAGGAGGCGAGGGAGTTCGATGTCGAGGGCCCGGGCAAGCTTCTCCAGGGTGGTGATGCGGGCGCCCAACCGAACATTCTGCTCCAGCTTCTGGATCGTATCGACGGAGACGCCTGAGCGCTCGGCGAGTTGCTCTTGGGTAAGACCGCGGTAGTCACGGAGATCGGCAATGCGGTCGCCGATCGTACTGTGCTTGGACATGTGCACCCCCGCCGGAGGACGTATACGTCCACGCTACGCCCGGCGGTGGGCGTGCAGGCCGCGATCGGGCTCCCGGTCGCCGAACTCAACGGCCCCGTGGAACTCTCGGCCGGACGTATCTGATGCGCCCCCGCCGCCAGGAGGCGGCGGGGGCGCGGGCCGGCGGCGGACGGTCAGTTCTCCCAGGGCCAGCCGGTGGTGCGGTTGGCGCTGAGGAGGCCGATCATTCGGAACAGCGCGTCGGAGAAGCCGCCGATCTCGTACCGGTTCGGCCGGCCGGTGTCGATCGACGCCTTGCCGTAGCCGGTGGTGTTGATGCCGAACATCGGCACCTCGGCCGGGACCGCGTCCGACACCGCCCCGCCCCGGACCCGGCCCCGGACCCGGCCCGGGTAGGCGAACGCCTGCATGTCGGAGACGATCACGACGCGGTCGTGGCCGTCGTACGTCTCCCGCAGCGCGGCGACGGTCGCGGTGCCGTGCCCGACCTCACCGACGCGGCCACAGAACTCCTCCGCCTGCCGCAGCACGCTGCCGCCCTTGGTGAGCCGGTGCCGGAACACGCCGTTGGCGAAGCCCACCAGGTCGACCGCGCAGCCGCGGGCGGCGAGCGCGGTGCCGAACAGCGCGCCGACGTCGACGTGCCGCACCTGGCTCCTCGCCGACACTCCCATGCCCATCGAGCCGGACGTGTCGACCAGGACGAGGGTGCGCCCCGGCAGGGCCGGGATGTTCGCCGTGGACGCGGCCAGCGCCTGCTCCAGGGCGTGGCCCCAGCGCAGCGACGGCGCCGCCCGGTAGGCGGACAGGAACCGGAAGGGGAACTGCCGCGAGCGGCGTACCTGCTCCGGATCCGCCAGCCGCGCGGCCACCTGCGCGGCGACCGCGTCGGCCACGCCGGCCTCGTCGAAGTTCCGCAGGTTGCGGCACAGGGCCATCAGTCCCATGTGCGGGATGATCGCCGTCCACGCCGCCGCGTCCATCGGCCCGAGGGACGACAGCTGCTCCCACGTCATGCCGGCCGCCTTCAGCCGGTCGGGGTCCGCGAGGAACCAGGCCCGGCGCTCGTCCTGCGGCATGGCCGTCGCGGCCCGGTACGTGGACAGCGTCGACAGGCGCTCGGTGACGCGCACCTCGTTCCGCTTCCAGCGGCGGTCGGCGAGGTAGTCGAACAGGTCGGCTTGCCACGGCCCGGCCGGGGTCGGCTTGGCGAGGGCGACGACGTCGGCCATCCGCCACTGCGCGTTCGCCCCGTCGTACTTCAGCGCGGCCCGCTCGGTGAACAGCCGTGCGGCAGCGTCGGCGACGCCGCGCTGCACGCCGCCGGGCAGCGTCACCTTCCCGGTGCGCTGCTTCCAGTACGCGAGGAACTCCGCCGGCTCGTCGGCACGGAGCATCGCGGAGGCGACCATCTTCCGCACCGGGACGGTGGGGTCGACGTCGGTGCCGGTGCGGCGCGCGAGCGCGGACTCCGCGGCCATGACGATCGCCGCCGAGCGCATGTTCATCTCGCCTCGCAGGTACGGCACGAACGAGGCGACCCAGTCCGGGTCCTGCTTCGTCGCGACGCGCACGAGGTGGCGGAACCGCTGGTCGCGGTCGCCGGCGCTCTCGTAGAAGGTGTCCTCACCGGCCATGTTGACCGCGGCAAAAAGGAAGAGGTCGCTCTTGGCGTCCCGGGTGAAACCGGCGCCGCCCTCGAAGGTGGTGGTCGTGCCGGTCGTGGTCACCGGCGAGCCGGGACCGGTGCGCAGGGAAGTGAACTTGCCCATGGCGGTCCTCCTGGAGGGGAAAAGAGATTCCGGGCCGACGGACGGATTGCAGAAGACACCGCGAGTACCAGTCGCGTGAGCTACGTGGTGCTCTGGCCACTGAGCTACGCCGACCCTGAGCCGGCGACGGGATTCGAACCCGCGACCTCCCCCATTAGGAGTGGAAGTACGCCCACACTGCGCTTCGCGATGCCTTCTGCAATTGTCGGCCCGGCCGCGGAGCGACCGGAATTCGGGGGCGGCAACTGGACACGGGAGACCGGCGAGTACCAGACGTGCGAGGCACATGGTGCTCTACCGTTGAGCTACACCCGCGGTTAAGCGGGCGACAGGATTCGAACCTGCAACCACTCGTTCCCGAAACGAAGTACCCCCGCACTGCGCTTCGCCGATTACCCGTATCCAGTTGTCGGATCCCCGAAGGGGTGCTGCGAGTACCAGTCGCCCGAGGAACTGTTCTCTGGTGAAAGGGAAGTAACCCCGGGCTTCGCTTCGCGGCGGTCTCCACCGTAACAGCGTTCACCGGCACGGCACTTGGTATTTTTCGCGGCCCGCGGGCGATCACGGTCGGAAGCGGCGCGGGCCCCGCCGGGAACTCCCGGCGGGGCCTGGAAATCTCATCCGACCCGGGGATCTGTCAGGGCAGGTTGCGGGCCATGACGATGCGCTGGACCTGGTTCGTGCCCTCATAGATCTGGGTGATCTTCGCGTCGCGCATCATGCGCTCCACCGGGTAGTCGCGCGTGTAGCCGTAGCCGCCGAGGAGCTGGACCGCGTCCGTCGTGGCCTCCATCGCCACGTCGGAGGCGAAGCACTTCGCCGCCGCGCCCTGGAAGGTGAGGTCCGCCTCCGTGCCGCCGGCCGAAATGCGCTCGGACTTCGCCGCGGCGGCGTACGTCAGTTGGCGGGCGGCCTCGATCTTCATGGCCATGTCGGCGAGCATGAACTGCACGCCCTGGAAGTCCGCCACCGGCTTGCCGAACTGCTTGCGCTCGCGCACGTAGCCCTTCGCGTAGTCGAGCGCGCCCTGCGCGATGCCCAGGGCCTGGGCGGCGATGGTGATGCGGGTGTGGTCGAGGGTTTTCATCGCGGTGGCGAAGCCCGTGCCCTCGGCGCCGATCATGCGGTCCGCCGGGATACGGACGTTGTCGAGGTAGACCTCGCGGGTCGGGGAGCCCTTGATGCCGAGCTTCTTTTCCGGGGCGCCGAAGGAGACGCCGTCGTCGGACTTCTCGACGACGAAGGCGGAGATGCCCTTGGAGCGCTTCTCGGGGTCGGTGACGGCCATGACGGTGTAGTACTCGGAGACGCCCGCGTTGGTGATCCAGCGCTTGACGCCGTTGAGTACGTAGGAGTCACCGTCCCGTACGGCACGGGTCTTCATGCCGGCGGCGTCGGAGCCGGCCTCGGGCTCGGAGAGGCAGTACGAGAACATCGCCTCGCCGCTCGCCAGCGGCGTCAGGTACTTCGCCTGCAGCTCCTCCGAGCCGGCCAGCATCACGGGCAGCGAGCCGAGCTTGTTGACGGCCGGGATGAGGGAGGAGGAGGCGCAGACGCGGGCGATCTCCTCGATGACGATGACCGTGGCCAGCGCGTCCGCGCCCGCGCCGCCGTACGCCTCGGGGACGTGGACGGCGTGCAGGTCGGCCGCGACGAGCGCGTCCAGCGCCTCCTGCGGGAAGCGCGCCTCCTCGTCCACCGCGGCGGCGAAGGGCTCGATCTTCGTCTCGGCGAGCGAGCGTACGGCGTCGCGGAGCATGTCGTGCTCCTCGGCCGGGCGGTACAGGTCGAATTCGGACGCTCCTGCCAAGGCTCTCTCCATTCCCGCGCATGTTCATTACCGTTCAGTAGTTCTGATGGTATGCGGTGCGCGGCGAGCGGACCTACGTGACGTTGACGACAGGCGCGGCGGGGGGGCGGCTGCGGGGCTCAGGGTGCGGTGCTGCCCAGGCGGTCGGTCGGGTACTTCTCGACGTACCGCGCCATCGTGTCGTTGCGCATGGCCTCCCACAGGGGGTCGCCGGCCTTGTCGTCCAGCAGCACCACCGACTGGCCGTCGATCATGTCAAGACCGGCGACCGGCGCGTTCATGAACACCAGGTCGCTGGAGCGCACGCCCTTCATGTCCCACATCAGGTCGCGCATCGCGCCGTCCGAGAACGTGTCGTCGACGCTGACCGCGGCGGTGACCGCGTCCAGCAGGCGCTTGACCTTGAGCGGGTTGGAGAAGTTGTCCGCGGCCATGGTCTCGGTGATGACGGCGCGCAGGAAGTTCTGCTGCCGCTGGGTGCGGTCGAGGTCGCCGCGGGGCAGGCCGTGGCGCTCGCGTACGTAGTCGAGGGCGGTCTGGCCGTCCATGTGGTGGGTGCCGGCGGTCCACTCGCCGCCGCCGTTGCGGCGCGGGGTGGTCTCGTCGATGGTGATGTCCACGCCGCCCACGGCGTCGGTGAGGCGCTTGAAGCCGCTCCAGTCGATCGCGGCGAGGTGGTCGATCTTGACCTTCGTCATCCGCTGCACGGTGTCGATGAGCAGCGGGGGACCTCCGTAGGAGAAGGCCGCGTTGAGCTTGGCGTCGCCCTGGCCGGGGATGTCCACCCAGGAGTCGCGGGGCAGTGAGACGACGTAGCCGCCGTCGCGGCCCTCGGGGAGGTGGACGAGCATCATCGTGTCGCTGCGCTGCGCGCCCGGCTCCCAGGTGTGCTCGCTGGCGGCGGCGCCGGTGAGCGGGAGGTCGGAGCGGGCGTCGACGCCGATGAGAAGGTACGTTTCGCCGCCCTTGGACGGCGTCGGCTGGTGCTTCTCGGGGACGTCGGTCGGGAAGGCGTTCGGGATGCGGTCGACGCGGCCGGTGTAGTGCTCGTACGCCCACCAGAGGCCGCCGGCGACCATGAGCACACCGGCGACGAGCATGATCACGGCGCCGAGGAGCACCTTGCGGCCGCGGCTCATGCGGCGGCGGGGCTCGGCGGGCGCGGGGGCGGGGGCGTCGGGGTCGGCCGGTGCGGTCGTGCCGGTCGGGTCGGCCGGGTCGGCCGGGTCGGCGTCGACGCCGGCGGTTCCCGCGGGACCGTCCTCGGCGCCGGCGTCGGAGCCGGGCCCGTCCGGGGCGTACGCCGCGTCGATGTACGCCGCGTGCGCGGCGGTCGACGTGTCCGCGGCGTGCGGCGCCTCCGGTTCACGGGCGCGCGGCGTACCGGGCTCGTCGGTTCCGCTGCCCGCTCCGTCCAGATGCCGCCTCGCCACGATCCCCACCCCTCGTATGGCGCGTTCACGAGTCAGACTCCGTACGAGGGTGCATGGTTGCCCAGGTCGGTGCGTCAGCGGCCACGGCTATGCTCGGGACCATGACCTTGAAGATCACTGTGATCGGCACGGGGTACCTCGGTGCCACGCACGCCGCCGCGATGGCGGAGCTGGGCTTCGAGGTGCTCGGCCTGGACGTGGTCAAGGAGAAGGTCGAGCTGCTGTCCACGGGCCGGGTGCCGATGTACGAGCCGGGCCTGGAGGACCTGCTGCGCAAGCACGTGGCGGGGGTCGAGGGCTCGACCGGGCGGCTGCGTTTCACCACCTCGTACGCGGAGGCGGCGGCCTTCGGCGACGTGCACTTCGTGTGTGTGAACACGCCGCAGAAGCACGGCGAGTACGGCTGCGACATGAGCTACGTCGACGCCGCGATCGACACCCTCGCGCCCCACCTCGACCGGCCATGTCTGGTGGTGGGGAAGTCGACGGTGCCGGTGGGCTC
>NZ_JCANTA010000037.1:0-41911 GCF_059570575.1 Streptomyces sp. CNX435 | reverse complement strand
GTGATGTTCGCCGGTGAGGCCGAGGTGCTGGGCCAGACGCGTTATGCGCAGCCCGCGCTCTTTGCGTTGGAGGTCGCTCTCTTCCGGCTGTTGGAGGGGTGGGGCGTTGTACCGGACTTTCTGGCGGGTCATTCGGTGGGGGAGATAGCCGCGGCTCACTGCGCGGGCGTTCTCGACCTGGCGGATGCGGCGTTGCTGGTGGCCACCCGGGCCCGGTTGATGCAGGAGATGCCGGACAGCGGGGTCATGATCTCCCTGCAAGCCTCTGAGGCGGAGGTCGTTCCTCGTCTCACCGAGGGTGTGACGATCGCGGCCGTCAACAGCCCCTCCTCCACGGTCGTTTCCGGTGATGCGGATGCGGCCCGTGCGGTGGCCAAGGGGTTCCGTTCGCGTGAGCTGCACGTCAGCCACGCTTTCCACTCCCCGCACATGGACGGGATGCTGGCCCCGTTCCGCGAGGTCGTCCGCACCCTCACCTTCCACCCGCCGCGAATACCGCTGGCCGGTGACGTAGACCGGCTGCTCGATCCGGAGTACTGGGTACGTCAGGTCCGTGAGCCCGTCCGGTTCGCCGACGCCGTCGACGCACTCCGCGCCGCCGGTGTGACCACGTACGTCGAAACCGGGCCCGACGCCGCGCTGACCGCCCTCGCCACGGAATGCCTGACCGACGGCGACTTCCTGACGGTTCCCCTGCAGCGCCGTACCCGCGACCAGCGCCACTCCCTCCTCACCGCCCTGGCCACCCTCCACACCCACCACGCCGCCACCCCCGACTGGACCGCCCTCCTCCCCGGCGCCCGCCTCATCGACCTCCCCACCTACCCCTTCCAGCACCAACACCACTGGCTCGCCCCGCCCGAGACCACGACGACGCTCGCCGCACTCAACTCCTGGCGCTACACCCTCACCTGGCAGCCTCACCACCCCCCGGCCACCACCTCTGCCTCTCCCACCCTCACCGGCACCTGGCTGCTCCTCACTCCCCCCGACGCGCCCCCACCCGCCGACCTGGTCGCGGCCCTCGACGGTGCCGGCGCGTCCACCACCGTCGACCCCGACCACCCCGGCCTCGCCGGCGTCCTCCACCTCGACCCCGACCCGGCCGCCACCCTCCGTCACCTCCACCGCCCCCAACTCGCCGCCGTTCCGCACTGGGTCCTCACCACCCACGCCGTCCACGCCGCTCTCCACGACCCGCCCCCCGACCCCGGCCAGGCCAGGACCTGGGGCCTCGGCCGGGTGGCCGCGCTCGAACACCCCGAGCGCTTCGCCGGACTCGTCGACCTGCCCCGCGCGCCCCGCCCCGACCACTACGTCCGTCTCGTCCAGCACCTCGCCACGTCTCACCACACCCACGAGACCCAGCTCGCCATCCGCGACGACGCCGCGTACGTTCCCCGCCTCACCCGCGCACCGCACGCCGGCCCACCCCCCACCACGTACCACTTCCGCCACACCTCCCTCGTCACCGGCGGCACGACCGGTATGGGGCTGCTCGTCGCCCGCCATCTCGCCCGCGCCGGAGCCGAACACCTGCTGCTCACCCGCGCCCCGGGCGCAGCGGCGGATGAACCGGCCGCCGAACTGATCGCCGAGCTGACCGCGTTGGGCGCCGGTGCCGTCACCGTCGCCGGCACCGACCTCCGCGACCGCGACGCCGTACGCGCCCTTCTGGCCTCCGTGCCGCCCGACCGGCCGCTCACCACCGTCATCCACACCGCCGAGGCCGACACCTGGTCCCCGCTGGCCGACCTGACCCCCGACGACCTCGCCGACGTCCTGTCCGTACGCGCCGGAGGCGCCGGCCTGCTCCACGAGCTGACCGTCGAACTGGGCCTGGACCCGGACGCGTTCGTCCTCTTCTCCTCCGTCGCCGGCGTGTGGGGCAGCGCGGGGCAGGGCGCGCACGCCGCGGGGGTGGCGTATCTGGACGCGCTCGCGCACGCCCGGCGCGCGGCCGGGCTGGCGGCCACCTCGATCGCCTGGGGGCCGTGGGCGGACGTGTCGGTCGGCGTGCCGGACGGCGCCGTCGACACGGACCGGCAGGCGCAGCTGGTGCGGCGCGGGCTGGGCGGGCTGCCGACCGGGCCGGCGCTCGCCGCGCTGCAGCAGGCGCTCGACCACGACGAGACCTTCGTCGCCGTCGCGGACGTCGACTGGGCGCGCCTCGCGCCGGTGTTCGCCTCCGTACGCCCCAGCCCCCTCCTTTCCGCCCTGCCCGAGGCGGCCGGGGCCCTGGGACACGGAAACGACGACGCCGAGGGCGCGGACGCGGCCGGCGACACCGGCACCTCCCCGCTCGCCGCGCGCCTGGCCGGGCTGGACCCGGACGAACGCGCGGCGGAGCTGCTGACCCTGGTACGTACGGCCGCCGCCGAGGTGCTCGGCCACCCCGGGGCGGCGGCGGTGGACCCGTACCGGCCCTTCCAGGACCTGGGGTTCGACTCGCTGGCCGCCGTGTCGCTGCGCAACCGGCTCGGCGAGGAGGCAGGGCTGTCGCTGCCGTCGACCCTCGTCTTCGACCATCCGACGCCGGCCGCCGTCGCGGAGTTCCTGACCGGCGAGCTGCTGGGCTCGGCCACCGCCGAGGCGCCGGAGGCCGCGTACGAGACCGCGTACGGGGCCGCGTACGAGCCCACGGGCCACGACCCCGCGTACGGCTCGCGCCCCGAGGTCGCGAAGGCCGTGGCCGGGTTCACCGACGACGAGTTGTTCGCGTTCATCGACGAGCGGCTGGGCGCCTTCGGGCCCGGCCGCGGCCACCAATGAGGACCCCCATGGCGAATACGGGCCACGAGAAGCGGCTCCGGGACTACCTGGAGCGCGTGACCGTCGACCTGCACGAGGCGCTGCGCCGGCTGCACCGGGCCGACCTGCGCGAGCGCGAGCCCATCGCCGTCGTCGGCATGGCCTGCCGCTTCCCCGGCGGCGTCACGACGCCGCAGGAGCTGTGGGAGCTGCTGGCCGCGGGCCGGGACGCGATCGGCGGCTTCCCCGCGGACCGGGGCTGGGACCTGGACGGGCTGTACCACCCCGACCCGGACCACCCGGGCACCAGCTACGTCCGGCACGGCGGCTTCCTGTACGACGCGGGCGACTTCGACGCCGAGTTCTTCGGCATCTCGCCGCGCGAGGCCCTCGCCATGGACCCGCAGCAGCGGCTGGCGCTGGAGACGGCGTGGGAGGCCGTGGAGCGGGCGGGCATCGACGTCTCCGCCCTCGCGGGCAGCCGGACCGGCGTCTTCGTCGGGACCAGCGGCCAGGACTACGGGATGCTCACGACGGCCACCGCCGACCGCGTCGAGGGCTACGTGATGACGGGCAACGCCGCCAGCGTGCTGTCCGGGCGGCTGTCGTACACCCTGGGCCTGGAGGGCCCGGCGCTGACGGTGGACACCGCCTGCTCGTCGTCGCTGGTGAGCACGCACGTCGCCGTGGGGTCGCTGCGTGCGGGGGAGTGCGAGCTGGCGCTCGCGGGCGGGGTGACGGTGCTGGCCACGCCCGCCGGGTTCGTGGAGTTCAGCCGGCAGCGGGGGCTGGCCCCGGACGGCCGCTGCAAGTCCTTCGCGGCGGCGGCGGACGGCACCGCGTGGGGCGAGGGCGTGGGGATACTGCTGCTGGAGCGGCTGTCCGACGCGCGCCGGAACGGCCACCCGGTGCTGGCGGTGATCCGCGGCTCGGCCGTGAACCAGGACGGTGCGAGCAACGGCCTGTCCGCCCCCAACGGGCCGTCGCAGCAGCGCGTCATCCGCGCCGCCCTCGCCGCCGCCGGTCTGGCGCCCGAGGACGTGGACGCCGTGGAGGCCCACGGCACCGGCACCCGGCTGGGCGACCCGATCGAGGCGCAGGCGCTGCTCGCCACGTACGGCGGGGGGCGGGCGGCGGAACGGCCGCTGTGGCTCGGCTCGTTGAAGTCGAACGTCGGCCACACGGCGGCGGCGGCCGGGGTCGCCGGGATCATCAAGATGGTTCAGTCGCTACGGCACGGGCAGCTGCCCGCCACCCTCCACGTGGACGAGCCGACGCCGCACGTCGACTGGGCGGCGGGGGGCGTACGGCTGCTGACCGAGCGTACGGACTGGCCGGCGGCGGACCGGCCGCGGCGGGCGGGGGTGTCGGCGTTCGGGGTCAGCGGCACCAATGCCCACCTGATCGTGGAGGAGGCACCGGCGGCGTCGGCGGCGTCGGATGACGGCGCTTCGGGCGGCGGCAAGGCCCCGCTGGTGATCGGCGCCGGCGCCGGCGCCGGTCCCGCGGTGCCGTGGCCGCTGTCGGCCCGTACCGAAGACGATCTACGCGCCCAGGCCGCCCGCCTGCACGCCCACCTCACCGCTGAGACACCGGCTGAAACACCCACCGAAACGCCCGCCGGAACACCGGCTGAAACGCCGGCGCTGGACACCGGGTTCACGCTCGCCGCGGGCCGGCGGTCGTTCCCGTACCGGGCGGTGGTGACCGCCGCCGACGTGGACGGCTTCGCGCAGGGCCTGCGGGCCCTGGCCGACGGGCGGTCGGCGGCGGGCGTCGTACGGGGGGAGGCACGGCCGGAGGGCGGCGGCGCCGCCGGCCCGGGGCCGGTGTTCCTCTTCGGCGGCGGCGGGTCCCACTGGGCCGGGATGGGCAGCGAACTCCTCGACGCCTCCCCGGTGTTCGCCGCGCACATCGCCGCCTGCGAAGTGGCGCTCGCACCGCACGTCGACTGGTCGCTCCGCGACGTCCTCCGGCACGCCGAGGGCCCCGCGCTGGAGCGCGCCGACGTCGTCCAGCCGGCGCAGTGGGCCGTCGCCGTGGCGCTCGCCGAGCTGTGGCAGGCGTGCGGCGTACGCCCCGCGGCCGTCGTGGGCCACTCGCAGGGCGAGATCGCGGCGGCCGTCGTGGCGGGCGGGCTCTCCCTCGCCGAGGGCGCCGCCGTCATCGCCCACCGCGGCGCCGTGCTGCACGGCCTCGCGGGGCAGGGCGGCATGGCCGTCGTACCGCTGCCCGAGGAGGTCGCCGCCGCCCGGCTCGCGCCCTGGGCGGGCCGGCTGACGGTCGCGGCCGTCAACGGCCCGGCGGGTGTCGTGGTCTCCGGGGAGACCGCGGCGCTGGACGAGCTGCTGGCCGCCCTCGGCGCGGAGGAGGTCGACGCCCGCCGGGTCAGGGTGGACTTCGCCGCGCACTCGCCGCAGATCGAGCCGCTCCGCGCCGAACTCCTCGCGGGCTGGCGGGACATCCGGCCGCGGCGCGGACGGGTGCGGTTCGTCTCGACGGTCACCGGGGAGCCCCTCGACACCGCCGGACTCGACGCCGGCTACTGGTACCGCAACGCGCGGAGCACGGTCCGCTTCGGGGCGGCGGTCGCCGGCCTGGCGGGGGCGGGACACCGGGCGTTCATCGAGGTGGGCGCCCATCCGGTGCTCACGGCGGCGGTGCAGGACGTCCTCGACGCGGAGGGCGCGGGACCGGACGCGGCGGTGCTCGGCTCGCTGCGACGGGACGACGGCGGCGCCGGCCGCTTCGTCACCGCGCTGGGGGAGGCGTACGCGGCCGGGCTGCCGGTCGCGTGGCCGCGGCTGTTCGCCGGCACCGGCGCCCGCCGCCGCGAGCTGCCCACCTACCCCTTCCGGCGCGAACGGTTCTGGCTCGCCCCGGCGGCGAAGGGCACGGGGGACACGGGTCTTGACGACTGGTTCTGGGACTACGTGCAGGAGCGGGACTCCGCGACCCTGGCGAAGGCCGTGGGCGCGGAGCGCGCCGCGCTGGACGCCGTACTGCCGGCGCTCGCCGAGTGGCGGGCCCGGGGGCAGGAGAGCGCCGCGCAGGACCGGCTGCGCTACCGGGCGGTGTGGCGCGCGGCGGCGCGGCCGGAGGACGCGGCGCGCATGGGCGGCGACTGGCTGGTCGTCGTCCCGGCCGGCGTCCACGCCCAGCCAAAGGCCGCAGCCGCCGCCGGGACCGCCGCCGCCGGGGCCGCAGCCGGGGCCGCTACCGACGCCGGGGCCGCCGCCGACGCCGGGGCCGGCACCGAAACCGCCGCCGCGGCCGGGACCGCCACCGCCGACGCCGCCGCGGCCGACGCCGTCGTACGGGCGTTGACGCAACGCGGCGCGCGCTGCCGCCTGCTGGCGGTCGACACCGCCACGGCCGAGCGCAAGCCGCTGGCCGAGCGGCTGCGCGAAGCCGCCCCGGAGGGCGCGGCGGGCGTGCTGTCGCTGCTGGCCCTCGACGCGTCGGGGCGGCCCGGCGACGACTTCCTCACCCACGGCATGACCGCCACCCTGGCCCTGGCGCAGGGCGCGGCCGACGCCGCGCTCGACGCACCGCTGTGGGTGGTGACCCGGGGCGCCGTCGCCGTGGACACGGAGGACGAGATCCCGCAGCCGGACCAGGCCGCGGTCTGGGGGCTGTGCCGGGCCGTCGGCCACGAGCACCCGGGGCTGTGGGGCGGACTCGTGGACCTGCCGAAGGAGGACGTGGCGAGGGCGGACGCGTCCCGGGAAGACGTGCCGGGGGCGGACGCGCCGGGCGGGGATCTGCCGCAGGAGGGCCCGCCGCGGGAGCGGCTGCCGAGCGAGGACGTGCCGTCCGGCAACCCGTGGTCCGGGCTGGCCGACGCGCTCGTGCTCGCCCTCGCCGGAGGCGGCGAGCGCTACGAGGACGAGCTGGCGGTACGTCCCGAAGGGGCCTTCGTACGTCGCCTCGTCCGCGCCCGCCCCACCCGGCCCCGCCCCGCGGGCCGCGCGGCCCGCTCCTGGCAGCCCCACGGCACCGTGCTGGTGGCCGGCGCGGACGACGGCCCGCGCGCCGCCGCCGCGCGCCTGCTCGCGGCCGGGGGCGCGGAGCACGTGCTGCTCGCCGGCGGCACCCGGCGGCGTACGGACGCGGAGGCCGCGGAGCTGACGGCCGACGGGATCCCGGCCACGGCACTCGATGCCTGCCCGAGCCTCGACGAGATGCTGGCGCACGTCCCGCCGGACCGGCCGCTCACCGCCGTCGTGCACACCGGAGCCGCGCCCGGGGACGTGCCGTTCGACCAACTCACGCCCGCCCGGCTGGCGGAGAGCCTCGCGGCGTCGGGGGAGGCCGGCGCGCTGCTGGTGGAGCTGGAGGGTCGGGCGCTGGAGGCGGTGGTGTGCTTCTCCTCCGTCGCCGCGACCTTCGGGGGCGTCGGCCAGGGGGCGTACGCGGCCGTCTGCGCGCACACCGAGGCGCTGGCCGAGGGGCTGCGGACGGCCATCGGACTGCCGGTGACGTCCGTCGCGTGGGGTCCGTGGAGCGGGGCCGGCGGGCAGGGGCAGCAGCGGTTCGCCCGCGCCGGTCTCGGCCTGCTCGGCCCCGCGGAGATGCTCCACGGCGTGCGGTGGGCCGTCGACGAGGACGAGCCGGGTGCGGTGGTGGCGGACGTCGACTGGGAGCGGTTCGCCCCCGCCTACGGCGCGGCCCGCCCCGCCGCCCTGCTCGCCGAGCTACCCTCCGAGCCGGTCTCCGACCCGCTCGTACGTCCCGGAGGGCCGGCCGGGGACACCGCCCGGCCGGCGTCGCGGCAGCGGCCGGCGTCGCGGCAGCGGCTGGCGGACGCCACCGGCGCGGAGCTGCGCGGGCTGCTGGCCGACCTGGTCAGGACCGAGGTGGCGGCCGTGCTCGGCCACGGCGACCCTGAGGCGCTGCCCGACCGGGGGCTGCTGGAGCTGGGCTTCGACTCGCTCACCACGGTCGAACTCCGCAACCGGCTCAACAGCGCCACCGGCGCCCGCCTCGCCGCGGCCGTGCTCACGCGGAACCCCGACCTGGCCGCGCTCACGGAGCAGTTGTACGCAGAGCTGTCCCCCGTTGCCGCACCCGGGACGCCCGGTTCGTACGACACGGGCGGCGGCGGCTTCCTGCCCGCGATGTTCCGCCACGCGCTGGCGCAGGGGCGGTCCCGGGAGTTCGTCGACCTGCTGGGCCGGGCGGCCTCGTTCCGTACGGCGTTCACCGGCCCGGACGACCCGGGCGCGCTCCCCGCGCCCGTCGCCCTCACCGCCGAGGGCGCCGGTCCGCTGCTGGTCGCGCTGCCCAGCGCGCTGGCGGCGTCCGGCCCCCACCAGTTCGCGCGGCTCGCCGCCGCGCTGCGCGGCGACGGCCACCGGGTGACGGCGCTGCCCCTGCCCGGCTTCCGCGCGGACGAACCGCTGCCCGCGAGCCTGCCGGCGCTGCTCGACGCCCTGGCCGCCGCCGCCGTGCGGGCGGCGGACGGCGAGCCGTTCGCCCTGGTCGGCTACTCCTCCGGCGGGCTCCTCGGGCACGTGCTGGCGGAGCGGCTGGGCGCCGCGGCCGTGGTGCTGCTCGACAGCCGGCCGCTGACCGCGTACCGCCCGGCGGACCATCCGGAGCTGCTCGACGGCGTCGCCGCGCGGATGGACCTCATCGACGACACCCGGCTCACGGCGATGGGCCGGTACCTGGAACTGCTGCACACCCTGCACCCGGAGCCCAGCGACGTCCCCACCCTGCTGGCCGCCGCGGAGCGGCCGATCCCGGCCCGGCCCGTGCCGTGGCCGCTGCCGCACACCGAGGTCGTCGTACCGGGCGATCACTTCACTCTGATCGAGGACCACGCCGCGACGACCGCCGCCGCCGTGAGCGCATGGCTGAGCAACGTCTGGAGAGCGAAAGATGAGTAACGACCGGGACCAGAGCCGGGACCGCCCTACGAAATCCGACCCCGTCGTCGTGGTCGGCGCCGGCCCGTGCGGCCTGGTGATCGCCTGCGAGCTGCTGCGGCTCGGCGTCCCGACCCGGCTGCTGGAGGCCGACACCGAGCCGCACACCGGCTCCCGCGCGGTCCTGCTGTGGCCGCCGACGCTCGACGTACTGGACGGCCTCGGCATGCTCGACGACGCGCTGGCGCGCGGCGTACGGCCCGCCGCCCTCGCGTACCACATGCCCGACGGCAAGACGCTGCGCGTCGCGCTGGGCGAGGCGAACGAACCGCTGGTGCTGCCGCAGCAGGAGACCACCCAACTCCTGCTGGGCGTGCTGGAGAAGCTCGGCGGCCGGGTCGAGTACGGGGTCCGCGTCAGCGACGTCAGCACCGCCGACGACACGGTCACCCTCCGCACCGAGGGCCCCGACGGCGCGACGGAGACCCTCACGGCCCCCTGGCTGATCGGCGCCGACGGCGTCGGCAGCACGGTGCGCCGGCAGCTCGGCGTCCCGTTCGAGGGCGGCAGCGTGCCGATGACGTTCGTGCTCGCCGAGGGGGAGGTGACCGGCGACTTCAGCCGGGACGCGGTGCAGTACTTCCTCGGCCACAAGGGCGCCGTGCTGCTGTCCCCGCTGCCGGGCGGACTGGTCCGTATCTCCGGCCCGGTCGCGCCCGACATGCCGATGACGCGGGAGGCGGTGCAGCAGCTGCTCGACGAACGCGCCCCCGCCGGCCTGCGCTACGTCTCCGCCACCTCCATCGACTCCTTCACCAGCCAGGAGCGCATCGCGAAGACGCTCCGCTCCGGCCGCGCGTTCCTCGCCGGCGACGCCGCCCACGTCCACTCCGTCGTCGGCGGGCAGGGCCTCAACCTCGGCATCCAGGACGGCCGCAACCTGGCCTGGAAGCTGGCCGGCGTGATCCACGGCACCCTGTCCCCGGCGGTGCTCGACAGCTACACCACCGAGCGGCGGGCCGTCGCCGAGCAGGTCGTCCAGACGACCGGCCGCATGATCCGGCAGGCCGCCGCCGGGCCCTTCGCCTCCCGCGTACGAAACGGCGTCTGGGCCCTGATGCAGGCCACCGGCACCCTGCGCCGCTGGTACGCGCCCATGCTGGCGGGCAGGCTGACCCGCTACCCCGACGTGTTCTTCGGCGCCCCCGCGCCCAAGTCGCCCCGCGGGCTGCCGGCCCCCGGCAGCCGTACGCCCGCCTGGGTCCCGGCGGCGAGCCCCGGGCAGGACGGCTTCCGCCTGCTCACCCTGGGGCCCGCCGGCGCCTCTCCCCTGCGGCCGGCCGCCGAGTCCCTGGCGGCCGGGCACCCGGACGTCCTCACCCACGACCACCTCACCCACCGCAGGGCGGGCTGGCTGCTGCTGCGCCCGGACGGGTTCGTCGCCGCCGCCGGCCGGAGCGCCGCGCAGCTGGCCGCGGTCGAGTCGCTTCTCGCCACGGTCGTCGGCGACGGGGCGTAGACTTGGAAAGCGCTGGTCAGGGAGGTATCAGGGAGGTGCTGTGACCAGCCCGTGGCGGTACCGGCCGCGCCCGCCGGGCGGGGCCGGATGTTTCACGTGAAACGCCCGGTCGGGGTAACGGCCCGCCCGGGGGGTTCCGAGCTGATCGGCGAAGGTGGTAGACCCGTGGGCACGAGGTCCGATTCGTCGCCGTACGCTGGCGGGAACCGAGGTCCTCGGGTGCTCGTTGCACCCGGTGGGTACCGCGGTCAGCCGGGCCCGGCAATGTTCGTCAAGCGGCGCGGCCCGCGCCGGATTGGGGCAGGGTAAGTCATGGGTGTCAGCCTCGCTAAGGGTGGAAACGTCTCGCTGACGAAGGAGGCGCCGGGACTCACGGCCGTCGTCGTCGGCCTCGGCTGGGACGTGCGCTCCACTACCGGTGCGGACTTCGATCTCGACGCGAGCGCACTGCTGCTCGGCGCCGACGGGAAGGTCTCCTCGGACCAGCACTTCATCTTTTTCAACAACCTCAAGAGCCCCGACGGCTCCGTCGAGCACACCGGCGACAACCTCACCGGCGAAGGTGAGGGCGACGACGAGCAGGTGAAGGTGAACCTGGCGGGCGTGCCCGCCGAGATCGACAAGATCTCCTTCCCGGTGTCGATCTACGAGGCGGAGAGCCGCCAGCAGAGCTTCGGCCAGGTGCGCAACGCCTTCATTCGCGTCGTCAACCAGGCTGACAACAACGAGATCGCCCGCTACGACCTCAGCGAGGACGCCTCGACCGAGACCGCCATGGTCTTCGGCGAGCTGTACCGCAACGGGGCCGAGTGGAAGTTCCGCGCCGTGGGCCAGGGGTACGCCTCGGGGCTGCGCGGCATCGCGCAGGACTTCGGCGTCAACGTCTGAGTTCTGAGCCGGTAACGGCTCTGGAGACGGGGACCCGCGGGCCTTCGGGCCGGCGGGTCCCCGTCCTGTCCCGGCACCGGGGGCCACCCCGTAGGGTGGCGGGGTGACCGAACCCGCGGAATCCGCCGAGCAGACCCCCCACGACGACGGTGGCGCCGACGACGGTGGCGCCGACGACGGTGGCGCCGAGGACGGTGGCGCCGAGCGGCTGGAGCGCGCCGTGCGGGCTGCGGAGCAGGCCCTCATCGAGTTCGAGGTGGCCGTCGAGACGTTCCGTATCGAGGTCGACAACTTCTCCCGGCTGCACCACCAGCGCCTCGGCCCCATGTACAGCCGCCTCGACGAGCTGGACGCCCTCATCGCGGAGGCCCACGCCGAGCGGACCGGCGACCCGGAGGACAAGCGCCGGGCCGACGAGGCGCGGGCGCTGGTGATGCCGATGCCCGGCGTCGAGGAGCTGTTCGGCGGCTGGCTCGACTCCGACGGGCTGTCGCCGGAGGCGGCCGACATGCTCACCGGCCGGCCGGTGTCGCCGCCGCCGCGGGTACGACCCAGCGAGGAGGCCCGCCGGCTCTACCGCGAGCTGGCCCGCATGGCCCACCCCGACCTCGCGCAGGACGAGCACGAGTCGGACCGCCGCAGCGCGTTCATCGCCCGCGTGAACACCGCGTACGCCTCGGGGGACGTGGCCGCGCTGACCGAGCTGAAGGCGGAGTGGCAGGCCGGGCCCGCGCCCGAGGAGCCCCGGCGCAGCCGCACCGAGGAGCTGTACGCGCGGCTGGAGTGGCTGGCGCAGCGGAAGGAACTGCTGGTGTCGGTGGCGAAGCAGCTGGAGGACGGCGCGATCGGCCAGATGCTGAAGCTGGCGCCCGATGACCCGGACCGGCTGCTGGAGGAGATCGCCGAGGAGCTGCTGGCGCGGGTCGCGGAGAAGGAAGCGAAGCTGGCGGAGCTGGCCCGCGGCTGAGGCGGCCAGCGGTGGAGGCGGCCCGCGGCTGCGTCGGCCCGTGCCTGAGCCGGGGATCGGCCGAGGCGGGGATCGGCTGAGCCGGGGAGCACCCGGGAGCGGCGGGCCGGGGTCGGGTAGCGTCGGGGCATGAGCTTTGGTCACGTACCCACGGTCGGCATCGGCGAGCTGGCGGAGGCCGACTTCCTGCTGGACGTCCGCGAGGACGACGAGTGGCAGGCAGGCCACGCCGAGGGCGCCCTGCACATCCCGATGAGCCAGTTCGCCGCCCGCTACGGCGAGGTGACCGAGGCGGCGCCGCAGGACGGCCGGATCAACGTGATCTGCCGCTCCGGCGGGCGCTCGGCTCAGGTGGCGATGTATCTGGCGCAGCAGGGGCTGGACGCCGTCAACGTCGCCGGGGGCATGGAGGCGTGGGCCGCCGCCGGGCGGCCCGTCGTGGACGACAAGGGCGCCCCGGGGCACGTGCTCTGACGCGGCACGGGTGTCCCCGCGCCGGGTCACCTGTCGAAGTCCAGCTCCACCTGCTCCGTCACCGGGTGCGACTGGCAGGCCAGCACGTAGCCGGCGGCCAGCTCGTCCGGCTCCAGCGCGTAGCTGCGGTCCATCCGGACCTCGCCGCGGACCAGGAACGCCCGGCACGTACCGCAGACGCCGCCCTTGCAGGCGTACGGGGCGTCCGGCCGGGCCCGTAGCACCGCGTCGAGCAGCTTCTCGCCCGGCCGCAGCGGCCAGCTGCCGGAGCGGCCGGCGAGGGTGGCGGTCAGCGTGCTGTGCTCGGGCACGACGGCGCCGGCGGCCGGGGGCGGGGGCGCCGGGGCGTCGTCGACGTGGAATACCTCCTCGTGGATCCGGCGGCGGGGTACGCCCAGGGCGCGCAGCCCGCGCTCCGCCTGCTGGATGAGCCCGAGCGGCCCGCACAGGAACCAGCCCGCGATCTCGGCCACCGGCAGCAGCGCGGGCAGCAGCCCCGCCAGCCGCTCCGCGTCCAGCCGCCCGGCGGGCAGCCCGGCCTGCTGCTCCTCGCGGCTGAAGGACTGCACGACCTGCAGCCGGTCGGGATAGCGGTCCTTGAGGTCGGCGACCTCCTCCAGGAACATCGCGGAGTCGGCGGACCGGTCGCTGCGGACGAGGCTGAAGCGGGCCGCGGGGTCGCGCCCGAGCAGCGTCGCGGCGAGGGAGAGCACGGGCGTGACGCCACTGCCGCCGACCACCGCACCGTAGCGCCCGCCGGGGACGGCGGCGCCGCGCAGCCCGAAGCGGCCGGCGGGGGTGAGCACGGGCAGGGTCTCCCCCGGCGCGAGCCGCTGGTTGACGTACGGCGAGCAGGCCCCGCCGGCGACCTCGCGGACGCCGACGGTCAGCTCGGCGGGCGCGGGGTCCTCGGGGGAGCAGATCGAGTAGGTACGGCGGTCGCTGGCGCCGCCGTCGGTGCCGGTGGGGATGCGCAGGGCGAGGTGTTGGCCGGCGCGGAAGCCGTAGGCGGTGCGCAGCTCGGGCGGCACGGCGAAGGTGACGGCGACGGCGTCGTCGGTGAGGCGGCGGACGTCGGCGACCTTGAGGTCGTGGAAGACGGCGTGCCCCCGGGGTGCGGCGGCGGAGGTCACCTCAGCTCCTTGAAGTGGTCGAAGGGCTCCAGGCAGGCGGTGCAGCGGCGGAGGGCCGTGCAGGCGGTGGAGGAGAACGGGGACAGCAACTCGGTGTCGGCAGCCCCGCAGCGGGGACACGTGACGCCTGCGGCGGGCGTGGCGGGGTCGGGGGCGGTGGCCGGCCCTGCGGGCACGTCGGCCGCCGACGCGGCGCCCCGGCGGGGGCCCAGCGTCACCGGCACCGGGCCGGACGGCCGGCTCGTGCGGGGTGGGGCTATGCCCGCCTCCGCCAGCTTGCGGCGGCCCTCCGCCGTGATGTCGTCCGTCGTCCACGCCGGCGCCAGCACGCGCCGCACGCGCACCTCCGCCACCCCGCCGCGCTCGCGCAGCACCCGCTCGATGTCCTCGGCCATGGACTCCACGGCGGGGCATCCCGTGTACGTCGGCGTCAGCTCGACCTCCACCGCCGCCGCGCCGGTCCTGCGCACCCCGCGCACCACACCCAGCTCCGCCAGCGTCAGCACGGGCAGCTCCGGGTCCGGCACGCTGCCGGCCAGCTCCCGCAGCCGCTCCTCCAGCGCGCTGCCCGCGGGTGCGGCGCCCGCCGGGGTCTCCGCGTCCGTCACCATGTCGCCCCCGGGTGGCTGCGGTGCAGATGCTGCATCTCCGCGAGCATCGGCCCGAACGGCTCCGTGTGCACGCCCTCGCGCCCGGCGCCGGCCGACCAGCCGGTGCCGCGCGGGCCCTCGGGCAGCGCGAGCGTGGCGCGGTCCAGCACGTCGCCCACGGCCTCCAGCCACGCCGCGTCCAGCCCGGCCCAGTCCACCGCGAGGCCCTCGACGGGCCGGAACAGCTCGCCCGTGTACCGCCAGAGCGCGTCGAGGCCGGCCTGCATCCGCGCGTGCGAGTTCGCGGTGCCGTCGCCGAGGCGCAGCGTCCACTGCTCGGCGTGGTCGCGGTGGTACGCGACCTCCTTGACCGCCTTCGCCGCGAGCGCCGCGAGTGGCGTCGGCGGCGCCGACGGCGAAGTGTCGCCGTCGGCCGCCAACTGCCCGTACAGCAGCTCCTGGTAGACGGAGAAGTACAGCTGGCGGGCGATCGTGTGGGCGAAGTCGCCGTTCGGCTGCTCGACCAACTGCAGGTTGCGGAAGGCGCGTTCCTCGCGGCGGAACGCCAGCTCGTCCTCGTCGCCGACGAGGGACAGCAGCGTGCGCGCCTGGCCGAGCAGGTCGAGCGCGATGTTCGCGAGGGCGACCTCCTCCTCCAGGACCGGCGCGTGGCCCGTCCACTCCGCGAGCCGGTGGGAGAGGACGAGGGCGTCGTCGCCGAGGGCCAGCGCCGCGGCGGAGGCCGCCGCGGAGATGGGGGCGGAGATGGGGGCGGCCGGGCCGGCGGTGGTTGGATCCGGGGCGGTGCTCACAGGTTCCGCACCCCCTCCGGCAGCTCGTAGAACGTGGGGTGGCGGTACGGCTTGTCGGCGGCGGGTGCGAAGAACGGGTCCTTCTCGTCGGGTGACGAGGCGGTGACCGCGGCGGACGGCACCACCCACACCGAGACGCCCTCCTGGCGGCGGGTGTAGAGATCGCGGGCGTTGCGCAGGGCCATGGCGGCGTCCGCGGCGTGCAGCGAGCCGGCGTGCACGTGCGACAGGCCGCGCCGGCTACGTACGAACACCTCCCACAGCGGCCAGTCCCCCGCCGCGGCACCCGCGCCGGCACCGGCGCCGGTCCCAAGGCCCGCGCCGCGAGGGCCCCCGCCCGCGCCGGGGCCCGCGTCCGCGTCAGAGCCGGAACTCGGGCCCACGCCGGCGCCAGGATCCACGCCCGCGGCGGAGCCGTCACCCGGGCCCGCGCCAGGGCCCGCACCCGCGCTAGAACCGGCACCCGGGCCCACGCCAAGGCCCGCCTCCGCGCCAGGTTCCGCACCGCCAGAGCCCGCAGCCGTACCCCGCCCCGCGTCCGCGTCCCCCGCTTCCGCGCTCACGCCGCCGCCTCCCCGGGCCCCGCGGCCCCGAGCGCCCGCTTCGCGGCGTACGCCGCGGCGGCCTCGCGCACCCACGCGCCGTCCTCGTGTGCCTGCCGCCGGCGGCCGAGCCGCTGCTCGTTGCACGGCCCGTTCCCCCGCAGCACCTCCTTGAACTCCGCCCAGTCGATGGCCCCGAAGTCGTGCTGCTCCCGCTCCTCGTTCCACCGCAGGTCGGGGTCCGGGAGCGTCAGGCCCAGGATCTCGGCCTGCGGCACGCAGATGTCCACGAAGCGCTGGCGCAGCTCGTCGTTCGAGTGCCGCTTGATCTTCCAGGCCATGGACTGCGCCGAGTGCGCCGACTCGTCGTCGGGCGGGCCGAACATCATCAGCGACGGCCACCACCAGCGGTCGACGGCGTCCTGGGCCATCGCGTGCTGCTCGGGGGTGCCGTGCGCGAGGGTGTGCAGCAGCTCGTACCCCTGGCGCTGGTGGAAGGACTCCTCCTTGCAGATACGGACCATCGCGCGCGCGTACGGGCCGTAGGAGCAGCGGCACAGCGGCACCTGGTTGATGATCGCGGCGCCGTCCACGAGCCAGCCGATGGCGCCGACGTCGGCCCAGGTGAGCGTGGGGTAGTTGAAGATCGAGGAGTACTTCTGGCGGCCGGCGTGCAGCTTGTCCAGCAACTCGTCCCGGCCGGTGCCCAGGGTCTCGGCGGCGCTGTAGAGATACAGGCCGTGGCCGGCCTCGTCCTGCACCTTGGCGAGCAGGATCGCCTTGCGGCGGAGCGAGGGGGCGCGCGTCAGCCAGTTCGCCTCGGGCTGCATACCGATGATCTCGGAGTGGGCGTGCTGGGCGATCTGGCGTACGAGCGTCGCGCGGTAGGCGTCGGGCATCCAGTCGCGCGGCTCGATGCGCTCGTCCGCGGCGATCTTCGCCTCGAACCCGGCCTCGAAGCCAGCCTCGGACCCGGCCTCGGGTACGCCTGGCGCCGCGCTCCCCGGGCCCGTACGAGGTCCGGAACCCGCCTCGGCTCCGGACCGGCCGCCTCTTTCGGTGATCGTCTCCGGCATCTCGGCTCCCGTATCCCCCTACCGACCGATCGTTCGGTTCCATGCTCCTTGGCCGGCCCTACCCTGTCAAGGTCGGTTTCTGCCCCCGCACGCTGCGCGGAGGCGGTCGGGGTGGGTAGCGTGCCGGTTCTGAGGACCGGAGGAGACGGGAGCACCGGGGGTTATGGAATCGCGCCAGCCGGATGAGAGCCGCGCCGGCATACCCGACGGCGGCTATGCCGCGGGACCGGAGGCAGAGCCGGAAGCGGCGTCGAGGCCGGAGTCGCGGCCGGCGCTCGGCATCGCCGGGCTGTCGCCGTTCTCGCGCGTCATCGTCGCCCTGGCCATCGCCGTGCTGGTCGGCGTCGTCACCGTGCACCTGGGCGCCGGCTTCCTGCACGTCGCGCCGGCGAACACGCTCAGCAAGAAACACGACGAGACGATAGACCGCGTCGTCTTCCCCGAATTCGAGCAGAACTGGCGGCTGTTCGCGCCCAACCCGCTGCAGACCAACATCCACGTCGAGGTGCGCGCCCGGCTGGAGATGCCCGACGGCGGCACCGAGGAGACCGGCTGGGTCGACCTCACCGCCATGGACCACGAGAACATCGAGGGCAACCCGGCACCCAGCCACACGGTGCAGAACGAGCTGCGCCGCGGCTGGGACTACTGGACCGACACCCACGACGAGGACAACCGCGCCATCTCCGACCGCGCCGACCTCGCCGAGGACTACGTCAAGCGCATCGTGATGCGGCGGCTGGGGCCCGTGCTGAACGACGGCCGGGTGGAGCGCATTCAGCTCCGCCAGGCGAGCCGCCGGATCCCGCCGCCGCCGTGGAGCGACGAGCGGTGGGACACCGCCCCGGTCTACCGCGAGCTGCCCTGGTGGATCGTCACGGCGGAGGACCTGATGGAGAGCGACCGCGAGGTGTGGGAGGAGAGCGCCCATTGACTGCTCCCCCGCCTGCAGGCGGGAGGTTCCCGCCTGGCCTTGCGGCCGTGCGCCCCTTGCGGGGCATCCTCGCGGCGTGTGTGGGGATTCCAGGCTCAGGCTGCCTCCCGGGCCAGCGGCCCGGGAGGTCTCACGCCCTCAGCACCTGCCGGGCTCAGACCCGCCCGGATGAGCATCACGTGCGCGGAGTTCTTGTCCCGTGGACTCACGGTTCCGCACGCGATACAGGTATAGGTGCGCTCACCCAGCGGCAATGCATGCTTGGCTCTCGTCATGCAGTGCGCGCAGTCCATCGTGGTGTGCGCGGGATATACCAGGTGCACGGAACGGCCGTACTTGCGGCCCATCTCGATCAGGGCACGCTTGGTGGCGCCGATGGCGGCGTCGGCGGCTTTCCTCGCCATGGTCGACTTCGCGAGGAACTTGGGGCGGAAGTCCTCGACCGCCAGGCAGTCGTGGTCCCGGACGACCTTCCTGGCCCATTTACGGCCGGTGTCCTCACGCTGCCGGGCGACCTTCTTGTATGCTTTCGCGCGCAGCTTCTTCGCCTCGCGGTACCCCTTCGATCCAGGCTGCCCCTTCGCTGGTCTGCGGCGCGCCATCATCCGGTCGTACCGGCTCAGCTTCGCGGCGGCCTTCTTTCCGTGCTGCGGGTGGGGAAGGCTATGCGCGTCGGACGTGGTGGTCGCGGTCTCCTTCACGCCCCA
Organism: Streptomyces sp. CNX435; assembly: GCF_059570575.1. Lineage (NCBI taxonomy): Bacteria > Bacillati > Actinomycetota > Actinomycetes > Kitasatosporales > Streptomycetaceae > Streptomyces > Streptomyces sp. CNX435. The sequence continues at coordinate 23,645 of NZ_JCANTA010000037.1, read as the reverse complement.
GTCGACACCGATCACACGCCCGGTTTCGGGCATTGCCTCGGTCGCGGCGGGAACGACGAAGGAGCAGTACCAGGCGCCGGTGGCGTCCTGGTACACGCGCACGCTGGACGGGGGCCCGGGCAGCCTCCGCGACCACACCACCCGAAGGATGATTCCGCCGGCGAGGTGCAGGCGGCCGTCCTTGAGGCGGAATCCGCGCCGGGTGTAGTTGAGAGTCGGCCTGGCTTCGCGTTTCTTCTTCCACCGGGGCATCCCCGCCCGCTGCCGCATCGGCAGCTGTTCCCTGATGTCCTTCTGTGCCTTCGCCCTCGACTTGCCGAAGTCCCGAATCAACTGCTGCTGAGGGACACTGGAGCCCTCACCCAGCCACGCCGTGGTTTTGCGGGCCTCGGTCAGCATCTTGTCGAGCTGCGCCGGGCCACACGTCGTCCTCTCGCCGGTGGCCCTGTTGTATGCGTGCACGGTCTTGGACTTCGCGACGCATTCGTTCCACAGCCACCGGCATCGGTCCCACTCGGCTTCGACTGCGCGCCGGGCCGACGACGAAAGGCGCAGGCGGTAGGTGTACCGGGCGTGCCCGGCAGCCTCGCCCGTCTCCGCTTTCGTCGTCACGTTCGCCAATCTATCCGGGAGGACTGACAGTTGAGAGCTCTTGATCTGTGCGGGCCGCCTCACCACCGTTACGGAGCGGCCTGTCACCCCGGGGGCGAAACCCCGTTCCTTGCCCAGCTCCACAGGAGTCCGATTCCTCACCGGGCTGACGCCCGACGCACCCTCGGAGGAAACCGGTGACCTCGGCACCGCACACACCCCCCACGCCCCCCGAGCCCCCCACACCTCCCGGGCCCTCCGCACCACCCGCGTCCGGCACGCCGCCCGCGCCCGACGGGCCGCCCACGCCCCCGGAGGTCCCGTCGGCGCGCGAACTGCGCCGGCGCTTCGAGGACGCCCTCACCCGGGGCCTCGGCCACGTCACGACGCGGACACTCGGTCCGTACCAGACGGCGGTCGTACGCATCGGCTTCGCGTTCACCTGGCTGTGCTTCCTGCTGCGCGAACTGCCGCACCGGCACGAGCTGTACGGACCGGACGGGCCCTGGAGCTTCGACCTCGGCAAGCGGCTGACCGACGAGACCGACGCGTTCACGCTGCTGATGTGGTCGCGCAGCGACTTCTGGTTCGAGATCGTCTATCTGCTCGCCGTGGCCGCCAGCGTGATGCTGCTGGTGGGGTGGCGGACGCGGACGGCGTCCGTGCTGTTCATGGTCGGCGTGCTGTCGCTGCAGAACCGCAGCATCTTCATGGGTGACGGCGGGGACAACGTCATCCACCTCATGGCCACGTACCTGGTGGTCACGCGCTGCGGCCAGGTGTGGTCGCTGGACGCCCGCCGGGCGCGGCGGCAGGTGGCGCGCGGGGGCGCGGGCGCGGCTGTGGGCGCGGCTGCGGGCGCCGGCGAGTCCGGGGGCGGGGAGCCCGGCGCGGGGGCGCCGCGGGACCTCGCCGGGGTGGTGCTGTGGGCGGTGCTCGGCGCGGCGCTGCTCGTCGTCACCGCGCTGGGGCACCTGACCTGGGGCTGGTCGCTGATCTTCTGGGGGCTGTGGGTCGCGAACGCGGTGTGGTGGGCGGCGCGGCGCGCCGCGTCCGACGAGCCGCGGACGGTCTGCGACGTGCTGGCGAACCTCGCGCACAACGCCGGACTGCTCGTGATCATGGCCCAGGTCTGCTTCATCTACGCCACCGCCGGCTGGTACAAGGTCCAGGGCACCCGCTGGCAGGACGGCACCGCCGTCTACTACCCGCTGAAACTGGACTACTTCACCCCCTGGCCCGGCCTCGCGGACATGATGGCGGACAACGGGACCATGATCATGCTGCTGGGCTACGGCACGGTCATCGTGCAGGTCGCCTTCCCGTTCACCCTCTTCAACCGGCGGTTGAAGAACGTGCTGCTGACCATCATGATCATCGACCACGCGTCGATCGCCGTGATCATGGGGCTGCCGTTCTTCTCGGCGGCGATGATCTCGGCGGACCTGGTGTTCCTGCCGACGGTCTTCCTGGTGTGGGCGGGCGCCAGGGTCACGGGGGCGAAGAACCTGCTCCTGGGCCGGGTGTCGGGTGGCTCGCCCCCGCGGTCGAAGGGCCCGGAGGCCGACCCGGGCGGCCCGGCCGCCCCTGCGGACACGGGGGACCCGGGGGACCCCTCGATCCCGGCCCAGGCGGGCTCCCCGGACACGCGCGAGGAAGCCCACCCGGCCTGAGGCGCGGGCAGGCAGGCGGTACGGGTCGGGCGTGCGCCCGGCCGGGCCGCCGTCCGGGCCCGGTGCGGTCGCCAGGACCGTCGCCCCGCCCCGGACCGGCGCTGGGACCCGGGCGGACCGCCGACCGGGTGCCGGCCCGGGCCGCGTAGGCTCGGCGCATGACCGGGGACGTCCTACGGCGGTGGCGCGCGGGCGCCGCGGACGACGGGGTCGTGCTGCTCGACGGCTTCCACGCCCTCAAGCACGCCCTGCGCTTCGGCGCCGCCGTACGGATCGCCGTCACGGCCTCACGCGCCGACGCGCTCGTCCTCGCCGACGAGCTGGCCCCCGATCTCGCCGCACGCCTCGACGGCCTCCTCACTGAGGTACCCGACCGGGAGCTGCGCGAGCTGGTGCCCCGGCGCCACCCCACCGGCGTCGCCGCCCTGGCCGACCGGCCCGACGCGGCGGCGGTGCTCGCCGCGCTGCGCGCGCCCCGCGCCGCGCCGGTCGTCGTCCTCGACCATCCCCGCAACCTCGGCAACGTCGGCGCCGTCGTCCGCCTCGCCGCCGGCATGGGCGCCACCGGCGTCGTGACCACCGGCGACGCGGACCCCTGGCACCCGGGCGCGGTCCGCGGCGCCGCCGGGCTGCACTACGCCACCGCCGTCGCCCGCCTCCCGCTCGACGACCTGCCCGACGCCGCGCCCGGCCCGCTCTACGCCCTCGACCCCGCCGGCGAGGATCTGCGCACCCTGCGGCTGCCGGACGACGCGCTCCTCGCCTTCGGCTCCGAGCGGCACGGCATCTCCCCGGCCCTGCGCACGCGCGCGGACCGGCTCGTCTCGCTGCCGATGCGCCCGCAGGTCTCCAGCTACAACCTCGCCACCAGCGTGGCCATGGCGCTCTACCACTGGTCCAGTCCGCGGTAGCCCGAATCACGGGGTCTGAGGGCGGAGCCGCCAGATTCATTCACCGCCGCACCTCGCGGGAGGCGCTGCGCGCTACGCCGGGCGCCGCACCTCCACCATCCGGAAGCGGTTCGCCACGAACGCCCCGTCCGTCAGCGCCGCGTTCGCCGCCGGGTTGCCGCCGGAGCCGTGGAAGTCGGAGAAGGCCGCGGTCTGGTTCACGTACACCCCGCCGGTGAGGTTGAAGGACAGCTGCGCCGGCTCCTCCATGCACGCCTCCTCGATGAGCCGCTCCACCTCCGTCGAGGTCGTGTACGCCCCGACGGTCATGGCGCCCCTGTCGCGGATCGTGCGCCGCAGCAGCTTCACCGCGTCGGCCGTCGAGTCGACCGCGACCGCGAACGACACCGGGCCGAAGCACTCCGTCATGTACGCCGCCTCGGCCTCCGGCTTTGCGCCGTCCAGCTTGACGATCACCGGCGTCCGTACCGTGGCGCCGGTGAACTCCGGGTGGACCACCGCCCGCGTGGCCAGGGCGACCTCGCCGAGCCCCGGGGCCGCCTCCAGCCGCTCCCGCACGCCCGGGTTGACGAGCGCGCCGAGCAGCGCGGCGGCCCGCTCGTCGTCGCCGAGGAGCTTGTCGACCGCGGCGGCGAGGCCGGCGACCACCTCGTCGTACGACTTGCGGCCCTGGTCGGTGTCGATGCCGTCCCGGGGGATCAGCAGGTTCTGCGGGGTGGTGCACATCTGGCCGCTGTAGAGCGAGAGGGAGAAGGCGAGGTTGGCGAGCATGCCGCGGTAGTCGTCGGTGGAGTCGACCACGATCGTGTTGACGCCGGCCTTCTCCGTGTAGACCTGCGCCTGGCGGGCGTTGTCCTCCAGCCACTCGCCGAAGGCGGACGAGCCGGTGTAGTCCACGATCCGGATCTCCGGGCGCAGCGCCAGGGACTTGGCGACGCCCTCGCCGTCCCGCTCGGCGGTCAGGCACACCAGGTTCGCGTCGAAGCCGGCCTCCGCCAGCACCTCGCGGGCGGCCTGCACCGTCAGCGCCAGCGGCAGCACGGCCCGCGGGTGCGGCTTGACCAGCACCGCGTTCCCCGTGGCCAGGGAGGCGAACAGGCCCGGGTAGCCGTTCCAGGTCGGGAACGTGTTGCAGCCGATGAGCAGCGCGACGCCGCGCGGCACGGCCGTGAACGTCTTGCGCAGCTCCAGCGGGTCCCGCTTGCCCTGCGGCTTGGACCACTCGGCGACCAGCGGCGTGCGGCTCTGCTCCGCATACGCGTACGCAACGGCCTCCAGGCCGCGGTCCTGCGCATGCGGCCCGCCGGCCTGGAACGCCATCATGAACGCCTGCCCCGACGTGTGCATCACGGCGTGCGCGAACTCGTGGGTGCGGGCGCTGATCCGGGCCAGGATCTCCAGGCACACCAGCGCGCGCAGCTCGGGTCCCGCCTGCCGCCACGCCCCCGTCGCCGCCCGCATCGCGGGCAGCAGCACATCGGGGTCGGCGTGCGGATACGTGATCCCCAGCTCCACCCCGTACGGCGAGGACTCGTCCCCGGCCCAGCCGTCCGTGCCGGGCTGGCCGAGGTCCACACGGGTGCCGCGCAGCGCCTCGAACGCCGCCTTCCCGTCCGCGGGGGCGCTCTCGCCGTACGCCTTCGGGTGCTCGGGGTGCGGGGACCAGAAGGCGCGGGTGCGGATGGCGTCCAGCGCCTGGTCCAGGGTCGGGCGGTGCTTCTCGGCGAGCGCGTCGAGCGGCAGAGCGGCGGGTGCGGCGGTGGCTGCGGGGGCGGGCATGCGGAACCAACTCCTCGTCGAGCTGGGCGGAAATCGGGCTTCGCGGCTAGAGTAACCGAATGATCGGTCGGGGCAAGAGAGGCTGTGGATAAGTGGCCGAGAGCAGGCGGACAGGCGCGCAGAGCGGCGCGAAACGGGACACGTACACCCCCGAGACGCTCCTCGCCGTGGCCGTCGAGGTCTTCCTGGAGCGGGGGTACGACGGCACGTCGATGGAGCACCTCTCCCGCGCCGCGGGCATCTCCAAGTCCTCGATATACCACCACGTGCGCGGCAAGGAGGAGCTGCTGCACCGCGCGGTCAGTCGCGCCCTCGACGGCCTCTTCGGCGTCCTCGACGACCCCGCCGCGCGCACCGGCCGGGCCGTGGACCGGCTGGAGGCGGTCGCCCGGGGCACGACCGCGGTGCTGATGGCGGAGCTGCCGTACGTCACGCTGCTGCTGCGCGTGCGCGGCAACACCGAGACGGAGCGCTGGGCCATGGAGCGGCGGCGCGAGTTCGACGCCCGGGTGGCGGCGCTGCTCAAGGAGGCGGTGGCGGACGGCGACCTGCGGGCGGACGTGGACGTCCGGCTGGCGACGCGGCTGCTCTTCGGGATGATCAACTCGATCGCGGAGTGGTACCGCCCGCGCGCGGGCAACGCCCACGACGACGCCGAGGTCGCGGCGGCCGTGGTGACGCTGGCCTTCGCGGGCCTGCGGACCTGACGGCGCGGGCCTGCGGACCTGACGGCGGGGGCCAGGCGGACCTGACGGTGGGGGCCAGGCGGACCTGAAGGTGGGGGCCACGCGGACCGGGACCCGGCGCGCCGGGCCCTCCGGCTCGTACTCAGCTCAGCAGGTCGTTCTGCACGTCCGTCTCCTCGAAGACCAGCAGCGTGCGCGTCGACAGCACCTCCGGAATCGCCTGGATCCGGGTCAGCACCAGGTCGCGCAGCGCCCGGTTGTCCTCCGTGTGCACCAGCAGCAGCACGTCGAAGTCCCCGCCCACCAGCGCGATGTGGGCCGCGCCCGGCAACTGTTCGAGCTGCCGGCGCGCCGTGCGCCAGGTGTTCTGGACGATCTTCAGCGTGATGTACGCCGACGTCCCCTGCCCCGCGCGCTCCTGGTCGATACGGGCGGCGAAGCCGCGTATCACGCCGTCGTCGATGAGGCGGTTGATGCGGGCGTAGGCGTTGGCGCGGGAGACGTGGACCTGCTCGGCCACGGAGCGTACGGAGGCGCGGCCGTCGGCGCGCAGGATGCCGATGATCTCGCGGTCGACGGCGTCGAGCCGGCGGGCCGGCGGGCGCGGCGCGGGCGGCGCGGGCGCCGCGGGGGCGGTGGCGTGCAAGTCGGGGCTGTCGTCGGCCAACTGTTCTTCCGCCATGCCGCTGCGCCTCCCCTGTCTGGACGACCTGCTGGTATTGGAAGTTGTGCAGAACCGTTTGTCCACAGGCTGGGGTTCCCTGTAGCCAAAATGTGCCGTCAACCGAACAATCGGTAGGGAGTGCACGAGGTCTCAGCAACGCAGCAACGCCTGCATGCACGGCCCGCTGGAACGCCCAGAAGAACGCCCACAAGGAGGTGGACGCCATGACGGTTCTCGAGCAGCCCGGCCTCGCCTATCACCCGGCGCCCCCGCCCGCCTGGAAGCCGCGCACCGACGCGGCCCCCCTGCTGCCCGACCCCGAGCCGTACCGCGTGCTCGGCACCTCCGCGGCTGGGGGTACCGCCCATGCCCGCAGGGCTATGGGGGAAGCCGAGGCCGGACTCCTCCGCGAGCTGTATACCGCCCTGGTCACCGGCCGGCGGTACAACCAACAGGCGACCACCCTGACGAAGCAGGGCCGCCTCGCCGTCTACCCGTCCACCACCGGCCAGGAGGCCTGCCAGGTCGCCGCCGCCCGCGCCCTGCGCCGGCAGGACTGGCTCTTCCCCAGCTATCGGGACACGCTCGCCGTCGTCGCCCGCGGCGTCGACCCCGTGCAGGCCCTCACCCTGCTCCGCGGCGACTGGCACACCGGCTACGACCCCGCGGAGCACCGCATCGCCCCCCTGTGCACCCCGCTCGCCACCCAGCTGCCGCACGCCGTCGGCCTCGCCCGCGCCGCCCGGCTCAAGGGCGACGACGTCGTCGCCCTCGCCATGGTCGGCGACGGCGGCACCAGCGAGGGCGACTTCCACGAGGCGCTGAACTTCGCGGCCGTCTGGCGCGCGCCCGTAGTCTTCCTGGTGCAGAACAACGGCTACGCGATCTCCGTCCCCCTCGCCAAGCAGACCGCCGCCCCCTCCCTCGCCCACAAGGCGGTGGGATACGGGATGCCGGGCCGCATCGTCGACGGCAACGACGTGGTCGCCGCGTATGACGTCCTCACCGAGGCCGTCGAGCGCGCCCGGGGCGGCGGCGGCCCGACGCTCGTCGAGGCCGTCACGTACCGCATGGACGCGCACACCAACGCCGACGACGCCACCCGTTACCGCACGGACAGCGAGATCGAGCCCTGGCGCGCGCACGACCCCATCGCGCTGCTGGAGCGCGAGCTGACCGACCGCGGACTCCTCGACGAGGCGGGTACGGCCGCCGCCCGCGCAGCCGCGGAGGAACTGGCGGCGGGCATGCGCGAGCGGCTGCACGCCGACGCCGAGCTGGACCCGGTGGACCTCTTCACCCATGTCTACGCCGAGCCGACGCAGCAGCTCCGCGCGCAGGAGAGCCTGCTGCGCGCCGAACTGGAGGCGGAGCTGCAGGCCGAGCTGGAGGCGGAGCCGCAGGCCGAGCCCCAGCCCGAGCCGCAGGCCGAGCTGTCCGCCGGGGAGGAGGAGCGATGACGACGACCGCCGTCGCCGGCACCGCGGCCGGGCGAAAGCCCGCCACCATGGCGCAGGCCCTCACGCGCGCCATGCGCGACGCCATGGCCGCCGACCCCGCCGTCCACGTCATGGGCGAGGACGTGGGGCAGCTCGGCGGCGTCTTCCGCATCACCCAGGGCCTGGCCGAGGAGTTCGGCGAAGACCGCTGCACGGACACCCCGCTCGCCGAGGCCGGCATCCTCGGCACGGCCGTGGGGATGGCGATGTACGGGCTGCGGCCCGTGGTGGAGATGCAGTTCGACGCCTTCGGCTACCCGGCGTTCGAGCAGCTCGTCAGCCACGTCTCCCGCATGCGCAACCGCACCCGGGGCGCCACCCCGCTGCCGCTGACCATCCGCGTCCCGTACGGCGGCGGCATCGGCGGCGTCGAGCACCACGGCGACTCCTCCGAGGCGTACTACATGGCCACCCCCGGGCTGCACGTGCTCACGCCCGGCACCGTCGCCGACGCCTACGGGCTGCTGCGCGCCGCCATCGCCTCCGACGACCCCGTGGTCTTCATGGAGCCCAAACGGCTGTACTGGTCGAAGGCCGGCTGGGACCCCGAGCACCCGGAGCAGGTGCCGGGCATCGGCCGTGCGGTGGTGCGCCGCCCGGGTACGACGGCGACGCTCATCACGTACGGCCCGTCGGTGCCCGTCTGCCTGGAGGCCGCGGAGGCGGCGCGGGAGGAGGGCTGGGACCTCGAAGTCGTCGACCTGCGCTCCCTGGTGCCGTTCGACGAGCAGACGGTCGCCGCGTCCGTACGGCGCACGGGCCGCGCCGTCGTCGTCCACGAGGCACCCGGCTTCGCCGGCCCCGGCGGCGAGATCGCGGCCCGTATCGGCGAGCGCTGCTTCCACTACCTGGAGGCGCCGGTGCTGCGCGTCGCCGGCTTCGACATCCCGTACCCGCCGCCGATGCTGGAGAAGCACCATCTGCCGGGCGTGGACCGCGTGCTGGACGCGGTGTCGCGGCTGCAGTGGGAGGCCGAGTGGACGGAGGGCGGCTGATGCCGGAGGTCCGCGAGTTCGCGCTGCCCGACCTCGGGGAGGGCCTGACGGAGGCGGAGATCGTCAGCTGGCTGGTGGAGGTCGGCGATGTCGTCGCCGTCGACCAGCCGGTGGTGGAGGTGGAGACGGCCAAGGCGATGGTGGAGGTGCCCTGCCCGTACGCGGGCGTGGTCACCGCCCGCCACGGCGAGCCGGGCACGGAGGTGCCGGTGGGGTCGGTGCTGGTCACGGTGGCGGTGGCGGTGGACGCCGGGGCGGGGGCCGGGCCCGGAACCGGGGCCGAGACCGGGGCCGGGAGCGGAGTGCGGGACGAGGCCGGGAGCGGGTACCGCGGCCGGATCGAGGACAGGATCCGCGGTGCGGCCGGGGGTACGGCTGCCGGTGGGGGCGGCGGTCCCGCGGGCGGTGCGGTGGACGGTGCGGTGGTCGACGCGCGGGCCGCGGCGGAGTTCGCCGGCGAGGAGACGGGCGGTTCCGGCAACGTCCTCGTCGGCTACGGCACGAGTGCCGGAGGCACGCGGCGGCGCAGGCGGGGCCCGGCGAGAGCCGGCCGCGCCCGCGGCCGGGCGGCCGGTGGGCCCGGCGACGGCTTGGCAGGCGACGGCGGCCGGGCCGGTGGCGGCGGGCTCGGCGACGGCTTGGCGGGCGACGGCTCGGCGGGTGGCGGCGGCCGGGCCGGTGGCGGCGGGCTTGGCGGCGGGGCCGGTGGTGCGGGGTGGCCGGGTGCCGGTGCCGGGCGCACCGTGGCCGGCGGTGGCCCGGTTCGTCCCGGCGCGGACGGGGCGGACGGCGCGGACGGCGCGGACGGGGAGCCGGCCCGGAGTGCGGCGGCGCCGGGGGCCGTCGTGGACGGGCCCGTGGCCGTCATCTCGCCGCTGGTGCGGCGGATCGCCCGGGAGGCCGGGGTCGACCTGCGCGCCGTCGCCGGCTCCGGGCCGCGCGGGCTGATCCTGCGCGCCGACGTCGAGGCCGCGATACGGGCCGGGGCGCCCGCGGCCGGCCGGGCGCCGGGTGTGCCGGGTGCGGCAGCGACCGCGGGGGCCGCGGGGCACGGCGCGGTCGGGGCTGCGGGACGTACCGCCGCCGGTGACGCGGCCGTTGGCGCCGGCGCAACCACCGGGGGTACGGAGACCGCCGGGTACACCGGGTACGCCGGGGCGACGGGCGCACGTACGGCGGGCGCCGAGACATCCCGGTACGCCGCCGGGGCGGCCGGGTCCGTACCCGACAGGGCCGAGCGGGTGCCGCTGCGCGGGGTGCGGGGCGCCATCGCCGACAAGCTGTCCCGCAGCCGGCGCGAGATCCCCGACGCCACATGCTGGGTCGACGCCGACGCGACGGAGCTGCTGGCCGCCCGGCGGTCGATGAACGCGGCGGCGGGCGACCGACCGCCCGTGTCGCTGCTCGCGCTGCTCGGCCGCGTCTGCACCGCCGCGCTCGCCCGTTTCCCCGAGCTGAACTCCACGGTGCGGGACCGCGAGATAGTCCGGCTGCCCGCCGTCCACCTCGGCTTCGCCGCGCAGACGGACCGCGGGCTGGTCGTCCCGGTCGTACGCGACGCGCACGCGCTCAGCGCCGAGCGGCTCGCCGCGGAGATGGCGCGCCTGACCGAGGCGGCGCGGGCCGGCACGCTGACGCCCGCGGAGCTGACGGGAGGCACGTTCACGCTGAACAACTACGGCGTCTTCGGCGTCGACGGGTCCACGCCGATCCTCAACCACCCCGAGGCGGGCATGCTCGGCGTGGGGCGGATAGCGGAGAAGCCGTGGGTGCACGGCGGCGAGCTGGCGGTGCGGCACGTGGTGCAGTTGTCGTTCACCTTCGACCACCGGGTGTGCGACGGCGGCACGGCGGGCGGCTTCCTGCGATACGTCGCCGACTGCGTCGAGCACCCGGCGGTGCTGCTCAGGGCGCTCTAGCGGAACTGGCGGAACCAGCGGAACGGGGCGCGGCGGGTAGGGTCCCGTGCCATGGAGGAGTCCGGCGGTACGGGGTCCGGGGCGTACACCGGCGCGGACGCGTCCGGCACGTACGAGGCCGGGACGTACGAGGCCGGCGCGGACGCGCCCAGGACGTACGACGCCATCGTGCTCGCCGGAGGCGCCTCGCGGCGGCTCGGCGGGGTGGACAAGACGGCCCTGCGCGTCGGCGGGCGGACCCTCTTGGACCGGGTGCTGCGCGCGTGCCGCGGCGCCGGGCAGACCGTCGTCGTGGGTCCGCGGCGCCCCACGGTCCGCCCGGTGACGTGGACCCGCGAGGCGCCGCCCGGCGGCGGCCCCGTCGCCGCGCTGGCCGCCGCGCTGCCGCTGGCCTCGGCCGACACAGTCGTGCTGCTCTCCGCGGACCTGCCGTTCCTGGACGACGCCATCGTACGCACCCTCCTCGACGCCCTCGCGGCGGCCGGCGACGGCGTGGACGGGGCGATGTTCGTGGACGGCACCGGCCGCGACCAGCCGCTCGTCGCGGCCTACCGGGTCGGGTCGCTGCGGCGCGGCACGGCGCTGCTCGCCGGCGAGCACGGCGGGCTCGCCGGGTTGCCGCTGCGGCTGCTCACCGCGGAGTTGCGGCTTGCGCGTCCGACCTCCGGTGCGACGTTCGACTGCGACACCTGGGAAGATCTGGCCACGGCCAGGGACCGGATCAGGGAGCATGGGCACGTGCTGGATGAATGGCTGGCAGCGGTCAAGGAAGAACTCGGCCTCGACACCGAGGTCGACACCCGCGTCCTGCTCGACCTCGCGCGCGACGCCGCGCACGGAGTGGCGCGCCCCGCGGCGCCGTTGACCACCTTCCTCGTCGGCTACGCGGCGGGGCGGGCCGGCGGCGGCCCGGAGGCGGTCGCGGAGGCGGCCCGTAAGGTCACGGCGCTGACCGAGCGGTGGGCCGAGGAGGCGGCCGAGGAGGGCCGGGCGGACACATGACGTCTGGTCGGCGGGGCGAGCGGCGCACCGGCGGGACGGGCGCGGGGGCCGGCGCTCGGCGCGGGGGCGACGGCGAAGCCGGGGCCCGCGGCGACGAGTTCGCGGATGCGCTGGAGCTGGCGAACGAAAGCCGCGACCTGGCCGCCACGTACGGCGACGCCTTCACCCTCGCCGACGCGCCACCGCCCCCTGCGCCACCGCCCCCTGCGCCGGCGCCGCGGGCGCGCCCCGGGACGCGCCGGGACGCGGCGCGAGCAGACGAGTTCGGCGACGCCCTGGCGCTCACGGAGCCGGACGGAACGGGCGAGTCCGCCCCGGAGCCGTCGCCGCGCCGCCGCCGGAACCGCCCCACCGGGTCGCCGCCGCAGGCACGTACGGCCGCCGGCCGTGACGCGGACCGCGCTGCCGCGCGGGGAGCGGCGGATCGGGGTTCCGGGCGGGGCAGCTGCGTGGGAGCGACCGGTGGCGCTCCCGCTGCGCGTCGGTCGGGTGCGGGTGCGGACCGGGGCCCGCGGGGGCGCGGAGGTGAAGATCCCGCCGAGCCGGGCGGGCGGGCTGTCCCCGAGCGCCGTGCCGAACGGGATGGCGCAAGCGGTGCTGCCGCGCGCGAGGTGCGCGGCGGCACGGGCCGTACGGGCCGTAGCCCCGGGGAGCGCACGGGCGCGGGGCGTCGCCCGGAAGGGCGTGGGGTGGTGCCGCCGGACGGTGTCGCCGGGCGTGCGGTGCCGCCGGCTTCGGGACGTGGCTCCGAGCCGCGTGGGGCCGGGTCGGCCGAGGGCGGGGGCGACCCCGCCGCGTCGGCGGCCCGCGGGGGGTCTGGGCGCTACCCGGAGGGGCGCGGAGTGCGGCCCCCGGACCGTGCCGCCGGGCGTGCGGTGCCTGGAGGCTTGAGACGTGGCTCCGCGCAGCGCGGGGCCGCGCCGGCCGCGGGCGGCGATCGCCCCGCCGCGGCGGCGCCGACCGGCCCCGGGAATCGCCCCGGAGGGCGTGGCGTGGTGCCGCCGGGCGGTGCCGGGGGGCGTGCGGTGCCGCTGGCCTCGGGACGTGGCGCCGAGCGGCCCGGGCCCGGGCCGGGCCCGGGCGCGGACGACTCCCCGGCGTCATCGGCCCGTACGGGCGGCGCGGGGCGTCGCCCCGAGGGGCGTGGCGCGGCGTCGCCGGGCGATGCCGGCGTACGTACCGGCGGGTCGGGACGTGACCCGCACGGGCGCGGGGGCGGGGCCGCGGGCGGCGGGGATCCGCTGGACGTAGCGCTCGGGCTCGACGCGCGGCGTCCTGCACGCCGCGAACCCCCCGACCCCCGCGGGCTGACCTGGGACGCCGCCCGCCGCGTCGCCGTACGGTCCGGGCGGCGGCTGCCCGCCGTCGCGGTGCCGGCGGCGACCGCGTACGGGCAGGTGCTCGCGGACCCGCTCACGGCCCTCGTCGACCTGCCGCCCTTCGACACCGCCGCCATGGACGGCTACGCCGTCGCCGGCCCCGGGCCCTGGCGGCTCGACTCCGCCGGGCAGGGCATCCTCGCCGGCCACGACGCCCACCCCCCGCTGCCCGACGGCCACGCCGTACGCATCGCCACCGGCGCCCGCGTCCCGCCCGGCGCCACCGGCGTCCTCCGCTCCGAGCACGCCGAACTCCGCGACGACGGCACCCTCCTCGCCACCCCGGCCCCCGGCACCGCCGTCGCCCACGACGTCCGTACCGGCCAGGACATCCGCCCCCGCGGCCAGGAGTGCCGCGCCGGCGTCGAACTGCTGCCCGCCGGCGAGCGCGTCACCCCCGCCGTCCTCGGGCTCGCCGCCGCCGCCGGCCACGACGAACTGCGCGTCGTCCGCCGCCCCCGCGTCGAGGTGCTCGTGCTCGGCGCCGAGTTGCTGCACCGCGGGCTGCCCCGGGAGGGCCGGATCCGGGACGCGCTCGGCCCGATGCTGGAGCCGTGGCTGCGGGCGTGCGGCGCCGAGCCGTTCGTCACCCGGCGCCTCGGGGACGATGCGGAGCTGCTGTACGAGGCCATCGCCACGTCCACCGCGGACGTGGTGGTGACCACCGGCGGCACCGCCGAAGGACCCGTCGACCACGTCCACGGCACGCTGCGCCGCCTCAAGGCGGACCTGCTCGTCGACGGCGTCGCCGTACGCCCCGGCCACCCGATGCTGCTCGCCGTGCTGCCGACCGGCGCCCACGTCGTCGGGCTCCCCGGCAACCCGCTGGCGGCGGTCTCGGGGCTGCTCACGCTCGCCGAGCCCTTGGTGCGCGTGCTCGGCGGCGCGCCCGTGGCGGAGCCGCCGGAGGCGGTGCTCAGCGCGGACACGAAGGGGCACCCGACCGACACCCGGCTGGTGCCGGTCGCCATAGAGGCCGCGGCCGGGCATGCCGCGGCCGGGCACGCCGCCGCTGGGCAGGCCGCCGGAGCACAGGCCGCCGGAGAGCACGCCGGCGCAGAGCAACTCCCCGTGGCGCACCGGGCGCTGACAACGCCCCGGCCCCCGCCCCCGCCCCCGTACCCGCCTCCGTACCCCGCCGCGCGCCCCCTGCACTTCACCGGGCCCGCCATGCTTCGCGGCCTCGCCGCCGCCGACGCCCTCGCCGTCGTCCCGCCCGGCGGCGCCCGCGCCGGCGACCCCGTACGCGTCCTGCGCCTCCCCTGGACCGCCGCCCCCGCCGCCCCCGGGCCCCCCGCCGCGCCCGCCGCCCCCACCACCCCGGCAGGCCCGGCGTGAGGTACCCCGACCAACTGGCGCAGAACGTCGCCCTGCCCCGCCGCCCCCGCGCGCCGCTGCGCCAGGTCGGCAGCCGCATCCTCGCCGCGCTCTCCGTCCTCCTGCTCGCCGTGTTCGTCGTCTACCTCGGCCGCGACGGCTACCACGACAACGCCGGCGGCAAGGTCGGCCTGCTGGACGCCGCGTACTACGCCACCGTCTCCCTCTCCACCACCGGCTACGGCGACATCGTCCCCGCCACCCACGGCACCCGGCTTACCACCGTCTTCGTGGTGACCCCGCTGCGCGTGCTCTTCCTGATCATCCTCGTCGGCACCACCCTCGAAGTGCTCACCGAACGCACCCGCCACCAGTGGCGGCTCGATCGCTGGAGGTCTGCGTTGCGCGATCACACCGTCATCGTCGGCTACGGCACGAAGGGCCGCTCGGCGCTGCAGACGCTGCGAGCCAAGGGGCTGGACAAGGGCCAGGTCGTGATCATCGACCCGGTCGGCAAGGTCGTCGAGGCGGCCAACGCCGACGGCTACGCCGGTGTCGTCGGCGACGCGACGCGCTCCGCCGTGCTGCTGCGCGCCGAGGGGCAGCGGGCGGCGCAGTTCGTCATCACCCCCCAGCGCGACGACACGGCGGTGCTGGTGACGCTGACGGTCCGGCAGCTGAACCCGCGGGCCAAGATCGTGACGGCGGTGCGGGAGGAGGAGAACGCGCCGCTGCTGCGTCAGTCCGGCGCGGACGCCGTGATCACCAGCTCCAGCGCGGCGGGCCGGCTGCTCGGCCTGTCGGTGCTGAGCCCCAGCGCGGGCACGGTCCTGGAGGATCTGATCGTGCAGGGCTCCGGGCTGGACCTCATCGAGCGCCCGGCGACCAAGGCGGAGGCCGGGTTGCTGCCGCGCGAGACGGAGGACCTGGTGGTGGCGGTCAAGCGCGGGCACCGGCTGATGGCGTACGACGATCCGGACGTCGGCCGGCTGGAGATGACGGACCGGCTGATCACCATCAGCCGCGCCGCCGGCCCCGCGACGACCCCGGAGGGCGAACGTATAGTCACCCGCGAGGGTGGCTGGGACCTCGGCGGACGCCGGGACCGCGGCAACCGGGACTAGGACGACATCGGCGACTCCAGAGGCGCCCGGGACGCCAGGGGTTACGGCGGCTACGACGAGTTGGGCGGTACGGACCGCATCCGCCGCCGGGGCCCGACCGGCCTGACCGGTCAGGCCCCGAGGCCCGTCAGGGGAGGACGGGGGAGCGTTCCACGTACGTCCGGGAGTTGACGTCGTCGACCGACGGGACGTATGAACCGGACGTCCACATACGGTCGTCGACGAGCGCGATGGCGTCGCGCGCCGGCCCGGCCCACGCGTCCGGCTGGGCGCCCCGGACCAGGCTCCACGTGTCGCCGCCGGCGGCGAGCCTCGCGTAGTCCTCTCCGGTCCGGCTGGAACCGGTGAGCCAGAAGCCGCCGTCGGGGCCGGCCGTCACGTCGCTGACGCTGGTGCCCTCGATATCGAAGGACGGGACGTTGACGTAGTCGAATGACGTGCCGTCGTACCGCATCACGGCCGCCTTGCCGGTGAGACCGCCCGACCAGTTGCGCCACAGCCAGTCGCCGGTCGCGATGACCTCACCGTCCGGGCTGACCGCCACGTCCATCAGCCACGTGCCGTCCGATCCGCCGTTGGCCGTGTCCACCCGGGTCCACGACTCGCCGTCCCAGTGCAGGACGTACGGTTCGAGCACGTGCCCGTCGGTGCGGCTGGGCGCGTAACCCACCGCCCACACGTCGTCCGGCCCGCTGGCGGCCACGTCCGACAGCACACTGTGGCCCGCGCCGGGGTCGGGAAGCGACACCATGCTCCACGATGCGCCGTCCCAGTGCTGCATCATCGGCTTGGTCTGCGCGTCCTCGTGTACGTAGCCCACGGCCCAGGCGTCGTCGGACGCCACGACGTCGACGGCGGTGAGTTCGTTGATGGTGGCGGCGTCGCCCACGTTCGGGCTCGGCACCCGCTGCCAGGCGTCGCCGTCCCAGTGGACGGCCAGGGTCTCGGTGTCCAGGTCGCTGGTCGACCCGGCGAAGCCGACCGCCCACACGTCGTCGGGCGCGACGGCGTCCACGGAGGCCAGCTCCACGTCGTTCTTCCCCTCCGGCACCGGCACCTCGGTGGTGCTCCACTGCTCGCCGTCCCAGTGCTGGGCGAGGGGAAGGACGGGAACGTGCGGCTTGACCTCGTAGCTGCCGACGGCCCACATGTCCGTGTCCGAGGTGCCGGATATGTCTTGCAGTATGTTGTGCCCGGTGCCTGGATTCGGGGTCGTGAGCACCTCCCAGCCGTCCTGCGCGGCGGTCGCCTGGCTCGGCGCGACGACGACGGCGAGAGCCGCCGTCACGGCGCCGGCGGCCAGGAGTCTTCCTCCGGTAAAGCGCGCCATGGCTCGCACATCGCTCTCCTTCCGGTCTCTGCACTCTGAGTCGGTGGGAGCGTAAGCGAGGTCCGGCGGCCGTGGTCGGCCGAACTCCTTACGGATTCCTGACCACGCGATCACTCACGGTCCGCACGGACTTCAGAGCTGGGAGACGGCCCCCATCTGCGCCGCGAAGGCGTCCGGGTCATGTCGAAGCCGCGCACGACGGAGCGGTGTCTTCTTCGCTGGTCAACGTCCTATGCTTGTACGGGGTCACATCGCGTGATGTTCACGGCCCCCTGGTCGTCCGTCTGCCGGAGAAGCTGGCTACGCTTGCGTTCGGCGATTTTCGTTGCGTAGTGGGTGCATGCCGTAGCCTCTGGGAGGGATCAATCGTGATTGTTGCATTCTCTGTTACGCCGTTGAGTATCGGCGACGAGGTAGGCGAGGCTGTCGCGGATGCCGTCCGAGTGGTTCGAAGGAGTGGTCTGCCCAACCATACGGATGCCATGTTCACCAGCATTGAGGGGGAATGGGACGAAGTTATGGCCGTGGTAAAAGAAGCCGTTGATGCTGTGCGAGTCAAATCAGCTCGCGTGAGTATCGTCCTTAAGGCTGACATCCGGGAGGGAGTCACCGATGGACTCTCTTCGAAGGTGGCCGAGCTTGAATGGCATCTGGCCAAGGACTAGCCGTAATTGCATTATACTGATGCAGTTCGGTCATGAGGTCCCGAAGGTCACGTACCGCGGGCATGGAGCGCTGGGCCGGAGAGATTGACCTCAGGACGCTGTCCACTTGGCCGATGAAAATCTCCGTGCGGTGCTCAGGTGGCATGCGCAGTAGGGCGTTACCTGCATGCTCGCACCCATTTTGTACGTCGCCGCGGCGGACCAGGTCCTTAGCGCGCTCAATTCGAATGATTGACGGGTCGCCGATAACTTGATCAGGATAAAGACTCAACGCGTGCTCTTGGGCTTCCCAAGCCTTCTCCGGGTCATCGTGGAGTGAAATAATCCGTGCTCGATAGAAGTGCCACCGGCGTTCAGAGAATCCAAATACTGACTCGGCTCGCTGTTCTGTGTCCAAACCGTCAAACGCGGATTCTGCCTGGTTGAGCGCCGTTGTACTCCCCGAAGAATCACCATTCTGAGCCAAGGCGAGAGACTCAAGCGTCGCGGCCAGAGCTGTGGCAGCGCTGGGCCGATCCGCACTGTTCTCGGCGATATCCCGGACCTCCCGGGCCATCATGGCTGCTTCCGTCGAGTCGCCGTAATACAAAGGAATGAGAGTTCCGACTGCGCGAACTTGCATCATCGTCGGCCGCTGGCCCGTCGCATCCGCCGCATTCCTGGCGGTGCTGTGCCATGCCCACGCCTGGCGGGCATCTCCGAGAACCATGAGTTCATCAGCTGTGAGCGCAGCAATTTGGGATGCGACTCGATATAGTCTCCCCTGAATTCCGGGCGACTGCGCCTCCGTCATAAAGCGACGGATCTCATCGAACTCGGATAACAGGGTTTTGAGCATGTCTAGAGGCGCGGCGACGACGCTACTTCGCGCATACCTCGCGACATTGTGTTCCAGCGTTTCCATATGTTCCGGGGTAACCGTTCTACTGGCCAGCGCACGGTCCATGAGTTGTCTGGATTCGTCAGCAGCAGTCAATGTCTTTCTGAGTGCATTACTTGCGCTCGGAGAGAGCGTGTCATTGTTGTGAGCGGTATCGTCCGGGCGTGACTTCTCCCATTTGCGGGCAGCGAGGCCCAACATCGGCCCAGGAATACCCAACCCGTCCGCGACACGTCCGATTACGGATTCGCCGCGGATATTTCTCACTCCTCGGATTACGTCACCGACACGTGCACTAGACATCTTTCCTACTGCTCCGGCAATGTCAGCGTAACTTGCCCCCGTGCGGCGGTTGACGAGTCGGAAAATCTCGCTGAAGTTCCGCTGTACGCACGCTCGCCGCATGTCCTCGTTCTCCAGCAAGCGGTCTGGGATAGTCAGGGGATAGCCGCTGCGTCGGGCTTCACGTTCACTCATGAGATCACCTGCGGTGGCGGAGGCGGTGCAGCGCCAGTCTAGAGGTCTGCGGTCAGCGGGGTACCCCAAATGCGGCCCCGGGGTACCCCGGAAGCTGTCGTGATTCTGCAAACTCTTCGGCACTCTGTCGGGCATGGAACCTCGTCAGACGCTCGCAGACCGGCAAGCGGTGATGTCGTGGCAGTGGCGGCGGCATCCGCGGTGTGTGGCGCTGGCGCGGTCGCAGATGCGGAAGGCGCTGGCCCGGTGGGATCTGGTCGGGATCGAGGGGCGGGCGGTGCTGGTGGTCTCGGAGTTGGTCACGAACGCGGTGGTGCATGCGCGTGTGCGGGGGCGGGAGGTCGCGACGCGGTATGTCCGGCTGGACGGTGGGGTGCGTATCGAGGTGCACGACGCCTCCGACGAACCGCCGGTGCCGCGTGCGCCGGATGACGACGGCGGCTTCGGGCTGTACTTGGTTGAACAGTTCGCGGACCGGTGGGGCGTCGCGGATCGGGGTGGGATCGGCAAGTGCGTGTGGGCGGCGGTTCTCGATCCGGCGGCGGTGCGGGGTGATCCTGCGGAACCGCGAACTGGACGGTGCTGAGCGGAGTGATTCGAGGAGGATGGTCATGAAGATGAACGTGCATTGGTGGCTGTTGATGGCGGAGAGTGGTAACCCGCAGGACGACAGCGACAGCGGGAACAAGCACGGTGGCGGCGGCTCGGATGAGGGCGGCAACACCAATGACGGCCAGGGGCCGGCGGACGGACGCTGAATGACCTCGCCCGAGGTTGCGGAGGCCGGTCCTGAGCGGCTGGCCGCCGCGTTAGTGGACAAGGGGGTGCTGACCTCCGACTGGCTGCCCGCGTTCCGGGCGGTGCCCCGGCATCTGTTCGTGCCGGACGTCATCTGGCCCGGTCAGGCCGGCATGAACCGGCCGCATGACCGGGTGATCCGGTCCGAGGAACCGGCGCTGTGGCGGGAGGCGGTTTACCGGGATGCGCCGATCACCACGCAGTGGGATGACGGCGCCTACACCGGTCCCGGCAAAGGCAAGATCCCCTCCAGCTCCAACTCCATGCCTTTCATGGTGTGTTCCATGCTCAAGGCGTTGGACGTGGACGACGGGCATCGTGTGCTGGAGGTCGGCACGGGCACGGGCTGGAATGCGGCGCTGCTGGCGCATCGGCTCGGTTCGTCAAACGTGGTCACGGTGGAGGTGGATCAGGCTGCGGCGGAGGGGGCCCGCTCTCGCTTGGCGGCGGCCGGGTGCGACCCGGTGACCGTGGTCGGTGACGGCGCCCGGGGATATGCGCCGCGGGCTCCGTATGACCGGGTGATCGCGACGTGTTCGGTCGGCCGTGTCCCGGCCGCGTGGACCGAGCAGACCAGGCCGGGCGGCGTGATCGTCGCCCCGTGGGGGCCTACCTACGGCGGGGAAGCCGTTGCCCGGCTCGCCGTGGCCGACGACGGCACCGCCTCCGGGCGCTTCGTGGGCTCCTCGGCGTTCATGCGGTTGCGCGCGCAGCGCACGGCCCGCCGTCATGTGCGTGATTACCTCAAGGGCCGCCCGTGGCCCGCGGACGGGGACCGGTCGGTGACGGCGCTGTCCCCGGACGAGGTGGGCGAGTGGGTGGCGATGTTCGCCATCGGTGTTCAGGTGCCGGCGGCGTTTCCGTGGATGGAGTCCTACCCGGACGGCTCGTACACGTTGTGGCTCCGCGATGACGCTGTCACCTCCTGGGCAACGGCGGACTTCGAGCCGGACCGCAGCGAGTTCGAGGTGGTGCAGTCCGGACCCCGGAAGCTGTGGGATGAGGTCGAGACCGCCCACCGCTGGTGGGTCGCTCACGACCGTCCCGGCTTCGACCGCTTCGGGCTCACGGTCAGTCAGCACGGCCACTCCGTCTGGCTCGACACCCCGGGCAACCGGGTCCCGGTGACTGCCGGATAAGCCCCCTGATCCTGTGCCGCAGCTCCGCGCGTGAGGATCGTGCGGGCGGGGCGGGCCGCCGGTCTGAGGGGACCCGGCGGTCTGCCCCTGTGCCCAGTCGCTGAGCAGCAGCAGCTTGGCGTGCCCCAGTCGCCCATCCGGGTGGAGGACGGCATCCTCGTCCCTCGGCATGCGTCACCGCGTCCCGGCCTTGACCAGTTGCGGCAACCTCGACACGGCTCGGCGACCCGGACAACCGGATCACCCGAACACGGTCACCGGGAGCGACCAGAAGCTGGGGAACGCCGTCCGGCAACGTCCGTAACAGGATCTCAGGTGCCCGGTCTTCGAGATCCGACGCGGTGAACTCCGGCAGAAACGTGTGCTGTCTGGCGGACACGCTGTGCGTCACGCAGAGGGTTCCCCTCGCTCGTGGATCTGACCACGAGGCGCTGGACGTCGGACGGATCAGGATAGGCATCGACCCGGGCGGCAAGGTCATCGAGGCGGCCAACGCGGACGGCGGATGCGGCGGCGGGAGTCCGGAGGGAGGACCGTGACGGCGCGGACGATGCGGAGTAGTAGCGTCCACGGCATGCATGCGATCACCATCTCAGAGCCCGGCGGCCCCGACTCGCTCGTCTGGGCCGAGGTCCCCGACCCGGTGCCGGCGGAAGGCGAAGTGCTGATCGAGGTGGCCGCCGCGGGTGTGAACCGCGCGGACGTGCTGCAGCGCCAGGGGTTTTACGAACCGCCCGCCGGCGCGTCCCCGTACCCCGGACTGGAGTGCGCGGGCCGGATCGCCGCGCTCGGCGCGGGAGTGGCCGGCTGGCAGGTCGGCGACGAGGTGTGCGCGCTGCTGGCCGGCGGCGGCTACGCGGAGCGGGTCGCGGTGCCGGCCGGGCAGGTGCTGCCCGTACCGCGCGGACTCGACGCCGTGACCGCGGCGGCGCTGCCCGAAGTGGCGTGCACGGTCTGGTCGAACGTGTTCATGATCGCCCATCTACGCCCCGGCGAGACGCTGCTCGTACACGGCGGTGGCAGCGGTATCGGCACGATGGCGGTGCAGCTGGCCAAGGCGATCGGCGCCCGGGTGGCGGCGACGGCGGGCAGCGCGGAGAAGCTGGAGTACTGCCGCGAGCTGGGCGCGGACGTGCTGGTCAACTACCGGGAGCAGGACTTCGTCAAGGAGGTGCGGGCGGCCACGGGGGGCGCGGGCGCGGACGTGATCCTGGACATCGTCGGGGCGCAGTACCTGGCGCAGAACGTGAAGGCGCTGGCGGTCAACGGCCGGATCGCGGTGATCGGGCTGCAGGGCGGCGCGAAGGGGGAGCTGAACCTCGGCGCGCTGCTGGCGAAGCGCGGGGCGATCACGGCGACGTCGCTGCGGGGCCGGCCGCCGGGCGAGAAGGCGGCGATCGTGGCGGCGGTGCGGGAGCACGTGTGGCCGCTGGTGGAGGCGGACCGGGTGCGGCCGATCGTGGACCGCACGCTGCCGGTGCGGCAGGCGGCGGAGGCGCACCGGGTGATGGAGTCGAGTGCGCATGTGGGGAAGCTGCTGCTGACGACGTGAGCCGCGGTACGCGCGCGTGGCGGGTTCGTGGGCCCGCATGGCGTAGCCGGGAATGTCAGCTTTGCCGGTTTATGTGACTCTGGTCACGTCAGCTCTGCCGGCACGGAAGGGCCATCCCCGTGGCTGCTCTCGCACGTCGCCTGCGCCTCGCGGCCGGGGTGCTGGTGGTGGTCGTGTGGCAGGCGCTGCCGCAGGAGGCGGCGGCGTACGAGCCGGGGCGGCCGGTGTCGTACGGGAAGCAGCACGGGACGCCGGCGTACGTGCAGGCCAACGCGGCGCAGCAACCTGCCCGGGCCGGGGTGCCCCGGGCAGGCGCCGCAGGCCGCGGGCCCGCCGCGGCGGCCCGCGGGAGCGGGCCCGGCCACCCCGGCGCGGTTGTCGGCCACCCCGGCGCGGCGGGCGGGCGCCTCGCTGCGGCAGGCGGGCGCTCGGGCGCGGTGGTCGGTGGCACCGGCATCGCGATCGGCCACCCCGGCCCGGCGGGCGGGCGCCTCGCTGCGGCAGGCGGGCGCCCCGGCGCCGCGGTCGGTGGCACCGGCGCCGCGGTCGGACACCTCCGTGCGGGAGGCGGGCGCCTCGGCGCGTCGGGCGGGCACCCCGGCGCCGCGGTCGGCGACCCGGGTACTCGAAACGGGCACCCGGGCAACGCAGCCGGTGGCCCCCGGGCCGCGGCCGGCCACCCCGGCAACGCCATCGACAGCCCCGGCGTCGCGGCCGGGCGACCCGGAATCGCGGCCGGCTACCCCAGCACCCCGGCTGTCCACCCCGGTACCGCTGCCGGTGACCCCGGAATCGCGCCAGGCCGACGCAGCGTCGCGGTCGGAGGCCCCGGCATCGTCGCGGCTGTCCGGCCCGGCGCCGCGGCCGGTGACCCCGGCGTCGCGGCTGTCCGGCCCGGCGCCGCGGCCGGTGACCCCGGCGTCGCGGCTGCCCGACCCGGCGCCGCGGCCAGCCGACCCGGCGCCGTGGTTGCCCGACCCCGCGACGAGGAGGGCCGACCCCGCGATGCCGACGGGCGCCCCCGCACCGCGGCCCGCGACCGCGACGCCGACCGCCCCCGCGGCTCCGGCCACCTCGCCGGCAACAGCGCCGGCGAAGGCCGCCGCCACCCCGGCCGCCCGCACCCCGCCCCACCCCCCGGCGATGCAACCGCGCCACCCCGCCCCGACCGCCCCCGCCACCCCGCACCCCCACCCCGCCCCGGTACTCCGGGCGCACCAGAACTCCCCGGCGGACAAGGCGCCCCCGGCGCCCCCGGCGCCCCC
>NZ_JCANTA010000036.1:0-42322 GCF_059570575.1 Streptomyces sp. CNX435 | reverse complement strand
CGGGCTGGACGAGGAGGACCCGGATGCCGTGTTCGCGGACCTCGTGGTCCAGCGACTCGGAGTAGCCCTCGACGGCGTGTTTCGAGGCGACGTAGAGGGCCATGAAGGGCTGGGGGGCGATTCCGAGGACGGACGAGATGTTGATGACGCGTCCGCCACTCTGGGCGCGCATGTGCGGCAGGACGGCCTTCGTCATACGGATGACACCGAGGACGTTGGTGTCCAGGACGCTCTGGGCGCGGGCGAGGGAGTTCTCCTCGACGGCGCCCGCCGAGCCGATGCCCGCGTTGTTGACCAGGACGTCGATGCGTCCGAACCGTTCGATCACCTCTCCGACCGCGGCGGTGGCCGAGTCGTCACTGCCCACGTCGAGATCGAGGTACGTCACGCCTGCGGGCGGGGTGAGTCCGGACGTCTTGCGGCCGGTTCCGATCACCTCGAAGCCCGCCGCGGCGAAGGCGCGGGCCGTCTCCTCGCCGATCCCCGATGAGGCACCTGTCACGAGCGCCACCGGCCGCGTTGTCGCCATCACGGACTCCCCTTCTTAGAATTACGTTCGTACGCCTTACGTACGTACGACCATAGAGGGGTCGCCGGTCGAAGGCAAGGCGCCGCCGGCCTGGCCTGATCACGTCTTCGTGCGTTCCAGTCTGATGAGGAACGCGGGGGTGCCGGAGAGGTGGACGCGCTGGGTGTGGGTGGGGACCAGGCCGGCGTGGATGGCCGGGGCCAGGAGGGTGGGGGTGGGGAGGAGGAGTACGGCGGTGCCGGTGGGGGTGAGGAGGCGGTGGAGTTCTCGCCACCAGGCGGAGGGGGCCGTCGCCAGGCTTGCCTGTGCGTGGACCTGGGTTCCCCACGGGGGGTTGCACACGATGCGGTCCACTGACCCGTCGGGCAGGGGGAGGCCCCCCGCGTCGGCCCTGCGGATGCGGATGCGGTCCAGCGACGCCGCCGCCTTGTTGGCGCGGGCGGCGGCGAGTGCGGTCCGGTCGATGTCGTAGCCCTGGAACCGCGCCGCCTCCGGGTGGGCCAGCGCCGCCTCGATGAGCAGGGTGCCCGCGCCGCAGCAGGGGTCGAGGACCGTGTGGCCGGGGCCGATGTCCGCCAGCCCCGTCATCGCCGCCGCCAGCGGCGGGTGCAGGCTCCCCGGCACCGACTGCCGCTTGTACGGGCGGCGGTGGAGGGGGCGCGGGGTGATGCGGAGCATCAGCGTCGCCCCGGTGCCGTCCAGCGTGAGGCGCCACGCCGCGTAGTCCGGTGGGGGCGCGGCCCCGGTGCGGCGCGGGTGGTACGGCACGTCGAGCCGGGCCGCCAGCGTGTGGCCGACCGCGTCCTCCGCGTCGTACCGGTTGAAGCTCCGCCTGCCCAGGAACGACGCCGAGACCTCCACCCCGGCCGGCTTGCCGCCGTGCGGGACTAGGCGGTTGCGGTGCCGCAGCAGCCTCTCGGGGTTGGCTTTCGTCGTGAGTTTTTCCAGTGCCGGCAGTGCCGCCCGGGTTGTCGCCGATTCCGGGATCCTCGCGGCCAGCAGAAACACGTCGTCCGCCGTACGGAGCGCCGTCACCCCCGTGTCGTACGGGCGCCAGGCCCGGAAGTGGACGGACCGGTGTCCGACCGCGGTGATGCCGCCCAGTTCGAGCCGCAGAATCTCGGCCGCCAACTGCGGTTCCAGACCGCGCGCACACCGAGCGACGAAACGTGCGTCGTCGCGCATGATGACTGTTCTTCTCCCACGCCAGGGCCCGGGACGGCGCCACGCCGCCCCGCCTCGTCGGCGACGGGGGATCCTCGCCTCGCCGACGGCGCCTAGCGCAGGTGGAAGAAGTACATGCCGTGGATCCTACGGGTCCTACGGGAGCCGCCGCACCGCAGTGCGCACTGCGGTGCGCACTGCGGTGCGATGCTGTTCCGCATGGTCGACACCGATCCCAAAGCGGACCTCCAGCTCTACTTGCAGGCCGCCCGCGACGCGCTGCTGTGGAAGCTCGACGGGCTGTCCGAGTACGAGGTACGGCGTCCGCTGACGCCGACCGCCACGAACCTGCTGGGGCTCGTCAAGCACCTGATCGGCTGCGAGGCCGTGTACTTCGGCGACACCTTCGGACGCCCCCTCGGCGAACCGCTGCCCTGGCTGGAGGGCGCCGCCGCCGAAGAGCCCAACGTCGACATGTGGGCGACCGCCGACGAATCCCGCGAGGACCTCGTCCGGCTCTACGAGCACGCCTGCGCGCACTCCGACGCCACGATCGCGGCGTTCGCGCTGGACGACCTCGGCCGCGTGCCGCACTGGCCGGACGACCGGGCCGAGGTGTCGCTGCACCGGGTGCTCGTCCACATGCTCGCCGAGACCCAGCGGCACGCCGGGCACGCCGACATCGTCCGCGAACTCGTCGACGGCGCGGCCGGGATGCGGCGGGGCAACGACGGCATGACGCCCGGGGACCGTGCCTGGTGGGATGGCTACCGGCGGCGGGTCGAGGACGCTGCCCGGGAGGCTCAGGGGAGGGAGTAGGGCGGTAGGGCGGTGGGACATAGGGCGGTAGGGCGGTAGGGCGACGATGGGGCGGAGTTGGTTTCCTCGGGGGGCGGGGCGACCATCGGCGGCGCAGGCTTCCTCGGGGAGGGGGCAGGACTACCAACGGCGGCGCGGGCTTCCTCGTCCGCGGCGTTCCGCGGCACCATCCTCCCCGCGTTCGCCTTCGGCGATTTCTGCCATCAGCAGATCGCCCGGCCCTTCCCTCCGCCCGCCGCCCTCCTACGCTGAGAAGGTGACCAACCACGCGCCCCACCACCACGCCCGCGTCCTCCCCCTGCGTCCCCCCGCGCCCGCGCCCGGGGACGGTGGCGGTGACGAGCGCGAGCCCCTGTGGCGCCAGGTCGTCGGGGGCGTGCTGCGGCGGGAGCGGCTGGCTCAGGAGCGTACGTTGAAGGACGTCGCCGACGCCGCGCGCATCTCCATGCCGTACCTCTCCGAGGTCGAACGCGGCCTCAAGGAGGCGTCGTCCGAAGTCCTCGCCGCCGCCACGCAGGCGCTCGGCCTGCGCCTCGCCGACCTGCTCGTGCTCGTCCACGGCGAGATCGTGCGCCTCTCCGCCATACGGGACGACGAGCAGACCGCCGCCGAGCGGCGCCGCCTCGCCGCCGGTGACCGGACCACCGCGGTCTCCTCCGTCACCGAGCTGCCCTCCGCCCGGTCCCGTTCCGGGTCCCGGCCCCGGTCCGGGGACGTACGGCTCGCTGCCTGATCCGTTCCGGCGCGCGGCAGGCGGCGGGGCTCTGCCCCGCCGCCTGCCGTCCCGCCGCCTGCCGCCCCGCCGTTACAGGTGCCGCTTGCTGATCACCTGATCCGCCAGCCCGTACGCCACCGCCTCCTGCGCCGTGAACACCTTGTCCCTGTCCGTGTCCGCACGCAGCGTCGCCACCTCGTGGCCCGTGTGCCGCGACAGCACCTCCTCCATCTGCGTCCGGATCCGCAGGATCTCCTTCGCCTCCAGGCTCAGATCCGACACCGTCCCGCGCCGCACACCGCTCGCCGGCTGCCCCAGCAGCACCCGCGCGTGCTCCAGCACGAAGCGGCTCCCCTTCTCCCCGCCCGCCAGCAGCACCGCCGCGGTCGACGCCGCCTGGCCCACGCAGTACGTGGAGATGGGCGCGCCGACGAAAGTCATCGTGTCGTAGATGGCCATCAGCGAGGTGTACGAGCCGCCGGGCGAGTTGATGTAGATGGAGATCTCGCTGCCGGGGCTCGCCGACTCCAGGTGGAGGAGCTGGGCGATGACGACGTTCGCGACGCCGTCGTCGATCTCAGTACCGAGGAAGATGATCCGCTCCGAGAGCAGCCGGCTGTAGATGTCGTACGCGCGCTCGCCGTGCGCGGTGCGCTCGACGACGTTCGGGATCGTGTACTGGCTCATGGTCACAGCCCCATCCGTCGCTTCGAACCGGCCGGGCGCACGTCTGCGAGCGACTCGACGACGTGGTCGACCATTCCGTACTCCTTCGCCTGCTCCGCCGTGAACCACCGGTCGCGGTCGCCGTCGCGCGAGATGGTCGACTGGTCCTGGCCGGTGTGCTCGGCGAGGAGGCGCTCCATGAGCGTCTTGCTGTATTCGAGGTTGTCCGCCTGGATCTCGATGTCGGCGGCGCTGCCGCCGATGCCCGCGGAGGGCTGGTGCATCATGATCCGCGCGTGCGGGAGCACGAAGCGCTTGCCCTTCGTGCCGGTAGTGAGCAGGAACTGCCCCATGCTGGCGGCGAAGCCCATGGCGAGCGTGGCCACGTCGTTGGGGATGAGCCGCATGGTGTCGTAGATGGCGAGGCCCGCGTGGACGGAGCCGCCGGGGCTGTTGACGTAGAGCGCGATGTCGGTGCGCGGGTCCTCGGCGGAGAGGAGGAGGAGCTGCGCGCAGATGCGGTTCGCGGAGGCGTCGGTGACCTCGGTGCCGAGGAGGACGATGCGCTGGCCGAGGAGTTGGGCGGCCAGGTGGTCGTCGAACCGCGACGGGGGCGGTCCCTCTTCTTCCTCGGCGCGGGGCGCCAGGTCGGGCCCCCAGGCGCTGGGTCCCGAGGCGCTGGGCCCCGAGGCTGTACGCCCCCGGGTGGTGGTGCGGGGTGGTGGTGTCATCGTGCCTCCCTCGTGGATGTGCTGTGCTGCGTTGCTTCCACAGTCCGTGGGGAGGCGGCTCGGGGGGAGGGGTCTTTGCCGGGGGCAGATTCGCCCTGGGCAGATTCGCCCTGGGCAGAGGCGCTCTGAGCGGCGGGGCTCTGAGCGGCGGGGCTCTGGGCGGCGGGGCTCTGGGCGGCGGGGCTCTGGGCAGAGGGGCTCTGGGCAGAGGGGCTCTGGGCAGAGGGCTCTGGGCGGGCGGGGCTCTGGGCGGGCGGGGCTACGCCGACGCCGCCCCCGCCTCCCGGCCGTACCACGCCACCACCGCCGCCGTCACCACCGCCAGCGCCCCCAGCGCCGCCAGCCCCGGCACGTGCTCCACCACCGGCCCCGCCGCCAGGCACACCGCCCCGCCCACCGCCAGCACCGCCGACGCCCGACCGCCCGTCCGCCACCGGATCGCCGCCGCACCCAGCAGGAACAGCCCTACTCCGCCGGCCAGCGCCCACGCGCCGAGCCCGTGCAGCGGCTCGGCGAGGTCGTAGTGCTCGGTGTCGGCGACCTGGTGCAGCAGTTCCTTCACGCCCAGCGCCGAGAGCACCACGCCGCCGACCAGCGGCAGGTGGAGGAAGGTGTACACGTCGCGCGCCAGCCGCGTCCGCGCGTCGCCCGCCGCCTCGGTCAGCCGCTCCTCCGCCGGCTCGGCGACCCGGTGGAAGTACAGCCGCCACAGCCCCGCCGAGACCAGCAACCCCACGGCCGAGCCGCCCAGCACGCCGTACGTCGCCGGATAGCCCTCCACCGCCACGCCGATGGCCACCATCGACTCGCCCAGCGCGATGATCACGATCAGCCCGTGCCGCTCGGCGAAGTGCGCCGGCGAGGCGACGTGCCAGCCGGAACCGCCGGTGACGTAGACGGCGGCGTAGTCGATGAGGACCGCGGCGAGCCAGATGACGATCTGTGCCCAGCCCGTGAAGAAACTGCCGACGACCAGGAGTGCGAACGGCGGCGCGACGGACGTGAGGGCGGTGGCGCGGATGGTGGTGCGCAGCCGGTCGTCGCCTGGGTGTGCCACCCAGTACGCGATGAGGTGCAGGACCCGCAGCGCGCCGTAGCAGAGGACGAAGACCAACGGGGCGTTGATGTCGCCGCCGTCCCCGCCGGCGAAGACCTCCGGCAGGGTCAGGGACACGACGAGCACCGCCGCCATCGCCGTCAGCAGTACGCCGAGGAGGGGGCCGGTGTCGGCGCGTACGACGTTGCCGAGCCAGGCGAAGCAGCACCAGCACCACCACAGCAGCGCGAGCACGACGCCGGCGCCGAGCAGCCGCATGGGGGTCGGGTCGGCGGCGAGGAGTGCGGTGACCTGCGTGAAGGCGTAGACGAAGACGAGGTCGAAGAACAGCTCGGCGGGCGTGACGCGGTGGTCGGCGCCGGTCGAGACGACGCGGCGGCGGGGGCCGCGGGGGTGGGAGGTGCGGACGGTGCGGCCGGCGCGGGTGTGGTGGTCGTGGGTGCTGCCGCCGGGGTGGGCGGAGGGCTTTCCGGGGTGTGCCGGCGTGCTGGCGGAGTGGCTCTCTGAGCTGCTCGCTCTGCCGCTCTCTTTGCTGCTGCTCTCTCTGCTGCTCTCTCTGCTGCCGGATTCGTCGCGTTCCGTCGCCATGCTGCCCCGCCCCCCACAATCGGCCACGTGTTCGTCACGTAACCTGCCGCCAGTGCCGGGCAGGCGCACGACCCGTGCCCGGTCGCGGCCGGGGCCCCTACCACGTACCCCGTACCGCCGCGGATCGCACGATACCCGGCCGACCTGGCCGTTACTCCGCGGAGTTGTGGTGGCGGCGTGACGATTCTCATCCGCCGTCCCCCGGGCAACGTTGGACCGTAGAATCCTCTCGTGGCACGGCCACCGGCGCGCACGGGGGCGCGGACGGGACGCGCACGACAAGCGCGAACGGCGTGAAGGGCCGGCCGCGGAGCACAGCAAGAACGGTAGTCGAGGAGGAAGTTCGTCGTGAGCAGCAGGCCATCCCGAGGCGCTGCTCGCCTCGCCGCCATACTCGACGCGCTCCCCGACGCGCTCATCCTCGTCGACACCAACGGCACCGTCGTCGCCGCCAACCGCGTCGCGCTGGAGACCTTCGAGCGGCCCGGCGCGGCGGTCGTCGGGCGCGGGCTGCTCGACCTGCTGCCCGACTTCGACCCGCAGCTCATCCCCGGCTCCATGCGCCGCCCGCGCGGCGGCGGCGACGCCACGGGCTCCGTGGCCCCCGACGCGGGAGTGCGCGCCGACGAGCGTACGAAGCCGCTGCGCACCGCCGCCCGCCGCACCGACGGCAGCGCCTTCCCCGCCGAGGTCACCAGCGCCGACCTGGAGGACGGCCCGAACGGCGAGTCCCCGTACGCGCCCGGCCACCACTACACGGGCGACGAGCTGCTGATGCTCGTCGTACGCGACCTCACGGGCACGGCGGAGGTCGAAGCGGAGCTGCAGCGGCAGCGCCGGCAGACCGAGATGATCCTGCGCGCCGCCGCCGAGGGCATCGTCGGTACGGACACGACCGGCCGGGTCGTCCTGGTCAACCCCTCCGCCGCGCAGATCCTCGGCTACCGCGCCAGCGAACTCGGCGGCGCCGACCTCCACCCCCTCATCCACCACTCGCGCCCGGACGGCACCCCCCTGCCGTACGAGGAGACCCCGATCTCCGACACCCTGCGCTCCGGACGCAAGCACCGGGTACGCGGCCAGGTGCTGTGGGGACGCGACGGCCAGCCGGTGCCGGTGGACATGACGACGGCCCCGGTGCGCGACGGCGACCAACTCGTCGGTGCCGTCCTCGCCTTCACCGACCGGCGGCGGCGCGACGCGCTGGAGGCGCGGCTCGCGCAACTCCAGGCGGTGCTGGACGTGGCGCTGCGCGGCCCGCTCGACACGCTACGCGCGGAGCTGAACACCCTGGTCGACGACCCGGCCGGCCAGCTGTGGCCGGAGGCCAACCAGACACTGCGCCACCTCTCCGCCGGCTACGGGCGCATGACCGCGCTCATCGACAGCGTGCTCGACTTCCAGCGGCTGGACTCCGGCAGGGAGCGGCTCGCGGTGGAGCCGGTGAACGTCGAGGACGTGGTGCACGCCGCGACCGAGGGCGCGGACGAGCTGATCGGGCCGGGGCGGGCGCAGTTCGTGGTGCACGCGCCGCGGCTGGAGATCGAGGCGGACGGGCGGTGGCTGGCGCTGGCGCTGGCGCACCTGATCGCGGAGGTCGCGGGCGTCGACGCCACGGGGCAGCGGACGGCGGGGGCGTCGGACGCGCCGGTTGTGGTGGCGGCGGCGCAGCGGGGGGATGTGGTGCGGATCGAGGTGCAAGGGCCGCGGGGGCCGGGGGTTGGGGTTGGGGCTGGGTCGGTTTCTGGGGCTGGGGCTAGGGCTTCGGCCGGTGGTCCGGGGGCGGGTTCCGTGCACGAGCCGCTGGCCCGGGGCGTCGCCCTGCTGCACGGCGGGATACTGCAGACGCACGACGTGCCGGGGCAGAACGGCGGCGCGTACCTGCTGGAGGTGCCGGTGCAGGCTTCCGGCCCGGCGGCGCGGGCCGCGCGGAACAGGGAGACCTCGGGGCGCGGGCGGGACACGGGGAACGAGACGACGGTGATGCCCGGCGCGGAGGCGTTGGGGCGGGGTAGTGCGTCGGGTGTGGTGGCGGGCGGGTCGGCTCGCGGTGGGGCTGGGGGGTCCGGCGGCGGTTCGGCCGGCGGGGCGGTAGGCGGTTCGGTCGACGGTTCGGCTGGCGGTTCGGTTGGGGCGGGGGAGTCGGGGGAGCTGGTTGGGCTGGGGGATCCCGGCGGGGCTGGTGGGTCTCGTGGATCCGGTGGGCCTCGTGGATCCGGTGGGTCTGGTGGATCCGGTGGGCCTCGTGGATCCGGCGGGTCTGGCGGGGCCGAGGGCGGTACGGCCGGCGGCGGTGTCGCGGGTGGCGGTGCGGCCGGTGGTGGACGTACGGCCGGTGGGCGGCGGCGACGCGCCGCTCCCGCGGCGGAGTCGGGCGACGGAACTGGGACGCCCCCGCGCGGTACGGGAGTCGGCGGTACGGGCACGGGCCGGCGGCGGCGCGGAGCGACACCGGCGGCGGGGGTGCCGACGGGTCCCGGGTCTGGTCACGGGGCTGGGGCTGGGACCGGAGCCGGTGCTGAGGTCGGAGCCGGTGCTGGGACCGGGGCCGGTGCTGGGAGCGGAGCCGGTTCCGGGGCTGGTCCCGGGGCCGGGGCGGGGGTGCCTGCGGAGGGTGTTCCGGTGGCGGGGCTGCCGCCGGGGCAGGGTGCGGACGGTGGTGCGGACGGCGGTGCGGGGCGCGGTGGACCGGGTGCGGTAGGCGGTCGCGGGGCCGGGGCACCGGAGGCCGGTGGGCCGTCGGTTGTCCAGGAGCCGGGGCGCACGCCGGGGCACGGTGCGCCGCAGGGTGCGGTGGCGCCCGAGGCGGTGGGTGGCGTCGCCGGGCAGGCGACTGCCGGTGGGCCGACGCCGACGGGCGGTGCAAGCGGGTCCGGCGGGCGCCGGCGGCGGGCGGCTCCGGGTGAAGGGCCGGTTGCGTACGGCGGTGGGGGCGGTGTGCCTGCGCCGGGTGGCGGTGCGGGTCCTGCAGCCCAACCTGGTTTCCACGGCGGCCCGGGCGGGCCGCGGGACGGCGCCGGTGCCGGTGCCGGTGCCGGTGCCGGTGCCGGTGCCGCGGTGGACGGTACGGCCGGTGGCGCGGGTGCGCCGACGGGCGGCACGGGCGATACGGGCGGCAGTGCCGGGGAGGTCAGCGCCGTGGAGAGCGGCGCCGCGGCGCTCGGGCACGCCCTCCCCGGGACGCAGGGTCGCGGCCGTCGGCGGCGGCCGGTGGGCCAGGGGCCGGGTGGCCCGCAGCAGGGCGACCGTTCTGAGTCCGGTGAGCCCTCGACGGGTGCTCGGCGGCGGCCCGTAGGACGTGGACCGGCGGGACCGGACTCACCTCCGGGACCGGGCGGACCGGAGTCCGGGCCCGGTGGCCCGGGTGGTCAGGGCGTTCCGGGTGGACCCGGCGGCTATGGCGGGCCTGGCGGCCCAGGGCGTCCCGGCGGCCAAGAGCGTCCGGGCGGGCCGGGCGGGCCCGAGGGACCGGACGACGACCCGATGGGGCCGGGCGGTCCGACGGGTCCGGGTGACCCCATGGGACCGGGCGGCCCGAGCGGTCCGAGCGGTCCGGCGGGGCCCGGAGGCCGGGGCGGCCCCGGCGGCCCTGGTGGGCAGGCAGGACCGCGCGGACCCGGCGCACCGGGCGGGCCCGTCGGCCCGGCGGCGCCCGGTGGCCCGGGCGGACGGGCCGGGCCGAACGGCCCGGCCGGGCCCGGCCCGACGGCCCCCGGCGGCCCCACCGCGCACGCCGGCACAGGCGCTC
This sequence comes from Streptomyces sp. CNX435, assembly GCF_059570575.1. NCBI lineage: Bacteria > Bacillati > Actinomycetota > Actinomycetes > Kitasatosporales > Streptomycetaceae > Streptomyces > Streptomyces sp. CNX435. The sequence continues at coordinate 32,305 of NZ_JCANTA010000036.1, read as the reverse complement.
ACCCGGGTCCCGGCACCCACGCCGAGCCGGTCGACCACCCCTCGCGTACGGGCCACACCCCCGGCCGGGTCGAGCCGATCGACCCCGCCGACTACGACGACGCCGCACCCCCCAGCGAACCGGCCGGCCCCGTGTACACCGCGGGCCCCGGCGAGTACGACGGCCCCACGGCACCCCGTCGCGCCCCCGCCCGGCGCCCCGGCGCCGGCGCCCCCGGCGCGCACCCCGGACCCGGCGCTGCCGCCGGGCCCGCGCGGCGCGGCGACCCCGGTGGGGCCTCCGCCGACCGGCTGGAGCCCGCCGACCCCGCCGGGCACCGCCCCGGTGCGCCGCACCCCGCCGCCCTCCCTGCCGCGCAGCACGCACCGGCGCCGCAGCTCCCCCGGGGCACCACCGACCCGGCCGTACGGAACGCCCCCGCACCCGGCGCCGCACCCGCACCCGGCCCCGGCACCGGACCCGGCACCGGACCCGCCCGGCCGCAGCACCCCACCGGCCGTCGTCGCCGCCCCGGCCCCGCGACGCAGGACCCGGACACCGGCCCGTACCCCCACTCCCCCGGCACCGACCCCGCACCGCACCCAGGCGCCTACGACGACGCCCCACCCCCCTACGCCACGCGCGACCCCCGCCGGCCCACCGGCCGCCCCGTACAGGACCCGGACACCGGCCCGTACCCCCACGCCAGCAACCGCGGCGCTCCCACCGGCGCCGAAGGCAACGACAGCGGCGGCAACGCCGACGACACGGGCGAAGTCCGCACCGTACGCACCTCGCAGACCCCGCACCCCGCCCACGACACCCCGGACGCCCAGCCCCCCCGGCGCGGCACCCCCACCCCGAGCGTCCCCGCGCAGCACGACCCGCGCACGCAGCACGACCCGCGCACCCAGGGCGACTCCCGCACCCAGGGCGGCACCCCGGACGCCCAGCGCGACCCCCGCGACCCCCGCACCCAAGGCGCCCCCGCCCCCCGCCAACCCGCCCCGCATCAGCCCGCCCCGCAGCAGCCCCACACCGCCGAACCCGCCGCCGCCCAGGCACCCGCCGCCGGCCCCCACGCCTCCGGCCACACCCCCGCGCCCGTAGACCCACGGCACGAGATGCAGACCCCCGCCCGCGGCGTCGACCCGCGCCGCGCCACCCCGACCGCCGCCGCGAACGCCCCCGACGCCCCCGGACCCCGCGGCGACACCACCCGCGGCGGCGCCACCCGCTTCGCCCGCTCCGCCGCGACCCCCGCGATGCCGGCCCTGCCGGCGCAGCAGTCGGGCCCGATCAGCGTGCGCACCCTCGGCCAGGGCGTGGCCTACGTGGACCAGCCCTCCGGCCCGCCCGCGCAGGGCGACCAAGGGAGCCAGGGGGACCAGGAGAACCAGGTCAGCCAGGCCGGCGGTCCTCCGAGCCATGGCACCCGACCCGGCCACCGCGCCACCCAACCCCCCGAGAACGCGGCGGCCACCGAGGCAGACCCGAACGACCCCTACGACACCGCCAACGACTCCGCATACGACCCCTCCACCTCCGCCGGCGACCCCGCACTCGCCCCCACCCACGACCCGTACGACTCCGCCGACGAGCACACCGGCGGCCGGCGGCGCCCCCTCGGCGCCGGCGGCGAACCGCCCGCCGCGGACTCCCGGCAACCCGGCCGCCCCCGCCCCCAACCCCAGCCCCAGCCCCAAGCCACCGCCCCACCCCCCACTCACCACCCCCACCGCCAGCCACCCCGCCCCGGCACCGGTCCCGCCGCCGGCACCGCCGCCGGCGCCCGGCGCGACGCCATCGGGCGGGCCTTCGCCATCGGAGCCCCCGACGCGTCCGCCGCCGAGGGCCCCGAGCCGCTCGACGGCCGCCACGGCGTCATCGAGGTCGCCGCGCAGGACCCCGAGACGACCCCGCTGCGCCTCGACGACGAGATGCCGCCCGAGCCGCTGGACAACCCGCGCCGGCTGCTCGTCTGGCCCGAGCCCGACGCCGCCACGCAGCAGGCGCTGACCGCGCGCAGCTACCGCCCCGTCGTGGTCCATTCCCGCGAGGAGCTGGACGCGCAGATCTCCGTCTCCCCCGCCGGCCTCTTCGTGGACCCGCTGACCGGCCCGATCACGCGCACCGCACTGCAGGCGCTGCGCATGGCGGCGGTGGCGGCCTCCGTGCCGGTGCTGGTCACGGCCGGCCTCGGGCAGGCGACGCGGGAGGCGGCGTACGGGGCGGACCCGGCGGTGCTGCTGAAGGCGCTCGCGCCGCGCGACAGCGAGCAGCACCCGCCGCGCGTGCTCCTCTTCGAGGAGAACCCGGACATCGCGGACGCCCTGGCGGCGACCCTGGAGCGGCGCGGGATGCAGGTCATGCACGCCGCGTCGGACGAGCAGGCGGTGGACCTGGCGACCCGCTTCCGGCCGAACCTGGTCGTGATGGACCTGATGCGGATCCGCCGCCGGCGTACGGGCATCGTGGACTGGCTGAACGCGAACGGGCTGCTGAACCGGACGCCGATGGTGGTCTACACGGCCGTCGACATCAACCGCGCCGAACTGCCGCGGCTGCGCTCGGGGGAGACGGTGCTGTTCCTGGCGGAGCGGTCGACGAGCGCGGAGGTGCAGAACCGGATCGTCGACCTCCTCGCCAAGATCGGCACGACCTAGCAGGCCCTGCGAACCGCACCGCCACCGTCCAGAAAAAACGTCACAGCCGCGTGACCGGCAACTCCCCGTCCGCGTACCGCCTCCGCAGCACCTTCTTGTCGAACTTCCCCACGCTCGTCTTCGGCACCTCCCCGATCCGCACCCACCGCTCCGGCAGCTGCCACTTCGCGATCCGCTTCCCCAGGTGCGCCTGCAGCTCCTCGTACGTCACGGCCGCGCCCTCGCGCACCACCACCGCCGCCAGCGGCCGTTCGTCCCACTTCTCGTCCGGCACGGCGATGACCGCCGCCTCTGTGACGTCCGGGTGGGCCATCAGATGGTTCTCCAGCTCCATCGACGAGATCCACTCGCCGCCCGACTTGATGACGTCCTTCGCCCGGTCCGTCAGCGTCAGATAGCCGTCGGCCGTGATCGTGCCGACGTCGCCGGTGCGCAGCCAGCCGTCCTCGCTGAACTTGTCCTCCGGCCGGAACGGCTCGCCGTCCGCGCCCCCGTAGTACGCGCCCGTGATCCACGGCCCGCGTACCTCCAGCTCCCCCGCCGACTCGCCGTCGTGCGGCAGCAGGTTCCCGTCCGGGCCGCGCAGCCGCGCCTCCACGCTCGCCGGGAAGCGCCCCTGCTTCAGCCGGTACGGGAACTCCTCCGCCGGCTCCAGCCCGGGCGGCGGGTGCGCGATGCAGCCCAGCGGCGAGGTCTCCGTCATGCCCCACGCCTGGACGACGCGGATGCCGTGCCGCTCCTCGAAGCCCCGCATGAGCTGGGGCGAGCAGGCGGAGCCGCCGATGATGGCGGTGCGCATGGAGGAGACGTCGCGGGGCCGGGCGTCGAGTTCGTTGAGGAGGCCCTGCCAAATGCTGGGGACGGCGCCGCTGATGGTGGGCCGGCAGGTCTCCATCATGTCGGCGATCGGGCCGGGCTGCAGGAAGCGGTCGGGCATCAGCAGGGAGGTGCCGGCCATGAAGGCGGCGTGCGGCAGGCCCCAGGCGTTGACGTGGAACATCGGCACGATCGGCAGCACGAGGTCGTGCGACGTGATGCCGAAGGACTCGGCGGCGAGGACGCCGAGGGAGTGCAGGTAGACGGAGCGGTGGCTGTAGAGGGTGCCCTTGGGGTCGCCGGTGGTGCCGGAGGTGTAGCAGAGGGCGGCGGTCTCGCGTTCGTCGAGCACGGGCCAGTCGTACGTCTCGGGGCGGCCGGCGACGAGTTCCTCGTACTCGTGGACGGTGACGTGGGCGCCGTCGAGGAGCGCGCGGTCGCCGGGGCCGGCGACGACGACGTGCTCGACGCGCGGCATCTGCGGCAGCAGCGGCACGAGGAGGGGGAGGAGGGTGCCGTTGGTGAGGATGACGCGGTCGGCGGCGTGGTTGACGATCCACGTGAGCTGGCGCGGGTCGAGACGGAGGTTGAGGGTGTGCAGGACGGAGCCCATGGCGGGGAGGGCGAGGTAGGCCTCCAGGTGCTCGGCGTTGTTCCACATGAGGGTGCCGACGGGCTCCTGCGGCCGTACGCCCAGCTCGTCGCGGAGCGCGTGCGCGAGCTGCGCGGCGCGGGCGCCGACGGCGGCGTAGGTGCGGGTCTGCGGTGGCTCGTCCGCGCCGGTCCAGGTGATGACCCTGGCGGAGCCGTGGATGGTCGAACCGTGGGTCACGATCCGCGAGATGGTCAGCGGTACGTCCTGCATCGTGCTCAACACGGAGGGCCTCCCGGGGGATAGGAAGCGGTTACGCGCCAGTAATCGCTGGCGCTGATTCTGCTGGTGACCGGGCGCCTTGTCACTACCTCGGGCGGGGTGTCTACGCCCCATATGCGCCGCTCCGTACGCGCCACTCCGTACGCGCCGCGCCCCTCCGTACGCGACGCTCCGCAGGCGCCGCTCCGTACGCGCCGCACCCCTCCGTACGCGCCCCCGCGACCCCGCGGCGCTCCGCGGGCGCGGGGGCTACGCCGCCTGCGCCAGCTCCCCCAGCCCCGTGTCCTCCCGGAGCTTCGCCAGCGCGCGCGAGACCGCGCTCTTCACCGTCCCCACCGACACCCCCAGCACGGCCGCCGTCTGCGCCTCGCTCAGGTCCTCGTAGTACCGCAGCACCACCATCGCCCGCTGCCGCTCCGGCAGCCGCAGCACCGCGCGCCACATCGCGTCGCGCATCGCCTGGTGCTCCGCCGGGTCGGGGCCGGGGACGGGGGCGGGCTCGGGGAGGTCGTCGCCCGCGGCGTACTCGTCGACGCGGCGCTTGCGCCACTGCGAGGTGCGGGTGTTGAGCAGCGCGCGGCGTACGTAGCCGTCGAGGGCGCGCGGATCCTCGATCCGGTCCCAGGCCAGGTAGGTCTGCGCCAGCGCGGTCTGCAGCAGGTCCTCGGCGTCCCAGGGGCTGGTGGTAAGGGAGCGCGCGGTGCGCAGCAGCACCGGCCCCCGCAGGTTCACGTACGCCGCGAATGTCGGAAGGGGCGGTCGCGTGGTGCCCGCCGCGGGGGCGTCGGTGCTGCTGGCTGTGGACATGTCTCCACGCTAGGAGCGGCACCCGGGTCGGCGGATCGCCCGGAGGTCGCGGTGCGTGCTCCACCCGAGGGAGTAGGTCTCCGGCTGGCCGGACCTCCCGTAGGTGGAGGTCCGGCGGGCGGACCCCTCGGGGGCACCAGGCCGGGGGTCCCGTGATCGCGACCGGCGCGTCCACGACGTCGCGGTCGGGCGACCCGCCCCCGAACGCGACCGCGCGACCGCACCGTGACGGTGCGGTCGCGCGGCCATCCCCATGCGCACCCCGAACTGCGTGGCCCTTACCAGATGTAGGTGAAGGCGATCACCGTGTCCGACTGGTCGACGACGTTGCCGAACCCCTGGACGTTGGCGGTGTTGGACTCGTTGTAGCCGCCGTCACCGTTGGCGACCTGCTGGGTCTGGGCGTTGTTGCCGAAGTTGTCGTCACCGACGCCGCCGAGCTGGCCGACGATCGCGGAGTGGGATTCGTCGTTGGCGAACGCCCCGTTGTCCGCGTGCGCCACCCCTCCGAAGAGTGCGACAGCGAGCGGCAGTGAAGCTGCCGCGGCCATGATGCGGGCCGTACGAGTGCGTGCCATCTACTTCCTCCTATGTAACGGAAGACGGTTCCGTGGCCGGGAGTTGACCGGGGTTCCGGCCGGCTCTCCGGCGGCTTGCGACGTTGCGAGAGCATCGTTGCCCGCGGATCCCGGGACTATCGGGGATCGGTGGCCGTTTCCCCCGCAGGCGTGATCGACGCCGGGTAAACCCGCACAGCCGGACACTTTCGGTTATCGAACATTTGTACGAGACTGAAGGCATGGACAGCTCCGTACACAGCCACGCCCTCACCGCCGCGCTGGCCGCCGCCCGCCGCGGCCTGCCCGTCTTCCCGCTGTCCCGCGCGAAGCAGCCCGCGGTCCGCTCCCCGCACCACGCGGACTGGCCGCGGGTGCCCTGCCGCGGGGAGTGCGGGCGTATAGGCCACGGCGTGTACGACGCGACGACCGACTCCGACGCCATACACACCCTCTTCGCCGCCGCCCCCTGGGCGACGGGATACGGCATCGCGTGCGGCCGGCCGCCGCATCACCTGATCGGGCTGGACCTCGACGTGAAGGCTGGGACCGACGTGCTCGGGGTGTTCGAGTCGCTGCTCGCCACGCACGGGATCGTGCTGCCGCCCACGGTGGTCGTCCTCACCCCGAGCGGCGGCCGGCACCTCTGGCTCACCGGCCACCCCGGCCACACGGTCCCCAACTCCGCGGGCCGCCTCGCACCCGGCGTCGACGTCCGCGGCACCGGCGGCTACCTCGCCGGCCCCGGCTCCCGCACCCTGCACGGCGCGTACCGCCTGGCCCCCCGCTCCACCCGCGCCCCGGCCCCCGCCCCGAGGGCCCTGCTCCGCCTCCTCACCCCACCCCCACCGACCCCGCCGCCGACCTCGACCCCGCCCCCGCCGCCGTCGGCGGCCCAGGCACCCCCGGACGACCTCCCGGGACGCGAACGCCGCGCGGACGCCCTGATCCGCTTCGTCGCCGCCTCCCGCCCCGGCGAACGCAACGCCCGCCTGTTCTGGGCCGCCTGCCGCGCGTACGAGACGGGCCAGGGCCCGGACGTCGCGGCGGCGCTGGTCCGCGCGGCGGTCACCACGGGCCTGCCGGAACGGGAGGCGGCGGCAACGGTGGCGTCAGCGGCACGCCACACACCCCCGTAACCCCGCCGCAGCCCGCGCAGCCCCGCTGCAGCCCGCAGAAAGAATCCCCGTGCCCCTCCCTCCCACCGATGAGTTCCGCGCGCCCACCCCGTCTACCCTCACAGACAGCGCGCTCCAGGAACCGACCCACCGCAGCCCGGAGAGGGGCCACCACCATGCCGCACAAGATCTTCGTCAACCTGCCCGTGAAGGACCTGGACCGCTCGACGGCCTTCTTCACCGCCCTCGGCTACCGCTTCGACGAGAACTTCACGGACGAGAACGCCACCTGCCTCGTCATCACGGACGACATCTACGCGATGCTCCTCACGGAGCCGTTCTTCAAGGGCTTCACCAAGAACCAGATCGCCGACACCACCACCGCCACGGAGGCGATCCTCGCCCTGAGCGTGGACAGCCGCGCGGCGGTGGACGAGATCGTCGACAAGGCCCTCGCCGCGGGCGGGGCCGTCGCGAACGAGCCCAACGACCAGGACTTCATGTACGGCCGCAGCTTCCTCGACCCGGACGGCCACCAGTGGGAGATCTTCTGGATGGACCCCACCGCCGCAGCCTCCTGACTCCACCCCCAACCCGCACGCGACCCCGCCACCCGAACCGCTAGCCTTGGTCCCTGCCGCCGCCGAGCCGGCGGCAGGGAGAGTTGCCCGAGCGGCCTAAGGGAACGGTCTTGAAAACCGTCGTGGCGTATCCCGTCACCGTGGGTTCGAATCCCACACTCTCCGCCTGACGCGACGAAGCCCCAGCTCAGCAGGGGCGCCGCCGTATCCGGACGGCGCCCCCGCCGAACTGGGGCTGTCTCACCCTGACTCGCGGGTTTCCCACTCCTGACCAGTGTGTGCGGCCAACCTGCGGCCAGGATTCAGGACCCTTCGGGCCCGTCCCCGTGCTCAGCCAAGGCTGTCTCACCCCGAACCACTGGTATCTCAGGTTCGACCAAACCGTATGGGCCATGTGTGGGCCAGCGGACCCCGCTCCGCCGACGCCGCACGCCGCTACGAAAGTTGACCCCGCCCCCGCGACCCCGCGACCCTACAGCGGCAGCGTCCGGTGGAACACCACCATCGGCTGCCCCGCCCCGTTGTAGTCCTCCACCACCCGGGCCTCGAACCCCAGCCGGCGGTGGAACGACTGCGACCCCGTGTTCTCCACCGACGTGATCGCCTTCAGCCGCGCCGCCCCCTGCCGCCCCGCCGCCGCGGCGAACGCCCCGTACAGGCGGCGGCCCAGGCCCGTGCCGCGGGTGTCGTCGCGGGTGGCGATCAGGTGGACGTAGGCCGTGCCGGCCGGGGTGACGAAGCCGAAGACGTAGCCGTGGATGCCGTCGGCGGCGCGGGCGACCAGGCAGGTGTCGCCGAACTCCTGCACCATCGCGAGGAGATGGAGCGGGCGCAGGTCGCGTTCGCCCCAGTAGCGGGGGTGGTCGGCGAGGACCCGGTGGAAGTCGGCCGTGGTCGCCGGCTCGATGCGCGCGTCCCAGTTGTGCGCGTCCCCGTTGTGCGCGTTCCCGGTGTGCGCGTCCTCGGTGGCCATCGTCTCTCTCCCTCGCGACCGGCGGCTACGGCGTGGCGTCCGCCAGGGCCTCCGTGATCTGGCGGGCGGTGTCCCGGGCGACGTTCGGTTTCGTCGCCGCATACGCCGTGTACGCGCCGAGCCCCGTCGTCAGCGCCCAGCCCCGTCCCCGCGCCCACGCCGCGTCGTCCGCGCGCAGTGCCTCGCGGAACACGCGGCGCGGGCCCGCGTCCAGCAGGGTCCAGGCGACGACCAGGTCGCAGGCCGGGTCGCCGACGCCCAGGCCGCCGAAGTCGAGGACGGCGCTGAGCTGACCGGCGCGGGTGAGGAGGTTGCCGTTGTGCATGTCGCCGTGGAACCACACCGGCGGCCCGGCGGCGCGGTCCTCCGCCTCGACGGCCGCCTCCCACACAGCCGTCAGCGCGCCGGCGTCGAACGTCCCGTCCGCGCCCACCGCCGCGATCGCCGCCCGCGTCGCGCGGTCGCGGTCCCGTAGCGGTTCGGCGGGGGAGAGCAGCCCGTACGACCCGTCGGAAGGCAGCGCCAGTCCCTGCAACGCGCCCAGGAAAGCCGCCATCTCCGCCGCGGCCTCCTCCGGGTCCTTCAGACCGTCGTGGGTGGCCGTCTCGCCGTCGAGCCACCGCGACACCGACCAGTGCCACGGATAGCCGAACGCCGGCTCGCCCACCTCCAGCGGCGCCGGGACCGCCAGCGGCAGGTGGGGGGCGAGCCGGGGCAGCCACAGGAGTTCCTTCTCGGCCTGCCCCGCGGCCCAGTCGCCGCGCGGGAGGCGTACGGTCATGGCGTCGCCGAGCCGGAAGATCACGTGGTCCAGGCCGCCGGGGTGCAGGCGCCGTAGCGGCAGATGCGCCCACCGCGGGAACTGCGCCGCCAACAGGCGCCCGGCCAGCGCCTCGTCGACGACGGGCGCGGCGACGGCGGCGGCGCCCTCGGTGGTCTCGGCCGACAAACGACTCTCCTCCCGGCCCGGGGTCCGCCTCATCCCATCTCCCGGACGCCCGCGCTGTCGAACGGTTTTACGCGGTCGCACCGGCGGACACGGGCGGACACCGGCGGAATGCCTTTCTCCGACGAGCCGCAGCCGGCGGCTGTGGTGGCGTACCAGCCCGGCCGGCCGCGGGGCTGCGGTGCCGGGGCCGCGCGCCCTGTCGGAGCTGAAGGAGTACGGGCAGGTCAAGGCGCCGGCGACGGAGGCGCTGCTGCTCGCGGCGGAGCGGCGGGCCGCCGCGAGCGGAGGGGATCCGAGGAATACGCGTGACTCGAAAATCGAACACGTGTCAGAATAACTGCGTGACCCACACCTTCCCCGAAGACCTCGTCCAGACCCAGCGCGACTGGTACGCGGTGTATCGCAGGCTCGCCGAAGAGCCGCGGCACAGCGCCAGCGAAACCGCGGTCCTGCGGCGGCGATTGCTGCGGCTGTCGGTGCGGGTGTCCACCCATCCGTACTGGCAGACGGCGGGCGGCCGGCGGCCGGCCGCCCGGATGGCACTCAAGGAGGCGGCCTGGGCGGAGGCGCGGGCGGAGAGCGCCCGCGGCGGGTGACGACCGGCGCGGAGACGCGGGGCGGGGTCGCGGAGACGGTCCGTGTGCCGTACGGGACTACGGGACTCACGGACTCACGCGCCACCGCCTACCGGACCCGGACAGGGGACGGGTCCGGTGCGGGGAGGTTCGGACCGGGGCGGTGACGGGCCCCGGTCGTGAGCCGGTCCGGGCCGGGTGAGGGGCAGGGCCGTTTGAGGGAACGGCCCTGAACACCCGGCCCGGGCTCCCCGGTTCGCCGCCCCCGCACCCCGCACCCCGCACCCCGCACCGACGCACCCACAGCACAGCGGCCGGCCACCGTTCCTGTGGACTGAGCGGGAGTGACTCCGTTCAGCCGCGCGCCCCGAACGGTCTTGGGCGTACTGGTCCCCGGCGTACTCGACCCCGGGGCAGCGACACGGATCCTGTCCGTGGTCCGATCCCGGGAGGCCGGTTCCCTCACGACCTGGCCATGTGGGCACGGCCAGAGGGCGACGGGGAAGCCCCGAACCATCACTCCGGTGGAGCGGGGGCCCCGCACGCTGGCACCACACCCGGCGTCCCAGATCGCACGATCACCGTAGCCCGAACAGCCCACGACACCGCAAGCCCACAAGCCGACCATCACACGAACGAGTCACACCACCCTCGTGCACACTCCCCGACCACCAGTTGGCAACCCCTCCCGGGTGACCGGCCGCCGCGTGGGACCTACTGCTGGTCGCCCTCGCGTTCGCCGAGGGTGACCTCCGTCGTCTGCTGGTCGCCGCCGCGCTCGTAGGTGATCTCCACCTTGTCGCCCGGCTTGTGCGCCCACAGCTGCGCGATCAGCGTCGGCCCGCTGTCGATCACGGTGTCGTCCAGCCTGGTGATGACGTCCCCGGGCTCCAGTCCCGCGTCGGCCGCCGGCCCGCCGGGCGTCACCGGGTCGCCGGCCGCCTCGCTGCCCGACTCGCTGACCTTCGCGCCCTTGTCCTGGTACGAGTTGTCGACGGAGACACCGATGATCGCGTAGACAGGCTCGCCGGTCTCGATGAGCGTGCCGGCGACCCAGTCGGCCTGGTTGATCGGGATCGCGAAGCCCAGCCCGATGCTGCCGCCCTGCCCGCCGCCGAACGGGCTGCCGCTGTCCGCCGGCCGGATCGCGGAGTTGATGCCGATCACGTTGCCGTCGTGGTCCAGCAGCGGGCCGCCGGAGTTGCCGGGGTTGATGGAGGCGTCGGTCTGCAGGGCGTTCATGTACGACGCCTGCTCCTGGCCGGTCGCGTCGCCGGAGGCCACCGGGCGGTTCTTGGCGCTGACGATGCCGGTGGTGACCGTGCCCGACAGGCCGAAGGGCGAGCCGATGGCGATGGTCTGGTCGCCGACGTCGACCTTGTCGGAGTCGCCGAGCGGCAATGGCGTCAGGTTGGCGTCGGAGGCGTCGGTGAGCCTGATGACGGCCACGTCGTAGCCGCTGGCCTGGCCGACGACCTCGGCGTCGTACGTCTTGCCGTTGGAGAACGTCGCCGTCAGCGTGCCGGCGCCCTCGGCGCCCGCCACGACGTGGTTGTTGGTGAGGATGTGGCCCTGCTTGTCGTAGACGAAGCCGGTGCCGGTGGCGGCGCCGCCCTCCTCGCCGGTGCCGCTGTCACCGCCGCCGCCGCTCGCCTCGATGGTGACGACGCTGGGCAGCGCATTGTCGGCGATGCCGGCGACCGAGCCGGGCGGGTTCTCGATCTCCTGGCCGTCCTGGGTGCCGGAGACCGTCGTCGACGTGCCGCTGGAGTCGTCGTCCTCGGCCGCCCAGTACCCGATGCCGCCGCCGATACCGCCGCCGATCAGCGCGGCGACGAGGGTGGCCACGACCACCGTGCCGACGCGCCGGCCGCCGCCGTTGCCGGACGGGCGCGGGGCGGAGTCCCAGCCGCTGCCGCCGGGGGGCTGGGCACTGCCCCAGCCGGGCTGGGTGGGCGCCCCCGCGCCCTCGGCGCCGGGGCCCGCCGGGCCGGAGCCCGCCGGGGAACCTCCCACCGGCGGCGGGGGCCACTGCGGGCCGGCGCCGCCGGAGGAGCCGGCGGCGCCGGTGGGCCCGGCCTGACCTCCGTCGGGCACGGTGTGGCCGGCGCCGGAGCCCCTACCGCCCGCGGCCCTGACCGCCGCAAACTGCTCCGTACGCTCATCACCGTGCCCGCCGGCACCCGGGCCACCCGGAGAGCCGGCAGGGGTGTCCGAACCACCCGGCCCTTCCGGTCCCGCGGGCCAGGCTCCGCCGGCCCCGCCGCTCGCGCGCTCAGGAGACTCGACCGGAGACCTCGCTCCCGCATCCGGCGGCGGGAAATCCGGCCGCGGAGGCGTCGCGCCGTCGTTCTCGGTGCTCACAGCTCTCTCCTTCACGTCTCACGCCAGGTGCCAGTCGCGCCTACCCGCCCCACCAGGTTCCCGCACCGGTTGTCAGCGGACGGTAAACCGCATCTAGTCTTTAGCTGACATCCTTTACTTAGGACATATCTGGCGCATCCCCTGGGTGGCAGACGAGGGCCGGGCCGGGAGCCGCGCCGGGTGGCACGATGGGCCGGTGAGCCAAGCACCAGCGGATCGGCCGTACGGGCGTACGGAGCCGGGCCCGCCCGCCGTCGTCGCGCACCGGGGCGGGTCCGAGGCGGCGCCGGAGCACACGCTGGCGGCGTACCGCACGGCCATCGAGGAGGGCGCCGACGCCCTGGAGTGCGACGTGCGGCTCACCGCCGACGGCCATCTCGTCTGCGTCCACGACCGGCGCGTCAACCGTACCTCCGACGGCCGCGGCGCCGTCTCCGCCCTGGAGTTGGCCGACCTCGCCGCGCTCGACTTCGGTTCCTGGCAGGAGCGCGAGAAGCGCCGCGACGAGGTGGGCCGGCGGCAGCGCGAGACACCGGAGGAACCGGACTGGGAACGCACCTCGGTACTCACCCTGGAGCGGCTGCTGGAGCTGGTGACCGACTCCGGGCGGCGGGTGGAGCTGGCCATCGAGACCAAGCACCCCACCCGGTGGGCGGGTCAGGTGGAGGAGAAGCTGGTGGAGCTGCTGCGCCGGTTCGGCCTCGCCGGCCCGGCGGCCCCCGCGCCCGGGCCGCGCATCGGTCGCGGCCCGCGCGCCGGCGCCGGCGCGCGGGCCGCGGCAGCCCCCGGCTCCGCCCCCGCCGCCGACGAGCCCTCCCTCGTACGGGTGATGAGCTTCTCCGCCCGCTCGCTGCACCGCGTCCACGCCGCCGCGCCCGCCGTCCCGACCGTCTTCCTCATGCAGTTCCTCCTCCCCCGCTTCCGCGACGGCCGCCTCCCGCGCAGCGTCGGCATCGCCGGCCCGAGCATGCGGATCGTCCGGAGCAACCCCGGCTACGTCGACCGTCTCCACCGCGCCGGCCACCGCGTCCACGTCTGGACCGTCGACGAGCCCGACGACGTCGCCCTGTGCGCCCGCCTCGGCGTCGAGGCCGTCATCACCAACCGCCCCCGCCAGGTCCGGGCCCAGCTGGACCGCATCGGCTACGACACTCCGCCGACCGACGGTGCATGACTACGCGTAGTACACCGGCGCGCGCACTGCGCACGGTTACGTAACGAGTGCATCACCGGTCGTCGGTTGGCCGGTTTCCGATCCACCCGGCGGGGGCATTGACTCCCTGTTGCGGGGCGAGGAGATCGCTGGGGGTGGTGATGTTCGTGGTGGCACAGCAGGCGCCGGCTTCGTCCATGGCCGTTCCCCACGGCCCGGACGGAGTGGGGCTGGCACGGCGCCGCCTGCGCGCCGACCTGCGCGCCCGGGGGACGTCGGAGGCGACGGTCGACGACGCCGTGCTCGTCCTGTCCGAGCTGCTCAGCAACGCCTGCCGGCACGCCCGACCGCTGGCCACGGCCGCGGCGACCGCGGACGCCGAGGTGCTCGTACGCGCCCGGGCGGACACCTCCCCGGCCCCCGGTACCGCGGACACCCGCGTACGGGCCGACTGGCACATCGATCCGGACGGCCGCGTCACGGTCTCCGTCACCGACGGTGGCGGACCCACCCGACCACTTCCCGCCACACCCTCGGTCACCGCCAAGGGCGGCCGCGGGCTGGCCATCATCTCCTCCCTCGCCTGCGACTGGGGCGTGCGCTACGACGCCGGCCCGCTCGGCGAGGTCACGGTCTGGGCGTCCCTGCCCGGTCACTGAGCCCGGACACCGAAGACTGGGACTAGGCTCCGGCGGTACGTGACCGCCCGCGCCCCGAACGGAGCATTCCAGCCATGGCGAAGAAGCGCCGCCCCCGTACGAAGGCATCCCAGCCCGCCGCCGTGCCCGACGGCGAGATCCCCGTCGTCGGCGCCCGCGAGCCCTGCCCGTGCGGCTCCGGCCGGCGGTACAAGGCGTGCCACGGCCGCGCCGCCGCGCAGGCCGTCACCGAGCTGGTCCGCCGGCCCTTCGAGGGGCTGGCCGGCGAGTGCGACTGGGTGGCGCTGCGCGAACTGGTGCCCGCCGGCACCGCCGAGCTGACGCTCGCCGCCGGCCTCCCCGACGACGTACCGTCGCTCACCCTCGCCACCGTGCTGCCCATGGCCTGGCCCGCGCTGCGCCGCGACGACGGCACCGTGCTCCTCGGGCTGCAGAACGACACCGCCTCCGGCGACGTCAGCCGCGACCTGGCCGACGTGCTCCAGCGCGCGCTGACCGCCACCCCCGGCTCCCCCGTCGAACCGGCCGCGCCCGCGGGCGGCGGTGCCGGGCCGCGGCTGCAGGACCTCCTCGACACGTCGGTGCCGCTGAAGCCGGTGGTGCACGACGGGTTCGAGTTCTGGCTGGACGACGCGGAGTCGGCCACGGGCGAGGTCGCCGCCTCGCTGGAGCGGGCCAACGCGGCGGCCATCCCCACCGTCCGCCTCGGCGGCGTGGAGGCGGCGTACTGGTGCGCGGCGCCGGAGAAGAACCACCTGCGCTGGGTCATGCCCCACCCCGAGGAGCGCCTCCTCGACGCCCTCGCCCGGCTGCACGCGGCCGGCACCTCGGCGCTGGCGGAGGAGACCCGGCTCGTCGGGTCGTTCCGCGCGCACGGCCTCGTGGTGCCGGTGTGGGACCTGCCGTCGTCGATGACGGCGGTGGACTGTGAGAAGCCGGCCGCGGAGTTCGGGGAGCGGCTGGCGGGCGCGCTGGCCGTGACCGAGCCGCTCACGGGGGCGGAGCGCAAGGCCCGCGGCGGGCTCGCGAACCGCCAGGTGACACTCAGCTGATCAACTGCATACCGAGTGGTATGACGGGTCCGTCATTTGACGGGAATCACGACGTTCGAATTTGCGAAACGCTGAAGAGTTGTTACGGTCGCTTGTAGCCCGGTCGCTGGTGCATCCCCCGTCGCCAGCGGCCGGGTCTTTATATGCCTGCCGATGGGGCAGAGCTTGACGGCGGAGCAGGCGGAGGCAGGCGGAGCAGGGTGAGCCCGCGGTACGTACGCTCCGCACCGTTCAGGCAGCGCGTCAGACTTCGCGTACGGATCCGCGTCAGGCCGCGCGGCGAGCCCGCCAGGGCCCGCCGCCCGTACACACCTCTCAGCCGGCGAGTCTGCTGCCCTCGTCCGGGGCCGCCGCCACCGCCTCCACCAGGACGTCGACCACCGACGCCACCGGCGGCAGCCACGGCGCCCCGCCGTCCGGCCGCGGCGCCCGCTCCCAGCGGACCCGGCCGGCGCCGGTCTCCGACGGCGGCAGCGCGAGGTAGCCGCCCTCGCCGTGGAAGCCCAGCGAGGCCGGCACCCAGCCGTGTTCGCCGAGCAGCTCGCCGAGTTCGTCGTAGTCGTACGGGGCCACCAGCAGCGCCCAGCGCTCCGGTGTCGCCACCACCGGCCCCGTACGCACCCCGAGCCGGTCCAGCCGGGTCAGCGCCCGGGCGGCGGTCACGGCGGGCAGGCTGATCGCGCTCGGCGCGCGTCCGCCGGTGCCGAGCAGCACCGGCGCGTCCGGCCGCCGCTCCCACCACCAGCGGACCATGCGCGGGTCCGTGGTCGCGGCGAGCACGCCGGGGTCGTAGGGATGGGCTCCGGGTGCGGCGCACTCGGCATAGGGGCAGGCGCACCCGCGGTCGCGCGGCCGGGCGGCGTCCGGGGTCTGCGTGCTGTCACTGTCCTGCGTGCGGTCCTGCGTACGGTCCCGACGGCTGCGCCGCGGGGGTTCGAGGCCCGCTCCGGGTACGACGGGCCACTGCCACTGCGAAGCGAACGTCAGCGCCGCGTCCGGCAGCGCCCGCTGCCCGTGACGCATGCGCCGCTTTCCGGGATATTCGCGCATGAGCGCTCATCCTTCCGTGGCACCAGGGTCTGCTGGCCGAATCACCTTGCGAAGGTCATGCAGTCACTGCGTTCTCGGTGCGGTGTCTCTGCTGCGTCGGTGCGCTGCTTCGGTGCGTCGGGGCGTGCGATGGCACAGCACGCGAGGGCGGAGCCCGGGCTCTGTTCTGTAGGACGCACTGCCGCCTGGGCGGGTTCCTGCCGTTGCCGGCTTGTGTGGGGACCTCCGTGTCGAAATCCAGTCGACCGCAATTGAACAGAGCACCCATCGATTTTCAGCCAATCATAGATGCCTCGCGGACACCAGCTCGCCCGAGTCGACAACACTGGACATCGCATCACCAGTCCGTGTAAATGTGGATCTATTGCGAGTGGTACAGCATGAGATGAGGGTCCGCAGTGCTGTTGAGCGCGATGCATGTGCCGGTCAGGCCCGTACGGGCGGGCCGCGCCGGAGCGCGGGCCGCGGGTGCGCGACCGCTGTGTGAAGGCCGCCGGCGTTGAGTACCCCACCGTTCCCGAATGTGGCTGGAATTGAGCTGCAACGGCTGCTGCGACCCGCTATCGCACACCCCTCCGAGTCCCCCGTGGCCTCGTACGACCGCCTCTCCGCCTGGGCCGGCGACCTCACCGCGCTGCACGAGCTGACCGGACGCCTCGCCCGCACCACCGAGTTGACGGAGGCGCTGTACGAGATCGTGCGCGCCGGCGCGGAACTGGTCGGTGCGCGTCGGGGATTCGCCGTGCTGCAGCCCGCCGACGGCCGCGGCCCCGACGTCCGCGTGGGCTACGGCATCGGGGTCGCGGAACTGGGCGCCATCGAGACGGTGCCACGCGCGTCCACGTCGTACGGGCGGATCCTCGACGCCCCCGCCGCCACCCGCCCCGCCGACGTCTGCCGCCCCGACCTCACCGCCGAGGCCGACCTCCACCCCCGCCACCACGACGTCGCCGTACGCCTCGGCTACGCGGCCGGCTACGCGGTGCCGCTCGCCGCGACCGCGCCGCGGGCGGGCGGCGGCGGGCCGGCGGGCGGGCTACCGGCGAATTCCGGACGCCCGGGGGCGGGACACCCGGGGGCGGGACAGCCGGACCAGGGCGGCATGACCCGGCCGGGCCAGCCGGGGACCGGCCAGCGGGGGCCGGCGGGCCCGGGACCGGCCGCTCCGGGACAGGGCCGCCCGGTCGACGCCGGCCGGGCGGAGTACGGGCCCGCGGCCCCGGGGCAGTCGGCGCCGGCCCGACCGTCCCCCGGGCCGCCGCTGCCGGGGCAACCCGGCAACTCACCCGGACCCGGATACCCCGACACACCGAGCCCCGCACAACCGGGCACACCCGACTACGGGCCGGCAGGCTACGGCGGGCCCGGCGGCCACCCCGGCTGCGTATCCAGCGGGCCTCCCGGGCCGCCCGGGCCGCCCGGGCCATCCCCGCAGCCCGGCGCCGCCCGGCCCGGGCCGCCCCCGGAGCCGGGCACCAGCCCCGGCGCCCCGCGGCCCGGCGCCGCGGACCCCGCGCCCGCCCTCCTCGGCGCCGTCGAGTGGCTCTACGACGAACCCGCCCGCCCCACCGACCGCCGACGCCGCATCGCCGGCCTCTATGCCCGCCACGCCGGCGACCACCTCGCCCGCCTCCTCGACCTCGCCCGCGCCCGCACCGCCGCCGACGGCGTACGCGCCGCCCTGCTCCCCGCCCGCCTCCCGCACGTCCCCGGCGCCCGCGTCGCCGTCCGGCACCGCACCGGGCCCCTCGGCGGCGGCGACTTCTACGACGTCCTCCCCCTCCCCGACGGCGCCCTCGGCCTCGCCGTCGGCTCCGCCGGCGGCGGCGGGCCCGCCGCCGTCGCCGCCATGGGGCAGCTGCGCGCCGGCCTGCGCGCGTACGCGGTGATGGAGGGCGAGGACCCGGTCGCCGTCCTCTCCGACCTCGAACTGCTGCTGCGGCTCACCGAGCCCGGGCGCCGCGCCACCGCCCTCTTCGCGTACGCCCCGCCGGGCCGCCGCAGCATCGTCGTCGCCGGCGCCGGCCACTGCCCGCCGCTGGTCACCGGCCCCTGGCGCACCGAGTACGCCGAGACCTCGCTGTCCGCGCCGCTGGGCATGCTGGCCTGCTGGGAGGCGCCCAGCGTCACCATCGACCCCGCCCCCGGTGAGACCGTCCTGCTGTACACCGACGGCCTCCTCCACCGCACCGGCCGGCCCACCGAGCAGGCCATGACCCGCCTGCACCACGCCGCCGCCACCGCCCCCGCGGCCGTACGCGACGACCCCGAGGCCCTCACCGACCACGTCCTCGCCCGCCTCCTGCCCGCCGGCCCCGACGACGGCGCCGACCACCCGGAGGACGTCGTCCTCCTCGCCGTACAGCTCACCGGCTGAAGGCCGCGGCACGCGCGGCGCCCGCGCCCGCCGCCGCCGTTCGAAACGTCACTGCTCGCCCGGACTACGCGCCCGCCTCCGGCCGTACGCTGGGAGGCGGCCGACGCATCGCAGAGGAGGAAGCCGTGACCGAGGAGCAGCCGCAGACCCGGACGCCCGACACCGCGGACACCGAGGAGACCGCAGAGGGCACCGGGGGCACCGGGGGCACGGACGGCGCCGGGGAGCAGGCCGTCAAGCCGCGCAAGAACGGCCTGTACGGCGCCCTCTCGGACGAACTCGCCGAGAACATGAAGTCCGGCTGGGCCGACACCGAACGGCACGACCTCGGCCCCGTCCCGCAGGCCGCGTACGCCGCCCGCCGCCGCGCCGCGCTCTCCGCCCGCTTCCCGGGCGAGCGCCTCGTCGTCCCCGCCGGCAACCTCAAGGTGCGGGCCAACGACACCGACTACCCCTTCCGCCCCTCCTCCGACTACGCCTACCTCACCGGCGACCAGACCGAGGACGGCGTCCTCGTCCTGGAGCCGGTGACCAGCGGCGACGGCGAGCCGGGGCACGAGGCCACCGCGTACCTGCTGCCGCGCTCCGACCGCACCAACGGCGAGTTCTGGCTCTCCGGCCAGGGCGAGCTGTGGGTGGGCCGACGCAACAGCCTCACCGAGAACGAGAAGCTCCTCGGCCTGCCGGTCAAGGACGTCCGCGAGCTGCCCGGCCAGCTGGCGGAGGCCACCGGTCCGGTCCGGCTGCTGCGCGGCCACGACGCCGGCGTCGACAAGGCGCTGACCGACAAGGTCACCGGCGAGCGGGACGAGGAGTTCCGCGTCTTCCTCTCCGAGATGCGGCTCGTCAAGGACGACTTCGAGATCGCGGAGCTGGAATCCGCGTGCGAGTCGACCGCGCGCGGCTTCGAGGACGTCGTGAAGGTCCTGGACCGGGCCGAGGCCACCACCGAACGCTACATCGAGGGAACGTTCTTCCTCCGCGCCCGCGTCGAGGGCAACGACGTCGGCTACAGCTCCATCTGCGCCGCCGGCCCGCACGCCACCACGCTCCACTGGGTACGCAACGACGGCGAGGCCCGCCCCGGCGAGATGCTCCTGCTCGACGCGGGCGTCGAGACCCGCAACCTCTACACCGCCGACGTCACCCGCACCCTCCCGATCGACGGCACGTTCACGCCGCTGCAGCGGCGGATCTACGACGCCGTGTACGAGGCGCAGGAGGCGGGCATCGCCGCCGTACGGCCGGGCGCGGCGTACCGCGACTTCCACGACGCGGCGCAGCGGGTGCTGGCCGCGAAGCTCATCGAGTGGGGGCTGCTGCAGGTCGAGGACGTCGACAAGGTGCTGGAGCTGGGGCTGCAGCGGCGCTGGACGCTGCACGGCACGGGACACATGCTCGGCATCGACGTCCACGACTGCGCCGCGGCCCGCACCGAGGAGTACGTGGGCGGAACGCTGCGGGCCGGCATGTGCCTGACGGTGGAACCGGGTCTGTACTTCCAGCTCGACGACCTGACGGTGCCCGAGGAGTACCGGGGCATCGGGGTGCGGATCGAGGACGACATCCTGGTGACGGAGGACGGCCGCCGGAACCTGTCGGACCAGCTGCCGCGGCAGGCCGACGAGGTGGAGGCGTGGATGGCGCGGCTGCGCGGCTGACGGCACCCGGGGGGTACGTACGGAGCACCGGCCGGTGCGTACGGGCGGACACCGGCCGGTGCACTGGGGAAGACGCAGGACGGGCGCGGAAGGTTGGCACGAATGACGCCGCGGGCCCGCACGCCGGCCGCCCCGGGTCTGCACTCCGGGCCGCCCCGGGTCCGCACGCCGGGCCGCTCGGGTCTGCACACCGGGCCCGCTCAGCCGCGCGCCGGCCCGCTCCGGGGCTGCACGCCGATCCGTCCCGGCGCGCGCGCCGGTCCGTGCTCAGCCCTCTGGCGCCGGCCCGGCCGACTCGGCGAGGGGCAGCCGGACGGTGAACAGCGCCCCGCCGCCCGGGGCTTCGTCGACGCCGATCGAGCCCCCGTGCCGTACGACGACGTCCCGGACGATCGCCAGCCCCAGGCCGGCGCCGCCGTCGTCGCGGCTGCGCGCGTCGTCGAGGCGTACGAACCGCTCGAAGATCCGCTCCCGGTGCGCCGCCGGCACCCCCGCGCCGTCGTCCGCGACCTCCAGCACCGCCCACGCGCCCTCGCGGCGCACCCGTACGTCGACCCGGCCGGCGGCGTGCCGTACGGCGTTGTCCAGCAGGTTGCCGAGGACCCGCGCCAGCTGGCTGCGCGAGCCGGCCACCGTCGCGTCGGCCGGCTCCCCGGCGACGACCGCCACCCCGCCCGGCTCATCGGCGTTCCGCCGCGCTACCTCCTCGCGCACCAGCGCGCCCAGCGCGACCGGCTTGCCCAGCGGCTCCTCCCCGGCGTCCAGCCGGGCCAGCAGCAGCAGGTCGGCGGCGAGGTGCTGCAGCCGTACGGTGTCGGCCACCGCGCCGTCGAGGTCGAGGAGTTCGGGGTGGGCGGCGGCGACCTCCAGCTGGGTGCGCAGCGAGGCGATGGGGCTGCGCAGCTCGTGGGAGGCGTCGGCGACGAAGCGGCGCTGGCGCTCGACGGACTTCTCCAGCGCGGTCAGGGTCTCGTTGGTCGTACGGGCCAGCCTGGCCACCTCGTCGCGGGTGGCGGGCTCGGGGACGCGGCGGGAGAGGTCGGTGGAGGCGGTGATGGCGGCCATCTCGCCGCGGATGCCCTCGACCGGGCGCAGCGCGCGCCGCGTGACCAGCCAGGTCACCCCGCCGACGACGGCGAGCAGCGGCACCAGACCGGCGAGCATCGCGCGGCCGACGGAGTCTACGGCGTTCTGCTCGGTGTCCCGGGGGACGCCGGCCCAGACGGTGTAGGTCTGATCCTCGGGGGTGGTGACCTTCAGGCCGGCGAAGCGGTAGTCGCCGACCTTGCCGTCGAGTACGGCCCGGCCGTCGTCGTGCTCCGCCTCGCCCGCGACCTCGCCGCGGCGCGGATCGGCGTCGTCGGCGTCGGCGTCGGCGTCCGAGCCGGAGTCGTCGTCGGAGTCGTCGTCGGAGTCGTCGTCGTCAGCGTCTTCGGCGTCGTCCGCGTCGTCGTCCGCGTCGTCGTCTCCGGAGCCCTCGGTGGGGGACGGGGTCGGGGAGGGGGCCGTCGGGGTCGGGGGCGCGGAGCGCTCGGTGCGGGTGCCGGGGCGGGGGTCGGTGGCGGACCCGCCGGCGCCGTCGAGATGCGTGAGGTCGTCGCTCACCTGCAGGATGTCGCCGTTGTCGGCGCGTATGACCATGGGGTTGTCGTCGGGGAGGTCGATGTCGGCGAGCGGGGTGCCGTTGCTCAGGTCGGTGGCGATCCGGCGGGCGTCCACGTCGGCCTGCAGCTCGGCCTGGTCGTGCAGGTTGGCGCGGAGCACGAGCAGCACCACGACGCCCGCGGCCACCAGCGCCAGGGCGACGACGGCCGTCGCGCCGACCGCGGCCCTGGCGCGTACCGAGGCGAACGGACTACGCACGGGAACCGCCGGCGGCCGGGCCGGAGCCGGGGTCCGGGTCGGCGAGCCGGTAGCCGGCGCCGCGTACGGTCTGGATGGCGCGGGCGCCGAGCTTGCGGCGCAGCGCACTGACGTAGACCTCGACGATGTTGGGGTCGCCGTCGTACGCGAAGTCCCAGGCGTGGTCGAGGATCTCGGACTTGCCGACCACCTCGCCGGCGCGCTGCGCCAGCACCTCCAGGACGGCGAACTCCTTGGTCGTCAGCGTCACCTCCGTCTCGCCGACGTGCACCCGGCGGGCGGCCGGGTCGACGGCGAGGGCGCCGACGCGCAGCACGGGCGCGGCGGTGCGGCCGCGGCGGCGCAGCAGGGCGCGGACCCGGGCGAGGAGGACGACGTAGCTGAAGGGCTTGGTGAGGTAGTCGTCGGCGCCGGTGTCGAGGCCCTCGGCCTCGTCGTACTCGCCGTCCTTGGCGGTGAGCATGAGGATCGGGGTCTCGTCGCCGGCGGCGCGCAGGGTGGAGCAGACGCGGTAGCCGTTCATGCCGGGGAGCATGATGTCGAGGACGATGAGGTCGTAGTCGGTCTCGGTGGCCCGGTGCAGGCCCTCCACGCCGTCGTGGACGACGTCCACGGCGAAGCCCTCGGCGGCGAGCCCGCGGGCGAGGGAGGTGGCGAGGCGTCGTTCGTCCTCGACTATCAGCAGTCGCATGCCCCCAGGGTCGCAAACCGAAGCTGAAGAACCCTTCAGGTGGCTTCAGGGTGCCTTCAGGATCGTTCAGGCAGCTTGGTCTCCGTCAGCACACAGCGGCAGGAGCCGCCGAAAGCGGGAGGAACCCTCATGAAGCGCAACATCGTCATCGCCGCCGTCGCCACCGCGGCGCTGGTCACGGGTGGCTCGGTGACCGCGGTCGCGGTCTCGAACGGCGACGACGGCGGGGCGGACGCCGCCGCTGTGCCGGCGGACGTACAGGTGAGCGACGACGACGGCCGCGACGACGACCTGGACGACCGGGACGACGACCTGGACGACCGCGACGACCGCGGCGACGACGGCCGGGACGGCGACGCCGACGACCGCGCCGAGGCCAAGGCGCTCGCCGCGGCCAAGGTGAAGGTCGACGACGCGGTCGCGGCGGCGCTGCAGGAGCGGCCCGGCACGGTGGAGTCGGCCGAGTTCGACGATGACGACCGCGGCGGGGCCCACCGGTGGGAGATCGACATCCTCGGCGAGGACGGCAAGTGGTACGAGGTCGGCGTCGACGCCGACAGCGGCCAGGTCGTCGCCAACCGCGGCGACGACGGCAAGGACGACGACGGTGACGACCGGGACGACCGCAGGGACGACGACGGCAGCGACGACGACCACGACGACCGCGGCGCCGACGACTCCGACGACCGCGGCGACGACTGATCCCCCGGCCGGCCCGGCCGCACCGCCGCACACCGTCCCCACGCCTGACCCCTGACCCCCTGACCTCCTGACCCTCTCTCCCGGGCCCCCGGAGGGCCGCCCCGCGCTACTCCCCTTCACCGCGCGGCCGGCCCCGCCGGGGGCCCTCCTCTCCCCCTCCCCGCCCACGGCTGAGGCCGGCCCTCGGGACCCCGTGGCTCCCGGCGCCGGCCTCGTCGCGCCACCGTCGCGCCGCCGGAGCTACCCCTTGCCGGTGGCGCGTCCGTACTGCAGCAGCGCCCAGGTCACGCAGCCGAAGGAGAGCACGGTGACGACGGAGCGGACGTTGTTCCACCGCACCCACCTGTCCTCCATCCGCTCGCGCACGGCCGCCAGGTCCTTGATCTGGTCGACGGCGCCCGCCGCGTCCAGCTCGTCGTTCATCGGCACGTTGACGGCGAAGGTGATGACGAGCATCGCCACGTACAGCACGACCGCCGCGATCACCCACGGCAGCGCCTTCGACCGCTGGTCGCCGTCCGCGCCGAGCAGCAGCCCGCCGGCCAGCAGCAGGAAGACCATCGCGCCGCCGAAGCTGAGGGCGAACCAGCCGTTCATCATCGCCCGGTTCATGTGCTGGAAGGTCTCGACGAAGCTGCGGTCGCCGGCGCGGGCCAGGCCCGGCATCACCGAGTACGACCAGACGTAGAACAGTCCGGCGCTCAGTCCCGTGGTGAGGACGGCCGCGAACAGCACCGCCGTGCGGACGTCAGACATTCCGGGCTCCTCTCCCGGCCGCCTCGCGCACGAAGTCGGTGAAGTCGCGGGGCGTGCGCAGGTGGAGGTGTCGCTGGGTGGTGGGTGCACTGGGATGTGTCATACAGCCAGTCAAGCCGAGACGGGCTGGACGATCCATGACTCAAAGGCGCACCCGCATACGCGAGCGTCTAGCTTGCGTGATGGCGCCAAAGAAGCGCTATTATGCATGCATGGCTACGGTGCAAATCAGAAACCTCGACGACGACGCCTACGCCATACTGCGTCGGCGTGCCGCGGATTCGGGCAGGTCGCTCCAGGAGTACCTGCGCGTAGAGCTGGAACGCGTCGCGCTTCGGCCGACCGTCGCCGAGGCCCTGGCAAGGGCGCGAGCCGAGCTGACTACCGAAGTATCGATGGATGACATCGTCGCGTTGCAGCGTCAGGAGCGCGGCGAGTGATCGTGCTCGACAACTCGGCCTTCGTCCTGCTGCTCACGGACGCCGGGCCGGTGGCCAAGGCTCTGGCCGACCGGCTCGACGGATCTGAACTCGCCGCCCCCAGCGTGATCGATCTGGAGGCGGCGAGTGCGCTCAGGGGGCTCTTGCGAGGCCGCAAGATCACCGCTTGGGATGCCGATCACGCCTTGGCGCAGATTCCGGGTTTTCCCATCGAGCGGTTTCCTCACCAAGGGCTGCTGCCAAGGATCTGGGAGCTGCGGGACAACCTCACGCCCTACGACGCCGCCTACGTGTCGCTCGCCGAGCAGCTCGGCGCGCCCCTGGTCACCGGTGACGCGAAGCTGCAACGTGCGTCGGGCGGGCGCTGCGTCGTCGAGGTGTTCGGCTAAGGCCGATCCCGTCCCGTGCCCTTACAGCCCGGCGCCCCGCGGTGTGAGGGCGGCGCCGGGCCCGGTCGCGTGGTGCGCCAGAAACGGACCCCTCGTCTCTTGACCGGGGGTGCTCGCTCTCACGCCGAAAGCGCCCGCCTGGCCGCGTCCTACCCTGGCCCGTATGGACTCGATCGCCGGACTGCTCGGCAGCCCTCGCGCGCGGGGGGCGTTGATGCTGCGCGCGCTCGTGGAGCCGCCGTGGTCGGTGCGGGTCGTGGACCGCGCACCGCTGTCCGTCGTGGCGATGGCGAGCGGCACGGCGTGGGTGACACACGACGGCGCGGAGCCGGTGCGGGTGGGGGAGGGCGAGATCGCGATCATGCGCGGCCCGGATCCGTACGTCTTCTCCGACGACCCGGCCACCGAGCCGCAGGCGCTGATCCACCCCGGCGGGCGCTGCGAGACGCCGGACGGGCAGAGCCTCGCCGAGGAGCTGGACGCGGTCGTACGGACCTGGACGCACGGCAGCGGCGGCGACTGGACGAAGATGCTCATCGGGTCGTACGAGAACACCGGCGAGATCGGCGCGCGGCTGCTGGACGCGCTGCCGCGGCTGGTGGTGCTGCACGAGGACACGTGGGACTGCCCGCTGCTGCCGCTGCTGGAGGAGGAGATCGCGCGGGACGACCCGGCCCAGGACGTGGTCCTGGACCGGCTGCTGGACCTGCTGGTGGTGGCGGCGCTGCGGGCGTGGTTCGCCCGGCCGGAGGCGAAGGCGCCGGGCTGGTACCGGGCGCAGGGCGATCCGGTGGTGGGGCGGGCGCTGAAGCTGCTGCACAACAACCCGGCGCACCCGTGGACGGTGGCGGAGCTGGCGGTGCGGGCGGGGGTGTCGCGGGCGGCGCTGGCGCGGCGGTTCGCGGAGCTGGTGGGGGAGCCGCCGATGACGTATCTGACGGGGTGGCGGCTGGCGTTGGCGGCGGATCTGCTGCGGGAGCCGGACGCGACGGTGGGCGCGGTGGCGCGGCGGGTGGGGTACGGGAGCCCGTTCGCGCTGAGCGCGGCGTTCAAGCGGGTGCACGGGGTGAGCCCGCAGGAGCACCGCCTGGCGGCGGTGGGCTGAGGGGGCGTAGCGGCCGGGGGCGGAGGGCGTGGGCGCCGGGGGGCCGGGGGCGTACGAGAAAGGTAGCGGTGGGGTGGTACGGGGCGGGCCGCGCCCGGCGCGTACGGGGCCGCCGTCCGGCCGCCGTCCGCGTTGCCGTCAGGACCCCTTCGCCGCCCGCGGGGCCGGGCCGCCCCGCCCGCCGCTCCCGCCCGGCGCGCGTCTCCGCGCCGCTCAGTGGTGGAACCCCGGCCGGTGCGGCGCCGGGGTGCCCGCGCCGTCCTTCAGCCGCGCCAGCGCCGCCCGTACGTCTCCCGCCAGCAGCTCGATCTTGTCGTGGCTGATCCCGTGCCTGATCAGCACCCGCTGGATGACGGTCTCCTGCCGCCGCGGCGGCAGCGGGTACGCCGGCACCTGCCAGCCGCGCAGCCGCAGCTGCTCCGTCAGGTCGTACAGCGTGAAGCCCGCGCCCGCCGGGTCCGTCAGCGTCCACGACACGGCCGGCAGCGCGCCGCGCCCGTCGTACAGCAGCGTGAACGGTCCCATGCCGGCGATCTGCCCGCCCAGCCACTCGGCGCTGCCGGCCGCCGCCCGGTAGATGCGGCGGTAGCCCTCGCGGCCGAGCCGCAGCAGGTTGTAGTACTGCGCGACGACCTCGCCGCCCGGGCGGGAGAAGTTGAGCGCGAAGGTGGGCATGTCGCCGCCGAGGTAGCTGACGCGGAAGATCAGGTCCTCGGGCAGCAGGTCGGCGGAGCGCCAGACCGCCCAGCCGACGCCGAGGGGCGCCATGCCGTACTTGTGGCCGGAGGAGTTGATGGACGCCACCCGCGGCACGCGGAAGTCCCACTCCAGCTCGGGGTGGAGGAAGGGGGCGACGAAGCCGCCGCTGGCGGCGTCCACGTGGACGGGCACGTCCAGCCCGGTGTCGGCCTGGATGGCGTCGAGTTCGGCGGCGATCTCCTTCACCGGCTCGTAGTCGCAGGTGTACGTGACGCCGAGGATGGCGACGACGCCGATGGTGTTCTCGTCGACGTGGTCGCGCAGCTGGTGCGGGCGGAGCCCGGTGGCGTCCGGCTCCAGCGGCACCTGGCGCAGCTCGACGTCGAAGTAGCGGGCGAACTTCTCCCAGCACACCTGCACGGGGCCGCAGACGAGGTTCGGCCGGCCGGCGGGCTTGCCCGCCGCCTCGCGGCGCTTGCGCCAGCGCCACTTGAGCGCCAGTCCGCCGAGCATCGCGGCCTCGCTGGAGCCGGTGGTGGAGCAGCCCATGGTGCTCGCGCCCTGCGGGGAGTGCCACAGGTCGGCGAGGATGTGCACGCAGCGGTTCTCGATGTCGGCGGTCTGCGGGTACTCGTCCTTGTCGACCATGTTCTTGTCGAGGCACTCGTCCATGAGGTCGTGCACCTCGGCCTCGGACCAGGTGGTGCAGAACGTCGCCAGGTTCTGCGCGGCGTTGCCGTCGAGGGCCAGCTCGTCGTGGATGAGGGCGTAGACGGCGCGCGGGTCGGAGACCCCCTCGGGCATCCGGTACTTGGGCAGCGCGTGCTGGCTGATGGGCATCGCGTAGACGTCGTCGTACGGTGCGGCGACGCCGCGGTGGGTCTGGTGCAGGGCCACGGTGCGGCTCCTCTCGCCTCGGCGCACCCATCGTGGGCGGCGGGGGCGGCGGGGCGCGTACCGACACGCCGCCGGGGCGCGGGGGTGCCGGGGGGCGTGCGGCTCAGTCCGTACGCCCCCGGGCAATGCGGCGAGGGCCGCGAGCCCCCGCCCCAGCGGCGGGTCCCCGGGCTCGCCGGTCGGCGGAATGCCCGAGTCACGTGCCCGCCCGCGCTCTTCGCTCATGCGCCCCAGCCTCACATCCGGGACTGACAACGCGGCAGAGCGAGCGCGGGTGGGCCGTCGACGCGGATGGGCCGTCGGCGGGGGCGGGCCGTCGGCGCGGGTGTCAGCCGCCCCAGGGGACGGTGTCGCCGGCCGCGGGAGTCCTGTCCGGGACGGGCTGGTCGAAGGTGAAGTTCGCCGTCTGCTGCGGGCCGCCGCCCCGCGACGTGGCCTGCACCGGGAACGGCGTGCCCCGCGTGGCGACGGAGAAGGTCACGTCCGTCTCCTCGTGCCGCCCCGTGACCTCGATGACGGGGGTGCCGTTGACGGTCGTCTCGGAGCCCTTCCGCAGGTTGCCCGCGGAGGTGGCGTTCTCCAGGGGGTCGCTGAGGTAGTCGATGCCGCACAGCTCGGCGAGGCCGCCGAGACCCGGGTCCTGGACCGTGCCCTGGAGGTACTTGCCCGCCAGCCTCCGCACGTCGTCCGACTGGTCGGACGGGAGGTTGTTCTGCAGCCAGGCGGTGTCGGGCTTCACCCACACGTCGTCGCCGTGCCGGATGATCTCCAGGCTGCCGCCCCCGGCGGCGAAGTCGACGGTGCCGACGCAGTTGGCGGAGCGGTCGGCCGAGAGATCGAGGCTGGCCGGGTCGTCGCGGCCGAGGCCCGAGCCCTGCCTGTCCAGGGTGAGGTGCATGGACCGGGCACCGTTGAAGGCGTCCCGGGCCTGGGCGGCTATGTCCGCGGCGCTCCTGTCCGCGACGCCGTTGTCGTCCTGTGCCGGGGCGGGGGGTGCGGTGCCGACCAGGGCGGTCGCGCAGAGCGTGGCGCCCAGGGCGCCGAGGGTCGCTTTCCGCGTACGGGACATCGGGCTTCCTTCCGGGAGGAAATGGCAACGCCAAAATCGTACATTCAGCTCAAAGCGGTCGCACGATCGGAGCAGCGGACGGCGTACGCGCCCGTGTCCACGCCCCCGTACGCGCTGCCCCGCCGGAGCGTCCGCCGATACGGCCATCGGGGCGCGTCCGCCGGAGTGAAAGGGCGTACGACGCCACCCCGCCCCACCCCTGCCCGTCGCCGTCGCCGTCGTCGCCGCCGCCGCCGTGCGGGCCGTACCGGCGGCGGGCCGGATTCCACCATCCCGGACGCCGACGCGAACCGGCTCGTATACGTTGCCCGTTGACCGGCTCCGCCCACACCACCACGCCAAGGACGGCCTGATGCACGACGAGAGCCCGACGGCCAGGATCGACACCACCCGGCCGCACTCGGCCCGGGTGTGGAACTACTGGGTCGGCGGCAAGGACAACTACGAGGTCGACCGGGAGACCGGCGAACAGGTCAAGGCCGTCTTCCCGGGCATCGTGGAGATCGCCCGCCACTCCCGGGCGTTCCTCGTACGCGCCGTCCGCCATCTCGCGGGCGACGCGGGCATACGCCAGTTCCTCGACGTCGGCACCGGCCTGCCGACCGCCGGCAACACCCACGAGGTCGCCCAGGCCGTCCACCCCGCCTGCCGCGTCGTCTACGTCGACAACGACCCCATCGTCCTCGCCCACGCCCGCGCCCTGCTGACCTCCACCGGGGAGGGCAGGACCACCTACGTCGACGCCGACGTACGCGACCCGGACCTCATCCTGGCCGAGGCGGCGAAGACCCTCGACCTCTCCCGCCCCGTGGCCGTGATGCTGCTGGGCATCCTCGGCAACGTCGAGGACTACGACGAGGCCAGAACCCTCGCCCGCCGGCTCCTCGCCGACACGGCACCCGGCAGCTACCTCGTGGTCAACGACGGCACCCACGCGATCGACCCCGTGACCCTCGACGCCGCCGCCGAGGTGCGGGCGGAGGCGGGCGACCCGTACTACCTCCGCACCGTCGCGGAGATGGAGGGCTTCTTCGACGGCCTGGACCTGGTCACCCCCGGCGTGGTCTCCACCCCCCTGTGGCGCCCGGACCCCGACGCCATCGGCACCCCGCAGGAGGCCGACGTGTTCTGCGGCGTAGCCCGCAAACCCTGAGGCGCGCGCACTCGCCCTCTGCCACGCCCGCGGCAACCGCCGTGGCAGGTACAGGACTTGACCCGGATCGTCCAGCCTCTGCGGCCGGCCTGGCACGCCAGTGCCGGGATGTCGATGTTGATCGCTTCATCCGCGTCGGTACGGCGTGGCGCTGACGCCCTGGTGTGTGCGGCGGCAACAGGATCGGCAGTCAGCTGGAGGCCGGCAGAAGTGTCGTCACCGTTGACTGGACAAGTTAGTTAGGAGAGCAGAATTCCCCTCGGACCAGGACACGCCTGTGGACCGCCGCAAGTTCCTCCTCAACGCTGGCACGGTCATCGCGCTTCCCGCCCTACCCGCCTCGGGCCGCATCGGTATGAGCGACGTGGCGCGCATCCAGGGCGCGGAGGCCCGCCTCGTCCAGCTCGACACCGCGCACGGCGGCGCCGGTTTTGTCATCATCGCCAGCCGCTACGTCGAGCACATCGAGCACACCATCCGGCACTGCACCTACGGCAGCCGTGTGCAGACTGCGCTCTACCGTACCGCCGGCGAGATCAGCGCGACGGCAGGCTGGCTCGCCTACGACTCCCAAAAGCACCAGGAAGCCCGGGGACACTGGCGCACGGCGCTGCAGTATGCCCGTCTGGGCAAAGCCCCGGAACTGGAAGCTCGTATCTGGTCCAGCATGGCCCGACATGCGGTCGACCTCGGCCACGGCGCCGAAGCCGTGGGCATGGCCCGCGCCGCATTGGACAGCACCCGCGGTCGGCGCGATCCACGCCTGTCCGCGCTCCTGCACGCCCGAGTTGCCCTGGGGCATGCCGCCGGAGGCCAGTCCGGACGCTGCGCGCAGTCCCTGCACCGTGCTGAACAGGAGCTGGACCGTGCTTCGGAGGCACCACCAGCGTGGCTCGCCTTCTGTGGTCCCGACGAACTCGCCTCGCAGAACGCAATGTGCAACCACTACCTCGGCGACCATGCCCGCGCCGCTCAGGCCGCTCACGACGCGGTTTCCCGCACCTCTCCGAGCGAATTTCGCCGCAACTCCTTCTCCCGCCGCGTCAGCCTTGCACGAAGCACCTTCGCGGCTGGCAATGCCGACGAAGCCCTGGCTGCTGGCCATAGCGCCCTGGACCTACTGCCCGAGGTACGCAGCCAACGCTGGGCCCACGAACTTGCCCAGTTCCAACGCGATGTTCAAACGCACCGACCCACCGGGGCCGCCGACTTCACCGAACGATTCAGAGCAGTGGTCGTATGACGAGCAGCACGCTGACGATCCGCTCTTACGGCCACGACGCCGCCGCCGAGTTGCGGACGTTGCTGCTCGATGTGCACGACGACTGCTACGCCGATCAGATGGACGACCCCTTCAACACCCGAGAGCGGTTCGAGTGGTTCGTCGACCATTGGTCGTCGAACCCGAACTGGTCTTGCGTGGTCGGCTACGACGCCGCTGCCCCCGTCGGCTTCGCGTACGGCGCCCCGCTCTCCCCGTACATGGAGTGGTGGCGCGGCCATCTCGATCCCGAGCCGGAGCCTGGGCGGCAGACCACGTTCGGTCTCTCGGAGCTGATGGTGCGACCCAAGTGGCGCAAGACCGGAGCCTCCCGACGGCTCCACGACGCTCTCCTAGAAGGCCGGGCAGAACACATTGTCACGCTCACCGTGGACCGAGAGCACGGGAAAGTGCAGGCCCTGTACGAGTCCTGGGGATACGAGAAGATCGGCGAGAAGAAGCCGTTCGATGATTCGCCAACCTTCGCGGTCATGCTCCGGCGTCTACGCTGAGCCTGCCCTCCGAGGCCCGCACCCGCCAGGCGATCAACGGCGCCTTCACCCGGCCGCGCACGACGTGCTCAGCGAAGGCCGGCCAGCCGTGCACGTGCACTGAATGTGCACTCGCGGCCTGAGAGAGCCGCGGGTGTGTCCAGTAGACGGCTGATCTGCGGTTGTGTGGGTGGTCAGCGCCTGGCTGCGGCCAGGCGTCCTTCGAAGGCGATCTCGAAGGCGTTCAGGGGCGCTTTCCAGCGCATCATCCAGCGTCGGCGGCCCTTGCCGGTGGGATCCAGCGACATCAGCGCCATGTAGATGCACTTCAGGGCGGCCTGCTCGTGGGGGAAGTGACCGCGGGCGCGGACGGCCTTGCGGATGCGGGCGTTGACGCTCTCGATGGCGTTCGTGGAGCAGATGACCTTGCGGATCTCGACGTCGAAGGACAGGAACGGCACGAACTCCGCCCAGGCGTTCTCCCACAGCCGGATGATCGCCGGGTATTTGTTGCCCCAGGTCTCGGAGAACTCCAGGAACCGGCTGGTGGCGGCGTCCTCGCTCGGGGCGGTGTAGAC
>NZ_JCANTA010000035.1:0-48871 GCF_059570575.1 Streptomyces sp. CNX435 | reverse complement strand
CCGCACCCCCCGCCCCCGGCGACGTCACGCGCACCGCCGCCGCCCCGCCGGGCGCCGCGCCCGGCGCACCCACCCCTCCCGCCGCCCCCGGGCCCCCCGGCACTCCGGCGGCGCCCGCCCCGGACCCGTACGCCCAGACCCGGACCGTCACCGCCGGCGCCCCGCCGGCCCCCGGCGCCGTGCCCCACCCCCCGGACCCCGGCGACGGCACCCGGACGCCCGCGCCGCTGGCCCTGCTGCTGGGCGGGGCCGGCGCGGTCGTCCTCGTCGTCGTGCTCCTCGCCGTCCTCCTGCCCTCGTCCGGCTCGTCCGGCTCGTCCGGCTCCCCCGGCAAGCAGGAGGGGGACTCCCCCTACGACTCGTACGAACCCACCGGCACCCTCGCCTTCCCCGCCCGGTCCAAGGGTGCCGCCGGCATCGCCTTCAGCCCGGACGGCAAGACGCTCGCCACCGGCGACGACGACGGCAAGGTCCGGCTCTGGGACGTCGCCGCCCGCAAGGTGCGCACCGGCTTCACCAACCGCGACCCGGCCGACAACATCTCCAGGGTCAACAGCGTGGCGTTCAGCCCCGACGGCAGACTCCTCGCCACCGGCGGCGCCACCGGCACGACAGGGCTGTGGAACGTGGCCGATCGCCGGCAGCTCTACTTCCTCCACATGGGCGGCGAGAGCGTGGAGTTCGCCCCGGAGGGCGAGGCGCTGCTCGCCCTCGGCAGCAGGACGGGCTCGGTGTACCTGTGGGACCCGGCCGAGCGCTCGGACGACATCGTCGCGTACTTCGACCACGAGTCGCCCGTCTCCGGGGTGGCCTTCAGCCCGGACGGCAGGACACTGGCCTCCGCGAGCGACGACTCCGGCAGCAATCGCACCCCGGAGAACTCGGTGCGCCTGTGGGACGTCGCGGGCCGCGACCCGGAACCGTACGGCCAGGGCGACCCCCGCGCCGCCCTCGACCACAGGTTCCCCGTGCTGAGCGTGGCGTTCAGCTCCGACGGCAAGACCCTCGCCACCGGCGACGGCGACGGCGTGGTGCGGCTGTGGGACACGGCCGACGGCCGGCGGAAGGCGACCCTCCGGAACGACTACCTCACCTCGGTCGTCGACCTGGCGTTCAGCCCGGACGGCAGGACGCTCGCGACCACCACCGCCCTCGGCGGCGGCGTCCTGCTGTGGAACGTGGCCGACGGCAAGCCGCGCGCCCTGCTGGAGACCGGCGAGGACGAGGGGAAGGGCGTGGTCGAGGACGTGACCTTCAGCCCGGACGGGAAGCTGATCGCGGGCAACGACCGCAAGGACCGCGCGGTGCGGCTGTGGAAGGCCCCCCGGTGAGTCCGCCGGCCGGCACGGGAGCGGTCAGGTGCGGAAGGGGCCCGTCACCTCGTACGTGAGGCCGCCCGCGGAGCTGCCCGAGGTGCCGCGCTGGCTGGAGAAGTACAGCCGCGTGCCGTCCGGGGTGAAGGCCGGGCCCGTGATCTCCGAGCCGCCCTGGCCCTCGACGCGCAGGAACGGGGCGACGACGTCGTCCGGGGTGATCAGGCAGATCTCCATGGTGCCGCCGTCCTCCGCGACGTAGAGGTCGCCGGCGCGGCTGCCGGTGACGTTGTCGACGCCGGTGAGCGGGGCGGTGCCGGAGACGAGGGAGTCGTCGTAGGCGAGTTCCAGCGTCTCCGCCGCCGCGTCGTACTGCCAGACCCGGCCGTCGCCCTTCGTCGTGAACCAGCAGATGCCTTCGTCGCTCGCGTAGTGGCAGCCCTCGCCGCCGTCGAACCGCTTGGCGCCCGCCACCTGGTCCCGCGTCGCCGCCGACGCCCCGCCCGGGTCCGGCACCGGCGCCCACGTCACCGGGCCCGAGGTGCCCGATCCCATCCGCAGCACCTCCAGCGTGCCCGCCGACAGCGAGCCCCAGGTGGCGGGCCGGAAGCGGTAGAAGCAGCCGTCGGAGACGTCCTCGGTGAGGTAGACGACCTGCCGCTCCGGGTCGGCCGCCGCCGCCTCGTGCTTGAAGCGGCCCATCGCGTCGCGCCGCACGGCGGCCTTCGCGCCCCAGGGGTCGGTCTCGTAGACGTAGCCGCGGTCGACCTCCTCGCACGACAGCCAGGTGTCCCACGGCGTCCTGCCGCCCGCGCAGTTCTGCCGGGTCCCCGACAGGATGCGGTACGCGCCCGCCACCTCGCCGGCGGCGGTGAAGCGTATCGAGCCGGCGCCGCCGGAGGGGTTGACCTCGGAGTTGGAGACGTAGATCCAGCCGTCGCCGTCGGCGAAGCAGGCGCCGCCGTCGGGCGCCGGGTGCCAGGTGTACGACGTACCCGCCACCGGCTGTCCGGAGCGCGCCACGACCCGGCTGCTGAAGCCCTGGGGCAGCCGGATCCCGTTCGCGTCCGCCGGCTCCAGACCCCCGTACGGGCCGGTCCCCGGCTGCGCCGGGTCCGCCGCGGCCGATCCCATCCACAGGCTGCCGCCGAACGCCGCCGCCGAACCGCCGACGACCGCTCCGCGCAGGAAAGAACGGCGCTCCACGACCATCCACTCCTTGAGGTGGGGGGAGCCCGGGACAGCCGCCCGCGGGCCGCATGTCGCACGTTAGAGCTGCGAGGTTGACGGAGCATGAACACCCATCCGTCCATGGGTTCCCTGCAGTCCAACAGGCAGGGAGCAGGGCCGGGCCGGGACCCCCGACTCCGTGCGCACACATCCCCACCGGCTGTAGTACCAGCCATCCGCCGGGAAAGCGCGGCTAGCTCACGCCGGTGCCGCAGTCGGTACGGATGTGCGGGCTGGCGGCCCAGGACTCGCCGACCGTGACGGGGTCGACCTCGACCCTGACCGCGAGGCGGTAGTTGTACGTGCCCGTCCTGCCCTGCGGGCACAGCTCCGTGACGGCGGGGCCCTGCTGGCTCTGCGCCCTGGTCCACGGCGTGTGCTGCGGGTCGCCGTAGTGGCGCCAGCCTGACCAACTGTCGCGCTCGAGCGCGTAGACCTGCCGCATCCGGCCCGGCAGCTCACCGTGGCACTCGGTGGCGAACTCCTCGCCGCCGATCTCGGCACGGGGCTTGGCGCCGCCCTCGACGATCTCCCCCTCGACCGCGATCGGCTCGACGGTGGTGGTGCACCACCAGTCGCTGACCGTCTCGATCCGCACCGTCTCGCACTCCGTGACGGCTTCCGGCGCCCGGTAGTCGAGGGTGCGCACGGCATCGGGGTCCTCGGGAGCCGCGTCGACATCGCCCACGATCATGGCCACCGAGCCGTCCTCGAACTCTTCGGCACGGTAGGCGAGCCGGGTGCGGTCCGGTGGCGCGGGAGTGTGCTCCGGGCTCCACGAGGCGCACGGCGTCGGGGACTCGGGCAACACCGAGCTGCCCGGCTCGCGGACGTCCTTACAACCGCTGACCCCCAGCACGACTGCCGCCACCACAGCCCATATTAAGCAGCCACGTCCCCGCACCGTCGTCCCCCCCGTCATCCCCGTCGCCCCCGTGTCCGCATGCCCGAACACACCGGGGCGCCACCGTAACAGGACACGATCCGACCCGACCCGCCGTATCGCGCGAGGCGTACTCAGGCAGCGGCGCGGGCGGATGAGGGGGAGGCAGCGCGTTGCTCGTCGTAGCGGTGGAGTACGAGCCGCGCGAGCGCCGGGTGCGCGCCGAGGGGCGCCGCGGCGGGCAGGCCCAGGGCGCGGGCGTCCGCGGCGGTGCGGGCGGCGAAGAGGCCGGGTGCCGTGAAGCAGCAGGCGACCCCGATACGGCGGCAGCCCCGGGCGGCGAGGGTACGGGCCGCCTCCGCGACGGTCGGCGCGGCTGCGGAGGCGTACGCGGGCAGCACGGGCACCCCGAGCCGGGCGGCCAGCAGCGCGGCGGTGGCCCCGGTGTCGGCCGCCGACCGGGCGGCGCGGGACCCGGCGGCGGCGAGCACGACCCCGTCGCCGCCGCGCCAGCCGGCTTCCGCCAGCCGGTCGGCGAGGGCGGCGGCGAGGAGGGGGTGCGGGCCGAGGGGGGCGGCGACCCGGGCGGAGAAGGAGACGGCGGCGGCGCCCTCCGGGATGTCCCGCGTCACGTGGTGGCCGCGGCCGAACAGCAGCGGCACCAGCACCGCCTCGCCGCCCTCCCGCGCCAGCGCCGCCAGCGTGTCCGGCAGCAGCGGCTCGTTCAGCTCCACGTGCCCTAGCCGCACCGGCACCTCCGGCCGCAGCGTCCGCACCGCCGCCAGCAGCGCCCGTACCGTACGCACCGCCTCCGGATCGCGGCTCCCGTGCGCCACCGCCACCAGCACCGGCGCCTCCGGGCGCCCGCGCGGCCGGCCCACCGCGGCCAGCCGCGCGGTCAGCTCGGCCGTGATCCTGGTCAGCAGCTCTGCCGCGGTCCCCGGGGGCGGTGAAATGGCCGTCATAGGGCGAGCCTGGCGCAGCGCCGTTGCACCCCTGTTTCACCGCCGGGTCGTCGTGTTGACGGCTGCTCACGCCCGTACGCCCCGGCCGCTGAGGTCGCCGAACCCGTCCCGTAATATCCCCGTTCACCAGGGGTGACATCCGTCCCGCACCCTCACTGACATGGACGTCGACACCCACTGCCCGTACTGCTCCCTCCAGTGCGGCATGACGCTCGCCACCGCCGCCGAAGGCGGTCTCGATGTACGGGAGCGCACGGCGTTCGACGTCAACCGCGGCGCCCTGTGCGGCAAGGGCCGCACCGCGCCCGCCGTCCTCGACTCCGCCGCCCGGCTGACCGAGCCGCTGGTACGCGACGACCCCGCCGCCCCGCTCCGCCCCGCCTCCTGGCCCGACGCCCTCGACCGCGTCGCCGCCGGCCTCGCCCGCGCCCGGGACGCGCACGGGCCGGACGCCGTCGGCGTCTTCGGCGGCGGCGGGCTGACGAACGAGAAGGCGTACGCGCTCGGCAAGTTCGCCCGTATCGTCCTCGGCACCTCCCAGATCGACTACAACGGCCGTTTCTGCATGTCCTCCGCCGCCGCCGCGGGCAACCGCGCCTTCGGCCTC
Source organism: Streptomyces sp. CNX435 (assembly GCF_059570575.1). Classification (NCBI taxonomy): domain Bacteria; kingdom Bacillati; phylum Actinomycetota; class Actinomycetes; order Kitasatosporales; family Streptomycetaceae; genus Streptomyces; species Streptomyces sp. CNX435. The sequence continues at coordinate 43,873 of NZ_JCANTA010000035.1, read as the reverse complement.
GACCGCGGCCTGCCCTTCCCCCTCGCCGACATCCCCCGCACCGGCTGCGTCGTCCTCGTCGGCGCCAACCCCGCCGAGACCATGCCGCCCGCCCTGCGCTACTTCACCGAGCTGCGCGCGAACGGCGGCACCCTCGTCGTCGTCGACCCGCGCCGCACCCGCACCGCCGAACAGGCCGACCTGCACCTCGCCCCGCGCCCCGGCACCGACCTCGCGCTCGCCCTCGGCCTGCTGCACCTCGTGATCGCCGAGGGCCGCACCGACGACGACTTCATCGCCGCCCGCACCACCGGCTGGGCGGACGCCCGCGCCACCGCCATGGCGCACTGGCCGGAGCTGGTCGAGCGGATCACCGGCGTGCCCGTACCGCAACTGCGCCGCGCCGTCGAGCTGTTCTGCGCGCCGGAGTCGGCCATGGTGCTCACCGCCCGCGGCCCCGAGCAGCAGGCCAAGGGCACCGACACCGTCGGCGCGTGGATCGACCTGTGCCTGGCCACCGGCCGCGCCGGGCGTCCGTACTCCGGCTACGGCTGCCTCACCGGCCAGGGCAACGGGCAGGGCGGTCGTGAGCACGGCCAGAAGGCCGACCAGCTCCCCGGCTACCGGATGCTCACCGACCCCGCCGCCCGCCGGCACGTCGCGGCCGTCTGGGGCGTGGACCCCAGGACGCTGCCGGGGCCGGGGCGCAGCGCGTACGAGCTGCTCGACGCGCTCGGCGCCCCCGGCCCGGACGGGGTCCGGGCGCTGCTGCTCATGGGCTCCAACCCGGTGGTCTCCGCGCCGCGCGCCGCGCACGTCGAGCGGCGGATCCGGTCGCTGGACTTCCTGGCGGTCGCGGACGTGGTGCTGTCCGAGACCGCGGCGCTCGCGGACGTCGTGCTGCCCGTCACGCAGTGGGCCGAGGAGACCGGCACGCTCACGAACCTGGAGGGCCGGGTGCTGCTGCGCCGCCGCGCCGTCGACCCGCCGCCGGGCGTACGCGGCGACCTCGACGTGCTGCGCGGCCTCGCCGAGAAGCTGGCGCCGGAGCGGGCGGCGGGGTTCCCGGTGGCGGCGGAGGAGGTCTTCGCGGAGCTGCGGCGGGCGTCGGCCGGGGGGAAGGCGGACTACTCGGGGATCTCGTACGAGCGGATCGAGGCGGAGGACGGCGTGTTCTGGCCGTGCCCGGAGGGCGGGGAGCCGACGCCGCGGATGTTCCTCGACCGGTTCGCGACGCCGGACGGGCGGGCGCGGTTCTCGGGGGTGCAGCACCGGCCGGCGGCGGAGGAGACGGACGCGGAGTACCCGGTGTGGCTGACGACGGGCCGGGTACTCGCGCAGTACCAGTCGGGCGCCCAGACGCGCCGGGTGAGCGAGCTGAACGCGGCCTCCCCCGGGCCGTACGTGCAGATGCACCCGGAGCTGGCCGCCCGCGTGGGCGCCGACGACGGCGACCCGGTCGCGGTTCTCTCCCGACGCGGCCGGGCCGTCGCCCCGGCGCGGATCAGCGCGGCGATCAGGCCGGACACGGTGTTCATGCCGTTCCACTGGCCGGGCGCCGGGCGCGCGAACACGCTGACCAACCCGGCGCTGGATCCGGTGTCGCGGATGCCGGAGTTCAAGGTGTGCGCGGTGCGGGTGGAGCGGGCGGCGGGGGAGGGGGCGTAACAGGGGGAGGGAACAGAACGGGGGGGCAGGTCGCGTACGAACCGGGCAGGTCGCGTACGAACCGTCAGCGCGCCGTCGTCTCGCCCTCGACCCACGCCAGATACCCCGCGCTCCCGTGCGTCACCGGCGTCGCGATGATCTCCGGCTCGTCGTAGTCGTGCGCCGCCCGCAGGTGCGCCTCCAGCTCCGCGTACCGCGCCGTCGTCGTCTTGAGCAGCACCTGCCACTCCGTCGACTCCTCGACCGCGCCCTGCCAGCGGTAGACCGATGTGACCGGCGCGCTCACCTGCGCACACGCCGCCAGCCGCGCCTCCACCACCCCGCGCGCCAGCGCCTCCGCCTTCTCGCGGGCGTCCGTCGTCGTGAGCACCGTCAGGAAGTCCGTCATGACCACTGATCGTAGGCGAGCCTGGCGACCAGCCCGACGACCGTGACGACCAGCACCCCGCGCACGAAGCCGCTGCCCTTCTTCAGCGCCATGTGCGCGCCGAGCCAGCCGCCGCCGAGGTTGAACACCGCCAGCGGCACGGCCAGCGACCACAGCACCGTGCCCTGGACCGAGAACATCACCAGCGCGCCGAAGTTGGTGCAGACGTTCACGATCTTGGCGGTGGCGGACGCCTGCACGAGGTTCAACTGCAGCACGGCCGTCAGCGCGAGCACCAGGAACGTGCCCGTGCCCGGGCCTATCAGCCCGTCGTAGAAGCCGATGCCCAGCCCCGCCACCACCACCGCGACGGCCACCCGCCGCGCCGTCACCGGGCCGGTCGCGGGCGCGACGTCCGTGCCGAACGACGGCCGCAGCACGACGAACCCGAGCACCGCGAGCAGCACCCCCATGATCACCGGCCGCAGCACCTCGCTGCTCACCCCGGCGGCGAAGAACGCCCCCAGCGCCGACCCGGCGAGCGCCGCCGCCCCGATGCGCACGGCCAGCCGCACGTCGACCGGGGACTTGCGGGCGTACGTCACCGCCGCCGCGGAGGTGCCGACGATGGCCACGGCCTTGTTCGTACCGAGCAGATACGCGGGCTGGTGGTGCGGGAAACCGAGGAGCAGCGCGGGCAGCAACAGCAGCCCGCCGCCGCCGACGACGGCGTCGATCCAGCCCGCCGCGGCGGCGGCGAAACACAGCATGACCAGGGTCAACACGGGTATGTCGGGCATCGTCGGGCGAGCGTAACCCGGGGCGGCGGGCGGCCCGGTCGGCGGGGTGGAACCAGAGATCGTGCGGGGCGCGTTCAAGGGGGTGGGAGGGGAGTCTTCGTGGGGATTCTGTGGGGGGACCGGGCGATACGGCTGGCGGCGCGGGTACGGGAGCGGCGCCCGTGGGTGCGGCTGCCCCGGTCGCCCCGGCTGCCGCGTACCCGGGCCGGGCGGCGGCGGGCGCTGCGCGCGGCGGTGCTGGCCTGCGCCCTCGGGCTGCTGCCCTCGGCGTGGCTGTTCGTCGCCGCCGGCGACCGCGTCGTGGCCGCCGAGCGGGCGCCGCACGCGCCGGTGGCCCTCGTCTTCGGCGCCGGCCTGTGGGGCGAGGAGCCGTCCCCGTACCTCGCGCACCGGCTCGACGCCGCCGCCGAGCTGTACGAGCTGGGCAAGGTCGACGCCATCCTCGTCAGCGGCGACAACAGCACCCGCGACTACAACGAGCCCACCGTCATGCGCCGCTACCTCGTCGGTCTCGGCGTCCCCGCCGACGCCGTCGTCCGCGACCATGCCGGCTTCGACACCTGGGACAGCTGCGCCCGCGCCCACCGCGTCTTCGGCGTCGACCGGGCGCTGCTCGTCAGCCAGGGCTTCCACATCCGCCGGGCGCTGGCGCTGTGCCGGGCGGCGGGCATCGACGCGTACGGCGTCGGGGTGGACGAGCCCCGGCGCGGGGCGTGGTACTTCGGCGCGCTGCGGGAGATCCCCGGCGCGGTGAAGGCGGCGTACGACGTGGCGTTCACGCCGGACCCGCACCACCTGGGCCCGCGGGAGCGGGGCGTGGACGAGGCGGTGGCGGCGGGGTAGGCGGGGGCGTGCGTCGGGTGAGGTCCGGTGCTCCTGGCAGCTCTGCTATGCCCGGCCCTCGGGAGTGACCAGTTGGGGGCTGATGAATCGGCTGTTCCAGACGAAAATCGGTCCCTAACTGGTCAGATCGGGTGGTGCGCGGTCCCGCGCCGCCCGCGCCCTGCTCACAGCGGCGGGCGGGCGCCGCTGAGGGCAGCGTTGCGTACAGGAAACCGGCGTGATGCGGCGGGGTAACGGCCCCGGCGCAGGGTGGACCCATGAGCCCGACCGTGTCCGTACCCGCAGCTCCGGCGACCGCCGCGGCCTCCGTGGAGGGGCGCCGCGTCGTGATCGTCGGCGGCGGCATGGCCGGTACCCGGCTCGCCCGGCAGCTGGCGCCCGCGGGGGCGCGGGTGACGCTCGTCGGGGAGGAGCCGCACGCCGCGTACAACAGGGTGCTGCTCGCCGAGGTCCTCGCCGGGCGCTACGAACCGGGCGTGATCCGCCTCCCCGACCTCCCGGCGGCCCCGGCCGTCCGCACACTGCGCGGGGTGCGCGCGGTGCGCGTCGACCGTGCCGCGCGCCGGGTGCAGTGCGACGACGGGCGGGCGATCCCGTACGACGTGCTGGTGCTGGCCACCGGCGCCGGGCCGGTGCTGCCGCCGCTGCGCGGGCTGTTCGACGACGTCGAGGGCGGCAGCGCGCTGCCCGCCGGGGTGCATGCCTTCCGCACGATGGACGACTGCCTCGCGCTCGCCGGGGCGACGACGCCCGACGCGGCGGCGGTCGTGGTCGGCGGCGGGCTGCTCGGCGTCTCGGCGGCGCGGGCGCTGGCGCGCCGCGGGGCGCGGGTGGTGCTGGCGCAGCAGGGGGAGCGGCTGATGGAGCGGCAGCTCGACCCGGCCGCGGCGCGGCTGCTGCGGGCGCACCTGGAGGAGCTGGGGGTGGAGGTGCACACGGAGTGCCGGGTACGCGGGGTGCGTACGAGCCCGGCGCCGCCGGGAGACGCCGCCACCCGTGCCGTCACCGGCGTCGAACTCGCCGACGGCTACGTCCTCGACGCCCGGCTCGTCGTCCTCGCCTGCGGCGTCCGCCCCCGCGTCGGGCTCGCCCGGGCCGCCGGGCTCGACATCGCCAAGGGCATCGTCGTCGACGACGCACTGCGCACCAGCGACCCCGCCGTCCACGCCATCGGCGACTGCGCCGAGCACGACGGGATCCTCTACGGCCTCGCCACCCCCGCCCTCGAACAGGCCGACCTGCTCGCCCGGGTCCTCACCGGCGCCAGCGGCAGCCGCGCGCACCGCTACGCCGGCACCCGCGCCCTCACCCGCCTCACCCTCCCCGCCGCCGACAGCCCGCTCGACCTCGCCGCCTTCGGCGAGACCGAACCCGCCCCCGGCGACGACGTCGTGCACCTCGCCGACGCCACCCGCCGCGTCTACCGCAAGGTCGTCGTCCGCGAGGACCGCCTCGTCGGCGGCATCCTCCTCGGCGACCTCGGCGCGGTCGGGAACCTCGCCCGCGCCTGGGAGGACGACGAGCCGCTGCCCGCCGACGCCCCGCTGCACCACCTGCTCACCGACCACCTCGGAGGCTCCTGAGATGTCGACGACCACCCGCACGCCGCCGACCCCGCAGCCGCCGCAGGCGCCCCGCACCCTCGTTCTCGTCGGCCACGGCATGGTCGGCCAGCGCTTCCTCGAAGCGCTCGCCGAGCACGGCGTCACCGACACCGACCGCGTCATCGTCTTCTGCGAAGAGCCCCGCCCCGCCTACGACCGCATGCACCTCACCTCCTACTTCTCCGGCACCACCCCCGACGAGCTGTCCGTCACCCCCGCCGGCTTCATGGCCGAGCACGGCATCGAACTGCACGTCGACGACCCCGTCGTCGCCGTCGACCGCGAGGCACGCACCGTCACCTCCGCCGCCGGCCGCACCGTCGGGTACGACGTGCTGGTGCTGGCCACCGGCTCGTACCCCTTCGTCCCACCGGTCCCCGGCAAGGACGCCCGCGGCTGCTTCGTCTACCGCACCGTCGACGACCTGCTGGCCATCGAGGCGTACGCGCAGGGCGCGACCGCCGGCGTCGTCGTCGGCGGCGGGCTGCTGGGCCTGGAGGCGGCCGGCGCGCTGCAGGGGCTGGGGCTGCAGACGCACATCGTGGAGTTCGCGCCCCGGCTCATGCCCGTACAGGTCGACGAGGGCGGCGGCGCGGCACTGCGCCGCACCATCGGCGACATGGGGCTCGACGTGCACACCGGCGTCGCCGGGAAAGAAATCCGTACCGACGAGGCGGGCGCCGTGACGGCGATGGAGCTGTCGGACGGCTCGGCCGTCGCCGCGGACCTCGTCGTCTTCTCCGCCGGCGTACGCCCCCGCGACCAGCTCGCCCGCGAGGCGGGCCTGGACGTCGGCGAGCGCGGCGGCGTCGCCGTGGACGAGCGGTGCCGGACCTCCGACCCCGCGGTCTTCGCCATCGGGGAGTGCGCGCAGGCCGCAGACGGCCGGGTGTACGGGCTGGTGGCACCCGGGTACGACATGGCCGAGACCGCCGCCGCCGCGATCGCCGCGGCGCAGCCGGCGCCCCCCGCGGCCGCCGCCGCCAAGACCTTCACCGGCGCCGACACCTCCACCAAACTCAAGCTCCTCGGCGTCGGCGTCGCCTCCTTCGGCGACGCCCTCGGCGCCGCCGACGGCTGCCTCGACGTCGTCTACTCCGACTCCCGCGCCGGCCTCTACAAGAAGCTCGTCGTCGACCGCGACGGCACCCTCCTCGGCGGCGTCCTCGTCGGCGACACCGACGCGTACGGCATGCTCCGCCCCCTCACCGGCAGCGTCCCGCCCGTCCCGCCCGAGCAGCTCGTGCTGCCCCCCGGCGCCGGTGCCCCCGTCGCCCTCGGGCCGTCCGCGCTCCCCGACGACGCCGTCGTCTGCAACTGCCACAACGTCACCAAGGCCGCCATCCGCGGCGCCGTCGCCGACCACGACTGCACCACCGCCCGCGAGGTCGAGAAGTGCACCCGCGCCGGCTCCGGCTGCGGCTCCTGCGTGAAGGTCATCACCGCGCTCGTCAACGACGAGCTGGAGGCGCGCGGCGTCGCCGTCGACAAGGGCCTGTGCCGCTGCTTCGCCCACACCAGGACCGAGCTGTACGAGATCGTCCGCGTCAAGCGCATCAGCTCCTACGTCCGCCTCCTCGACGAGCACGGCCGCGAGGAGGCCCGCAGCGGCGACGGCTGCGAGGTCTGCAAGCCGGCCGTCGCCTCGATCTTCGCCTCGCTCGCGCCGGTCATCGGCGCCGACGGCTACGTGCTCGACGGTGAGCAGGGCGCCCTCCAGGACACCAACGACCACTTCCTCGCCAACCTCCAGCGCAACGGCTCGTACTCCGTCGTCCCGCGCGTACCCGGCGGCGAGATCACCCCCGAGAAGCTGATCGTGCTCGGCGAGGTGGCGCGCGACTTCGGGCTCTACACGAAGATCACCGGCGGCCAGCGCATCGACCTCTTCGGCGCCCGCGTCGACCAGCTCCCGGCCATCTGGGCCCGCCTGGTCGACGCCGGGTTCGAGTCCGGGCACGCGTACGGCAAGGCGCTGCGCACCGTGAAGTCCTGCGTCGGGTCCACCTGGTGCCGCTACGGCGTGCAGGACAGCGTCCGCATGGCCATCGACCTGGAGCTGCGCTACCGCGGGCTGCGCTCGCCGCACAAGCTGAAGAGCGCAGTCTCCGGCTGCTCGCGCGAGTGCGCCGAGGCGCAGGGCAAGGACTTCGGCGTCATCGCCACCGCGAACGGCTGGAACCTGTACGTCTGCGGCAACGGCGGCGCCACCCCGCGCCACGCCGACCTGCTCGCCCAGGACCTCACCGACGAGGAGCTGATACGGCTCATCGACCGGTTCCTGATGTTCTACATCCGCACCGCGGACCGGCTGGAGCGCACCTCGGTATGGCTGGGGCGGCTGGAGGGCGGCCTCGATCACCTGCGGGACGTCGTCGTCGACGACTCGCTCGGCATCGCGGCCGAGCTGGAGGAGCTGATGGCCGCGCACGTCGCGCACTACCGCGACGAGTGGGCCGCCACCCTGGCCGACCCGGAGCGGCTGGCGCGCTTCGTCTCGTTCGTCAACGCGCCGGGCGTGCCGGACCCCACCGTGCAGTTCGTCCCCGAGCGCGACCAGGTCAAGCCCGACCTCACCCTGCTGTCAGGCCCCGCCATCCCGGTGCGCGGGGCCCTGGAAGGAGCATCCGCATGACGACGACGATGACGACGGCGGACGCCCCCGCGCGGACCGTGCTGCGCGTCGAGATCCGCACCGCGGCCGGCTGGCACCCGGTGTGCGACCTCGGCCTGCTCACCCACGGCCGCGGCGTCGCGGCGCTGCTTCCGGACGGCACGCAGGCCGCGGTCTTCCTCGGCCGCACCGGCGACGCCTACGCGATCGGCAACCGCGACCCGTTCACCGGGGCGTACGTGCTGTCGCGGGGGCTAATGGGGTCGACACCCTCCTCCCAGGGGAGCCGGCCGTTCGTGGCGTCGCCGCTGCTGAAGCAGCGCTTCGACCTGGAGACCGGCCGCTGCCTGGACGACGAGGAGGTGGCCGTGCCGGTGTATGCGACGCGGATCGCGGAGGTGACGGCGTAGCGGGGGGTACGGACCGGGGGCCGGGGGCCCGCGTTCGTACGGACCGTGGACGACGGTTCCGTACGAACCGGGGGGTCCACGTCCGTACGAGCAGGTGCCGCTCCGGGGGGTCCACCTCCGTACGGGCAGGGGCCGGCCCGTACCGCCGCGGACCCCCGCGGCGCGCCCGGGCTACCGTTCGACCCATGGGGTACACCGACGCCGACCTCGAACGCTGGGCCCCCGAGCCCGACAAGCGCCCCGGCCGCACCGCCTTCCAGCGCGACCGCGCCCGCGTGCTGCACTCCGCCGCGCTGCGCCGGCTCGCGGGCAAGACCCAGGTCGTCACGCCCGGCGTCAGCGACGACGGCGCGGCCGAGAGCGACCAGACCGTGACGTTCGCCGACGCCACGCCCCGCACCCGGCTCACGCACTCGCTGGAGTGCGCCCAGGTCGGCCGCGAGCTGGGCGCCGCTCTCGGCTGCGACCCCGACCTCGTCGAGACCGCGTGCCTCGCGCACGACCTCGGCCACCCGCCGTTCGGGCACAACGGCGAGCAGGTCCTCGACGAGCTGGCCGCGCCCTGCGGCGGCTTCGAGGGCAACGCGCAGTCGCTGCGCCTGCTCACCCGGCTGGAGCCCAAGCGCTTCACCGCCGACGGCCGGCCCGTCGGACTCAACCTCACCCGGGCGGCCCTGGACGCCGCCACCAAATACCCCTGGCCACGCGGCGGCGCGCCCGGCCGGACAGGTGCGCCGGACCCGGTCAAGTTCGGCGTCTACCCCGACGACCTGCCGGTCTTCGACTGGCTGCGCGCCGGCGTGCCCGCCGCGCCCGCGCCGGCCACCTGCTTCGAGGCGCAGGTCATGGACTGGTCCGACGACGTGGCGTACTCCGTGCACGACGTCGAGGACGGCCTGCACGCCGGGCACCTCGACCCCGCGATGCTGCTCGCCGGGCCGGAGCGCGCGGAGGTCCTCGCCGTCGCCGCCGGCCGCTACGCCCCGGGCACGGCCGCGGCCGAACTGGCCGACGCGCTCGACCGGCTGCTCGCCCAGGAGTGGTGGCCGCACGGCTACGACGGCACCGCCGCCGCGCAGGCCCGCCTCAAGGACGCCACCAGCCAGCTCATCGGCCGGTTCTGCCTCGCCGCCGAGGGCGCCACGCGCGCCGCGTACGGCACGGGCCCGCTGTCCCGCTACGCCGCCGAGCTGATCGTGCCGCGGCCGGTGCGGCTGGAGTGCGCGGTGCTGAAGGCGGTCGCGGACCGGTTCGTGATGCAGCGGCCGGACCAGGCGCGGCTGCGGGCGGACCAGCGGGTCGTGCTGGCGGAGCTGGCGGAGGCGCTGACCGCGGGGGCGCCGGCGGGTCTTGACCCGCAGTTCCGCGCGCTGTACGGCCAGGCGGCGGACGACGCGGGGCGGCTGCGGGCGGTGGTGGACCAGATCGCGGCGCTCACGGACGCGGCGGCGCGGCGGCTGCACGCGCGCCTGACGAGGTGAACGGCGAGATCCGGCCACCGGCGCGCCGGTGGGCGCGGGGGCGGGCGCGGACCCGATAGCGCCCCCGGTCGGGTACCGGGGTAAGGTCCCGCCCCCGTGCCCGCTCCTCACCGTCCCCACCAGCCCGTTTCCCCACCACCCGGCCGCGCCCCGGCGCGCGCGCCCACCCCGCCGCCCGCCCCGTCCGCCACCCCTCCGCCCGCACAGCCCTGGCGAGCCTCCCCCTTCCGCCCCCACGCTCCGTGCGGGAGGCTCGCGGTGGCGGCAACGCGACCGAGGACACGGCAAAATGGATGGTCGGGGCCCGGAAGCCAGAGGAGGGCGTGAAGTGGTCGACGCACATCAGACGTTCGTCATCGTCGGAGGAGGACTGGCCGGTGCGAAAGCGGCGGAGACGCTGCGATCGGAAGGATTCAGCGGCCGGGTCATCCTCATCTGCGACGAGCGCGACCACCCGTACGAGCGACCGCCGCTGTCCAAGGGCTACCTCCTCGGCAAGGAAGAGCGCGACAGCGTCTTCGCCCAGCCGTCCGGCTGGTACGCGGAGGCCGAGGTCGAGCTGCACCTCGGGCAGACCGTCACCGCGCTGGACCGCGCCGCGAAGGCCGTGACCCTCGGCGACGGCACCCGAGTGCACTACGACAAGCTGCTCCTGGCCACCGGCGCCGAGCCGCGCCGGCTCGACATCCCCGGCACCGACCTCGCCGGCGTCCACCACCTGCGCCGCCTCGCCCACGCCGAGCTGCTGCGCGGCGTCCTCGCCGCCCTCGGCCGCGACAACGGTCAGCTCGTCATCGCCGGCGCCGGCTGGATCGGCCTGGAGGTGGCCGCGGCGGCGCGCTCGTACGGGGCGGAGGTCACCGTCGTCGAGCCGGAGCCCACGCCGCTGCACGCGGTCGTCGGCCCGGAGATCGGCCAGGTCTTCGTCGACCTGCACAGCGAGCACGGCGTGCGGTTCCACTTCGGCGCCCGGCTGACGGCGATCACCGGCAAGGACGGCATGGTGCTGGCCGCGCTCACCGACGACGGCGAGGAGCACCCGGCGCACGACGTGCTGGCCGCCATCGGCGCCGCCCCGCGCACCGCGCTCGCCGAGGCCGCCGGGCTCGACGTGGTGCCGCGCGAGCAGGGCGGCGGCATCGCCACCGACCCCTCGCTGCGCACCTCCGACCCGGACATCTACGCCACCGGCGACGTCGCCGCCGTCTCTCACCCCGCCGCCGGCTCCCACGCCGCCGTCTCCCCCGCCGCGGGCGGCGGCCACCTGCGGGTGGAGCACTGGGCGAACGCGCTCAACGGCGGCCCGGCCGCGGCCCGCGCGATGCTCGGCCAGGACGTCACGTACGACCGCGTGCCGTACTTCTTCTCCGACCAGTACGACATGGGCCTGGAGTACTCGGGGCACGCGCCGCCCGGGTCGTACGACCAGGTGGTGTGCCGCGGCGACGTCGGGCGGCGGGAGTTCATCGCGTTCTGGCTGAAGGAGGGCCGGGTGCTGGCGGGGATGAACATGAACGTGTGGGACGTCACCGAGGGCATCCAGAACCTGATCCGCTCCGGCGCGCGGGTGGACCCGGAGCGCCTGGGCGACCCGGCGGTGCCGCTGGCGGACCTGCTCGGGTAGGGCGCGTCCGACCGCCGCGGCGGGCCCGCGACCGGGCAGGAGACGGTCGCGGGCCCGTGGCGCGTCTCCGCCCTCTCGCGCCTGACGGCCGTGGCTGTCGGCGCCCGGCCGTAGACTGCACTCGTGGCAGGCAGGATCAACGATGACGACGTGAGGGCGGTCAGGAACGCGGTTCCGATCGACGCCGTCGTCTCCGAGTACTTGCAGCTCCGCCCCGGCGGCGGCGGAAACCTCAAGGGCCTGTGCCCCTTTCACGACGAGAAGTCCCCGTCGTTCCACGTAAGCCCGGCAAAGGGCCTCTACCACTGCTTCGGGTGCCAGGAAGGCGGGGACACGGTCGACTTCGTCATGAAGGTCGAGCACCTGTCCTTCTCCGAGACCATCGAGCGCCTCGCCGCCCAGGCCGGCATCACCCTGCGGTACGAGGAGGGCGGATACACCCCCGGCCGCCAGCAGGGCGAGCGGACCCGGCTGCTGGAGGCGCACAAGGCCGCCGCGCAGTTCTACGCCGAGCAACTGGGGTCCGCGGAGGCGGAGATCGGCCGCGGGTTCCTGGCGGAGCGGGGGTTCGACCAGGCGGCGGCGGAGCGCTTCGGCGTGGGGTACGCGCCGGCCGGCTGGGACCACCTGACGCGGTTCCTGCGCGGCAGGGGGTTCACGGACAAGGAGCTGACGCTCTCCGGGCTGGCGCAGGACGGCCGCCGCGGGCCCATCGACCGGTTCCGGGGGCGGCTGGTGTGGCCGATCCGGGACATCACCGGCGAGGTCGTCGGCTTCGGCGCCCGGCGGCTGCGCGACGACGACAACGGACCGAAGTACCTGAACACGCCGGAGACGCCGATCTACCGCAAGTCCCAGGTGCTGTACGGGATCGACCTGGCCAAGCGGGACATCGGCAAGCAGGGCCGGGCGGTCGTCGTCGAGGGGTACACGGACGTGATGGCCTGCCACCTGTCCGGGGTGACGACGGCCATCGCGACGTGCGGCACGGCGTTCGGCGGCGAGCACGTGAAGATCCTGCGGCGGGTGCTCACGGACAACTCCCGCTCCGAGGTCGTGTTCACGTTCGACGGCGACGCGGCCGGGCAGAAGGCGGCGCTGCGCGCCTTCGAGGACGACCAGAAGTTCGCGGCCCGTACGTCGATCGCGGTGAGCCCGGGCGGCATGGACCCGTGCGACCTGCGGCTCGCGAAGGGCGACGAGGCGGTGCAGCAGCTGGTCGAGGACCGCTCGCCGCTGTTCGAGTTCGCGATCCGCTCGTTCGTCACGCAGCACAACCTGGATACGGCGGAGGGCCGTTCGGCCGCGCTGGAGCAGGCGGCGCCGGTGGTGGCGCGGATCAAGGACGTCTCGATCCAGCACGACTACGCGGTGCGGCTGGGGGGGATGCTGGGGATCCTGGACGAGCGGTTCGTGATCAACCGGGTACGGCAGCTCGCGCGGTACGCGTCGCAGGGCGGCCCGGGCCGCGGCCGGGGCGGACCGGGCCGGGGACACGGCCCGGCGCAGGGCGCCGGCGCCGGGCAGGGCCCGGGTCCGGGGCGTACCGTCGGCGCGCCGCCCGCCGCCGGCGGCCCCGCGCTGTACCTGCGGACCCCGGCCCTGCACGTCGAGCGCGAGCTGCTGAAGCTCGCGCTGCAGCACCCCAAGCTGGTCGCCCCCGCCTTCGACGCCTACCTCGCCGACGAGTTCACCGCCGCCCCCTACGCCACGGTCCGCGCCGCCATCGACACCGCCGGCGGCGTGGCCGCCGCGGGCGACGACGCCGCCTACCTGGCCCGCGTCCGCGACGCGGCCCCCGACGACGGCGTCCGGTCGCTGATCACGGAGCTGGCCGTGGAACCGCTGCGCAGCCGCCGCGAACCCGACGCGATCTACGCGGGCGAACAGCTCGCCGGCGTCCGCCTGGCGGCGGTGGACCGCCGCATCGACGACGTCCGCAGCACGGTCCACCGCCTGGGCGCGCAGGGCCCACCGGATCAGTTCGAGGCGGCGCAGCAGGAGCTGTGGACGCTCCAGCAGTACCGCGAATCCCTCCGCGCCCGCGGCGCCGCTGCGCTTTGACGCGGACGCGGAGGGGCGACGCCGGGTCAGCCGCCTTCGGCGGCCGTCTCCGGCGGGTTGATCCCGAGATGCTCCATGATGGCCACCTGCCCGGACACCAGTACACCGAGCAGTCTGCTGTGCTCTTCAAGGATTTTGCCTTGGTCGAGCTGAGTCGTCCGTAGAGCCTGGAGCAACTGCACGTCGGTGCGCCGGTGATCCTGCAACGCAGCCACGCCGTGGTCCGCGTTGACCGCCAGATGCCGGGTGGCGGCCTGTTGTTCGGTCACCTCGTGTACCTGTGCCTCCAGCGTGTCGAGGCGTCGGCGCAACTCGTCGATCTCACCCATGAAGCAACGGTCCTTCCCGTGCCGAGGGAGCAAGCGTTGCCGTCAGAGCGCATGAAGGTCAAATCACCGTGTGACCACACTGTCACACTACGCAAGGAACCGCTGCCCCGAGCGTGCGCATTCGCCCGTTGCGTAACCATCCGGTCACGGCACAGACACAAATAGTGGCCGCACGACCCTACTGCCCGGCCTGTGTCGTACCCCACACTGGGGGCGGTGCCTGAGTCCTCGGAGCGTGGCGGTGTTGCCCGGAAGGGGCGACAACCCGCCAGGGATCCGCTATCCACGATCGGGACGGAAGGCGGCGAGTACGCCGCAGCCGTTCCGCTGCCCCACGTCCCCGAACCGGCAGTGACCACCCTGGAGGTCGCCCCCGTGCAGACCCAGACCCTCAACTCCTCCGTACGGCCCGCGCGCGACGGCGCGCCGGACGTCCTGACCCTGCCGAACGGGGCTCCGGCGGGGCTCGACGAGCCCTCGGCCGCCGGTGAGCCGGCGCCGCCCGCGCCGCCGCCGGCGTCTGCCGTGCGGCCCGAGCGCGGCGGGCCCTCGTCCGACCTGTTCCGCCAGTACCTGCGCGAGATCGGCCGGATTCCGCTCCTCAGCGCCGCCGAGGAGGTGGAGCTGGCGCGGCGGGTCGAGGCCGGGTTGTTCGCCGAGGCGAAGCTGGCCAGCGAGCCGGACCTGGTCACGCAGCTCGCGCTGGACCTGGACCGGCTCGTGGTGCTGGGCCGCATGGCCAAGCGCCGGCTGATCGAGGCGAACCTGCGCCTCGTCGTCTCCGTCGCCAAGCGGTACGTGGGCCGCGGGCTGACGATGCTCGACCTCGTCCAGGAGGGCAACCTCGGGCTGATACGCGCGGTGGAGAAGTTCGACTACGCCCGCGGCTACAAGTTCTCCACGTACGCGACCTGGTGGATCCGCCAGGCCATGTCCCGCGCCCTCGCCGACCAGGCCCGCACGATCCGGGTGCCGGTGCACGTCGTCGAGCTGATCAACCGCGTCGTACGCGTCCAGCGCCGCATGCTCCAGGAGCGCGGCTACGAGCCGACGCCTGAAGAGGTCGCCACTCACCTCGGGCTGCCCGAGGAGCGGGTGAGCGAGGTGCTGCGGCTGGCGCAGGAGCCGGTGTCGCTGCACGCGCCGGTCGGCGAGGAGGAGGACGTCGCGCTCGGCGACCTCATCGAGGACGGCGACGCCGCGTCGCCCGTGGAGTCAGCGGCGTTCCTGCTGCTGCGCGAGCACCTGGAGGCGGTGCTGTCCACGCTCGGCGAGCGCGAGCGCAAGGTCGTGCAGCTGCGCTACGGGCTGATCGACGGCCGGCCGCGGACGCTGGAGGAGATCGGCCGCATCTTCGGCGTGACGCGCGAGCGGATCCGGCAGATCGAGTCCAAGACGCTCAACAAGCTGCGGGACCACGCCTTCGCGGACCAGCTGCGCGGCTACCTGGACTGAGGGAAACCGGTCCGGCCGGACGGGCGCGTGGGGCCGGTGAAGGACCCCCGCCCGGCCGGACCGGCGCCTGCGAAGTTAACACCGCCGGGGCCGCGTTGAAAGACCTTGCAAGCATCTTTCCTATGGGTTGACGGCGTTCCGGCGCGCCCTCTACGGTCGCTCTGCAAAATCTTTCACCCCGAACACCGATACACCGATGTGGCTGTGGCGCGTCAGCTCTCCGAAGCGAGGAGGGTACACATGGCTCATCCGGTACGTGCACGGCTGCGCGGCTCACGCCTGCTGCCCGGGACGGCACTCGCCGCTCTCGTGCTCGGGCTGCTGCCCGCCGCCACGCAGGCCAGCACCACGCACGCCAGCACCAAGCCGGCCGCCGCCGGCAACGACGTCATCGCCAACCTGTGGTCCTGGAACTGGAAGTCGGTCGCCGCCGAGTGCACCGACGTCCTCGGCCCCGCCGGGTACGCCGCCGTCTGGGTGGCGCCCCCCGCCGAGTCCCTTTCCCATCCCCAGCACCACTGGTGGGACGTTTACCAGCCCTACAGTTACGCGCTCAACGGCCGCCTCGGCAGCGAGGCCGACTTCACCGCCATGACCGCCGCCTGCAACGGCGCCGGCGTCGCCGTCTACACCGACGCCGTCGTCAACCACACCGCCGCGCAGACCGGCACCGGCTACGCCGGCACCGCGCTCGGCGACAAGTACGCGCCGCCCATGTACTCCCGGGCGGACTACAACGTCGACGTCTGCAACCGCGAGATCGGCAACTGGGACGACAAGTGGGAGGTGCAGAACTGCGAGCTGCTCGGCCTGCCGGACCTGAAGACCGGCAGCGACTCCGTACGCGACAAGCTCGCCGGATATCTCAACTCCCAGATCGCCCGGGGCGTCTCCGGCTTCCGCGTGGACGCCGCCAAGCACATCCCCGCCGCCGACCTGGAGGCCGTCGCGGGCCGGCTGGACGACACCGCGGCCGGCGGGCGGCCGTTCGTCTTCCACGAGGTCTTCCCCGGCGGCACCCCCACGCCCGACGAGTACTACGGCAGCGGCAAGGTGCTGGACTTCTTCTTCGGCGACCGGCTGAAGGCCGCCTTCCAGGGCGACATCGCCCAGCTGGAGAACCTCGGCCCCGACCAGGGCCTGCTGCCGGCGCAGAACTCGGTGTCGTTCGTCACCAACCACGACACCGAGCGCAACGGCCGGCACCTGACGTACAAGGACGGCG
Organism: Streptomyces sp. CNX435; assembly: GCF_059570575.1. Taxonomy (NCBI): domain Bacteria; kingdom Bacillati; phylum Actinomycetota; class Actinomycetes; order Kitasatosporales; family Streptomycetaceae; genus Streptomyces; species Streptomyces sp. CNX435. Next base: position 27,410 of record NZ_JCANTA010000035.1, on the reverse strand, counting down.
ACACCGCCGTGCTGGCCAACGTCTTCCAGCTGGGCTGGAAGCACGCGCCGCCCACGGTCTACGCGGGCTTCGAGTTCGCCGGCAACGACGACTCGCCGCCCGCCGACGCCGGCGGCTTCGTCACCGGCACCGACTGCGGCGCCGGCTGGTACTGCCTGGACCGCGACCCGCGCATCACGGGGATGGTCGGCTGGCGCAACGCCGTCGGCGACGCGGACGTCACCGACTGGCAGTCGCCGCGCGGCAACGTCGTCGGCTTCGGCCGCGGCGACCGCGGGTTCCTGGCGATCAACAACACCGGAGAGCGGCTGAGCCAGGAGTTCGGCACGGCGGTCGCGGACGGCGAGTACTGCAACGTGCTCGACGGCTGCGCCACGAAGGTCACCGTCGCGGGCGGCCGGGCAACGCTCGACCTGCCCGCCAAGGGCGCCGTCGCGTTCCATCCGTAGCGGGTCTGGGGGCATAGCCCCCAGATTCATCTCTTTGTTATGGCACCCGGGCCCGGCGGAGCGGTTTTGGCACCCGGGCCCGGCGGCGGAGCCGCTTACGCGGGTGCCGAGGCCGTCGACCCCCGCACCACCAGCTCCGGGTGGAAGACGAACTCGCTGTGCGGCGCCGGCGTGCCGCCGATCTCCTCCAGCAGCGCCCGCACCGCCGCCTGCCCCATGGCCGTCACCGGCTGGCGCACCGTCGTCAGCGGCGGGTCGGTGAAGGCGATCAGCGGCGAGTCGTCGTATCCCACCACCGACACCTGCCGCGGCACCGCCAGCCCCCGCTGCCGCGCCGCGCGGATCGCGCCCAGCGCCATCATGTCGCTGGCGCACACGATGGCCGTGCAGCCGCGGTCCAGCAGCGCCGCCGCGGCGGCCTGCCCGCCCTCCAGCGAGTACAGCGAGTGCTCGATGTCCGCCCGCGCGTCCGCCTCGGTCACGGACAGCACCTCGCGCAGGGAGTCGAGGAACCCCTCGACCTTCCGCTGTACGGGCACGAAGCGGCCGGGTCCGAGCGCGAGCCCGATCCGGCGGTGGCCCAGGGAGGCCAGGTGGGTCACCGACAGCCGCATCGCGTCCCGGTCGTCGGGGGAGATGAACGTGCCCTGGAACTTCTCCGAGTACCCGTTGATCATCACGAACGGCACGCCCTTGCCGCGCAGCCGCGTGTAGCGCTCCATGTCGGCGGTGGTGTCGGCGTGCAGCCCGGAGACGAAGACGATGCCGTCCACGCCGCGCTCCACGAGCATCTCGGTCAGCTCGTCCTCGGTCGAGCCGCCGGGCGTCTGCGCGGCCAGTACCGGGGTATAGCCCTGCCGGGTCAGGGCCTGGCCGATGACCTGGGCGAAGCCGGGGAAGATCGGGTTGTCCAACTCGGGTATGAGCAGGCCGATCAGGCCCGCGCTGCGCCGGCGCAGCTTCACCGGCCGCTCGTAGCCGAGCACGTCGAGCGCGGCCAGCACGGCCTGCCGGGTGGTGTCCGCCACGCCCGGCCTGCCGTTCAGCACCCGGCTGACCGTGGCCTCGCTCACCCCGGCCTGGGCCGCGAGGTCGGCGAGCCGCGCGGTCGCGGGACCTGACTGTTCCTGGCGCACGTCGTGCCTCCCTGGTTCTCGGATGCGACCGTAACTCCTTGCAGAAATCTCTTGCAAGGTCTTTCGGTGGCATTTCAATCCTGTTAGCTTCCTCGGCGTCCGGCGCCGCGCTGTGCGGTCGCGGTTCCCTGTTGAAGGAGAGTTCACTATGCGACGTGGCATAGCCGCCACCGCCCTGGCCGCATCACTTGCGCTGGTGGCGACGGCCTGCGGTGACGACGGCGACGGCGGGAGCGCCGGCGGGCCCGTGACGATCACCTGGTGGGACACCTCCAACGCCACCAACGAGGCGCCGACGTACAAAGCGTTGATCAAGGAGTTCGAGAAGGCCCACCCGGACATCAAGGTCGAGTACGTCAACGTCCCCTTCGACCAGGCGCAGAACAAGTTCACCACCGCCGCCGGCACCAAGGGCGCCCCCGACGTCATCCGCACCGAGGTCGGCTGGACCGCCTCCTGGGCCAAGTCGCAGTTCCTCGCCCCGCTCGACGACACCGCCGCGCTCGCGAAGCCGGACGACTTCACGCCGTCGCTGCTCAAGCAGGCGCAGTACGAGGGCACGACCTACGGCGCCCCGATCGTCACCGACACGCTCGCGCTGATGTGGAACAAGGACCTGCTGAAGAAGGCCGGCCACGACGCGCCGCCCGCCGACTGGGACGAGCTGATGGACGTCGCCGCCGACGTCGAGGACAAGACCGGCGCCGACGGCTTCTGGCTCAACAAGGACCCGTACTACACCCTGCCGTTCCTCTTCGGCGAGGGCACCGACATGGTCGACGCCCAGGCGGGGAAGATCACCGTCAACTCGCCCGGCGCCGTCACCGGCGTGGAGAAGGCCAAGGAGATCGTCGACGCGCCCGGCACCGCCGACCTGGACGTCACCGCCGACGCCTACGCCCACATGCAGGACGCCTTCGTGGGCGGCAAGGTCGCCATGATCATCCAGGGTCCCTGGGAGCTGACGAACGTCTACGCCGGATCCGCCTTCAAGGACAAGGCCGACCTCGGCATCGCCCCCGTCCCGGCCGGCTCCACCGGCGAGGCCGGCGCCCCCACCGGCGGCCACAACCTCTCCGTCTACAACGGCTCCGACGAGGCGCACCAGGAGGCCGCGAAGGAGTTCGTCGGCTGGATGACCTCCGCCCAGACCCAGTCGAAGATCGCGCTGAAGAACGGCACCCTGCCCACCCGCACCTCCGCCTACACCGACGAGGTCAAGGCCGCCCCCGGCATCGCCGACTACCAGCGGGTCCTCGCCGACACCGCCCAGCCGCGCCCCGCGCTGCCCGAGTACAGCACGCTGCTCGGCGACGACTTCGCGCAGAACCTCACCGCGATCCTCAAGGGCGACACCGGCGTCGAGGACGGACTCGACGCCACCGCCGAGAAGTTCGGCGAGCTGGTCCCCGACTTCGCGTAGAGCCGCAGAGCCGTAGAGCCGCAGCGCGCCGGAAGGGCACCGAAGTGATCAGCAGCCTCAAGAAGTCGTACAGCCGTCACTGGTACGCCTACGCCATGGTGGCCCCGGTGGCCGCCGTGCTGGCCGTGCTCGTGGCGTACCCGCTGGGCCGCGGCATCTACCTGTCGCTGACCGACGCCACCAGCGACAACGTCGGCCGCACCATCGGCGTCAACGAGATCCCGGACAGCTTCTCCTTCGTCGGCTTCGACCACTACGTCGAGATCCTCACCGGCAGCGCCGCCGACACCTTCTGGAAGCAGCTCGTCTGGACGCTGTTCTGGACCGCGGCCTGCGTCGCCCTGCACTACGGCATCGGCCTGGGCCTCGCCGTCCTGCTCAACCGCAGGATGCGCGGGCGCACGGTCTACCGGCTGGCGCTGATCCTGCCCTGGGCGGTGCCGACGTTCGTCACCGTCTTCTCCTGGCGAATGATCCTCGCCGACGGAGGGGTGCTGAACTCCGCGTTCGCCTCCGTCGGCATGCCCGAACCGGCCTGGCTCAGCGAGCCGTTCTGGCAGCGGACGGCGGCGATCGTCGTCAACACCTGGTGCGGGGTGCCGTTCATGATGGTCTCGCTGCTCGGCGGGCTGCAGTCGATCCCGAACGAGCTGTACGAGGCCGCCGAGACGGACGGCGCCACGCCCTGGCAGCGGTTCCGGTACGTGACGCTGCCCGGGCTGCGCGCGGTGAGCAGCACGGTGATCATGCTGGGCGTCATCTGGACGTTCAACCAGTTCATCGTCATCTTCCTGCTGTTCGGCTCCACCGCGCCGGACACCGAGATCCTGGTGACCTGGGCGTACCGGCTGGGCTTCGGCCAGACGCCGCGGGACTACGCCGGCTCCGCCGCGTACGGCGTGATCATCCTGTCCATGCTCGTCGTGCTGGTGTCGGTCTACCGGCGCTGGCTGAACCGCAACGAGGAGGCGGCCGTCCGATGACCCGCCCGCACCGCCCCGCCGCCTCCCGCCCGCGCCGCCGCGGCGAGCGCGGCACCGCCGCGTCCGTCGCGCTGCACGGCACGCTGCTCCTGGCGAGCTTCATCGCGCTCTTCCCGGTCGCCTGGCTCGCCTGGATCTCCCTCGGCCCCGACAAGACCGACTTCCTGCACGCCGGCGAGATCGCCGGGAAGATCAGCCTGTCGAACTACACGACCGTGCTGTCCGACACCGACTTCCTCCGCTGGGCCGGCAACTCGCTGATCGTCAGCCTCGGCACCTGCCTGGTCGGCGTCTTCGTCTCCGCCAGCGCCGCGTACGCCGTCTCGCGCATGCGCTTCCCCGGCCACCGGCAGCTGATGTGGACGTTCCTGGTCACGCAGATGTTCCCGTTCGCGATCCTCATCGTGCCGCTGTACAACATCCTGGCCGGGCTCGACCTGCTGGACACGTACTGGGCGCTGATCGCCGTCAACCTCACCCAGGCCGTGCCGTACTGCGCCTGGCTGCTCAAGGGCTACTTCGACACCATCCCACACGAGATCGACGAGGCCGGCCGGGTCGACGGGCTCACGCCCTTCGGTACGTTCTGGCGGCTGGTGCTGCCGCTGGCCCGGCCGGGGATGGCGGTCGCGGCGTTCTACACCTTCATCACCGCGTGGGCGGAGTTCGCCTTCGCGTCGGTGTTCATGCTCAGCTCCGACAAGTACACCCTGCCGATCGGCCTGGCGACCTTCGTCAGCGAGCACGACCAGCAGTGGAACCTGATGGCCGCCACCGGCGTGCTCATCGGGATCCCCGCGGCCGCGTTCTTCTACCTCGTCCAGCGCCATCTGGTGACCGGCCTGACGGCCGGCGCCGCCAAGTCGTAAGCCTCCTCTCCTCTGCTACGCCCCTCTGCTGCTACGCCCCCACCCGCAAGCCACTGGACGCGGCCCGCACGGCCGCCCGCCCACTCCACGACCCGGGGAACACATGACCCAGCACCTTGCCGCCCGTACGGCCGCCGACTCCGCCGATGCCCTCGACTGGTGGCGCGACGCGGTGATCTACCAGGTCTATCCGCGCAGCTTCGCCGACGGCGACGGCGACGGCACCGGCGACCTGCCCGGCATCCGCGCCCGGCTGCCGTACCTCGCGCGGCTCGGCGTGGACGCGGTGTGGCTCAGCCCCTTCTACGCCTCCCCGCAGGCCGACGGCGGCTACGACGTCGCCGACTACCGCGCCATCGACCCCGTCTACGGCACCCTCCACGACGCCGACGCCCTCATCCGCGACGCCCACGAGCTGGGCCTGCGGATCATCGTGGACGTCGTCCCCAACCACTCCTCCGATCGGCACGAGTGGTTCCGCCGCGCCCTCGCCGAAGGCCCCGGATCCCCGCTGCGCGCCCGCTACCACTTCCGCCCGGGCAAGGGCCAGAACGGCGAACTGCCGCCCAACGACTGGGAGTCCATCTTCGGCGGCCCCGCCTGGACCCGCTGTCCCGACGGCGAGTGGTACCTGCACCTCTTCGCCCCCGAGCAGCCGGACTTCGACTGGGACCACCCGGCGGTCGCCGACGAGTTCCGCTCCATCCTGCGCTTCTGGCTCGACATGGGCGTCGACGGCTTCCGCGTCGACGCCGCCCACGGCCTGGTCAAGGCCGCCGGGCTGCCCGACATCGGCGACGCAGACCAGCTGAAGCTGCTCGGCAACGCCACCGTGCCGTACTTCGACCAGGACGGCGTGCACGACATCTACCGCAGCTGGCGCCGCGTCCTGGAGGAGTACCCGGGCCGGCGCATCGGCGTCGCCGAGGCGTGGACGCCGACCGTGGAGCGCACGGCCAACTACGTACGCCCCGACGAGCTGCACCAGGCGTTCAACTTCCAGTACCTCGGCACGTACTGGGACGCCGCCGAGCTGCGCCCCGTCATCGACGCCTCCCTGGCCGCCATGCGCCCCGTCGGCGCCCCCGCCACGTGGGTGCTGTCCAACCACGACGTCACCCGGCACACCACCCGCTTCGCCAACCCGGCGGGCCTCGGCACCCAGCTTCGCTCCGCCGGCGACCCGGCGCTGGGCCTGCGCCGCGCCCGCGCCGCGACGCTGCTCATGCTCGCGCTGCCCGGCTCCGCGTACCTCTACCAGGGCGAGGAGCTGGGCCTGCCGGACGTCACCGACCTGCCCGACGAGGTGCGGCAGGACCCGGCGTTCGCGCGCGGGGCGGGGCAGGACGGGTTCCGCGACGGCTGCCGGGTGCCGATCCCGTGGACGGTGGCGGGGAGTTCGTACGGCTTCGGCGCCGGCGGCAGCTGGCTGCCGCAGCCGGCGGGCTGGGGCGAGCTGAGCGTCGAGGCGCAGAGCGGCGACCCGGGCTCGACGCTGGAGCTGTACCGGGCGGCGCTGGCGGTACGCCGGGAGCACCCGGCGCTGGGCGCGGGGGACGGGGTGGAGTGGCTGGACGCGCCGGAGGGGGTGCTGCTGTTCCGGCGGGAGTCGGGGGACGGGGGCGCGGGGTTCGTCTGCGCGGCGAACACCACGGGCGCGCCGGTGCGGATCACGGTCCCGGTGGGGCGGGTGCTGCTGGCGAGCGCGGAGGTTGCGCACGATGCCGGTGAGGTGGAGCTGCCGGGGGACAGCACGGTGTGGTGGTCGGCGGAGGGGACGGAGGGGGCGGCCTGAACCGTACGGGACGGACCGCCGTACCCGCGTGGCGGACCGGCTCCGTCCGATAGCCTCGGTGAGCTGGACTGGGCCGAGCGCGGAGGCAGTTGATGCCGGGTCAGGAGACGGGGACGGCGCCGCACGTCCGCTTCGGACGGGGGCGGCACCGCGACCTACGGGGCCGCCCCTTCCCCGGCGCCGCCCTGGAGCCGGCGACGGGCGGGCAGCGGGAGGTCCTGCGGGAGCTGCGGACCTGGGCCGAGCGCGAGGCCGAGGACGCCGTCGAGTGGTACCTGCACGACAAGCGCCTCAAGCGCCGCGGCTCCCGCGTCATCAGCGCCCTGACGATCCTGCTCGCCGTCGCCGGCACGCTCGTCCCGCTGGCGAGCGCCATCTCCGGCGGCCCGCCGCAGGGCTGGGGGTACGTGCTGCTGGCGCTGGCGGCGGGGTGCAAGGGGTTCGACCACTTCTTCGGACTGTCGTCGGGGTGGATGCGCGACATCACCGCGGCGCACGCGCTGCGCGCGGAGCTGAACGACTTCCGGATGTCCTGGGCGGCGGAGCAGCTGCGCAGCTCTGACAGTACGGACGCTCCCCTCGACCCGGCGGCGCTGGAGCGCCGGCTGGCGCTGCTGACGTCGCTGGTGGAGGCCGTACGCCGGCAGGTGGAGGCGGAGACCGCGGAGTGGCTGACGGAGTTCCGCGCGACGGCACAGCAGTTGCAGGACAACGCGGGTCCGCCACCGGGCGCGGGGGCGTGAGGCGGGGGTGGCCACGGAGCGGATGCTGACGGTCGTCCTGCCGGGCGGTGCGGAGCGGGACGTGGTGCTGGAGGCGCCGGATGACACGGCGGTGTCGCTGGTGGCGGAACGGTTGTCGCGCTGGTTCGGCCGGGCCCCCGGCCCGTCACGGCTGTTCCGCGCCGACGCCACCGAGCTGCGGCCCGACGCCACGCTCGCGGAGGCGCAGGTACGCCCCGGGAGCCGGTTGTGGCTCGGCGAACCGCCCGTCGAACCGATGTGGAGTCACGTCACGCCCGAGTTCGTCCACGGCGAACTCCTCCGGAAGGGCTTTGCAGAACCGCACGCCGGCGGCATTCTCCTCGTCTCCCGTCGGGGAGGTGAAGCGGACACCCCGGGGGCCGAGCGCAGCGGCTGGCGGCGACTGCTGCCGGGTGCGTGGCGTGGCCAGCTCACCGGGCCGGGCTACAGGCGGTCGTTCCAGCATCCCGGCACGCTGCTTCTCGACGAAGCCGAGCTGTGGCATCGCGCCCCGGGCAGCGTGTCGTTCCTCCGACTGACGCTGGGCTTCGACCTCGACGAGTCCCCCAAGCCCAGTCGGCTGGTGCCGGTTCGGCTGGACCTGCCCAGGGTCGGGGTCCTCGGCTTGGCAGGTGAGCAGGCAGACGAGACCGCCGCGTGGCTCGTCGCCTCCATCCTGGCCACACACAGCCCTGCAGACGTTGACGTGCGCGTCTTGACCACCGGCCGGGACCGCGGCGTCTGGGATTTCCTCCGCCTGCTTCCCCACACCTTCTCCTCCGGCCCACGGATCGCCCACGACGTCGAGACGTCGGCCCGGCACATCTACGACCTCCTCAACCGCGGCTCCGCCCCGCCCGGGAGCCCTCAGCCGACAGCGGCCGTGCTCGTTCTCGACGAAGCCCGCAGGCTTTTAGTTGAGACCCCGGGGGTCGCGGAACTGCTCCGGAGTGGACCCGAGTACGGGGTGTTCTCGATCTGCCTGGAGGAAGACGGTCTTCTGCCCCCCTGGTGCCGCACGGTGGCCGAGATCGACGAGGGCGCCTCCCGGCTGCTGCTGGAGGAAAGGCCCGTACACGAGTACTGGCTGCCAGTCCAGGCCAGCCGCGCACAGGCCGACCACATCGCCCGCATCCTCGCCCCCCTCCGCGACCCCGCCGCCCACGCGGAGCCGGACAGCCCCCGCCTGTTCGACCTGCTCGGCCTCCCGCCGTACGACATCGACGCACAGGGCCGACGATGGCCGCACGCTTCCCTCGGGCTTTCCGCCCCGATCGGCGAGTCCCGGGGCGTTCCCGTTGCCATCGACCTCGTACGCGATGGCCCGCACGCCCTCGTCGCCGGTACGACCGGCTCCGGTAAGACGGAGTTCCTGCGCACCTGGATCGCCTCCATGGCCGCCTCCCACTCGCCCGACGAGCTGTCGTTTGTGCTGGTGGACTACAAGGGCGGCAGCGCGTTCGCCGAGTGCGCCAAGCTGCCGCACACCGTGGACGTGCTCTCCGAACTCGACGGCTATCTCGTCGAACGCACCCTCACGGGACTCGCTGCCGAGCTGCGCAGGCGCGAGGAACGGCTGTCGCGGGCCGAGGTGCCCGACATCGGCGCCTACGCCGACCTGTACCGGGCCGGGGACGCGCGCGTACCGGAACTGCTGCCCCGGATGGTCCTCGTCGTGGACGAGTTCGCCTCGCTGGCCCGGGAGTTCCCCGAGTTCGTCAGCGGCCTGGTGGAGATCGCGCGGCGGGGCCGCTCACTGGGCCTGCACCTCGTGCTCGCCACCCAGCGCCCCGGCGGCGTGGTGACCGCCGACATCCGGGCCGCCACCAACCTCCGCATCGCGCTGCGCCTCGCAGACCGGAACGAGAGCATGGACGTGATCGACGCACCGGACGCGGCTTGGCTCGGCAAGTCCGAGCCGGGGGCCGCGTACGTACGCACCGGCGCCGAAACGCTCGTGCGCCTGCGCACCGCGCGCGTCGCCGTCCGCCCCGTGTTCCGCCCGCAGCACTGGTCGGACGTGGGGGTACGCGACGCGCGCGACACCGGTCCCGAGGACAGCGGTGCGCTGCGCGTGGAGCCGGAGCCCGCCGGGGCGACGGACCTCGCCCAGCTGGTCGGCACCATCGAGGCCACCGCCGTCGGCCTCCGCATCCCCCGGCCCGCCGCCATCCTTCCGCCGCCGCTCGCCGATGTGATCCAGCTCGACCCACCGCTGACCGCGGCCGACCTGCCCGAGCGCGGGCGGGACCTCTTGCCTGTACCCATCGGGCTGGCCGATGTTCCTGATGACCAGTTCCAGACCGTCGCCGCGCTCGACCTCGCCGACAAGCTGCCGCTGCTCGTCGCCGGCGGCCCGCGCAGCGGGCGCTCGCAACTCCTGCGCACCGTCGCCGGCTCCGTCGCCCGCCAGCACAGCGTCGCCGACGTGCACCTCTACGGCATCGACTGCGCCACCGGCGCGCTGCAGGCCCTCGCCGAACTGCCACACTGCGGCGCCGTCGTCTCCCGAAACGAACGCGACCGGCTCACCCGGCTGCTGGACCGGCTCACCACCACCGTGCGGATCCGGCAGGGGGAGCTGGCCGCCGAGGCGTTCGCCGACATCGCCGCCCAGCGGCAGGCGGTGGCGGAGCACCGGCGGCTGCCGTACCTGCTGGTGCTCATGGACGGCTGGGCGGGCTTCGCCGACGCGATGGAGGACGTCGACTTCGGCAAGCCCGTGGACGACTTCATCCGGCTCTGCCGGGAAGGCCCGCGGGTCGGGGTCTGCCCCGTCGTCGTGGGCGGGCCGACACTGCTCCACGGCCGGATCAGGGCGACGGCGGCGGACGTGCTGGTGCTGCGGCAGCTCGACGAGGACGACTACCTGTACGCGGGCTTCGGGCCCCGGTTCGTACCCGCCCACATGCCGCCCGGCCGGGCGCTGCACGTCGGCGAGGGCAGGGGCCGTACCGTCATGCAGATCGGGCTCCTGCCCGGCGGCGCCGAGACGGCCCGCGACCAGGCCGAGGCGCTGGCCCGGATCGGCGCCGCCGCGCGCAAGCGCGACGCCGACGTGCCGCCCACCCGGCGCCCGTTCCGCGTCGACGCCCTCGACCTCGCCGCCGACCGCTTCCACGTCGGCGGCGGCACCGGCCGCCCCGTGGGCCGCGACGCGGAACTCGCGTGGCTGCGCGACCGGTACGCCACCGGCACCTCCGTCGCCCTCCTCGGCCCGCGCCGGGCGGGCAAGACATGGGTGCTCGGCGAGCTGGAGCGGCGCCTCGTCGCGGACGGTGCGCGCCGGGTGCGTAAGCTCACCGTTCCGCACCGCGCCAGTCCCGTCGACAGCCCGGACGAGCTGGCCGTCCTCCTCGACCCCGCCGTACGCGACGCGACGAGCCCCGCCGAAGCCCTCCTCACCCGGGCGAACGAGCCCGCGGCGCGCGCCGACCGGGAGGCGTTCCTGCTCGACGAGGTCGGCCGGCTCGCCGAGTACCACCCCGCGGCCGTCTCCTGGCTGCGCGACCTCGGCCAGGCCGGCGCGTGGCTCGTCTACACCGGCACCGAGAAGGACTGGCACACCGTCGTACGGTCCGCTCTCACCGCCCCCGGCTCCAGCTTCGGCAACGACGTCGACAAGCGCATCCTCGGCCCCCTCGGCGAGCCGCACGCGCTGGCGTTCCTCACCGGCACGGCCGCCAACCTCGGCGTCGACATCGAACCCGGCCGCGCGGGCGCGCGGATCCTGTCGCTGGTCGGCACCTGGCCGTTCTATCTGCAGGTGATGGGCGACGCGGTGGTACGGGCCGTGCAGGCGGACGACCGCGACCCGCTCACCAGCCCGGCGGCGCTCGAAGAGCTGCGCAGGCAGGAGCTGCTGATCGGCCGCGGCGAGCAGTTCCAGTCCCGCTGGGCGGAGATCGGCCCCGCGGGCCGCGCCGCGCTGCTGCAGACCCCGGGCGAGCCACCGCCGGAGCCGGCGCCGGCGCAGCGGATGGAGCTGCGGGACGTGGGGCTGCTGCGGCCGGGGGACGTGTGGCTGGCGGACCGGCCGTTCTTCGACTGGATCGCGCTGAGCCAGGTGAGCCTGCGGGACGAGTCGTCACACCCCCGGGCCGCGGGCCCTCGAAGCGATGAGGAGTCAGCCACATGAGCCTCTTCCGGCCGAGCCGGGCCTACCAGCGGGAGCTGGACGTCCGGTTCCCCGGCGACCACGTGCCCGGCTGGGCCCGCCCCCTGGTCGAGGGCCAGCTGCCCAACTCCGCCGCGTGGCTGGTGGAGCTGCCCCGGCGGGCGGGCAAGACGTGGCTGGCGCACGCCGTAGAACGGGCCCGGGGCGCCGACCGGCCGTCGCGCCGGGTGGACCTGCGCTCGACGGCCGAGGTGGTACGGCGCCGGGGGCTCGGGTGTCTGTCGGGCGGCAAGCAGGCGCCGCGGGTGCCGGAGGGCTGTGTGGTGCTGGTGGACGAGCCGGCGCTGGCGCGGGGCGCGGCGGCGGAGGCGGGCGGCGTGGCCCGCACGGGCGGCCCGGGCGCGGGAGGCTTCGGCGGCGGTTCGGCCCGTACGACGCACGGAACGGCCTCCGCACCCCCCGCCCTCGGCGGTGTCGACCCCGCGGCCCTCGCCGCCGGGCTGCAGCAGGTACGGGACGCGGGCGGGATCCCCGTCGTCTTCGCCACCCCCGCCGAGCAACTGCTCCTCGCCCCGCACCTCGGCGCCGACGCGCCGAAGGACGTGCTGCACCCGCCGCGGCTCGGCGCCGACGAGTGCGCGCGTATGGCCGGCCGGGCCGCGGGTTGGGCGCCCGGCGTCGTAGAGCTGCTGCGCGCGGCCGAACCGGCGTGGCTGCAGACGCCGTTCCTCCTCGAACTCGTCCTGCAGACCGCCGAGGAGCACCCCGCGCTCCGCGCCGACGCGGCGCGGCTGGCGACGGCCGCGTACGAGGAGGCGTGCGGCCGGCACCAGTACGTGCCGCAGTGGTTCCACGACGGGCTGGCCGCCGAGCACCGCGCCGCGCTGCGGGCGCGGCGGTGGCGGGACGCGGGCGTGGAGGTCGCCGTACGGGCCGTGCGCACGCCGCCCGCGGACGACCCCGTGCTCGTACGCCACCTGCCCGACGTGCTGCGCATCCACCACATCACCGACCTCCACCACGGCGGCGGGCTGCGCGCGAACGTGGACGCCAAGGACACCTCGCAGGCCGGGCAGCGGCTCGCGGAGCTGGCCGGCGCGGGCTCGCCGCTCGACGCGTACCTCGAACACGTACGCCAGCTCGCCGGTCAGGGCCGGGCCCCGCACCTGATCATCGCCACCGGCGACCTCGTGAACCGGCCCGTCGACGCCGACGGCGAGACGGCGCTCGGCTGGCTGCGCGCGCTTCAGGACCACCTCGCCGACCACCCCGACCTGCGCCGCGACGACCCGCGGGTGCTGCTGACGGGCGGCAACCACGACGTGTCGTGGGAGCTGTGCCTGGAGGAGGACCCGCAGGCGCGGCACCGCTGGTTCGCCGCCGTCTTCGCCGACTACCCGCACCCCGACCTGCACGAGCCCGACCCCGCCGCCCGCCGGGTCTACGTCATCTACCCGGACGCGGGGCTGCGCGTGGCGCTGCTGGGCACCGCGGAGTCCGGCGGCGAACCGGCGCACGACCGGGACCGGGAGCGGCTGGAGCGGTTCCGTGCGCGGTATGTGGCGGCGGCGGACGCGGCGGACGGCGAGGCCGTACGCCGCATCGTCCTCGACTTCGAGCGCCACGACCCCGGGGTCATCGCCCGCGGCGTCCTCGACCGGCTCACGCGCGAACCGGGCTACGTCACCCTGGCGGCCCTGCACCACCCGCTGTCGCCGGTGCCGGCGGTGGAGATCGCCCCGTACTCGGGGGTGGTCAACGCGGGCCAGGCGAAGTGGACGCTGGCGGACGCCGCCACCTCCCTGGTCCTGCACGGCCACACCCACCTGGGCTTCACCGCGGCCGAACGCCTGCTGGGCACCGCCCGCCCCTGGACCACCCGCATCGCGGGCGCCCCGGCGCTGGGGAGCCGCGAGTCGGACGAGCGCAACGGCTACAACGAGGTCTTCGTCGCCCGCGAGGGCGGCGAGCACGCGCTCGCCCTGCGAACGGTGCGCTTCGAGGCCGGCGCCTGGACCCCGGCGGCCCCGGTCGCCTTCCACCCCGGCGCCCCCGACGAAACCCCCCTCCCAGCCCTCTGCACCACCCCACCCTGACCGCAGCCCGCGGCGGTGGTGGCGGCGGTACGCGAGGGAAGCCCGGCGGCCCCGCGGCAGGCATCCGCGGTTGCCGCGGAGTCCGCGTGACGGCGGGCCGGGCCGACTCGCCGCCGTAGGGCAACCGCCTACCGGCCTGCGCGCCGCAGGCCCACCCTGCTCAGCCCGGCGCCACTTCCTGGCCCGCCCTCTGGCCCTGGCCCTGCCCCGGCTCGCCGCCCGCCGCACCGGCCGACGCCGCACCCCCCGCGCCCGCCGCAGGCGACCCCGCGCCAGCCGCAGGCGCCATCGCCTCCGGGTACACCGACTCCCGTACCGCCGCATACTGCTGCCGTACCGCCTGCCCCAGCGCCAGGTCCTCGTCCGCCTCGAACGTCTCGTGCGGCCCCGTCTCCCACACCGGCGGCGCCTCCGCGCTCAGCCGGCCCTCCGCGACGCCCAGTGCCCAGGCCGCCTGCCGGGCCGCGCCGAGGGCCGCGTAGTCGGCGGACGCCGGGACCACCACCTGCGCCTGGAAGACGGCCGGGGCCAGGGCCTGGACCGCCGGGAGTCCCGCCGCGGCGCCGAGGAGGAAGACGCGGCGTACGGTGACGCCGCGGGCGCGCAGGACATTCAGCGCGTCGGCGAGGCCGCACAGCATGCCCTCGAACGCGGCCCGCGCCAGGTGCTCGGGGCGCATGCTCTCGCGGCGCAGGCCGTGCAGGGAGCCGGCGGCCTGGGGGAGGCTCGGGGTGCGTTCGCCGTCGAGATAAGGGAGGAGTACGAGGCCGTGGGCGCCGGGCGTGGAGGTCAGGGCCAGCTCGGAGAGCCGCTCCAGGTCGGTCGGCGCCAGGCCCAGCAGCTCGGCGGCGCCGCGCAGGGCGCGTACGGCGTTGAGGGTGTGGACGACCGGCAGGTGCATGCCGGTGGCGTCGGCGAGGGCGGTGATGGTGCCGCCGGCGTCGGGCAGCGCCGCGTCGTGGACGGCGTAGACCGCGCCGGAGGCGCCGAGGGTGACGACCGCGTCGCCGGCGCCCACGCCGAGGCCGAAGACGGCGGCCATGGTCTCGCCGGTGCCGGCGGAGATCAGCAGCCCCTCGGGGGTGCGGCCGGCCGCCTCGGCGGGGCCCAGCACCTCCGGCAGGCCGGCCTCGTGGCCGAGGGCCAGCTCGACGAGGTCGCGGCGCCACTCGCCGGCGGGCCCGGCGTGCGCGGACCAGTAGCCGGTGGTGGAGGCGGAGCCGCGGTCGGTGGTGCGGCGGCGCGGCTTGCCGAGGAGCTGCCAGACGAGCCAGTCGTGCGGGGTCATCAGCTGGGCGGTGCGCTTGGCGTGGTCGGGCTCGGCGGCGGCGAAGCGGCGCAGCTTGGTGACGGGCAGCTTCGCGTCCGGCACGGCGCCGACGGCCTCGGCCCAGGCGGCCCGGCCGCCGAACTGGTCGACGAGGTCGGCGGCGGCGCCCTGGGCCCGCTTGTCGTTGCCGGTGAGCGCGGGACGTACGGGCGTGCCCGCGGCGTCCAGCGGGATGACGGCGTGCTGCTGGGCCGCGACGCCGATGGCCTGCACGCCTTCGAGTACGCCGCCGTCGGCGGCCTCGCCGAGCGAGAGGAGCCACGTCTGCGGGTCGGCCTCGTACGCCGCCGTCGCTGCCGCCGCCTCGTCGGCGGACTCGGGCACGGGGTGCGGGGCGTAGCCCTGCTTGAGTACCGCGCCGGTGTCGGCGTCGCAGACGACGATGTTGGTGCCTTCAGGCGAGCTGTCCAGACCGGCGACTATCCCCATGCCGCAGATGATGCCCTATCGGCGGGGCCGGTCGGGCACCGGCGCGGTTTCGGCCGCGGGACCGACGTGATCCGGCCCATCTGGGCCGGGGCCGGTCGAACCGGTGCTCGCCCGGCGGGCGCCCCGGGGTCAGGTGTTCGTCGTACCCCAGTCGTCGGACTCCTCGCGCCGGCCGCGGCTGCCGTTCGCGTGCCCGTTCCCATGCCCGTTCCCGTGGTGGAAGTGCATGCGCGCGGCGACGTTCTCGGGCACGACGTCCGCGAACTTCGTGGAGATCGAACTCGCCGCCCTGGTCACGGCGTCCCGGCTGGTCAGCGCCGCGGCCTCGGCCGCGTTGCGCACCGCCGGGGACTCGCTGAACTGCTGCGCCGCCTTCCGCAGCTGCTCGTAGCGCTCGCGTCCGGCCCGACTGCCCAGGACGTACCCGACCGCGATTCCCGCGAGGAAGCTCATCCGGTACCGCATGGTCTCCACCTTCCCTCGGCCTACTCGACTGGCCTGTCCTGCCCTGCTGTCACCGGTACGGGTACCCGGGGAGGGGGAGGGGTGAATACCGATTTCGGAGCGGACCCAGCCATGCGCTAATGTATTGCGAGCAGCACAGGAGCGCCCTCCGGGAGCCGGAAGGGCCTCCGTGCGGAGCAGTCCTCCGTAGCTCAATCGGCAGAGCAGCCGGCTGTTAACCGGCAGGTTACTGGTTCGAGTCCAGTCGGGGGAGCAGATACGCGAAGGCCCCGACCGGGGCCTTCGCCCCTTTTTTGCCCCGCACGGCCCCGCACGGCTCCGCACGGCTCCGCACGGCCCCGCACGCCCCTCCCAGCCCGCCGCCCCGGAACCGGAAGCGGTCTTCCCGCGTCTTTCCGGACATGCGCAGCGGCCCGGCCCCACCCTGACGACGGGGTCTCCGGGCGACAGATCGTATGAGCGGCTATGCTGCGGCAGACGGCGCGTACATCTGTACGTGACGCGCCGTACGGGGCGGTAGCTCAGCCGGTTAGAGCAACGGACTCATAATCCGTCGGCCGTGGGTTCGAGTCCCACCCGCCCCACTTTCCACTCTCTGCGAAGGATCGTTTCTGCCAGAGGTTCCTGCCGATTCCTCGTCGGCCTTCGGGCGGGGTTCAGGCCGGAAGTTCGGGCTGTAGCAGGTCGCGGATGACGGCGTGCGCAACGACCTTGGGTCCTTCGGTGATCAGCAGTTCAGCCCCGAGGTGCAAGTGTGGTCTGGCGAGGTCGGGGACGAGGAAGCCGATCCTGGCGAGGTCTGAGCCGTCTGACAGGGTCCCGGTACGCTGCACGAGGATGCTGAGGAGATCCGCGTCTGGCTGTGCGCTTTCGCTGCAGAACGTGGCCGTCGCCGCGTAGACCGGTGCGGTCGGCGGGCCCGAGATGCGGCCGCCCTGCGATTCAGGCAGCCATCGGATCGCCGCCACCGCCAGGGGTTCCTTGAGCTCGAACACTTTCTCAGGCTATCTCCGTGTGGGTCTGGGCGCCGATACCGCCGGAACGGCGCTGCCGGGTGTCTGCGGGCCCGCGTGACCTCACGTTACGTCTCCTGGAACAACCGCATTCGGTGCGCCAGTGCCGCCGCCTCGCCGCGGCTGGCCACGCCGAGCTTGGCCATCATGTGGGACACGTGCACGCTGGCCGTCTTCGGAGAGATGAACAGTTCCTCCGCGATCTGCCGGTTGCTTCGCCCCTGCGCCACCAGCCGCAGCACGTCCTGCTCGCGAGCCGTGAGGCCGAAGTCGTCGAGTGGGTCCTGCGGCGCGGCCGGGGCGGTGCCGGCGGCCTCGGTGGGGAGCGGGATACGTGCGCGTGTCGCGAGGAGTTCGGCGTCCTGGCGCAGGGGGTCGGCGCCGAGGCGTACCGCCTCCGCGTGGGCCTGGCGCAGCAGCCGCGCCGCCTGCTCCCGGGCGCCGTCCGCGGCGGATTCGTGCCAGGACGTGCGGGAAGCCGTACGGCTCGAAGGCGGCGGCGGCCGTCGCCCACGCCGCCGGGGTGTCGTCGCCGCGTGCGCGGCCGAGTTCGGCTGCGAGCCACGCCGGCAGGGCGGACCAGCCGGGTTCGAGGCCCTCGGCCGCGGCGGCGAGCCGGTCCACGAGCCCGCGCAGCCGCCCGGCCTCGACGCCGGGTAGCCCCGCGGCGTCGCCGGTCAGTTGCGCGCCGGCGATGAGCAATTGGATGACGTACGAGTCCTGGCCGGGGACGGGCAGCAGTTCCAGGGCGGCTTGCAGCAGGTCCAGCGCCTCGGCGTAGTGGCCGCGGCCCGCCGCGCAGCGCAGCTCCACGACGGCGATGGGGAGGTCGAACTGCGGCTCCTTGAGCGTGCTCACCTGCTGCCGGGCCGCCGCCACCCGGGCCGCGGCGGCATCGTACGCGCCGCGCGCCACCGCGATCTCGGCCGGCCGCAGCTGCATGGCGGCCCGCGCCCGGGAGCCCTGGGCGTGCTCGCGCCAGGTGGCCAGCAGGGCTTCGGCCCGCTCCCAGTCCCCGAGCCAGATCAGGGAGTCCGCGACGTTGCCGGCGGTGAAGGCCGCGGCGTCGAGCAGTCCATGGCCGCGTAGCTCCTCGATGGCGGCGAGGCCCGTCTCGACCGCCTCCGCGGACCGGCCGGCCCTCTGCAGCGCGTCCGTCAGGTTGACGTTCGCCCGCTGCAGCGCCCGGGGTAAGGCCACCTGCCGGGCCAGCTCCCGCACCTTGTACAGGGCGGCGACGGCGGCGTCCGCGTCGCCCGCGTGCGACAGCAGGTTGGACAGGGTGATCCGCGCGCTCAGCTCCACCTCCGCGTTGCCGGCGATCCGCGCGTACTCCACCGCCCGCTCGCCCAGGGCGAGGGAGTTGTCATCGGCTTCGTGCAGCTGTTCCCAGCCGGCGACGTGGTCGAGCACCTCGGCGTGGATGGCCGACGGCGGGGTGTCGCGCACCAGGTCGAAGGCGCGGGCCAGCTCTGCCCAGCCGTCTCCGCCGCCGTGCTGGGCCGTCAGCATGGCACCCTCCATCCAGAACCACGCCGCCCGCAGTGGGTCGGTGCGCTCGTCGATCAGCCGCTGGGCCTGGCGGACCAGTTCCAGGCCGCGCCCGCCCCGGCCGTCGATGGACGCCGCCCGCGCCGCCTCCGCCAGCAGGTCGAGGACGTCGAGCCCGCCGGTTCCGGCGCCGGGGTCGGCGCCGGGCGGTGGCAGCTGCGCCAGTCGGATGGGCCGGGGGAGGTCGCGCCGCCGCTCCTCGGGCACGGCGTCCCACAGCTCCATCGCCCGTACCAGCAGCTCCAGCTGCTCGGCGTAGGCGCGGCGCTCGCGCAGTTCGGCGATCGCCTCCAGCACCGCGGGCAGGGCGCGGTCGGGCACCTGCGCCCGGTACCAGTAGCCGGCCAGCCGCACCGCCCGCTCCTCCGGCCGGACGAGCCCGGGACTGGCCTCGATCACCTCCGCGTACCGGCGGCTGAGCCGGCGGCGCTCGCCCGGCAGCAGGTCGTCCAGCACCGCCTCGGCCAGCAGCGCGTGCCGGAAGCGGTAGCCGTCACGATCCGGCGCGTCCAGCGCCACCAACACGTTCGCCTCCACCGCGGCACGCAGCCCGGCCAGCAACTCCGCCTCGGCGAGGCCGGTCACGGCGGGCTCCGCCTCCCCGCGGACCGGCCCCCGCCCGCGCGCACCGCTCCGGGCGGGGGCCGGGTGTGCGCCGCCCTCGGGCCGTGTTCCCGGGACGGTCCGCGCCGCACCGGAGGTCGTCGCCGTGACCAGGACCCGGCCCGGTCGGCCACGCCCGTGATCCACACCGCTAGTTCCCCGGAACTATCCGGGTTAGTGCGCCGGCCAGATGTGCGTCGGACCGGGGCTTCCTAGCGTCTGGGGCATGGATCATTCGACGGAACCCGATCGGCCTGACGTGTCCCGGCGGGGTTTTCTGGGCGGGTCGGCGGCGTTGTCGGCGGTGGCGGTGGGCGCGTTGCCCGTGGGTGCGGCGGACGAGGCGAGTGCCGCCGGGGCGGCGCAGTCCGGCGCCGCGCTGATCGATGTGACGTTGCGGGTGAACGAGGGTTCGCACCGGCTGCGACTGGACCCGCGCGCGACCCTGCTGGACACGCTCCGCGAGCGGCTTGAGCTGACCGGCACGAAGAAGGGCTGTGACCGCGGGCAGTGCGGCGCGTGCACCGTGCACGTCGACGGCCGGCGGGTGCTGTCCTGTCTGACGCTGGCGGCCAGCGTGCGCGACCGGCCGGTCACCACGGTGGAGGGGCTGGCGCGCGGAGGGAGGCTGCATCCGATGCAGCAGGCGTTTGTGGACTGTGACGCGCTGCAGTGCGGCTTCTGCACGCCGGGGCAGGTCATGTCGGCGGTGGCGCTGGTCCGCGAGGGGCGTGCCGGCTCGGATGAGGAGATCCGCGAGTCCATGTCCGGCAACCTGTGCCGGTGCGCGGCGTACCCGAACATCGTCGCCGCGGTCAAGAAGGGTGGTGGGCGTTGATGCGTCCGTTCGCCTACGCCGCTCCGCGCACGGTCTCCGAGACGCTTGAAGCGGCCGGGGACGACTCGGCCTACCTGGCCGGCGGTACCACACTGGTCGACTTGATGAAGCTGGAGGTCATGGCCCCGAAGCGGGTGCTGGACATCGACCGGCTGCCGCTGCGGGACATCCGCCTCGACAGGGCCGGCCTGCACCTGGGCGCGCTGGCGCGGATGAGCGAGGTCGCACACCACCACCTGGTCGTCGCCCACTACCCGGTCATCTCCCAGGCCCTCTTGCAGAGTGCGTCGCCGCAGCTGCGGAACATGGCCAGCATCGGCGGCAACGTGCTGCAACGCACCCGGTGCGGATACTTCCGCGACTCGGCCACGCCCTGCAACAAGCGTGAACCCGGCACCGGTTGCGCGGCCATCGAGGGGTACAACCGGATGCACGCGATCCTGGGCACCAGCGAGTCCTGCGTGGCCGCCCACCCCAGCGATCTCGCCGTCGCGCTGGTCGCGCTCGACGCCATGGTCCTGCTCCAGGGCCGGGCCGGCGAGCGACTCCTGCGGCTCGCCGACTTCTACCTGCTGCCGGCGGCCACCCCGCACCGGGAGAATCAGCTGCGGCCCGGCGAACTCGTCACCGGAATCGTCGTGCCGCCTCTCGACCGGGCCCGCCGCTCGGTCTACGTGAAGGTCCGCGATCGGCAGTCCTACGAGTTCGCCCTCACCTCCGTCGCGGCAATCGCCGACGTGCGCGGCACCGCCGTCGCCGACGTGCGGATCGCCGCCGGCGGCGTCGGCACCAAACCCTGGCGGCTGCCCGCCGTCGAGAACGCCCTCAAGGGCGGGCCGTTGCGTGAGGACACGATTCGCGCCGCCGCCGCGCACGCCGCCGACGGCGCCAGGCTCCTGCCGTACAACGGCTTCAAACCCCGGCTGCTGCGCCACACCATCGTCCGTGCACTGCTGAAGCTGGCAGGTTGACCATGACCAACACCCCGCTCGCGACCTCCGCCAACCGCATCGACGCACCCGGCAAGGTCACCGGCACGGCGAAGTACGCCGCAGACCACAACCCCGCGGGACTCGTGCACGGATACCTCGTCCTGGCCACCGTCGGCAACGGCACCATCCGGTCGATGGACGTGCGTGCGGCGCGCGACTCCCGCGGTGTGCTCGCGGTCTACACACCCGACGACCGACTTCCGCTGCACGGTGAGCCGCCAGGCGTGGCGCTCTATTTCAGCGAGACGCGGCGACCCCTGAGCGACCACGAGGTGCACTACCACGGGCAGATCATCGGGCTCGTGGTAGCCAGGACGTTCGAGCAGGCCCGCGACGCCGCCGCGCTGATCACGGTCGAATACGGCGAACGCCCCGTCAACGCCTCGTTTCAGGACAACATCGCCGACGCCGTCACGCCGACGCCGATCCCGTTGCCGCTCGGCCGGCCGATCGACATCCTCGCCGACGGCGTCGCCACGATCGCCGATGCGCTCGACGCGAGTCCGGTCACGGTTTCCGCCACGTACAACCATCCACCGCGGCACCACAATCCCATGGAACCGCATGCGGCGGTGGCGAGGTGGGACGGCGATAAGCTCACGATCCACAGCGCCACACAGGCCCCCGCCGCGCACGCCGCCGAACTGGCCGCGGCGTGCGCCGTCGAACCGGCGCAGGTCCACGTGATCAGCCCGCACGTGGGCGGTGGATTCGGCAGCAAGGCCTTCACCTGGGCGCCGACGTACCTGGCCGCCGCGGCGGCGCGGCGGCTTCGCCGGCCGGTCAAGGTCGCGACCACCCGTGAGCAGCTCTACACCGCAACGGGACACCGGTCCGCCGCGCACCAGACGGTCACACTCGGGTCGCACCGGGACGGCACGCTCAACGCGATCAAACACCTGTCGGTCACCCAGGCGATCGGCGAGGACCCCGGCACCCGCACGACGCTGAAGAGCTACGCCACCCCCAACCTCCACGTCAGCATGCGGGTCGCGGCCGGAATGAACCTCCCGACCACCACCATCCTGCGCGCGCCCGGCGAGGAGGTGGGGTCCTTCGCCGTCGAGTGCGCCATGGACGAGCTGGCCATCGAGCTCGGCATGGACCCGATCGAGCTGCGGATGAAGAACTACCTCACCACCTCACTGGCGTCCGACCCCGAAGGGCGGTTGCCGTATTCGAGCAAGCACCTCGACGAGTGCTACCAGGCCGGGGCGGAGCGCTTCGGGTGGGCCGGCCGGCAGGCGACGCCGCGCGCGGTCGCCGACGGCGACTGGCTCGTCGGGATGGGCATGGCCGGCGCGGCACTCGGGGCCTCGCGGGCCGCCACGACGGTGCGCGTGGTGTTCCGGGCAGACGGCACGGCCGGCGTGGCCACCGCCACGGCCGACCTCGGCACCGGCATGTGGACGGTCCTGGCCATGATGGGCGCCGACACACTGGGTGTTCCGCTCAGCCGGATCAGGCCCGCGATCGGCGACTCCCGGCTGCCCGTCGGCGAGGGTGCGATCTACGGCGCGCAGGGCTCCGCAGCGACGGCGACCGTCACACCCGTGGTGCGCGACGCGGCCCACGACGCCGTCGACGCGCTGATCCACCACGCGGTCACCCACCGGCGTTCGCCGCTGCGCGGCATGAAGGACGTGCGCTACCGGAACGGCAACCTCACCGGCGGCGGGAAGACGATCGGCTGGGGCGAGCTGCTCACGGCGACCCGGGCCAAGAAGGTCGGTGCCAGCACGACCAGTGGCCCGCCCGAGAAGTCGCCGTACGCGTTCGCCTCCTATGCCGCGCATTTCTGCGAGGTCCGGGTGCATCGCCTCACCGGCGAGGTACGGATGTCCCGGATGACGACCGCCGTGGACGCGGGTGCGATCGTGAACGAGAAGACCGCACGCAATCAGATCGTCGGCGGTGTCGTCTACGGCATCGGCCCGGCGCTGGCCGAGTCGGCACACGTCGAGGGAGACACCGGCCGGATCGCCAACGCCAACCTCGCCGACTACCTGATGCCGGTCAACGCCGACGTGCCCGACATCGACGTGCACTTCCTCGACTACCCGGACACCGACTTCTCTCCCGTGGGAGCCCGCGGACTCGGCGAACTCGGCACCATCGGCTCCGCCGCCGCCGTTGCCAACGCCGTCTTCAACGCCACCGGCAAGCGCATCCGCGACCTGCCCCTCACGCCCGACAAGCTCGCCGACTGACGGAAAGAGACCCCGAGCACCCCATGCTGGACCTCGCCACCGAACTGCTGCCCTGGGCCGGGGAAGGCCGCGACTTCGCGGTCGCCACCGTCACCGGTGCCGACGGCAGCACGCCCCGTGCACCCGGCGCCGCGCTCGCCGTGGACGGCGCCGGCACCGCGATCGGCAGCGTCTCCGGCGGCTGTGTGGAGGGCGCCGTCTACGAGCTGTGCCGGCAGACCCTGCAGACCGGTGTCGCCCATCGCGAGCGCTTCGCCCATTCCCCAGAGGACGCCTTCGCCACCGGGCTGACCTGCGGCGGGGTCATCGACGTTCTCATCACCCCGATCCGCGCGAACGCCGCGGAGCGCGCGGTGTACGCCGCCGCACTGAGCGCCGCCGCCCGTGGCGAGCGGGCGGCCCTGGCCCGAATCGCCGGAGGGCCGGCCCAGCTGCTGGGCCGGCCTCAGTTCGTACGCCCCGACGGCACGTACGAGGGCACCTACGGGCGCGGCGCCGCGCTCGACGCCAGGGCCGCCGCCGAGGCACGGGCCCTGCTCGACAGCGGCGTGACCGGCACCGTGGAGATCGGCGCCGAACGGGCGCGCTGCGGCGAGCCGCTGACCGTCCTCGTGGAGTCCTCCGCCCCGCCACCCCGCATGATCGTCTTCGGCGCGGTCGACTTCACCGCCGCGTTGGTGCGCCTCGGCACGTTCCTCGGATACCGCGTCACGGTCTGCGACGCCCGGCCCGTCTTCGCCACCCGGGCGCGCTTCCCGGAGGCCGACGAACTCGTCGTCGACTGGCCGCACCGCTACCTCGCCGCCACGCCGACGGACAGCCGTACGGCGCTGTGCGTGCTGACGCACGACGCCAAGTTCGACGTCCCCCTGCTGCGGCGGGCGCTGCGGCTGCCGGTCGCCTACGTCGGCGCCATGGGCTCGCGCCGCACCCACGAGGACCGCCTCGCCCGCCTGCGCACCACGGGCCTCACCCCGGCCGAACTCGCCCGCCTCCGCTCTCCGATCGGCCTCGACCTCGGCGGCCGCACCCCGGAGGAGACGGCGTTGTCCATCGCCGCCGAGATCGTCGCCACCCGCTACGGCGGCCACGGCCACCCCCTCACCGGCGGCCGCCACCCGATCCACCACGATCTGCCCCACGCGTCTGCCGCACGCCCAGAGCCGTGAACAGGCCGAACACGGGACACGGCCGGGACCTGTGCGTGGGTTGCCTAGACTCCTGGCACGCCGCACCCTGTGGGGACCTCGGCGTGATCGCGCTGCCGGGGGAGGGGGATGTGGCGATTCGAGTGCACCGCGGAAGGCCCGGGCGGCGGGCACCGCGGCCGGCGGACCAACCGCCCGAAGGTCGCCCCCGCCTGGAGTGGATGAGCGATGGTCTTCTCGTCCTGCTTCCGTGCCTGGTCGCCTGGGTGGTCACGGTCGCAGGCGGTCCTGAGGCGCGCTGGCAGCTGTTCGCCCTTGCCTTCGCGCAGTCGCTCGCCCTTGTCTGGTACCGGCGATTCCCGCTCGCCGTTCTGGTCGGGGTGACCGGCATCGAGCTGGTGCTCGCGGTCACCGGCCAGCCGGTCTTCGTCGGGGTCGTCGTGGCCGTATCGGGACTCGGCGCCTGGGGCCCACCGCGCCACCAGCGGCTCGGCGTCGCCTTCGGGCTCGGCGTGCTGGTCCTGATCCTGGTGCACGGCCTGCTCACCAAGGACGCCAACCTGGTCGTCCACGGTGCGGCGTTCGTCGTCGTGACCGTGATCTTTCTCGGCTTCTGGCTGATCGGCCGGCTCGGCGCGGGCCAACGTCAGCGGATCCGTGAGCTGCAGGCGTACTCAAGGCGCCTGAAGGCGGAACGCGAGCTGTTCGAGCGGCAGGCCGCGGAACGTGAACGGGCACTGCTGGCGCGCGAGCTCCACGACATTCTCAACCACTCCATGACCGCGATGGTGCTGGATGCCGACGCGGCGGCCGACAGCGGGGACAGCGCCGAGGCGCGAGCGACTCTGCGGCGCGTGGCGGAGACCGGACGCGACTCGCTCGCGGAACTGCGGCGGCTGCTCGGGGTGTTGCGGAAAGGGCCGTCGGGTGCCGATCACGACCCGTTGGTCGTGCCGCCACGGCTGGCGCAGCTGGACGAGCTGGTGGCCTCGCTTCCGGAAGGCGGGCCACGGGTCCGGCTGGAGCGGCTCGGCGACGTGCGGGTGCTGGCCGCCAGCATCGAGTTGGCGGCTTACCGTGTGGTGCAGGAGTCGCTGACGAACGTGACCAAGCATGCCGGGCCGGTCGACGTGGAGGTGTCGTTGACCTACTCGCCGGAAGGACTTGCCGTACGGGTCGCCAACACGGCGGGGACCGGGCCGGCGGCGGTGGCCGCCCAGGGCTCCGGGGGCATGGGACTGGCCGGCATGCGCGAGCGGGTCGAGATCGTGGGTGGGTCGTTCGAGGCCGGCCCCCGCCCGGCCGGCGGGTTCGCGCTGCGGGTGTTCCTGCCGGTGCGGAGCGTGTCGTGAGCCGGGTCCGGGTGGCGGTGTGCGACGACGAACAGCTGCTCCGCGAAGCGCTGGTGAAGCTCGTCAACGCCGCCCCCGACCTGGAGGTGGTCGCGGTGGCGGCCAACGGGCAACAGGCCGTGTCCGCCGTGGAGATGCACCGCCCCCACGTTGTGCTGATGGACATCCGGATGCCCGTCATGGACGGGATCGAGGCCACCCGGCGGATCGTCGGCCGCGCGGCTCCCGAGCAGCGCACCCGGGTGCTGATCCTCACGACCTACGACCTGGACAGCTATGTCTACGCCGCGCTGCAAGCGGGCGCGAGCGGGTTCCTGCTCAAGGACGCACCCAGCGAACGGCTGCGAGACGGCATCCGCATCGTCGCCTCGGGCCAGGCGGTGCTCGCCCCCGAGGCCACGACCCGGATGATCGAGGTGTTCCGCTCCGAACTCCCCACAGCCCAGGACCTGACACTCCTGCAGTCGCTTCGCAGCCTCACCAACCGGGAGCGCGAGATCTGCGACCTGGTCGCAACCGGGCTGTCCAACGACGACATCGCCGACCGGCTCACGATCAGCCGCTACACGGTGAAAGTGCACGTGTCGAGCATCCTGGCCAAGCTCGGCGTCCCCGACCGCGTCCAGGTCGTCCTCACCTGGTCCCGCCTCAGACACCACCTGTAACGCCGATCGGCTTCCGGCCCGTACGGGAACTCTCGCGAGCCCGGAGCCGACGGCCGCCTGCGCCGCGCCGAGGTCTCCAGGAACATCGGGCCTTGTCGCCGTTCCCGCCTCCCTGTTTCGCCGGCTTCTGGTTGTGTGTGGGAGAGAGAGACCACCGCGAGACAGCGCTCTCTATCCCCGCCGGGCCCGCCGCCGAGGGGCCGGCGACCGACCGCGGACGGGATCATGACGGAAGAATTCACCACGCGCCTCGACGACGGAATGCTGGGGTTCTTCCGGGACATCGCCGATGTCATGGTGCGGCGCATCGGCCTCTCCCGGGCCGAGGCCGTGGCCCGGATCAACGGCGCGTACGGCGGCCTGGAGATCGGGCCGTACCCCGACCTCATGTGCCACGAGCTGCCCGAATACTGGGCCTACGGCCTCTGCTACGCGGAGGACGTGCCGTACTGGGAGCCGAACGCGGACGCCGCCGCCTGGCAGCTCCGCCCGCCGCCGCCACGGGGCGGCCCCGAGTGGACCCTGCCGCCGGACGGACCCGGCGCCTAGCCGCGCCGACCCCGGCGAGCGGACCGACGTCGCCGCCGCCCGCCCCGGGCTGGTCCGCAAGGCCGAGCGGCTGCTGGCCGACGCCGTCGCGGCGGGCTGACGTACACCGCCGCGCGCCCCGGTCCGCGGAGGGCGCATGGGTCAGGGCCGGTCTGCGAGGCGGTCGTGGAGGAGGCGGGAGAGTTCCACGCGGCGGGTCTTGAGGGTGGCGGTGCGCGGGAGTTCGGCGAGGGGGAGGTGGACGGGGGCGCCGAGCTGGGGGTAGTCGGCGGTGGCCTGCTGCCAGCGGACGGGGGTCAGGGGCTTGTCGTCGCGGGTGCAGACGACGGGGACGGGCTCGGCGTCGGGGCCCTGGACGACGACGAGTTCGACGAGTTCGTCGAGCCGGTCCAGGACGGTGTCCTCGATCTCCAGGCTGGAGCCGATACCGGGGATGGTGTCGATCTCCCGGTCGAGCATGTGCAGACAGCCCGCACGGGTGCGGTAGCCGACATCCCCGGTGCGCCACCAGCCGCCGTTGACGTTCTCGTCGTAACGGTCCTGCTCACCGTGGTAGGTCTTGGCGATACCGTCCCAGCGAACCTCGATGAACCCCGGATTCGACTCCGAGACCGCCGCCCCGTTCTGCGACACCACCCGCACCTTCGCGCTGCC